>NZ_BJKP01000034.1 GCF_008974145.1 Microcystis aeruginosa NIES-4325 | reverse complement strand
ATAGGCAAAAGGCAATAGGCAATAGGCAAAAGCTTTATCGAAATGTGTAATTAATTTTGCTTAGGTACTTAGTAAGACTTATATGACCAGAGTAGAGGGTGAGAACACACGTTTAAGACATTATCTAGCCCGATTGCATCGCCAAACACTCTGCTATTCTAAGTCTACAGAAATGTTAGGATACTCTATTCGTTTATTAATTCATTATCTGAAGTTTCAAGAAGTGCCTATTCCTTACTGATTCATAGCTTAATTCAGCAACGCCAGCATTTTTACACTGCACAATTCCTGGCTCTACTTGATTGATGTATAGCGGTTCTCACGCCCGTGTGACACACTTAAACCTTTGATAATTAAGCTTTTCAACATTGATAATGTACCTCTTGCGAACAGGAAACGCTATAATAAGGTATTTGGCGAGATTCCTGCTAACTGACAAGTTTTTTGGTGCGGTATCTTCTGACTCTTTAACCAAAGAACTTCCATCTTCAGGCGTTCGGCGAGACTTCGGCGTGAGACTTCGGCGTGAGCTTTTGTCGAACGCTCAGTCGAGCGGACGGTGAGCCTGTAGAACCGCTGCGTGAGCTTTGTCGAACGCTCAGTAGTTCGACAGGCTCACTAACACGAACGTTCAGCCGAACCGCCGAACGGGTGTGGGGTATAGGGAAGGAAACCTCTTTCATCTGTGGTGGTGAAAATTTTTTTCATCGGTACTGCCTCCTGATAACCCATAACTGATAACCCATAACTGATAACTGACCTACTCCTCGGTAGCAGCGAGAACTAAATCTTCCTCCTCCAAGGCGGGGGGGACTTCAATTTCTTCAACTACTTCCGAGATAGTCCGGCCTTCCGCTTCCGCTAGACGTTTTTCTCGGTATTTAATCGCCATTTCTTCGGCTTTCTCAAACACTAACGGGCGATTTTTTAGCATATCTCCCGGTTCTGGCTCTAATTGTTTAGTCGAGAGGGAAATGCGACCTCTTTCGGCATCGAGATCGATAATCATCACTTTTAACTCATCATTGACATTAAAAACCGTGTGGGGGGTGTCAATGTGATCGTGAGAGATTTCGGAAATATGCAGTAAACCACTGACTCCACCGATATCGATGAAAGCACCGTAGGGCTTGATTCCACGCACGGAACCGATTACCACCTGTCCCACGGCTAAACCGTTCATCTTGCGTTCCACTAAAGCGCGACGATGACTCAAGACGAGACGGTTGCGATCCTCATCCACTTCTAAAAACTTTAAGGGCAATTCCTGACCAACTAAATCCTCTTTCGCCTCTCTGGTGCTAATGTGAGAACCGGGGATAAAGCCGCGGAGACCTTCAATCCTGACTAATGCCCCACCACGGTTAGTGGCGAAAACATTTGATCGCACGGTAGCATCTTCTTTCTGTAATTGACGCACCCGTTCCCAAGCGCGCATATATTCAATGCGACGGATCGACAGGGTTAGCTGTCCATCTTCATTCTCGTCGGTAAGGATGAAAAATTCCCTGGTTTCGTTGGGTTGTAAAACTTCTTCGGGATTATCGACGCGGTTGATCGACATCTCCTGCACGGGGATAAAAGCGGCGGTTTTAGCACCGATATCGATGAGCGCTCCCCGGGGTTCCATGCTGAAAACAGTCCCGGCGACAACATCTCCCGGACTGAAATGATAATCGTATTTGTCTAGAAGGGCGGCAAAATCTTCATGGGTAAAGCCTATGTTTTTGTCTGCGGTTTTTTGGGTGGTCATGTACGTTGTTTGGTCCTCGGAATTTCCGTAGGTTTTTCCTCCTATGTGATGTACAGTTTCTAAATAAAGGAGATGTATCCCAATTTAGTTTCCAGGCAGAGCCTAGGGGATGAACTGCCGCATCCCGCTTTCCTAGAGGCAATCCGCCTCAAGAATGACTTTTAGGAATCTAACCAGAGCTTGGGCTTTAAATACCACAAGGGATCCTAATTATAACTGAATCGGGAACTATTTAAGACGAGGTGATCACGCTGGCTTCTTCCACTGGAGACCAAGAAGGATGAGTGCGTTCGATTTCGGAGGATTGCAGCAGCGCTAAAGCGGCGATAAAGTCTCTAATTCCCTGAAAATTGCCGTAAACCGAAGCAAATCGCACATAGGCCACTTCCGATTCTTGCCGGAGGTATTCTAGGACTAATTTACCGATCTCCTGACTTGTTACCTCCCGTTTTGAGTCTTGCTGCAGACGGGATTCGATATCATTGACGATCGCATCTAATCTTGAGTGGGGAATGCCAGTTTTTTCGCAGGCGCGGACGATCCCCCGCAGCAATTTAGAGCGATCAAAAGATTCTCGTTTACCATCTTTTTTAATCACCGTGATCGGCACGAATTCGATGCGCTCGTAGGTGGTGAAGCGATATTTACACTTTAAGCATTCACGACGACGACGAATGCTCTGACCGTTTTCGGAGGAACGGGACTCTAAAACGCGACTATCGGTATGCTGACAATTAGGGCATTGCATAGGAGGCGCTCGGTGAGGGGAACCTTTAATTTAAGCCTTTAAATACGAAAACCAGAGCCGCTAACCTGCTTTTGACAAGCGGGCGGCTCGGGGAAGAAAATTATTAACCTAAACGGAGTTAAGAAATTTACTTTTGAATCCGGGGAGGTTCCCGGAAGGCGATGGCGAAGAAAATTACCGCCAAAGCCATAGTTAAAACCAAAATGTAAGCGACGCTTTCCATGGTTGGACATCCTACAAGATTGCTATGACAATCCTATAGTATCAGGAAATGAGCTTTTCGGCTTGTCTAGGTATGTAATCTACACCACCAGAATCAGTGGCGATCTATTTAACGCTAACTTTTGCCCCAGCGTCTTCCAGTTTTTTCTTGACGGCGGCGGCATCATCTTTGTTAGTGCCTTCTTTAACCGCTTTGGGAGCTGCTTCTACCAGGTCTTTCGCTTCTTTGAGTCCTAAACCGGTCAATTCGCGCACTACCTTAAGGATAGCAATTTTCTTGTCGGCGGGAACTTCTTCGAGAACGACGTTAAATTCGGTTTGTTCTTCCACAGCTTCAGCAGCAGCCGCGGGAGCAGCTCCAGGGGCAGCCATCATCATCATGCCACCAGCTGGAGCGGCGGCGCTAACTCCGAAGGTTTCTTCGATACCTTTGACTAATTCGGCAGCTTCTAAGAGGGTCAGGGTTTTGAGTTTTTCTAAGATTTCAGCTACAGCAGACATGGGTTAGACTCCTAATTGTTTTAAGTGATTGATTGGCGCGGTATTAAGCCGCTTCTTTTTCTTCTTGACGGGCCACGGCATCGACGGCACGGGCCAAAGATGCGGGAACTTCGTTGATGCTGCGGGCTAGTTTGGTGGCAATGGCGTTGATTGCTCCAGCGGCCTGAGCGATTAACTGTTCTTTCGACGGTAAATCAGCGATCGCTTTGATCTGATCTTCTGTCAACAGTTGACCTTTTGTCCCTTCTTTGAGGACTCCGCCGCGCAATTCGGTTTTTTTGCTTTCTTTTTTGAACTCTTGATAGGCCTTGAAAGCTCCACCGATATCCTCTTTTACAAGCAGAAAGGCGGATGTTCCCGATAAAAGGCTTTTCATTGGTTCCCATCCACTATCTTCAGCGATCGCCAAGCCCATCAAAGTATTTTTGGTGACTTTACAAATCGTTCCCGTGGGGCGCAATTTGCGGCGTAGATTGCTGATTTCGGCGACGGTTAAACCTTGATAGTCGATGACCATCGTTAATTGAGCTTCGCTAAGAGAGGTTTTTAGTTCTTCTAGAATTACTCCCTTGCTTTCTCTGCTTCTCCCCATCCCTTGTTCACCTCCTGTATGCGGGGGACTGGTTCCACAGGTACAAAAATAACCCCTTGTAGCGCCGGGGTTGAGTGAAGAGAATTCAGTTCAGGCACGACCAAGAAAGAACGTATCTCTTTCTTTAGTCTTTTTGGCTGCTGTTTTCTCGCTTTGACCTCGGCAGGGTATTTAAGCTGTTTTGCGCCTGCTGTCTTTGGCTTAAGCCATTACCCTATCGTAACATTATTGCTGGGTTTATGTCAAGCCCTAGGAGAGATTGTCAGCAATTCTAAATTTGCCCTGTAGCAAGGCTTTTGGGAGTTAGTTCGCATCATACGGGCTACAATTCAATGGGATGGCGAATTTCATTTGACGAGTCTTCAGGCTTTTGACGTGATAGTACACCCAAAGTTGCCCCAAAAATCCGCCTTTAAAATGTTCTTTAAATCCCTAAAAGGCTTGCTGTGTCTAAAACTGAGAATTGCTGGCGCATCTTAACAATCCTTGACAAAATGAACTTTATGTGAGTTGCTTACCCAGAGAGCGATTCAGCCATATTTGAGGAGAATTGGCCATCTCAATTGTTAAGCAAAAATCGACCCATTTGGTCGATTTCGTAACTATTCTGATTGACTGGTATCACCTGAAATGCCCATGCGGACAACAAAATTGGCCAATTGTCAATAGCTTTTGAGATGCTCTCACCCTGAAAAAAACACTTTTCTATTTTTTTGCTGGGTATTTTATTCTCTGGAAGTCCCTTATTGATGTTGAAAAGCTTAATCGGCAAAGGTTTAAGCGTGCCACACAGGTGCAAGATCTGCACCCTAATTAATTTGCAAGAGTTCTAATATCTGAACTTCCCTCATACATATATAGCGTTTCTGATTCACACGAGGTACATTCCCGATCCTGAACAGCTTAATCAGCAAAGGTTTAAGTGTGCTGCACAGATGCGAGAACCGCTATATACCATTCTTAATGGAAAAGATTTCTCTCCATTTGCTAGAATGGTATATATGTATATAGAAAAAGTTCCTAACCGTAATTCCCCTCCCGCTGTTCTTCGTCGAGAGTCCTACCGAGAAGGAGATCAAGTCAAAAAAAGAACCCTGGCCAATCTATCAAAGTTACCCGATGATATTATCGACAATCTGAAACTGGATCTTAAAGGGGCAACACTGTCCATGACTGAAGGCATTCCCAATCAGTTTGAAGTGATTGGGAATGCCTTCCTCATGGTCATGTAATGGCTATTTTAGAGACGATTAAAAAATTAGGTTTAGATAAAATAATCAGTGAAAAATCCTCCCGAATCAGAAACTTAGTAGTGGCGATGATTGTGGCAAGAATCATCAATCCTAAATCGAAACTAGCCACAGCGAGAGGGTTTAATAGCGAGACTTGTAGTCAGAGTTTAGGACAATTGTTAGACTTAGAGAAAGCCGATGAAGACGAATTATATAACGCCTTAGATTGGTTATTAGAAAAACAAGAGAAAATTGAGAAGCATCTAGCACTTAAACACTTACAATCAGGAACATTAGTATTATATGACATCACTTCTACTTACCTAGAAGGAAATGGTTTTGAACTGTAAAAATATGGTTATAATCGAGATAAAAAGAAAGGGAAAACTCAGATAGTTTTTGGTTTGTTATGTTCAGCTAAAGGTTGCCCGATAGCGGTAGAAGTATTTGAAGGAAACACCTCAGACGGTGCTACTTTAAGCGGACAAATTGAGAAAGTCAGAAAGGGTTGGGGGATTGAGAATGTGGTCTGGGTAAGTGATAGAGGAATTTTAACCAACTCGAAAATCAAGGAATTAGTAAAACCGATAGAAGGATTAGACTATATTACTGGTTTAACTAAGCCTCAAATTCGGAAACTGGCTGAGGTAGAAGTGATTCAATTAGGATTATTTGATCGGGTAAACTTGGTGGAATTTGAGAGTGAAGATTATCCCAACGAAAGATTAATTGCTTGTCAAAATCCCTTAATCGCCCAGAAAAATAAACAACAAAGAGAGGCCTTATTAGAAGCGGTAGAGAAGGAACTAGATTTGATTGTTCAGGCGACTCAAAGGGAGAAAAGAGCTTTAAAGGGTCAAGATAAGATAGCTTTGAGAGTGGCCAAGGTTCTTAATCAGTTGAAAGTCAATAAATACTATAACCTAGAGATAACAGAAGAAGGCTTTTCTTATCAGCGTAAGCTGGAATTAATCGCTCAAGAAACGGCATTGGATGGTGTGTATGTGTTAATAACTTCTCTGGAGTCAACGTTGATGGATGCAGCGACGACGGTTAAAGCTTATAAAAGTTTATCTCAAGTGGGGGAGGCATTTCGCTGTTATAAGTCAATTGATTTAAAGGTACGTCCTATCTATGATTATCAGGGTGATAGAGTCAAAGCTCATATCTTTTTATGTATGTTGGCTTATTATGTGGAATGGCATTTAAAACAGTTCTTGGCTCCTTTATTATTTGAGGATGAAGAAATTGATGATAGTTCTCTGAATGTGATTAAGGCGAGTCCCAGTGAATTGGTGCAATCTAAAGAGAGAAACAAACGGAATCAAGAGAACCTCCCTGTGCATAGTTTTTGGACTTTGTTGGAAGACCTGGGGACAATTTGCTTGAATACAGTGGGATGTACGATTAGGGAGGGAACTTATCGTTTTTCTAAGATAACTCGACCGACCCAACTGCAACAAAAAGCGTTAGATTTATTGGGAGTTTCCCTGATTTGTACCCAGTAACGAGGCGGCGTAAATTCTCTTAATCCCTTCTACAGCACAGGTTATGGCTTTTTGTCAACGGGGAAGTCCAGAAAGAAAAATAAACTTGAATCATTAGAGTTTTATTTGGAGTTAAAATATTCAATAACAATTTATACTGATAATGACGAGGAATATGTATCAGAAATTAAGGATATTCTGGGATGTTTCACTCAGGGAGAAACGATAGAGGAAACCTTAATCAGTAAACAGTAAACAGTAATCAGTGAACTGAAAACTTATATCTGATAACTGATCACTGATCACTGAATTAAAGCCATTCGATTTCTTTAGCTTTTTCGGGTAATTTAGCCGTGGCTTGTCCTTGACTGCGGGACTGAAACCCAATTAAATCGAGGGGAGTAGCCAATAAATCTACTATGTCAGCCTTCCCAAATAGTAACTTGAGGGTATTTTTCGGTAGTTCTTTTAATAACCAACGACCGAGAGTAAAAAATAACTCTTGATTGGTTAAAGGTCGCATCAATTCGACGCCGTGCAATTCATGAAGATAACGATTCGAGCACCCGTAACGTTTTAATTGACTTCTTAAGTCTTCTAAGGTGGAACGATGACGATGGTAAATAATTGCCTCTCGTGCGTAGGTTAATTGCCAGTCGGTTTGTTGTTGAATACGCCAACATATATCGGCATCACCACCAGTAGTTAAATAAGGACGAAATAAACCAACTTTTTGAAAAGCTTCTCGACGAATAGCGAGGTTAGCAGTTTGACCGTAGGGACAAAAAGAATGTTCTAAAAGAAATTTTGGTGACATAAAGTGACGACGTTCCGCATACTTTTCCAACCAATTTGAACCGGTTAAGGCGGCAATGTCGCCCGCTACCAGACCGATGTTAGGATCGCTAAAGGGTTGAACCAGTTCTGTCAACCATTGCGGTGCGGGACGACAATCGGCATCGGTAAAGGCTAGAAAAGGATAACGAGAACTCTTGATCCCTTTGTTACGAGCGGCGTAGGAGCTTTGTATGTGATTTTCGCTTAAAATGCTCAGGTTCAGTCCCCGGTGTTCTTGTGCTGCCTTCCCTAATAATTCTGCTGTGCGATCGCTACTATTATTATCAACTAAAATATATTCAACTAATTGACGGGGATAGGTCTGTTTGGCTAAACAATCAATGAGAGGGGGTAGATCTTTCTCCCCGTTATAAATTGGCACGATCACGGATAATTCTGGCAAGAACTGTAAGGTAGTTGACATCGTTGGAGTCCAATAAACGGCGGACGGTTGAACTATTTGCTACAATACTACTATAATTAATAGCAACAAAAAGCAAGTCTATTGTCACTTATTTTAGACCAACGATGAAAAGTTTCTTCCGAAAATTATTTTTCTATGCGGGTATTGTTTGGCTTTCACCTTTAATCATTGCTTTTCAGGTAGCTAATAATCGAGAACTTATCTTAGGTGATGTGCGGCGTTGGGTAGAGTTATTAGGCTGGGAAAAAAGAGCAGATTGGTTACAATTATTAGCTCTGTGTCTGGAGGTAAAAGAATTTAGAAATTTATATTATTGTCGTCTTTTCCAAGGTGGTTCATTCAGCCGTTTTTTCATGTATATTCTTCGGTTTTTCTATCGAGAAAGTTCCTATTTATTTCTAGATTCTTCCTGTTCTATTGGCAAAGGATTATTTATTCAACACGGTTTTAGTACGATTGTTATGGCGGATTTGGGCGATAACTGTTGGATTAATCAACAGGTAACAATTGGCTATAAAGATAAAAGCGGTCGCCCTAAAATTGGCAATAATGTCAGGATTACCGCCGGTGCTAAAGTCTTAGGAAATATCACCATCGGCGATAATGTCACCGTGGGCGCAAATTCAGTGGTAGTCAAAGATGTTCCACCTAATTGTGTGGTGGTGGGTATTCCTGCTCGTATTGTTAAACGGGACGGCGTTAAAGTAGATGAAAAATTATAAACGTTGACTTAAAATATATTCGGCAATTGCTAAATCCCCCGGAGTAGTAATTTTTAAGTTAGTTTCTTCACCGACGACAATTTTGACGGGAAAACCACATTTTTCTAATAAGGCAGCATCGTCGGTGACTTCCCAAGCTAATTTTCGGCCCTGTTCATGACATTCTCTTAATAATTTTACCTGAAAACCCTGGGGGGTTTGGGCTGCCCACAACCGCGATCGATCGGGTGTATCCTCAATCCAACCCTTGCTATCGACAATTTTAATCGTATCTTTCACTGGAATCGCCGCTATGAAACCCTGACAAGTGGCCAAAGCGACAGCACAACGATCGAATAATTCGGGAGTGGCTAGACAGCGCGCCCCATCGTGAATTAAAACCGTCTCAGCCCCCTCTGGTAGGGCTTGTAAGCCATTGTAAACCGATTTTTGTCTGGTTTCGCCTCCTTGAATGATTTGCACGGGTTTAAGGGCATTTATGGCGGTGATAATTTCTCGTATATCCTCAAAGTCTTCCGGTTGTGCCATGATGCCAATCCAGATAATTGCCCTAGATTGCATGGCAGCCAGCAAAGTCCAAGCGAGGAGCGGTTTTCCGTGCAGGGTGAGCAGTAACTTATTGCGATCGCTACCCATACGTTTACCCATTCCCGCTGCTGGAATTAACAAATACATATTTTTTTCAGGTAAAAAGTTAAGAATTCAGTGGACAGGAGTGGGAAGCTTTTTGCTTGTTAAGTAAGTGGTTTCAATATATCCCCCCTTAATCCCCCCTTGATAAGGAGGGTGCCGATGATTGTTAATAGCTTAAATAACTCCAAAACTATGCATCTTAAGAGAATAAATCGAGGGGAAAATGACCATAAGTACCGACTAATTGATCATTTTCTGATTGACAAGAAATCAGAACACCGCGATAGGTTCCCGTATAGGAATCGAGATAGGAAGCTTGTCTTTGGGTATTATACTTAATATACACCGCTCCCTGTTCTGGCTGGTCTTCTGGGAGACTATTAGGTAGGGGGTATCCTAGGGCTTGTAGATAACTTTTTAGGGCTTTAAATCCCTCTTCACTGTTATCGGCACAGATACCTAAATTAATTGATTCCGAACCTTGGTTAACTAATAAAATTGCCTGTCTTAGGGCTTCTTCTTCTTCGGGAGATTGGGCAATTTTTAGTTTAATACATCCATATTCTTTTAGGAGTTTCAAGGCTTCTTCAATAGACATGAGCGGTTAGATAGGCGGGGCTAAAGATAAAAAATAAACTGTTGCTGCTCTCCTTAACGATAAATTCCCAAGAAAAAAAGCCCTAAATCATTGGGGTTTAGAGATAGGAAAATTTTGCATTGGTTTTAATCGTAAGATCGCCAATTTCGATCATATCAGGTTGGGGACAGGAAAATTTATCGGGTTTGTTTGATCGCTCCATTTTGTGCGGGCATTTCACTCGCTGCTTTTTGATAGCTGAAGTAAGCACCTACATCCTGAGGGGAAAAGAGGAGTATTTCTGGTGAGATAGAGTCTCACCAGCTTCAGTCAACTCCTCCCGTTTTTCTAGGGCTTTTTCTTCGGTTGTTTCAGAGTCTTGCAGTTAAATTTCCGCCACGGCTCTTTCGATTAAACGACGAGCCAGGGTTTGAATGCCAGTATGTTCATAGTAATTAGTCGTCATATCGAGGAATGCCCCGACATATACTAATTTATCGGCAGAAAAGTCGATAAATCCCTGAATTTTGCTCAATAATCCCTGCTGGCTCAAACTGCGCTCGCTGACAAAACCACTCATCCAACCTTTAGTGGAGTCGAAACTTTGACCGATAAAGTCTAATTTTCTGGCACTATTTCCCCCCGGAATCAATTCTTTAATACTGCCGAAAGTGGAGTTAGATTCTAATTCTTCCGGCCTGAGAATGCTGAGGGTGGATTCCACTTTCCGTATAAAACTACCCCCCAAGGGAATTAAACCATCCAAACAAACTAACGCCGCCATCCGCATCAGGGATTCGCCGCTATAATCTCCCAGAGAAGCGACGAAATCATCGATACTATCCCCCGGAATGCCATTAATTTGACAAAAAGCGATTAATTCTGTCACCAATTTCAGAGTTAGATCGATGGTTTGCGCTTTTTCGGGGGCAGGGGTTAATCTTTCGATTAAACCACCCATGAGGGGAATTTTACCACCGACGGCATTGGCAAGAGAGGCGGTGGCTAGGGCATTATCGGCGCTGTCGATGGTTTGGTAGAGCCAGAGCGCCCGTTGATAGCCCTGGGATTTATCATTAAACAACCAAACGGCTCGATCGCCAATCTGTTGAATCATACTTTCGTCGGTTTCGCCGGTGACTGTGATAATCGTATTTTTAAACCCGACTAGGTTATCCCACTGTCCCGGGACCACATAATCAAGGGTTTTGAGAACTTTGACGGTGAGATTATTCGTCGGTAATTCGTCCACCAGTTGAAAAATTGGCTTACTCACGGATGTCTCCTTACTTTAATTTTGCTAGACCATCTAAATCGAACTTAGCTAACCAAGCTTGGCGATCGCTGGCGGTAAAATCTGCATCCCGCGATAAAACCTTGACTTGATAGCGATTATTGACTAAAACGGCGCTGGCGGTTGTACCCTGTTCGACAGAGGGAAAACCTTTAATCGTGGTTTGACTGTCTTGGAATTTATTGGCCGCGGCGGGATTATTGCTAATGTCAGATATGGCTAACATGGCTAGAACTTTGCCATCTTGCTTCAGTTTTGCCTCAGCAAAGCCTTTTTTCTCCTGGGTATAGACGCGCTCGTATCCTCCCCCAGAAGGCGGGAAAAACTGATTAAAACTGCCGCCAGAGGTGGATTCTTTCACCACTGCCGCCGCCCCGCGAGCGGTACTTTCTTGTTGCGCTTGGTCAAATTGCGAGGGAGCTTTAGCACAGGAAGTTACTAGCAAAAGTACCGCCAATACCCCTGCTATCAAGATTTTGCCAAATCGAAAGTTCATAGTTATCTTAATTAAAACTTGCTCATGTTTGTTTGTAGTATATCCCTCGCTGATTGCTGATTATTGTTAAGTTTTTCTAGATTCTGCCACACCAGACCGAAAAAAACAGAAAATCAGCAAAATTCGAGTCAATAACAAAGACAGGAGGCAGGCCCGATGAAAAAATTTTCACCCCCACAGACGAAAGAGGTTTCTTTCCCTACACCCCACACCCCACACCCTGCCCCCAGGAAAACCTTTTTCGGCAAACCCTAGCTACAGTCCCGCAATTGCCCCTCGCGCCATAGATGCGATCGCTTGTTCCGTGGCCCGGGGTAGATGATAATACTTACCCCCGGCTTTTAGGGCTAATTCTTTGGCAAAACCAGTGGAGACGAATTTTTTCTCCGTATCGATAACCAGCAGTTTAATGCCTAAAGAGCGAATTTTAGCGGCAATATCGAGCAGTTCTGCCTTAATATCCGGTTTTTCCCCCTCCGGAATCGGTTCGCCTAAAGATTTCGCCAAAGGAATATTACTTCTCCCGTCGGTAATCGCCACAATCACCACTTGACCGATATCCCCCGATAAACGGGCATTCATCCCCACATGAACCGCTTGGGTTAAACCGTGGGCTAAGGGGGAACCGCCGCCACAGGGCAGGGTTTCCAGACGTTTTTTCGCTAGGGTAATCGATTTGGTCGGCGGCAATAGTACCTCTGCTCGCTCACCCCGGAAAGGAATCAGGGCAATCTGGTCGCGATTTTCGTAAGCTTCCGTTAACAGACGCATAACCGCACCTTTGGCCGACTGCATCCGATTCAGGGCCATGGAACCGGAGGCATCAACGACAAAGACAATTAAAGAACCGGCCTTGCGGGCCAGCCGTTTTGAGCGCAGATCCCCTTCTTCTATAATCACATGACGTTCGGGATTCCTTAAGCGACGGGCTTTTTGATAGGGGGCGGCCGCCCGGAGAGTGGCATCGACGGCGACTCTTTTCACCTTGCCCCGGGGTAACATCGGCTTAATGTAACGTCCTCTATCTTCCGAGAAAATCAGGTTACGCGCCCCCGATTTCCCCTGACGCTGGGCCATCTGGGCAAAATACAGCACACTGGGATCCAGTAAAACCCCTTCTGGGTCGAAAACAAATTCTTCCGGCAAATTATCGGGCTGTTCCGGTTCTTTTTCTTCCTCCTTCTCCTCCTCTTTTTCTTCCTGTTCCTGCTGGTTTTCGTCTTGGGGCGGTTCCGGGGGTGGCGGGGGTGGCGGTGGCTGTTGTTCCTGTTCTGGAGGTGGCGGCGTAATCAGCGATCGAGGTACAATAACTAATTCGACGGCTCTTTTTAAGTCATCGGCACTGACTAAATCCCGACCTTCTAAAGCGGCGGCCGCCTTGGCTACTCTCACGGCAAAAATCTCGGCGCGATGACCTTCTACCCTACCGCGCACCGCTTCCTCCACTAGATAACTAATTTGTTCGGGTTTAATTTTTACCTCTTTTAACCATTCCCTCGCCAGAATAATTTCGGTTTTTAGATCGTCGATTTCTTGGGCATATTGGGCGATAAAAGCACTGGGAGAAACAGCATACTCGATCGCCTGATTGACGGCGGTGACTCGTTGGTCTAAACTAAGGACACCATCGGCGGAAAGAGCAATGGCAATTCTATCTAATAAATGGGTTCGTAAATCCCCTTCTTCTGGGTTATAAGTAGCGATCAGGATTGGTTTACAGGGATGTTGAAAACTGATGCCTTCCCGTTCAATTTGGTTACGTCCTTCGCTTAAAACTGTGAGTAATTGGTTAGCAATTTGGTCATCGAGTAGATTAATTTCATCGACGTAGAGAATTCCCCGATGGGCGCTGGCTAATAAACCGGGTTGAAAGACCGGTTCCCCCTGTTTCACCGATTCTTCCACATCGACGGAACCCAATAAACGATCCTCGGTGACTCCTAGGGGAATCTGCACGAAAGGGGCCCGGATAACTTCTGTGGGGACTTCTCCACTGCTATATTCTTCTTTAGTGCGATCGTCCCATTCGTCGGGATTGTTGGGATCACAATTAAAGACATTACCTGCGATAATTTCGATCGGTGGCAATAGAGAATGTATCGCCCGCGCCATGACTGATTTGGCGGTTCCCCGACGACCGGCAATTACCACACCCCCCAGGGCGGGATCCACGGCGGCTAAGAGTAGGGCTAATTTAATCGCTTCTTGGCCGACAACGGCAGTTAGGGGAAAATTGAGGGTCAGAGTGGGCATAGATCTAGATTCAGGCGGCCACATTCTAGTGTAAAACAGAAGCTCCCGGGTCTGGCACTTTTCCCCTTTTGATTCCCGAACTCAGATTTTAGCTGCATCTCGATGGATTTCTTCATCCCTGAACCGATCGAGAAGTTACCGGGTTAATCTAGGATTAGCTCCTAATAACGGCTGTAGAGAGGACAGAAATATGATAACGACAATAATCGATCGCCTCACCCAAACCAACCCGCAAATTATGCGAGAATGGCAAGGAAGATTAACCCCGAAAAATATCTCGATCGCCTCGATTATCTCCCTTGTTGGTCAATTATTAGTTTATTTATACTATCAAAATCTCTTGCCGGTAGGGGCGGGATTTAGTCGTTACTGTACCGCTAATCCCCCCAATAACAACGATTATTATCCCTACAGTGGGCTTAAATACTGTATCCAAGACTTAAATGGTCAATGGATGATTATCTCCCGGTTATGGTGGTTAGATATCTTCACTTTTCTGAGTATTACCGGCATTTTCGCTCTTTTAGTGGTGGGAACCTATCAATTAATTGCCGATCTTTCCGGGGAAGAGCGCCAGGGTACACTTAATTTTATCCGTCTGAGTCCCCAACCCGCCAAAACGATTTTTATCGGCAAAATTTTCGGGGTTCCCATTCTCCTCTATCTCGTCTGTCTTCTCGCTTTACCCTTTCACTTGGGGGCGGGTTTATTAGCAGGTATTCCCTTATCGTTAATTTTAGCCTTCTACGGGGTTCTGATCGCTAGTTGTGCCTTTTTCTATCATGCCGCCCTTAGTTTCGCTTTAGCCACGCCATGGTTAGGGGGATTTCAACCCTGGTTAGGCAGTGCTACAGTCTTAATCTTTGTGTTTTATAGCAGTATTTTTACTTTATCGGGCTTTAACGGTCGTACCCCCTTTGATTGGTTAATTCTCTTTAATCCTAGTTTTGTCCTTCCCTATCTAGTTAAATCTACCTTTCTCCCCCCCGACGCGGTACGCTATCTAGGAATCTCACAAATCTTCGATCTGCGTTGGTACGGTCAATCTCTCTGGCAATCGGTTATAGTGGGTATTAGCTTAATTTTGCTCAATTTTGCCCTCTGTACCTACGGTTTAACCCGAGTTCTCCAGCGTCGCTTCCATAATCCCCTCGCTACTCTTGTTAGTAAACCCCAAAGTTATTGGATGATGGGCTGTTTTAGTGCCATTAGCCTGGGTTTTGTCTTCCAAACTCTGGAACCGAGCTATCTTTTCGATAATTTTGCGATTCTTAGCGTTTTTGTGGCGATTTTTGGCTTGTTAATCCTTTTTGCCCTCACTCCCCCCCGTCAAACTCTCCAAGATTGGGCGCGCTATCGTCATCTGCAAAGAAAAACGGGCATTAGTCTGGGGAAAGCTTTAATCTTCGGCGAAAAAAGTCCTTCTACCCTAGCCATGGCTGTTAACGTCGCCATTGCCATTTTATTCATTCTTCCCGCTATTTTTATCGCCCCTCTCCATCAATATAAACTAGCCACTGCAGCCGGGTTTTTCTTGGCAATGAACATGATTTTAGTCTATGCCGCTATCGCCCAATTATTGATGTTAGCCAGCACAAATAAGCGCGCTTTGCTGACAGCCACTAGCATCGGCATTTTGATTATTTTCCCCTTCCTCTGTTTCGCTGTCTTGCGAGTTAATCCCAGTCAATCTCCGCTGTTATGGTTTTTTACTTTTCTTCCCATTGCCGCTACTAAATACGCGACACTTCCCTCTTTCGCTTTAGCAATCTTCAGTCAGTGGTTGGGTTTAACTCTCGTCGGATGGCAAATTAATCGGCAATTAAATCGCCTTGCTGCCTCGGCAACTAAAGCGTTAATCCCAAGCTGAAAAATACCGACTCACATCGGTTAAATTTTTTTTCCAAAAAAGCTTGACAAAACCCCACGACTTGACGGAAAATTTCTGATGCTGAAAAAATGGCAGATGCGATTAAAGTCGGTTTAATTGGGGATGCTCAAGATACATCAGAATCTCAATCAGCTATCTTAAAAGTTACCCAAAAAACGATTCTTAAACCCTCTAATTTACAGTCATCTGCTTAACCCGAACTGGGGTTAAATCCGGTTATTAAAGACTGATTACCTATTGCCTAGGATTTAGTATTATGGTAGTACTTCTAAGGATTGCCAGAAAAGAAAGAGCGCCACGCTGCTGTCCCGATCGCTCCTCCTAAAAGGATAATTAACGTCCAAACTTAATTTTTTTGGGTTTCTTCCACCTTTTCTAGTCTTCTATCTATCCCATCGACTTTCTCAGTTAGTTTTGCTTGTCCTACCTCTAGCTTAGTTAGCCGTTCGTCGATTTTATCAAATTTGTGGTTAAAATCCTTCTGTAGGCTATCAAATTTGTGGTTAACATCTTGTTGCAAGGTATCGATTTTTTGGTTAACCTCCTTGATGCTGTCTTTGATTTCCTTGAGGACGGATTCAAGACTATAAGTAACGGTTTCGTTAGACATTTTCGTAAAATACCTGGGAGTAAGTTTTCTTAAGCGCTCTCCGTTGATAGTACAATAATTTTATCTCTAGATTACTGGAGAGAACGTATCTGCAATTGGTAATAATTCTCGTCTAAACCTTGATTCTGCTTGTTACTAACTGAATTAAGCTGTTTTTGCAGTGCCAAAATGCGATCGCCTGTAGCGGGATGGGTGCTGAGAATTGCGGGGGTAGAACCCCCCTGTTGTGCTAATTTTCCCATAAAGGAGATCATCGCCGTGGCTGCATAACCAGCCTCAGCTAGATTGTTTAAACCCAGTCGATCCGCTTCTAACTCATCCTTGCGACTATTGGGCAGATTATAGGCGAGATTGACCCCCAATTGTACCCAAGTTTTTGTGTCTAATCCCGCCGCGCTGAGAAGTCCTTGGGCGAGGGCATTATTGCGTAATTGGGTGATAGAATGACGACCGACGATATGGCCGAGTTCATGGGCAATCACGCTGGCTAATTCCGCCTCATTACTGGCAGTTTTAATCAATCCCGTGTGTAAATAGACAAAGCCGCCCATAGTAGCGAAGGCGTTAATACTATTGTCGCGCACCACTTGAAAAGTGTAGGGAAGGTTAGGGCGATCGCTTGTTGCCGCTAGTCGCTGCCCGATTGCTTGGACATATTGGTTAATTTTGGCATCTTTGGACAGTTTTATCTTACCCGATTCTAATAAACCCTGATTAATCTGCCTACCGAGAGCGACTTCCTGCTGAGGAGAAATAGTGGCGAGTTGAATAACTTGCACACCGCGAAAAAGTAAATCCATCCACGAGCGTGCGAAACTAGGTTGGGGATTGACAATCCCGATACTGAGGGTGAGCAGCAGAGTAATAAGGGTTAATAGCCAAAAACGGTAAAAAATAGGGCGCATAGACGATTCGATCGCATAAAAACCTCATTCCCATTCTAGACAGTCCCTATCACCCTTTGTCTGTTACTGTCCCCGATTGGTTTGATAGACGTAAAAGTTAAATAAATCGAATAAACTGCCAACAAAAGCAAAGGTGACAGCGATGGTTAACATTCCTTGTAGGGGATAACCGTCGCCGAAAATGGTTAAAAATTGCAGGATTTGGCTAAAAACAGTCTGAGAAACCCAAGTAAAGCCAGGGACATGACTGGTGGCGAATAAAGCAGTTAAAATAGAACCCACCAAGAGGACGGGGGCAACAAAACTTAATAGGGTGGAAAATAGCAGGGAACGGAGCAAAGTAAGCATGGGTGCTGATCTCCAGAGAATTAGGGGGCGATCGAACGGGAATAGGAATCTATACTCGCTCCCCTATAGAATATACGTTCATCTCGGCTAGGGGCGGTTTTTTAAAAAATCTTAAAATATCATTAAGATTCTTGGTTAAGAACGATTAAGTGGTAAGCAGTGTGGGAAGTGGGGAGCCTTTGTTCAGTGATCAGTAAACAGTAATCAGTGAGGGGTGAGGAAGTGGGGAAGTGGGGAGAATAAGTAGAAATAATCTCCTGTCTCCTGTCTCCTGACTCCTGGTAACTGATAACTGGAACTAGCTGAAGCATTGATCCCCGTGGTGTGGTACTGTCAATTCAGTGTATTTATCGGCACTGGCTTAAGATTTGTCGCTATTGTCCTCCCCTTCTCCCGTCGCTGTTTTTGAGGCTTTCTATGACCGACATTCCTTTCACCCTAGACCAACTGAGAATTCTCAAAGCGATCGCTGCCGAGGGAAGCTTTAAACGGGCGGCAGATACGCTGTATGTATCCCAACCGGCGATCAGTCTTCAGGTACAAAACCTCGAAAAACAGCTAAATGTGCCGTTATTTGATCGAGGCGGTCGGAAAGCTCAATTAACGGAAGCGGGACACCTACTCTTAAGCTACGGCGAAAAAATTATCACTCTCTGTCAAGAAACCTGTCGGGCGATCGAAGATCTACAAAATCTGCAAGGGGGAACCCTAATCATTGGTGCTTCCCAAACCACGGGAACCTATCTTCTTCCCCGCATGATCGGGCTTTTTCGCCAAAAATACCCAGAAGTATCCGTACAGCTACAAGTTCATTCTACTCGTCGCACCTCTTGGAGCGTTTCTAACGGTCAAGTGGATTTAGCCATTATCGGGGGAGAAGTTCCCGCCGAATTACAAGAAACCCTGCGGATTATCCCCTACGCAGAAGATGAACTGGCTTTAGTCCTGCCGATTTTTCATCCTCTGTCTAAGGTGGAAATGATTCAAAAAGAGGATTTATATCGACTAAAATTTATCACCCTCGATTCCCAATCGACGATTCGCAAAGTCATCGACAAGGTTTTAACCCGTTGCGAGATCGATACCAAACGCTTAAAAGTGGAGATGGAACTTAACTCGATCGAGGCGATTAAAAATGCTGTACAATCCGGTTTAGGGGCGGCTTTTGTTTCGGTGACAGCGATCGAAAAAGAACTACAAATGGGCGTGATCCACGCGACCAGAATTAAAGATGTGGAAGTACGACGCACTTTGTCGGTAATTATTAACCCGAATCGCTATCGATCGAAAGCCGCCGAAGCTTTTACCCTAGAAATACTACCCCAATTCTCCACCTATCCCGAATATCTGGCTGACGACCACAACTTTGAACCGATTCCTAACTCGCAAACCGCCGAAATTATGAGTAAATAAGTCCATCGAGATGGGCAAAATCTCCCTCGGAACATTGAAGCTATCTCTTGGGAAAATTACTGCCGGGATAAATTACTTTTTTATCGACTTTAATCCAATGGAGACTTTCTAAACGACTTCTAAGATTAGTAATAGTTACTCCCAACTCGTCGGCGATCGCATACAGATGTCGCCATTTAGTCAAGTCACGTCCCTTGATGGCTTTCTCTAACTCACTCATCGGCATTAGTAAACAACTGGCAAAATATTGGGCTTGCCATTCAATTCTTTGGCTAGAATCAACTGTCCGACAAAGAAAAGGTTGAATTGTCTCTAAGGAATCTCCCTGATTGATTCGATCTAAAAAGTTAGAGACGGCCGTTTGATTAATATGAAGGACAAAATGACCAATTTCATGGGCTAAACTCGAATTTTTAAATCCTTCTTTTGCTAGGGATGAATTTTGGTAATCTTTTAAGAACTTTACATCTTCATTGAGAATAATTTTCTTTTCTGTGGGAATAATCATTGCGGCGATTTCTCCCTCTTGATCTGGCTTTATATCCGTCCATTCAATAGCTAAATCAAAATAATCAGCCGCTGCTTCCGCAATATCGCAATTTTTTAAGGGACGACGACGATGAGCTTTTACTTTCTTCAGAATATTGTCTGCCTGAGCTTCAATCACTGTTTTGGGAATAAAACTATAGGGTTTAATAATATCCAAGATATTTACTCCTCTGGTTCTAATTTTGTCGCCTCAGAAATAATTTTTTTGGCAAAATTGGGATTGTCTTTCATGCGACGCAATAAAATCGGCATTTGTTGGTATTTTTGAACTAATTCTTTGAAGACTTTTTGATCATCTGAACTAATTCGTCCCGCCAATTCCCCTAAGGTTTGAGCATTTAATTTTAAATGAGTCGCTAAGGACTCAATAACTTGCTGACTAGGAGGATAACCCGCATGATCATTTTCTAGCTTTGATAGATAGGTATAGTCCACCCCGATCAACTTAGCTAGTTCTCTCTGACTATATTCCTCCTCTCGACGAGCTTTGCGGATAACCTGTCCAAATGTTTCTGACACTGCTTTTCTCCCAACCGCTCAAAAAAATTATATCAAGGGTTGACTATTTAAATCAACATAGGCTAGAGTTAGTTCATTGGCGTTGATTATTTTAGTCAACACCAGAGCAAACACTGCCGTATCATCCTAGCATTATCCTGACCGAGGGGAAAAATTGTGTCCTGCCAGTTACCCAAAAAGCCTTGGCATCCTCCAATGAGCTATCTTCTTTGGCGATCGCTTAAACCGGCGATCGGTCATGAGAATTGGCATTGTCAGACAAAACGGGGGTTTGAAAAAGCGCGAAACAAAGAACCAGAAGTCCAAAGATTACTATCACAAGATAATCAAGCGCAAAAAATTGGTAAGTTAGCACAACGAGGAGTTTTTGAGTTTCATCAAGAGCCAGCGAGATTATCCGGTTCTGATGGGGTGGAACAAGTCGCAGAAATCCTGCAATTAAATCAAGAATCTCCAGAAATTCAAGCCAGGGTTTTAGTAATTTTAAACAATTACTATCAACAATCAATTTTATTGAATCAAGAGATTATTAATTTATCTAGAGGCGATGAAGGTTATCCAGAACCTATTATTATCGAGCAAGGTAACTATCGGTTTAATTTGTACGCTGCCTTCGATTGTATTTTTAGAGAAGCTGATGACACTATACATATTTTAGATTTAAAAACTGGTCAATCTAATTTTGATCGTCGTCAGGCTCATGTGTATTTACTAGCGGCTAGTTACCGTTATCCTCAGAAAAAAATTGTGGCTTCTTTTTACAATTTAGAAACCCAAACAAGCTCAGAAAAAATATCCCTGTCTTCCGAGGCAATAGAAGCAGTTAAAATCGAACTAGCTTTCCTGTCCAAAAAACATCAGCAACAACTAAAAAAATATAAAGATCACCCCGAAGATTTTTATCATATTTTCCCGCCACAAAGTGGCTATGCCTGTCGTTATTGTCCTTTTACATCGATTTGTGATTATGCAAATAAGGAGGTTTAGATCATGAATTACACAGTAGCTAACACAGCCAACTCCCCAATATTTTTGAGTGAAATTAGTTCCTTAACTCTCAAGAATAGTTGTTTGAATTGTTTTAAGTTTAATCATCAAATTACTAGGAAAATAGGCAATCGTTTTAGTTGGCAATTCAGTCATAAGTTTCCCAATGTGGTGGTTATTTTTGAAGATAATTGTTTTTGGGTATTAGCTAAAGATGAAAAATTTCTTCCCTCTCCACAACAGTGGAAAGAAGCTTTATCAGATATTCAAGAGGTTTTACGAGAAGATATTGGCGATTACTATTATTCTATTCATTGGCTAAAAGACTTTCAGATAACAGCTTTAGTTACAGCACAATTAGCAGTTAGAATTCTGAAAATATTTGGTAAATTTTCCTATCCAATAGTTTTTCCTAAAGATAGTGAGATAAGTGAAAACCAAGTACAGGTAAGGAGAGAAGTTAACTTTTGGGCAGAAATCATCAATGACACCGATCCGGCTATTTGTTTAACTGTTGACAGTAGTATTGTCTATAGTGGAGATTTAGAACAATTTTATGAAAATCACCCCTATAGACAAGATGCTGCTAAATTATTAGTAGGTTTAAAGGTTAAAACTATAGAAACTAATGGGACAGCTAAAATTATTAGAATAGCGGGTACAATTGGGGAAAAAAGAGAGTATCTATTAACAAAAGCTACGGGTTCAATTAGTCGAAGAAAATTAGAAGAAGCTCATCTAGATCAACCAGTGGTGGCGGTACAATTTGGCAAAAATCCCCAGGATTATATTTATCCATTAGCAGCTTTAAAACCCTGTATGACAGATAAGGATGAGAGTTTATTTCAAGTCAATTACGGAGACTTATTAAAGGAAACAAAAATTTCCTATGCTAAACGACAAGAACTATTAAAGTTATATAAACAGGAAGCACAAAATACTTTAAATAACTTTGGATTTCAGTTAAGAGAAAGAAGTATTAACAGCCAAGAATACCCCGAATTCTTTTGGACTCCTTCTATTTCTCTTGAGCAAACTCCTATCTTATTTGGTAAGGGAGAAAGGGGAGAAAAAAGAGAAACTCTCAAAGGATTATCGAAGGGGGGTGTATATAAACGTCATCGAGAATATGTTGATCCTGCTCGTAAAATTCGTTTAGCTATTCTCAAACCAGATAGTTTTAAAGTAGGAGATTTTAGAGAACAATTAGAAACCCGATTAAAGCTTTATAAATTTGGGACTATTTTGCCACCAGAGAATCAAATAAATTTTTCTGTCGAAGGTGAAGGTTCTGAAAAAAGAGCTAGACTGGAAGAAGCAGTTGATCAATTAATTCGAGGAGAAATTCCTGTAGATATTGCCTTAGTATTTCTTCCCCAGTCTGATCGCAATGCGGATAATACTGAAGAAGGGAGTTTATATTCCTGGATAAAAAAAAAGTTTCTGGATCGTGGAGTTATAACTCAAATGATTTATGAAAAGACTTTAAATAATAAGGGTCAATATAATAATATTCTCCATCAAGTTGTCCCCGGAATCCTAGCCAAATTAGGAAATTTACCCTATGTCCTTGCTGAACCTCTAGAAATTGCCGATTATTTTATTGGTTTAGATGTGGGAAGGATGCCTAAAAAAAATCTTCCGGGGAGTCTCAATGTTTGTGCAAGTGTGCGACTATATGGAAAACAGGGAGAATTTGTTCGCTGTCGGGTAGAAGATAGTTTAACCGAAGGAGAAGAAATTCCTCAACGGATTCTGGAAAATTGTTTACCGCAAGCTGACCTAAAAAATCAGACAGTTCTCATTTACAGAGATGGTAAATTTCAAGGAAAGGAGGTTGAAAATTTACTGGCAAGAGCTAGAGCAATTAATGCTAAATTTATTCTCGTAGAATGTTATAAGACTGGCATTCCTAGACTTTATAATCTTCAGCAAAAACAGATAAATGCTCCCGCCAAAGGATTAGCTTTAGCTTTATCAAATCGGGAAGTTATCCTGATAACGTCCCAAGTTTCTGAAAAAATTGGTGTTCCTCGTCCCTTGCGCTTAAAAGTTCATGAATTAGGAGAGAAAGTAAATTTAAAACAGTTAGTTGACACTACCTTAAAATTAACTTTACTTCACTATGGTTCTCTCAAAGATCCCCGTTTACCTATCCCTTTGTATGGAGCGGACATTATTGCTTATCGACGCTTACAAGGAATTTATCCTAGTTTATTAGAAGATGATTGTCAATTCTGGCTTTAGAGAGAAAAATTATGTATAATTCCCATAGCAATCTACACCATCTAGAAAAATTAGTCAGTGATTTAGTTACCCAAATTAGTTTACTGACGGCAGAAAATCGAGCAATTAAAGAAAGATTAGCCTATCTTGAATGGGACTTACACCGAGAAAATCGATGTTGACAAGCCGAAAATTTATGTCTACGTCAAATGGTTGACTACTGCTCCGAAGAATATAATTCTCTTGAGGATTCTCTAAGATAATTACTATAGCAGTTACTAGGAATTGCATAGCCGTTTTTTTTGGGGAGCAAGCTTTAGATTTTTTTCTTATTTCTTTGAGCGAAAAATGTCTATTATCAAAGGCGATATTATCCCGCCAATTTATGTTACCAGCGATCGGTCAAAATCATCCCCAATCTGGTAATTACGCCCCCCTAGATAGCCATCTCTGGGCCGATGCCACCTATCCCCTCGGGGCGCATTATCGGGGCGATAGTGTCACCTTTGCCGTCTATTCTAGAAATGCCAGTCAGATTCTTCTGGAAATCTACGATCGCCCGACGGGAGAAAACGCTAAGTATGATTACTGGTTGACAAAAAACCCAAAGGATGATATTTGGCGAGCAAAAATCGCCGGTATTGCCCAGGGCAGTTACTACGCTTTTCGCTGTTGGGGTCCCAATTGGCAATTTGATCAAAAATGGCAAAGAAGCCACAGTAACGCCGGTTTTCGGGCGGATGTGGACGATTTTGGCCATCGTTTTAACCCCAATAAAGTCCTCTTCGATCCCTACGCGCGAGAACTTTCCCACGACCTTGAAACCCCGGCCATGATCGCAGCCGGAGAAAATGTTGGAATCTATGCCACAGGAGGGGGGGACTACAAAGGAGTGATCCAGCGGCAATACGATACGGGTAAATGGTCGCCCAAAGGCATTGTGATCGCGCCGGATGGAACTTCCACCGGGATTCGTCCCCGTCTGGGTGCGGAAAAAGCGATCATTTATGAGGCCCATGTGCGCGGTTTCAGCAATCACCCCTCCGCTAGTCGTTTAGAAGATATTCTCAAGGGAATTAGGGGTTTTGAGGAAGTGGCCAACGTTCCCGACCAGTACAGAGGAACTTATGCGGGAGCCGGCTATATGGCCAAATATCTGAAAGCGTTAGGATTTACCACGATCGAACTCTTACCTGTCCAAGAAACCGCTAACGATAATAACCCCGATGATCGTCCCGGCGGTAATTATTGGGGTTACATGACCTTTGGTTATTTCGCCCCCGATCGCCGTTATGCTTATGATCGCTCACCCGGGGGACCCACCAGAGAATTTAAGTCCATGGTCAAAGCTTTCCACGACCAAGGCATGGAAGTTTATCTCGATGTGGTCTATAATCACACGGGAGAAGGGGGCAATTGGGGCAGCAACCATGTCACCCAATTTGTTAGTTTTGGTGGTTTTGATGTGGTGGAATACTATCAACTCACCGACGAACATTATCTAGTCGATGGGGCTACCGGCTGCGGAAATCAATTAAACTTTTCCCATATTGTCACCTATAATCTGGTTCTTGATTCCCTCACCTATTGGTTAGAAACCATGGGAGTTGATGGTTTTCGTTTTGATCTGGCCCCCGTCCTCGGCCGAACTCCTTCTAATCATCAACGAGAAGATCGGGGCAAGCAAAAACAATTCTTCCCTAAACATCCTTTGTTAGACAAGATCGAGAAATTAGGCAAGAAATACGATGCCGAAATGATCGCCGAAGCTTGGGATCGCTGGGGTTACGAAGTGGGGAATTTCCCTGCGGGTTGGGGCGAGTGGAATGGACGTTATCGCGATGCAATTCGGCGTTTTTTCAAGGGAGATGGTAATACTTTTCAATTCATCGAACAGGTGAACGGAGATTATCGCAATTTTAACGACCAAGGCGGACCACAAAAATCGCTCGATTTTATTGTTGCCCACGATGGTTTTACCCTGATGGATTTGGTCAGTTATAACCATAAAAATAACCTCACTCCCTGGCCCTTTGGTCCTTCCGATGGCGGCAATAATAATAACGATTCTTGGGATTCTGAGGGTGATCATGCCTTACGTCGCCAAAGATTACGCAACTTTTGGACGATTCAATTTTTATCTCGCGGTGTTCCCATGACTGTCTGGGGCGATGAATTTGGCCGCAGCCAAAATGGTAATAATAATCCCTACAATATTGATAGTGTGGCCACCTGGAATAATTATGATATGATTGCCACCCGTTCACCCCATCTACTGCCCACCGGTTATCGGGAAGCTTATCACAATAATTTTGGCACGGCAACTAATCAAGAAGAACGCAATCCTTTATTTATTTTTGCCGCTTATATTGCTCACTTAAGAAACAATCATATAGCCCTCAAACAGCGCCGCTACGGCGATATGGTTCTCGATGCAGGCAATGATGTCACCTATTTATTTAAAAAACCCGATGGGGTTAGCGATTTAACTGCCGATGATCGCTGTATTTGGTTTTTAATTGATGGTAGTGCCGTCGGTGATCACGATTTTTTGGTGTTAATTAATATGTATCATCTGCCAGTCGATTTTCGCCTTCCCTCCCCATCCAATAATTATCGTTGGCTAAGAATTATTGACACGGCAGCTTGGGCAGAAACCGATTATAATTGTTGGTCTGTGGATCAAGGGGCAGTAATTGCTGATCGCTATAAAGTCAATGGTTTTTCGATCGTGGTTCTCGAGGAGATTAACTGAACTACCCAAACCGATATTGGGGGGAATTTGGAGACAGATAGGGTAGCGCACTAATATTGAGATCGAGAGCGATCCTATGCCGATTTCTGCTATATTTTTGGCAATAGGGAAATATAGACCCTGGCTGCATCTTATGTTTTGTAACCCGAACTTAGCCCAAAATTGCCGTTAAATGTCTAAAACTAAAAGTAGTGTTATTATCCTAACCATAATTTGTATTATCGCCACGGCGATGGGAGTTTATCTAATTGGTGGTATCGACTCCCAACAATTACAGATATGGTTAAAACAAATGGGAATTATGGCCCCCATTTTGTATATTATTCTCTATACGATCGGGACAATTTTAATCCTGCCTTCTACTCCCTTAAACCTCAGTGGTGGGGCGATCTTTGGGGTAGTTATGGGAACAGTTTGGACAACGATCGCCGCTTTGGTGGCCGCTATAGTTGCCTTTGCTTTTACCCGTACTATCGGCCGGGAATATACCGCCAAAAAATTTCAGGGAAAATGGCAGGCGATCGATGCAGAAATGCAGCAAGGTGGCCTATTTTATATGTTTGCTATCCGTCTATTACCGATTATTCCCTACGGTATCGTTAACTTTGTTGCGGGATTAACTTCTATCCGTTTTCGCGATTATTTCATCGGCACTTTATTAGGCACTGTCCCCGGAATTTTACCCTTTGTTATGATGGGTGCGGGCTTGAAATCTTTAGGAAAAGGCGATATATTGCCCCTGATGGTGGCTTTTACCCTTATTGCTCTGTTAGTAGGTGTGGGAACTTGGTATCGTCGTCGTCGGCAATTTCCCCAGATAAAAAGTAAAAAGTGAAAAGTCAAAAAGTGGACGTTACATTAAAGGTAAAAAGGGTGTTGGGATTTTGGGGTTTTGGGGTATTAGTTGAAATTTCCCTATTCCCCTATCTCCCCATTTCCCTATACCCTGACTCCTGACTCCTGACTCCCGACTCCCGACTCCTGACAGCGATAAAATTAAGTTAGATTAGGAATATCCCGACTGAATCCTCATTGCTAAGGAGATAGCGTATCGATGCCTGCCGCAGATTATAAAGATTATTATGCCGTTCTGGGAGTAGGTAAAACTGCCAGTGCTGAAGAAATTAAAAAAGCTTTTCGCAAATTAGCCGTCAAATATCACCCCGATCGCAATCCTAACGATAAAAGCGCCGAAGAACGTTTTAAAGAAATTAGCGAAGCTTACGAAGTCCTCTCCGATAGCGAAAAACGCCAAAAATACGATCAATTTGGACAATATTGGCAACAGGCCGGGCGATCGAGTTGGCCGGGGGGTAATCCGGGGGTTGACTTCGGTTCGGCTGGTTTTGACTTTAGCCAGTACAGCACCTTTGATGATTTTATCAATGAACTGCTCGGTCGCATGGGCCGCCCCGGCGGTACTCGCCCCCGTTACCATTCCCACGGGACTCCGGGGGGAGGATTTGGCGATTTTAGCAATTTTAACGACTTTGCCGGCGCTCGTACTCCACCGCAATCTGTCACTTCTGGCATCTCCACCGCTAAACTGCGTCTGAGTTTTGCGGAAGCTTTACGAGGAGTACAAAAACGGGTTAATTTAGCCGGAGAAATGATCGATATCAAAATCCCCCCAGGAAGCAAAACCGGTAATCGTCTCCGGGTACGGGGTAAAGGACAAGTGGATCCCTTGAGTAAACAACGGGGAGATCTATTTCTCGATGTGGAATTAGAACCCCATCCTTTCTTTACTTTTGAAGGCGATAATTTAACCTGTGAAGTCCCGATTACTCCCGATGAGGCGGTTTTAGGCACAGCGATCGAAGTTCCTACCCCCGATGGCCTGGTGACGGTAAAAGTTCCCGCCGGTATTCGTTCCGGTCAATCCCTGCGCTTACGCAGCAAAGGTTGGATCGATAATAAAGGACAACGCGGCGATCAATTAGTCAAAATTGTCATCGATACTCCCAAAGAATTAACGGCGATCGAACGGGAATTATACGAGAAAATTAAATCTCAGCGTACCACCGATCCCCGTCGTCATCTCAGACAGGTGCAAATTTAGTCCCTATATCTTAATAGTGAGGTACGAAGTCTTTGTTTTGGGGAGTCGGGAGACAGGATCAGATTAGCTTATACTTCATCTTTATGAGAAACGCTATGTCAGTTATCAGTGGTTACTGATTGGTCACTGTTTACTGTTTACTGATCACTGTTTACTGTCTCTGGGGTTTATCCTTGGCTAGAATTTAACCTTAGTAGCCAACCAATTAGTAATTAATTTGGGGCTATTTTTCTTCACCCAATAGAGAGCATAAATTCTGAATATAGGCTTAGAAAAACGAGCGATCGCTTTCATAATAAAATTTAAGTGACGACGATGAAACTTTTTATTAATTAAATTTAACGAACCCACATCGTAAAGACAGTCAATGATAATCCTAAAAGTCGTTTCCTCTCTTTGGAATAAACTATCTATTAGCAATAGCACTTCCTGAATCCGTTGCTGTTTAAACTGTTCTTCTTCGGAAACAGCCGAGAGAATCTGCTGCTGCTTAGATAATTTACTATCCGATGGGGTTAACATGATATGGTCGCCGAAAAACTAATTTGTTTTGATTTTATCCCTATTTGCTGATTTGGCAAGGCAAAAATCCCCATCTATCGCCGTTTTTCCGATAACAGGAGTCATTAACTGATCACTGTTTACTGATCACTGATCACTGATCACTGATAATAAACCTTGACCGCCAAAACGGACAACATCGGTACAAAATAACCCCGTTTCCTCCTGCACAGTTTCTATAGCTTTAACTGCCGCCTCCGGACTAAGATGAAAGGTATTTAAACTAATCCCCTTTACCTTCACTTCCCCGAAACTTCCCCCGGCGCTTGCAGTCATTTCGTAGAGTTTAATCACTTCCGTTAGGGGAGGGATGAGAATATCGGGTAAATCTTTGATATGAATTTGTCCGGCACGATGGACGAGAATTAAACCCGTCGGTTGACTGCCACGCATTAAGGGCAAGGTAGCAGTGGATCCAGGGTGTAATAGCGAGCCTTGACCCTCAATAAACAGAATATCGTTATTTTCTGCTGATTCTAACACCAAAGCCTCGATCGCACCAGCAGCATAATCAACGCGCACCGCATCCAAGGGTACACCTTTCCCAGCGATCATAATTCCCCCCTGTCCAGTGGCTAAAAATTGCGATTTTAGCCCTTTTTCTTGGGCAACTCGATGTAATTCGATGCTAGTGGACATTTTGCCCACACTCATATCCGTCCCTACCGTTAGAATACGCTGACAGGTTAAAATTTTCGCCCGCGCTTGCCCAATTTTTAAGTCTTGGGGTTCCAAACGGATATCCCAAATCCATTGATCCGGTTTAAGCCGAGGAAAAAGGGGTTTTAGGGGTGTATGGAGACCATTAACGAGGGATAATCCTGTATTTACCCCCTCTTTGATTTCTTCTAGCCAATGGGGGGGTAAAATGCCTCCTGAGGGTGCGATGCCAATTAACAGGGTATCGGGATGATAGGTTAAAGCTTCCTTAACACTAGCAACAATCGGCAAGGGGCGATCGATTCCGGCCACTTCTTTTAAGGTGCTGCCGGCGCTTTCTGCGTCAATAATCGCCACTACCTGCGCTTTCCCGTAACGCAGATAACTTAATCCGGTTTTGCCGCGAGTTCCTTTGATTCCTTCGTGGAGAAGAATCGCTACTTTCTTGTCAGGAGTCAAATAATTAGTCATCTTTTGTCCGTAAACTAACACCCAAACCGGGCAAATGATTTGTTTGTAAACGTCCCCTTTCCAAGCTTAAACCCGTAAAGGGATCATCGCGTAAATTTAAATGACTATCTAGGTCAAGATAGTTGACAAGCGGGCCAAGATGTGCTAGGGCAGTATTGGCTAAACTGCTGTCAGAGTAACATCCGAACATAATTTGCAGTCGGCAAGCTTGGGCAATATGAATCATTCTGTGCACTTCCGCTAATCCACCGGCTTTCATTAGTTTAATATTAATGCCGTGGACTCGATCGGACAGTTTCGGGATATCTTGACTAGAAAAACAGCTTTCATCGACGAAGATGGGTAGGGGCGATTTTGGGTATAAATCGATTAAATCTCGTTCTTGTCCCGCAGATAGGGGTTGTTCCACATAAATAACGCCTTTTTCCTCTAACCATTGGCACATTTTCACCGCATCGCTAAATTTCCAACCACCATTAGCATCGACAGTTAGGGGCAAATGGGGGACAATTTCTTTAATAGCCAGAATTATAGCTCGATCGGCTTCTATACCGTCCGGTGAGCCTAATTTGACCTTTAATAAGCTAAAATCGCCGATTTCTAGCCAATCTAACACCCTCTTCCCCACATTTTCCGGAGAATTTAAACCGATAGTAACAGAAACCGGCGGAATTAAAGAGCGATCGAGTCCAAAAATTTGCCAGAGAGGTAAATTAGCTTTTTTGCCTAACCAGTCGTGCAGTGCCGTATCAATAGCGGCACGAGTAGCCGAAGATATCTGATTTTGCCATAAAATTTTCTCAATTTCTTGGCGTTGACAGGGGTGAAAAGATTGTAAAAGAGGAGCGATCGAGTTTAATTCTTGCAGGATTTTATCGGGTTTTTTCTCCTCGCTGGTAATATCAAAAGGGGATGCCTCTCCCCACCCTTCGATATTTTCCTCGCTAATTTTCAGCCAGATATTAGTATTTTCGCTGGTAGTGCCGCGACTAATCGTTAAAGCTACTCGTTTATGAATAGTAAAAGTTTGCCAGTTTAGCAGCATAATTCACCTAGGGATGATCGGGGAATAGGAACAGAAAAATTATCTACACTTACCCAAATCCTTACTTCTGTCCACTCTCCCCGCAATCATACAACTTCCGGCGGTGTTTTTCGTCAAAGACAAAATATGATAGGCTAACCGAAGGTATAGGCAAGACGGCTGCGGGTTAGGAAATGGGATGAAAGAGGAGTGAGTTAACCAAAATCAATGATTAAGAAAAAGATTTCTTACTGGGTAAATGGAGGTATTGCCCTCATTGATCGCTATCTGATCAGCCAACTACTACCCCCATTTTTATTTAGTGTTGGTTTATTTGCCTCTTTGGGAGTAGCGATCAGCAATCTTTCCGATTTGGCTAATCAGGTAGTTGATGCTAATCTACCCCTTGCCTCGGCCCTAGAAATTCTCCTGTTAAAAGTGCCAGAATTTGTCACTTATTCCCTGCCAGTTTCTCTTTTACTAGCCACTTTAATCACCTACGGACGTTTAAGTAGTGATAGCGAAACCGTTGCCCTACAAAGCTGTGGAGTCACTCTTTACCGTCTTTTTATACCCACTTTTTGCCTAAGTTTAATAGTTACAGTGGTGACATTTTTATTAAACGAATATGTGGTTCCTAATGCTAATTATCGAGCCACAGAAATTTTAGTGCAAAAAATTAATAAAGAAGCAAATTTTTGGAAAAATAAAGACTTTTACTATCCCGATTATGAAATAAAAACCCTAGAAAACGGTACGATTAATCGCAATTTAAGAAGTTTATTTTATGCCGAACAATTTGACGGGGAAAAGATGAAAACTGTCACCGTTATCCGTTGGCTAAAACAAGAATTAAATCAAATTATTATCGCCGATTCGGCCCGTTGGAATGCCGTCGATAACGTCTGGGACTTTTTTAACGGCATTATCTATGAATTAACCCCCCCTAACGCCTCCTATAGCCAAGTTATCCCCTTTAAAGCCGAAAAAATCGCTTTATCTCGCTCTGCTTTCGATTTTGCTCGTCAAAGCCGCGATCCCTACGAGATGAACATACCACAGGCGATCGAATATGTGCAACTGCTCAAACTCAGTGGCGATGAGAAAAGAGTCAGGTTTTTTCAAGTGCGAATCCAGCAAAAAATCGCCTTTCCCTTTGTCTGTATCGTCTTTGCCACCATCGGCTGTGCCTTGGGTTCTCTACCGCAAAGAATTAGTCGGGGAACCAGTTTTGGTCTCAGTGTCGCCATTGTTTTCCTCTACTATCTTTTAAACTTCCTTGTCGGCAGCTTGGGACTAACCGCTACCCTTTCTCCCTTCCTAGCTGCCTGGCTGCCTAACTTTTTCGGTTTTGGGTTGGGTCTATGGTTATTATGGCGACTTAACGGTTAGACTTTTTTGAAAATTTTCGTCAAGATAGGAGACGTAGAGTTATAGCAGGCCCCTTAGATCTATGTTTCCCTTTTTCTTTAACACTTGTGGCAGCACTTCCCACCAAGAATATCAAGAGCTTAAATTAAAGTTATCATGATACTAAATCCGTTGAGTATAGGCTACATATCAGGAGAGGCACGAGAGGCAAGCTTTTCTTCCCTAGCTGTTGAGAGAGTCAGCTTTGAGTAGCTCGCTTTCTACTGCTATTGTCAACTGTTTCCTCAGTCCTCCAGTAATCTTTAACATTTCCTCAAGACTTAGAAAGTCAACTAGATACTATGTACTGTGACGAGAAAAGCCTTCCTTAGTCAATCGTTGCAAAAATTGCAGGAAGTTATCTCGAATTTTATCTGTAGCCTGGAGGGTAAGATGGTTCTCATCGGAATATAGCCTTTGATTATCCTGTACAGCATGACAATACTTCTCACTCTCAGGACATAGTAAGGCAAAGGGATCGAAAGCGACTAAATTGGGAATGCTCTCAATTTCCCGACGTAGAATGATTGTAAATTTCTCATTCTTTTTCGTTAGTTCTTCCCGCTCTATCTTGACGAAACACTTATCCGATGGCTTTCTCCTGAACCATTCTTGAGTACACAAGTCTAAAGGATATAAATCAGGCATCTCAGGAGTTGGGAACATAACAACTATTTTTGTATTCTGATTGTCTTGAGCAAACTTCTTAAGCTCCTTCAGCCATCTTACTAGAGCATCTTGAGGGTTTTCTGTTACTCCCGATTCAAGATAATAATTGATTCTCTCGTATCTCCTTGTGCCAATACGCGGCTGTCCAAAGTAATAAGCGAGGTAGGAAGATAGAATGATGATATTGTTTTCTTGATAATCTAAACGATTAATTTGATTATATACTCTTTTGTTTAGGGTTTTATTATTGTTCTGATTTTTGGCTAAGGTCATTCCTCCTACGGAACTGGAATAGTCCATAGTTGGGAATATGGTGGCGTTAATTGCTACTACTTTGCTATTCATTCTAAGCTCCTCAGCCACCTGTTCTACCATTGCTTTATAATGATTGGCGTGACTATCACCAATAAGAATTATATTACCTTGCTTTTTATCCTGTACTATTACAGATTTCTTCTGGGAGATATTATCTGGCTTTTGCTGATTCTTGCTGCCTGTATATAAAGCTCTTGCGGGGGAGGATAGAAGTCCGATTAATAGGACAGTTGCCATCCCATAAGCAGTTATACCATATACTATAGATTTCCCTTGAGAGTTAGACCATTGCTTATGTCTGAAGGGTTTTTCAACCCAATAGTAAGAAGCAAGAGAAGCTAATACTATGCACAGTAATTGTATAGGGAATGTCCATAAATTGATCCCCACGGTCAATTTACTTAAAACAATTACTGCCCAATGCCAGAGATACAAAGAGTAGGAAATTAAACCAATAAAAACAACCTGGGGCTGAGTGAGTAGGTTGAATATCTTGGTTTGAGGACGTAGGGAAGTAATGGCTATTGCTGTTAATAATACACAGGCGATTGTTACGAGGACAATAAATTGACTCGGTACAAACATAATGGCTAGTAGGCATAATATAGCTATACCAGCCGGCAACTTTTTCAGATAATCGTGAAGGAAACTTTTACGATTGTATAGGAAAAGGAAAAGGAGACTCCCTGCTCCCATCTCCCAAAAACGAGAAGTCATCAGGAAGTATGCCCCTGGTTGATAGGCTGCGTTAAAGTGAATGAAAGAGACTAGGGAAGCAGTAGAAAGCACGCACATCAACCAAAAAAGATTTTTCGCCCCTTTGATGGTTTGCTGAGTAAAGCCTGTTAACCAAACTAAAAAGGGAAATAATAGATAAAACTGCTCCTCAACGCCTAAAGACCAAGTGTGAGTAAAAATGTTCCTCTCTGCCCACACCCCAAAATAGTCGGTGGCTTGCTTAAGCAGATAAAGATTTGAGACTCCGAAAAGAGACGCGATTCCCGTTCTGAGAGAGGCTATAGGATAAACTTCAAATAGGCAAATGATAATGCTGCTAATAATTACGCACAGCACTAGAGCGGGCATCAGACGCTTTACTCTTCTTCCATAGAATCCCCCAATAAATTCCTTAAAGTTTTTCTGCGTTCGCTTCGCTAGAGATGCAGTGATTACATAACCAGAAATAACAAAAAAAATATCTACACCTAGATAACCACTGGGCAATAAATCTTTGTTGAAATGGTTAATAATTACGGCTAGGACAGCTATAGCTCTGAGTCCGTCAATCTCAGGTCGATAGCTACTCACAGATTTACTTATATCCATAGGAGAGAAGTTGAGTAGTTAGTTGATATTTTTTATATTTTTTCATATTTGCAACACACTTTAACATATCCACCCTTCTTTGACAAGTAATTCCCCTAGCCTAGAGTAGTTCGCATTTTTTGGCTTGTGGTCAACTCTTGATACCCAATACTGCTCTACTATACAAACGCTGAAATTCTCTTTCGTAATGCCTTACTAGCAAGGGATTGGCGATCGCCACTGGGTTTTGCTGGCGGCGTGGTTTCCCCTGGAAAAACAACGATACCGCACCGCAGAGCGACAAGAAAAAGGTAAATAGGCTGAATAAACGTGGTGAGGAGCGAAATAAAGCCATAACTAAATCAATACTGCTCTTGACAGAATGTCTATCCAGTGTAGATAATGGTAGTTTGTGTGAACTTTAGCTAGATTCAATAAACCCTTGGCTAACGTTATAGTGATTGGTGCCCAATGGGGCGACGAAGGAAAAGGAAAAATCACGGATCTGCTGAGTCGATCGGCGGATGTGGTGGTGCGTTCTCAAGGTGGCGTAAATGCGGGTCATACCGTCGTCGTCGATGATCAAACGTTCAAACTCCATCTAATTCCCTCCGGGATTCTCTACCCGGATACGGAATGTATAATCGGATCGGGAACAGTCATAGATCCCTCGGTGTTACTCAAAGAGATGGCTCAATTACACGCCCTCAATGTTACCACCGACAATCTCTATATCTCGCAAACGGCTCATGTCACTATGCCCTATCACCGGCTGCTCGATCAAGCATCCGAGGAGAAACGGGGTAAATATAAAATCGGCACCACGGGACGGGGTATCGGCCCCACCTATGCCGACAAATCCGAGCGCATCGGTATTCGAGTCATCGACTTGATCAATACCGAGAATCTGCGGCAAAAACTAGAATGGACGATCAATTATAAAAACGTCATTTTAGAAAAGTTATATAACTTACCGCCTTTAGATCCGAAGAAGGTGATCGAGGAATATCTAGAATATGCCGAGATACTGCGTCCCCATGTGGTCGATAGTTCCCTAAAAATCTACGAAGCAATCCGCAAGCGTAAGAATATTCTTTTTGAAGGAGCCCAAGGCACCCTACTCGACCTCGATCACGGAACCTATCCCTACGTTACCTCCTCCAATCCGATCGCCGGAGGTGCTTGTGTCGGTTCTGGCATTGGTCCGACGGTAATCGATCGAGTGATCGGTGTGGCCAAAGCTTACACCACTAGGGTAGGGGAAGGTCCATTTCCCACGGAATTAGAGGGGGAGATTGAGCAGTTATTATGCGATCGTGGGGCGGAATTCGGGACCACCACCGGCCGTCGTCGTCGCTGTGGTTGGTTTGATGCGGTGATCGGTCGTTACGCAGTGCGAATCAATGGTTTAGACTGTCTAGCGATCACCAAATTAGATGTTCTCGATACCCTAGAGGAAATCAAAGTCTGTGTTGCCTACCAATTGGACGGCCAAACCTGTCGCCATTTGCCCAGCAGTGCGGCGGAATTCGCCCGTTGTCAACCTATTTATCGGACGATGCCGGGGTGGCAACAACCCACCAGCGATTGTCGCAGTCTGGAAGACCTGCCCAAACAAGCCCTCGATTATCTAAAATTCCTGGGGGCGATCATGGAAGTACCGATCGCTATTATCTCTCTAGGAGCTAGTCGCGACCAAACTATTATCGTTGAAGACCCCATTCACGGACCCAAACGCGCTCTTTTGGACGAAAATGGCTCACCTTGGGATAATCACGAATTTTAAATCATTGCCAAAGAGGATTAGTCAACTATGCAAGTTAGCGTTGAATGTCAAAAAAGACCCGAAAATATTAACCCCAGAGCCCTACGTCGTCAGGGTTTGATCCCGGCGGTTCTCTATGGCCACAACGGCACGGAATCGGTTTCCCTCGTGGTGGGAGAAAAAGCAGCCTTAACCCTACTTAAAAAGGCCTCGGTAAATAATACCCTGGTGGATGTCAATGTTCCCGAAATGCCTTGGACGGGAAAAGCTTTGATCCAAGAGGTACAATCTCATCCCTGGAAAAGAAATCTCTATCACCTCAGTTTCTTCTCGGTATCTGCCCACGGTAAGCTCGATATCGTCGTTCCCATTAAGGCCATTGGAGAAGCGATCGGAACTAAACAGGGCGGTTTAATCGAACAGTTCGTCAACGAAGTTAATGTCTCCTGTATTGCTGATAATATCCCGGAAGTGATCGAATTTGATGTTTCAGGCATCGGTGTGGGGCAATCCCTGCTCGTGGGTGATTTAAAAATGCCGGAAGGGGTGACTTTAAAAGATGATCCCCATACCACCGTTTTTGCCATTGTTGCCGCTAAACGGTAAATTCAGTGATCAGTCGTCGGGTGATAGGGTTATAGGGTTTTGGGGTGATGAGACAGCTTCCCCACTTCCCTCTCCCCAACCCCCACTCAGGGAAGGTAGTGATCCGATAGTAGTGGTGAGCTATCTTGCTTATAGCGTTTCCTGTTCGCAAGAGGTACATTATCAATCCTGAAAAGCTTAATTATCAAAGGTTTAAGTGTGTCACACGGGTGTGAGAACCGCTATAACTTATCTTCGAGATTATCAAGAAGGCGGAATAGAAAAATTAAAAGAAATCAACTTCTATCGCCCTAAAAGTGACTTAGAGTCTCAAAGAGAAACCCTCAAAAAATATTTCGAGAAAAATCCACCAGCCACAATAAATGAAGCTGTATATAGGATAGAAAAATTGACAGGAATAAAACGAAGTACGGGAGCATCTTTCAATTTGACAACGCCTATTGTAGGGCTAATTCCGGAATTAGCCCTACACCTAGTAATTTCAGTTCCCAGCTGATTCGGAGCATCTTTCAATTTGACAACGCCACATTTTTACCCCACTACCGATAAACTATCAACGATTAGCGAGGGAGTATAACAAGAACCATTCCATTGATTATCGGACCCTAAAGCGATTAAATTCTGCAAAGCTGTATAAACATTTCCCGTCACCATTGTATCTTTAACTCGTCCGGTGATTTTGCCCTTTTCTATGCGATAACCCAGATCGATATTGACAGAAAAATCGCCCGAAATATCGGCCCCATGACCTAAAATTTGGTCGATAACTAGGCCCTCATCTGTTTGCGAGATTAAATCCGCTAAAGTTCCCTCTCCCGGCGCCACGATTAGATTAACTAAATCTGGCATAGGATAAACCCCTAAACTAGGACGAAAACCGTTTCCCGTCGGAGGAGTTTTTAATAATTTGGCTGTGGTACGATCGCTATAGAATTCCTTAACTCTACCTCCCTCAATTAAAGATAAAAATTTGGTGGGAGTTCCCTCATCATCAAAGGGACAACTATAGGGTTCTCTGTCCGGTTGTTGGGATAAAGTCAACTTTTCTGACATCACCAATTGACCGATTTTATCACTCCAGGGCGAAGACTTTTCTAATATCTGTTTCCCATTTAAAGCCATCGCCACCGTACCCCATAACAGGGTAACTGCATTAGCAGTCAATAAAATTGGTAATTTACCCGTGGGACTATCCACATTATTAGCTGCCCATTGTAGTCGCTGCAATAACTGTTTAATTACAGTATCGGGATGAGGTGTACCACGAGTATATTCCCCATCATAAACCGCGAGAAAATCCTCCCCTCGCACCCATTCAATCCCCAGATAATAACTCAAAGCTGTATCAGTATATTGACAATACAAACCCTGGGAATTAACTAAACGGGTGATTTCCCGTTCACATTCCCATTCACCACTACAAATAACCTCAGGATAAACTTGGCGAATTTGGCCAATCATTTGATTACCCATCTCGATTAAAGATTGTACTGCCACATCCTGGCCAATCGGGTCATAAATTGCCTGTCGTGGTGCCGAAAATTCGATTTCTTCCGGAGCATTGAGATAGGATAAATTTAACGCCGTTTCTACTAAAATTTCCGGTTGCACATCACCATAACCCACCGCTAACCCCGGACAACCCTCGCGCCATAATCTCAAGGCAGTTCCCACGGATTCGGAACTTTCTAGCTGCTTAAGACGATTAGCCTCAAAAAAAACGGGATGGGAAAGGGAGGAAGATTGATAAACTTCGGCTGCCACCGCTCCCGATTTGAGAGCCAGTTCGATAAGTTGTTGCGGATCGATCGTCATGGTGATACTTTTTGAGATGATAGCTATCTGATTATCTCAAGCTTCGGCGCAAACACCTAAGACTGCAGCGAGTTAAAAAATTTTTGCTTATTCATCAATATTTTTGAGCAAAGATGATCAAGTTGGCAATGAAGTTATCATAGAATTGATCGAGAGTCAAAAATATGGACACTCCCACCTAGAGAGGCCGAAAAAATGACGATTGCCAAAAGCGACGAAACTGCCACCTCTCCGGCACTGATAGAAGAAGATTTCGAGGAATTCTGGGAACCCACCCCACCCCC
>NZ_BJKP01000033.1 GCF_008974145.1 Microcystis aeruginosa NIES-4325 | reverse complement strand
GAGCGTAATGCTCACAACTTCCCCTTAGACTTAGCTAGTGGTGAACAGGCTCCTGTAGCTCTGACCGCTCCTGCTATCAATGGTTAATTCCTAGTCTGAACGAAAAGGCACTCCCGCAAGGGGGTGCTTTTTTGTTGTTAGAATAAAAAATAGGGTAGTTTGTTTGAGGTTAAATTATGATTAGTTTAGAACAAGCTTTAAATACTGTTGAGCAACTATCTTTAGAACAACAGGAAATGTTATTAGAAATTTTACAAAATCGTTTACTTGATATTCGTCGTCAAGAAATTGCTAGGGATGCTAAGGAGTCAATTAATGCTTTTCATCAAGGAGAATTTAAACCTCAACCCCTGGAAATTATTCTGAGAGAATTGAGAGAAACTTTAGAATAGATAACATGAGAGAACTGGTCTTAACGCCTAAATTTAAGCGGACTTTCCGTAAGTTTGTTCTCAGAAATCCCCAACGACAGAAAGCCATTGAGAAGACATTGGCACAAATGAGGGAAGATATTTATTTTTTGAGCTTGGGAACTCATTCATTAAAAGGAGAATTATCGGGACTTAAAGCTTGTTCTTGTGGTTATGATTGTCGGATTATTTTTTCTATAGAAATTGAACCAGACACCCAGAAGGAAGTTATTGTTTTACTTGACATTGGTACTCATGATGAAGTTTATTGATAATATGTTGTTCTCAAACAATCATCATTGATGGGAAATTTTGGATTCGACGAGATGGTACTGAGGAAGGAGGCGCTTCAGACCTTCTCAAAGCTGGTATCCCTCCAGAACCCATTGTTTTAGGGTTTCTTAGCCAAGAATTAAGGCAAGATTCCCAATTTGCTATTAGTTGACGTTAGCTTAACTACTCTCCTATTTTGCTTAGTACATAAGTTCCGTAGTGTGCGATCGCTGTTTTGGGTATCATACCTATACCCTACTGAATTCTACCCATCAATCTACTTTTCGACTGCAAAAACAAAAATCAGTCTATATCTTGACTGCAAAAACGGTATGTTAACTTTATATGGGATATTGACAAGCCCAAAAGCTTTCTTTAAACTAGATTCAGTGCATAAACAAAAATTCCGATAAGTACCTATTGCAGTAGGACTTCTCGGACGTTTGTATGTACTTAATTGTTTTTGGACATTTTTTCAAGGTTAATTATGACTCAGATCACATCGGCTGTCAATGACGACGGCTACCGTTCCAGTGCTGACCTCGTACACTGTCAAAGACAAGATGAAGCGCAGACTTTAGCTTTCGCTGATTCGGCCACATCAGGTGCGAGAGTTTTTATTTGTCATGTTTACGAACAGGGAGGAAGAACTCATCTAGTTTTTTCTCTACCTTGTAGTCTGCTTATTGAATTGGCAAAATTACAGAGTGCTGAAGCTAAAAAGAATAAGTCTAATGCGGATGAGGTCATGAACAGACCACTTATTCCCCAGCACGTTAACGAGATTGCAAAGTATTTGCTAGAGACAGATCAGTATATTTTGCCCCCATTCATCTTTAACTCGAATACACCGATCAAAGTTTTTACCTATGGTGCAGGTCCAGTCAAATTCGGTTATGCTGTTATGCCAATAGATGTAGAACTTTATGTTACTGATGGTCAACATCGGTTAAAAGCGATCGAAAAAGTTTTACCTGAAAAACCTGACTTGCGTAACGACAGCGTAACTGTGCTGGTGGTTCAAGAAGCAGATATGGATCAAATTCATCAAGATTTTGCCGATTGTGCCAAAAATAAACCCATCCCTCCTGCTTTATTGGCTGCTTTCGACGTTACCGATCCTCTTGCTAAGTTAACTCGGACAATTACTAAAGATTTAGTCATTTTCAATGGACGGATTGATAAAATCTCTCGTACTATCGGAAAAGACACCAAATATATGTTTACTATGAGTCAGTTAAGAATCGGTGTCGCTGAATTTCTTTTTGGTTCATCTCGAAAACCAGTTATAGAATCTCATTCTCGTCAAAGTAAGAGTGAATTTTTGCTAATGTTAGAGAGACTGAAGATTTTTTACACAGAATTCGCCAAAAATAACGGTACTTGGCGACTTTTGCTACAACCCGCATCTCAAACGGTCAATCTCAACTTATACGATCTCAGACAACAGCGCGTAGATTTTAATACGGTTGGGTTTCAGGTACTCAGTCGCATTGGACATTTCATCTTTTTTAGCCAAGAATTCACTGATTTACAGCGAGAAGCTCTAATTAAAGCACTTGCAGGTTTGGATTATACCCGTGACTCAGCTTTATGGCTAAATAGTATCGTGATTGATGATGCTGGTGCTAAAAAGATAGTTACACAGACAACAGCAGTCGATAAAGCGTTTAAAATCGCCAGAGATGCTGTACAAGAGAAAACTGGGATAGTTTTAATCTAGTTTCGAGTAGATTTAGAGCAATTTAGTCTTATATACCTTCTGAAATCACAAGCAGAGATTGAGCAGTTTTGCTTTATCTCTCTTTTCCTGTGACTATTGATAGGTTTTACTAATTAGACATACAGTATAGAGAGGAGAACTTTAAAAGCATATATGTAATGACCGCAATCCAAACCTCTCTACTACCGAATCGTACTATTGATGAGTTCGTAGAAGATATTAAACTACTGACTCAAGAAGTACAAAAGCTCTACTGTTTAGATGAGATTCCTTGGATTATTGGTGTTTCTTGGGGAAAAGATAGTTCAGCAGTTTTACAGTTAATCTGGAATGCGATCGCTGCTTTACCATTAGAGAAGCGACAAAAAACTATTCATGTGATCACCACCGACACAATGGTTGAAAATCCCATTGTCTCCGCATGGGTTAGAAAGTCGATGGAAAAGCTGGAAAAAGCTTCAGAAGCTCATAGAATGCCATTTAAATCACATTTACTCTATCCTGCTGTAGAAGATCGCTTTTGGAGTGGATTAATAGGTAAGGGTTATCCTGCTCCCCGTTTGAAATTTCGTTGGTGTACTGGAAGACTGAAAATTAACGCTTCTAATAACTTTATTCGTGAAGTCATCAGAAATTGTGGGGAAACAATATTAGTTTTGGGAATCCGCAAAACAGAAAGCTCTCGTCGTGCTAAGGTGATGGAAAAATTAGAAGCTAAAAGACTTCGTGATCGTTTGAGTCCTAATGCAAATATGCCCAATTCTCTCGTTTATAGTCCGATCGAAGATTGGCGTACTGATGAAGTATGGATGTACTTAATGCAGTGGGAAAATCCCTGGGGAGGAGACAACAAAGAATTATTAGCAATGTATCGAGGAGCGACTGCGGATAATGAATGTCCCCTAGTGGTAGATACCTCCAGTCCTAGCTGTGGAAGTTCCCGTTTTGGTTGTTGGGTTTGTACTTTGGTAGATAAAGATACATCTCTGAGTATGATGGTTCAGAATGACCAAGAAAAGGAATGGTTACAACCACTCGTAGAACTCAGAAATGAATTAGACCTTTTGGATGATAGAGAGAGACGTGATTTCCGTCGTCTTGTTGGGAAAGTACAATTATTTGAAAGAAACCTAAATGGAGAAATATCGATCGAACCCATACCGGGCCCTTATACTAAAAAATGGCGGGAATATTGGCTGAGAAGGGGATTAGAGGCACAGGAGAGCGTGCGTACTAATGCCCCAGAGGATATGAAAGATATTACCCTAATTACCACGGAGGAACTCAGCGAAATTCGCCGGATTTGGAGGGAAGAAAAGCACGAATTTGATGACCAATTACCGAAGATTTATAAACAAGTGACTGGAGAAACTTTTCAAGACCCGCGACCGGGGGCGGATAATAATCTTTTGGGGAGTGAAGAATGGGATATCCTCGCGGATATCTGTGCCGAGGATTCCATGCACCTAGAATTATTGGCTAAACTAATCGACACAGAACGTCAATATTTTCTCAAAATCTCTCGCAAGGGTATTTACAAAGACCTAGAAAAATGCTTTGAATCTAGTTCTCGTAGTAAAGAGGAAGCGATCGAAAATGCCCGTTATGTCTATGATCTAAAGAATGCCGCTCAAAGTGGCAATATTGCTCAGGTAAAAGAACAACTCAAAGAGAGTTTTAGTGAACCGGAAAAAGACCCGCAAAAACAGTTAACTTGGGCTAGTATGAAATTCCCTACAACCGATGAGGAGGAGGAATAACGGGTTTATTTTACCCGTAAACGTCCCTGGATTTTCCCTCTGGCAACAATCAATAAAATCCCAGCACTGGTCTGTGAAAAAAGTCGAAGGTAGAATCGGCACATTTTTCTAACCAGACATTAGTTTTTGGCACTTTTGCTTGTTCAAATAGTAATAAACCCAAAAACTGCGACCAGAGTTAGTTTTAACCATCTTTGCCCCTGCCAGTGTTTACGGGCAACATTTTTCGGTTTTTTCGCCATTGTTAGAGACGGTGTAACAATTGTGCTTTGATAACTTTTTCTGTGGGGTTGAGTTTGACTAATTGTGAACCTGTGCCGTCTTTCCCCGTGACTGTGACAGTTTCTACCTCTAAGGGCAGTTTTCGATTCTGATTGGTACTTAATAACACTATACTGCCGGCCCTGGCTGCTACCATGGCCGCTAAACTATCCTGTTTGTTGACGAATTGTAAAGCGGGTGAACCAAGATCGCCTAATTGTGATAAACGTAAATTCTCGATCGCCAGTCTTTTTCCGTAACCTAATCCCGAAATCAGAAGTAGATTTTCCCGATGAGGGAGAGAAACACAGCCAGCTAGATGTTCCCCGTAGCGCAATCGCAAAATTGCTAAACCCTGGGCAGATTTACCCATAATTGGCAATAATTCCTCGCGCACGGGATAACGCAACACCCGACCGCTACTGGTGGCGATCGCTAAGTCTAGGCCCTCGTGAGTAAAAATAGCAGCATATAGGCGATCGTCTTCTTTCAATTTCATCAGGGACAAACCACGACTCCCAACCCCCTCTAATTCATTGATGGGAAGTCGCTTTATTCGCCCCTGTTGACTCAGTAAAAGCAATTCTTGACTTTTTTGAGGTTCTGTCAAGAAAAATTGATTTAACACCTCTTCTGACTCTTTTTGGGCAGTTTTGGTCAGCAGACTGGAGATTAACACTGGTTGATTCGCCTGCGGGGGGACTTCCCGGATAGCAATCGGGTAAGCTTTGGCATTATCGAGGATAACTAGGAAATTTTCCCGTTTTTCGATCGCCTGTTGATAGATAATTAAACCCCGCTCCGGCGATCGCTCTTCTGGTGTCGTCCAACTAATTTTATCTTCGACATCAAGCAATAAAATCGCATTTTCTGGGGGTTCTTGGGGCGTAAATAGACTTAAACTCGGTGCATTCTCACTCTCAGACTTTTTCTTAACTTTATTCTCCTGTTTTTTAACTTCTGTCTCCTGTTTCCCTTCTGCTGTCTCCTGTTTTTTCACCACAGAATCCAGTTTCTTCTCTGCTGCCTCCTGTTTTTTCACAGCAGAATCCAGTTTCTTCCCTGCTGTCTCCTGTCTCCTATTTCCCGACTTCCCGGTGCGAATTTTTGTCCGTCTGCTATCGGCGAATTTTTTCTTTAAAGAGCGCAATTCTTTTTTCAGAGACTTGAGAAACTCCTGACGGTTATGGAGGAGAGTTTCTAACTGTTGAATTTTTGTTTGTAATTCCGTCGCTTCCGTCTCTAACTTTTGTCTTTCCAAACCAGTTAAACGACGCAGAGGCATAGCCAAGATAGAATCAGCTTGAGGGTCACTAATGCCCAATTCTGCCTGAAAACGATACTTAGCCGTCGTCCCATCGGGGGCATTTTTGAGAATATCCACCACTCGATCGATATTCTGCAAAGCTAATAATAAACCCTCGACTAAGTGTAAGCGATCGCTGGCCTGTTGCAACTCGTCACCATACTGACGGGTGAGAGTCGTTTCTCGAAAGCGCAAGAACTCCTGTAAAACTTGTTTTAACGATAACTGCCGGGGTTGATTATCGACCAAAGCGAGGATAATCGCCCCGAAATTAGTCTGCAGCGCCGTTTGTTGATATAAAGCAGCCAAAACCTGCTGCGGTTGACTTTCCCGCTTTAATTCAATCACCACCCGAATGCCTTCGCGATTGCTTTCATCGCGGATATCGGCAATTCCCTCCAATTTCCCTAAATTGACTAATTCAGCGATTTTTTCAATCCATGCCGCCTTATTCACCTGAAAAGGCAACTCAGTAACCACAATTGCCGTTCTTTCCCTTCGGCGCTTGCCCTCAATGATAATGGTTTCAGTTTTTGCCACTCCGCGCACGGGAATAATTCCCCTACCAGTGCGATAGGCCTCGCGAATGCCGGTATCATCTAAAATCTCGCCTCCCGTGGGAAAATCGGGACCGGGGATAATTTCTACTAACTTTTCCTCGCTTAAATCGGGATTATCAATCAAAGCGATTAAACCTTCCACCACTTCCCCTAAATTATGGGGAGGGATATTAGTCGCCATCCCTACCGCAATACCTGAACAACCATTAAGAATCAGTATCGGTAACTGAGCGGGTAAAACAACCGGTTCCTGTTGAGAATTATCAAAATTACTGCTAAAATTAACTATAGCCTCGCTAATTCCTCCTAAAACCGCCTGATCACCGATGCCAGCCAAACGGGTTTCTGTGTAACGCATGGCCGCTGGGGGGTCGTTATCGATCGAACCAAAGTTACCATGGCCCGATAAAAGTGGGTAACGACTGGAAAAATCCTGTACCATACGAACCAGTGCCTCATACACTGACTGATCGCCGTGGGGATGATATTTACCCAACACATCCCCCACCACCCGCGCACATTTGCGAAAAGGGCGATCGGGAGTTAAACCCAGTTCGTGCATAGCGTATAATATGCGACGATGCACTGGTTTTAGTCCATCCCGTACATCCGGCAAGGCTCGCCCCACGATCACACTCATGGCATATTCTAGATAGGAGCGTTCCATCTCTTGGTGTAAGGCCGTGGGTATAATTTGACCACTAGCTAAGAAATCCAGTTGTTTGGCCATGAGTCTCTCGTTTTCAATCTGTCTAGCTGTGAATCATAAGGCATTTTGCCCGTTTTAACCTTGTTTATCCCTAAGCATCCCTATGACAACTGTTTTGATTGTAGAAGACGACCCGATAAATTTTCGCATTTTCGCCAAAATTTTGACCAAACGAGGTGGTCTAGAGGTCAAAGGGACTGAAGACGTGGAAGAAGTGCTTCGTATTGCTCGGGACAAGGAAGCGGACGTGATCTTAATGGATGTCTCCCTCTCCCATAGTGTCTATGAAGGGAAATCGGTAGATGGCATTAGAATCAGCCAAATTCTCAAAGCTAACCCCGAAACCGCCGATTTACCCGTTATTCTCGTCACTGCTCACGCTATGGAGGGCGATCGAGAGAATTTTCTCAACCAGAGTCGGGCCGATGGTTATATTTCTAAACCTGTGGTTGATCATCAAGCTTTTGTTGACCAAATTTTAGCGATTATCGATCAGAAGCCGGTCTAAGCTTTGAGTCTTCTTTTGTTAGTATATCAGTATTGATCTAGGGTTGGCTGAATAAATCTAAAAACCTTGTTGGGTAAGACTTTTAGACCTTTTGTCAATCAAAAAGTACCGGCGACGGGAGTGATTGGGGGGAAAATTCCAGGACTTTTCCCCTGAAAATTAGGTAATTGACCCCCTCAAAATCGGTAAAACCCTACACCCCACACTCTGTCCCCACAAGAAACTTTGTCAGCAAACCCTACTTAATCCTCCACTCTGCCATAGATGGCGTAGGCTCGATCGAGCGACCAGGCCCACATCTGATCCCCTAGGGAAAAATGCCACCATTCCCCCTTATGTCGGCTAAATCCCGCCTCCTCCATCACTTCAGCTAATAAAACTCGTTTTTGATGATAACTCTGTTCTTGCGGGCTTTTTGCGGCGATATAATAATCGGGATGCGATCGCTCTCCGATCTCATCGATTTCTCCCCCCATGTCGATCGTTTGTCCCTTCTCATCCACCAGGGTAATATCGATCGCCGCTCCGGTACTATGAGGGGGCGGAGTGGCGGCATTATCGCTGGGAACTGCCCAAATAGTGTAAACTTCTGTTAAAATCGCTTGACTTTCTGCCTCCGATAGTTTCTCTTTAGCTAATCCTCTTGTGTCTAGGAGAGTCTGAAAAGTATAATCAACCATAAATTGTTGCACTTCGACTGGTCGATAGGCATCAAAAATCAGAATTTGCCAACCGGGTTGATAGACTTGCAGAAGGTTTTGAGCCTCAATCAGGGCATTTAACACCCCTTGTCGCAAAAAATAGGGAGATTTACCCCGATAATTAGCCCCTAATTTCTCGTAAGCATGGGGATAAGGTATAACAAACCTATCTGCGGGTATAGGTACTAGGGGTTGCCCACATTCACGAATAGGAATTTTTTGATAGGGTTTCATCTCGTCGTCAGAAAACGGTGATTGTGGCACTCTTTTCCCCACATTGGCCGAAAATTTTTTGATTGATGCAAGAGAGCTAGTTTTTATGGGCGAGAATTGCTATGAGGTTCTCAATTCAACTGGTGAGAAATGGGGGTTGTTCAGCTTGGCTGTCAGTTAACGATTTTTAAAAGCTTCGATCGCTGCCGGCAAAGTATAGTAAATTCTCTCCTCGCCAATTTTATCTAACAAGCGAGAACGTTGCAATTGTAAGTACAGATCATGTTTAACCCTAGCGAGAGCGAAAATTATACCCTGTCTTGATAATTCCCTTGCTAATTCATCGAGAATCTCCACGGCTGTACTATCCAATTCCCCAAGTGCCTCCGTATTCAAGACAAACCATTCTACCGGTTTTGTCTCCCGGGCAATGGCACTGAGGGCGCGGCGTTTGAAGTCGGCCGCATTAGCAAAAAATAAGGGGGCATCGTAACGATAGATAACTAACCCCGGTATTGTTTGCGCTTCTGGCCAATCCTGAAGCGCGTGTAAACCCATCACGCCCGGTACTCTACCCAAAACGGCATCATCGGGTCGAGTAATGCGGGCCAATAAATCGATAACCGAGAGACCGATAGCGATAGCAACCCCGCTTAAAATCCCCGTGGTTAGCACCCCCACCATGGTCAGGACAGCGAGATTAAACTCACTATTGCGAAAGCGTTTTAGTCGTTTAGCGCCGGCAATATCCACCAGTTTACAGGCCGCATAAATCACCAGCGCACCCAGAGCGGCCTTGGGAAAGAGTGCCAGTAGTGGACCGAGGGAGAAAATGACCGCCACCACCACCACTGCCACCACCAGGGAGTAAAGCTGACTTTTACTGCCCACCGAATCGCCCACTGCAGTGCGACTGGCGCTGCTGCTGATGGGAAATCCCTGACAAAAACCCGCCGCCAGATTCCCCAGTCCCAGGGCTAAAAATTCTTGATTGGCATCGATTTCTTGGTTATGGCGTGCGGCGAAGGCTCTGGCGGTCAAGACGTTATCGGAATAGCCCACCAGGGCAATGCCGACGGCTGCGGTCACTAGGGGTAGTAATTGGGAAAAATCTAGGGGTGGTAAGCCAAAATTGGGCAAAGTCTTGTTAATTTGGCCCACTACTGCCACCCCTTCTCGATCAAGATGGAGGGTGGCGACGGCGAGGGTTCCCAGTAAAACCGCCAGCAAGGGACCGGGGGCTTTGGGAAAATATTTTTGGATGATAAATAGAAATAGTAGCAGCAGTAGAGCTAGGCTAAGGGTTGGCCAGTGCCATTGGTTTATTCCCCGAAAAAAAGCTAAAATTTCTTTAAAAACCGTATTTTCATGGATTGACAAACCACTAATTTTACCCAGTTGTCCCGCAATCATGATTACCGCCACTCCCGCCATATAACCGATCAGGATCGGTTTGGAGAGTAAATTAGCTAGAAATCCCAAACGGGCGATATAAGCGACCAAACAGATTAAACCGACCATTAGAGCCAAAAAAGCCGCTAAACTGCCGTAATTTTCTCCTTGAAGGCTCACCATCGGTGCTATCGCTGCTGCTGTCATCACTGCTGTGGTCGATTCCGGTCCGAGGGATAGTTGCGGTGAGGAGCCGAAAAGGGCGTAAACTAGAGCCGCCGGCACGAGAGTCCACAATCCCACCACCGGATCGACCCCAGCCAGGTCGCCGTAGGCCATACACTGGGGAATAGCGTAGGCTGCCACGGTGACACCAGCGAGGATATCTCGGCCCAACCACTGCCATCCATAGGAGCGCAGGTTTCTTAGCCCGGGTAAATCAGGAAAATCGACTCGTCGGGAGTTTTTACTCATATTTTCTCTGTCAACGGCGACTTAACCTTTTAACGAAAGAGTTAGCTAGGAAAAGCCTTTAGGCTGAGATATTTTCTGTCAGCAGGATATTTATGCCATGTTAGTCGCAATTTTAGTTAAATTGGCTAAATATACTCGGAAATATCTTCTTGACAATCATCGGCCAAGTATGATAGGGCGCGGAAGCGTAACCCGACTAATTGTTCGTAGAGAGGATTTAACTTGCACAGGGGCGGAATATGGACTAATTTATGGCCAAAAAGCACGATATCGCGTTCAAAAGGACATTGAGGCGGCACCATTTTGCAGATAAACCGGGCCAAGCGCGGATCGTGCATTTCTACCCCATCTAACCAATCTTTGAGGGGATGCAGCAGATCTGGGTGGGGATGTTCGGCACTGATAAACTCGGATTTATTCGCTTCCGTGGTAATTTCGGGAATTTCACAGACAGTATGTTCTAAAGCTGACAAGGCCTCGATTTCTAACCCGAAAGCATCCCGATAACTACGCAGTAATTGCGCTTCTGCGGGGGAATAAATACCATCGGCGATCGCTACCATGACCGCCGTGCGGAGGAAGTTTTCTGATATTTTGGGGTCATGACCGAAACTTGCGGCCAATTCTTCGGGACTAATCGATTGATAGAGAACGTGGTCGTCATCTAATTCTAATTCATGAGCGAAACGGGCGATCGATTCCTGTTCGCTGGTGCTATAGTCCCCGTCAGACCAAGCAATTGTCAGTAATCCCCGTAACCAGTCCCTAACTTGTTCGTTAGTGTAGCGGTATTGAACAGAGCTAACCATAGGTATGTATTGCTAAAACTGATTTCTAGTTTCTCAATTTAATTCTACCCATTGCCCCCGTATTCTAGTGGCTCCTGTTCATATCATGTAACTATAGCAAATATCCTTATGGTCAGCTAGGAAGTTTTCGTTTTTCAGCCGGCATAATTTCGCAGTTTTCGCCCCCAGGAGAGGGGGTAGGGGTTTGGTGCTTCTTGTCCCTTCCCCAACCGCGTCAGTCCTGCTGAAAAGGCGGATTACTGGGATTAACGTCCGATCCCGAGGTAACGGAAACCAGCTGCTGTCACCACCGCAGGATCGAGAAAATTGCGACCATCAATCAACACCGGTTCGCGCATGGTTTTAACCATTTTGCCGTAGTCGAGACGGAGAAATTCTTGCCATTCCGTCACCACCACCAAAGCGTCGCAACCATCGGCTAATCTTTCTGGATCCGATTCGATAATCACACCACTGAGACCGTGACTTAAACCACTTTGGGAAACGATCGGATCATAGGCCTTTACCTTAGCACCCAAACGATTTAACTGTTCGATCATGGTTAAAGCCGGAGCATCGCGCATATCATCGGTATCAGGTTTAAAAGTTAATCCCAACAAACCGACGGTTTTCCCCTTGAGGATTTTTAATTCCTGTTGCAGTTTTTCGATCGCAATTGTCCGTTGACGTTTGTTAACATTGATAGCGGCGTTAAGTAATTCCGTTTCGTAACCGTAGTCTTCTGCGGTATGTACCAAAGCCGACACATCTTTAGGGAAACAGGAACCCCCCCAACCGATCCCGGCCGAGAGGAATTTGCTACCGATACGGGAATCTAAACCGATACCTTTAGCCACTTGGGTGACATCGGCCCCCACGCGATCACAGATGTTAGCTACTTCGTTAATAAAGCTGATTTTGGTGGCTAGGAAGGCGTTAGCTGCGTATTTAATCATTTCCGCCGAACTGAGATCCGTAACCACCACGGGAACGGGAGGCAAGGAGGTATCGTCAGCGAATTGGCGTTCCACCAAAGGCGCGTACAATTCCTTCATCATTTCGATGGCTTTCGGGTTATTACTGCCTAAAACAATGCGATCGGGGTTAAAAGTATCATAAACCGCCGAACCTTCCCGTAAAAATTCGGGATTGCTGACCACATCGAATGCCGCTTCGATGCGTTCTATTGTACTAATGCCGCCAACCGCAGCCACGAGATTTTTTTGTCTCTCGGCCACACCATCGAGGACGATCATCCGTACCCAATCCCCAGAACCGATGGGAACAGTAGATTTATTGACGATTACTTTATAACCACCGTTGAGATGGGCCCCAATACCCCGGGCCACCGCTTCCACATAACGGGTGTCACTTTCTCCTGTGGGTAGTGCGGGCGTACCAACAGCGATAAAGAGAATTTCGCCGTGTTTAACTCCCGCTTCTAGGTCCGTGGAAAATTCCAGATTGCCGGAGGCTGCCGAAGACTGCATTAATTCCGATAACCCCGGTTCATAGATGGGAGATTGTCCCGATTTCATCAATTTGACTTTTTCTTCATTGTTGTCAATACAGATAACATGATGGCCAATATGTGCTAGACAAACCCCAGTGACTAAACCCACATAACCCGTTCCGATAACACAAACACGCATGATAATCACTCCAGTGACAATTAAGTTCAATTTATTGATTAGGGATTAGCTTAGACGAGAACGGAAATCCTCGATCGTCATTTTTAAACCCTGGCGCAGAGGAATAGTTGGACTCCAATCTAGATAGGTTTTAGCACGAGTGATATCCGGTTGTCGTTGCTTGGGATCATCTTCCGGCAGTGATTGATAGACCAATTCGGCCTCGGGATTAATCATGCCTTGGATCACCTGCGCTAATTCCAGAATTGTGTATTCGTCGGGATTGCCGAGATTAACTGGCCCGATAAAATCCCCATTCATCAAACGCATTAACCCTTCCACCAGGTCAGAAACATAGCAAAAACTGCGGGTTTGGGAACCTTCACCATAAACCGTCAGGGGTTGACCGCGCAAAGCTTGCACCACGAAATTACTCACCACTCGACCATCGTTTTCCAACATTCGCGGGCCGTAGGTGTTGAAAATCCGGGCCACCCGGATATCGACTTTATGCTCCCGATAATACTCAAAAGCTAGGGTTTCCGCCACCCGTTTACCTTCGTCATAACAGGAACGCGGTCCGATGCAGTTGACATTGCCTCGATATTCTTCCGTTTGCGGATGCACATCGGGATCGCCATAGACTTCTGAGGTAGAAGCGAGCAAAAATCGCGCTTTTACCCGTTTAGCCAAGCCCAGCATATACATAGTCCCTAAAACATTGGTTTTAATTGTTTTGACGGGGTTATATTGATAGTGGATTGGGGAAGCAGGACAGGCCAGGTGATAGATCTGATCCACCTCTAAACGGATCGGCTCGGTGATATCGTGACGAATTAGCTCAAAATAAGGATTTCCTAGCCATTTAACGATGTTTCGGCGCACCCCCGTGTAGAAGTTATCCAGACAGATCACTTCATGACCCTGTTCCATCAAGCGATCGATTAGATGGGAACCGATAAAACCAGCACCGCCTGTAACTAGGATTCTCATGTAATCGCACAGTAAACATATAAAATTATTCTTAAAATACCCTTACGCCGGTTTTTTGGCAAATATTTTTTTTGAGGAGGTGTTAAGTATCAGTGATCGACGAGCAGTTATCAGCGATCGCCGATTCAAGGCTAATGGCTGAATAATGGCTCGGTAATCCTTAAAATGGAAATAACACGCAAATTTGAGGCTAAATTATGACCAGTGCCGAGCAAAATAAGCTATTTATCCTGATTGATGGGCATTCTTTGGCTTTTCGTGCCTATTATGCCTTTGCTAAGTCTCGTTCGGGACCTCTGCGTACTTCTACCGGCATTCCCACCAGTGTTTGTTTTGGGTTTTTAAACTCTCTGATGCAGTTACTAGAAACTCAAAAACCTGCTTATTTAGCGGTCGCTTTTGATTTAGCAGCTCCTTCTTTTCGCCACGAAGCTGATGTCAATTATAAGGCTAATCGGCAAGAAACTCCCGAAGAATTTCGCCCCGATTTAACGAATCTGCAAAGTCTCTTGGCAGCGATGAATATTCCTATTGTGACTTCCCCAGGTTACGAAGCAGATGATGTTTTAGGAACTTTGGCAAAACAAGCTGGCGATCATGGTTATACAGTCAAGATTTTAACAGGCGATCGAGATTTATTTCAATTGGTAGATGAGGAGAAAAAAACCACGGTTCTCTATCTGGATATTAATGCAGTCAAAAGTACATCGGCACAGGGTTATACAGAATTTAATTCCCAAGCTGTCACGGAAAAGTTAGGGGTGACACCAAAACAGGTAGTAGATTTTAAAGCTCTTTGCGGTGACAAGTCTGATAATATCCCCGGAGTGCGCGGAATTGGCGAAAAAACAGCGATAGATTTATTAAAAAAATACGATAACTTAGAGGATATCTATACCAATCTGCAATCGATCAATGGAATGGTAAAAACTAAATTATTAGAGGGAAAAACCGCCGCCGAAAGTTCTCGCTATTTAGCTAAAATCGCCCTTGATGCCCCCGTTAGCCTCGAAGAGGATAAATTTCGTCTCCGAGGTTTTGATCGGCGTTTAGTTAAACCTTTATTGGAAAGATTAGAGTTAAAGAAAATTCTCCAGAAACTCGATCAAATTCAACAGTATCTAGGTGGCACTCCTACCCTAGAATTAACTAGCGATGCTGATTCTAATCAATTGTCTCTGTTTGATTTACCCCCTATTTCTCTACCGGTTCTAATTGCTCCCGACATTATTGATACTATTCCTAAGTTAGATGCTTTACTGGCAAAATTAACAACTTTCACTAATCCACATTTTCCCGTCGCTTGGGACACCGAAACCACGGATTTAAATCCTCGTTTAGCCAAATTAGTTGGCATCGGTTGCTGTTGGGGAAAAGAATTAAATGCTATGGCCTATATTCCCATCGGCCACCAGAGCGGTGATAATTTAAATCTAGAGATAGTTCTCGAAAAATTACGCCCAATTTTAGCCAGTGATAATTATCCGAAAGTCTTCCAGAATGCGAAATTTGATATTGATGTTTTTTATCATCAAGGAATTACCGTTAAAGGTCTAGTTTTTGATACTATGGTGGCTAGTTATGTCCTCCATCCCGAACTAACTCATAATCTCGAAGATTTGTGCGATCGCTATTTAGACGGTATCACTTCCCTTAGTTATAAAAGTCTCGGTATTCCTACGGGAAAAACTATCGCTGATTTAGATATTACAACCACTGCCAACTACTGCGGATTAGATGCCTATGCTACCTATTTACTTCGAGAAAAATTACAGGCAGAATTAACTAAAATTCCCTCTTTATATCAATTATTCTCAGAGGTAGAATCTCCCTTAGTCATAGTGCTGTGGCAGATGGAAAATTATGGTATAAAAATTAATATCAATTATCTAAAAAACTTGTCCCAGCAACTAGAAAGAGACTTGGCAGACATAGAAAAAAAAGCTTATGAATCTATCGGAGAAACTTTTAATCTTAGCTCTCCTAAACAGTTAAGTGAAATCCTCTTTGATCGATTGGCACTCAACCGCAAAAAATCCAGAAAAACCAAAACAGGTTACTCCACCGATCAAAGTGTTTTAGAGAAACTACAAGGCGATCATCCCCTGATTGATTATATCCTTGAACATCGCACCTTATCCAAATTAAAATCCACCTATGTGGATGCTTTACCGAAATTAGCCGAACCAAAAACCGCAAGAGTACATACAGATTTTAATCAAACCATCACCAGCACCGGACGATTATCATCCTCCAATCCTAACCTACAAAATATCCCTATTCGCAGTGAATTTTCCAGACGAATTCGTCAAGCTTTTATCCCCGAAGATGGTTACTTATTGGTGTCAGCGGACTACTCACAAATCGAGTTAAGAATTCTCGCTCATCTCAGTCAAGAACCAGTTTTATTAGAAGCGTATCGTAGTAATCAAGATGTTCATAAAGTCACCGCTCAATTGCTCTTTGATAAAGGGGAAATTACCCCCGAAGAACGCAGTTTAGGAAAAACAATTAACTTCGGAGTTATTTATGGCATGGGAGCGCAAAAATTCGCCCGTGAATCGAAATTAACCGTGGAACAGGGCAGAAAATTTATTGAAAAATATCATCAACGTTATGCCCAAGTATTTGAGTATTTAGAGAATAGCAAAAAACAAGCGATCGCTCAGGGATATGTGGAAACAATTTTGGGCAGAAGACGTTATTTTAACTTCGATAATCCCCTCTTAAAAAGACTGCGGGGACTGTCCTTACATGACATCGATTTAGATAGCCTCAAACTCAACAACGAGGAAGCACAATTATTAAGATCGGCCGCTAATGCGCCCATTCAGGGTTCCAGTGCTGATATTATTAAAGTAGCGATGGTAAAATTGGCCGAGGTACTGCAAAATTATCGAGCGAGATTACTGCTGCAAGTCCATGATGAATTAGTCTTGGAAGTACCGAGGGAAGAATGGCCATCCCTAGAGTCAAAAATCAAGACGACTATGGAAGAAGCTGTCTCCTTGACGATCCCTCTCTTGGTAGAAATAAAAGCCGGTGACAATTGGATGGAAACCAAATAAAACTATGATCGAAAACAGACAATTTTTAACCCCAGAAGAATCCGCAGATGTGGACGCTGCCCTCTTGACTTCTCCCGAAAAATTCCTGACTCGTTTAACGATTTCTTCCCTACGCTTACTAAAAATAATCGCCGAAGATACGGGAGTAACCCTAGAAGAACTAACCCATAAACAGGTCATTCAATGGCTAGAAAAAGATAGTCAACTGCGTCGGGAACAGGGGATCGAAGCGGCAGTGCTGAAATGGTAAATAAACTCTTAAAAAATCAGCTACCCCTGACAATTTATGCTAGTTTTTAGCTATAAAGTTACTGGAGTTACAACAATGACAATTACCCTAAAAGTGCCTAGTATTGCCTGTGAAGGTTGCGCTAATACCATTACTAAAGCGATTAACAATCAGCAACCAGCAGCCCAAATATCGGTGGATGTAGCCAATAAAATCGTCACGGTAGAAACCACCGCATCCCCCGCAGAAATTGCCCAATGGATCAGCGAAGTCGGCCATACTGTTGAGTCTAGCAGTGAGGGTTGACATCCTCCCCCGTTAAAAATATACCTCTCTGGTAAAAATCAACAATTGTCGTGATTATTGTTGAATGTCATCTCGAATACTGCTCGACTGACACCTTCCACAAAGCTAAGTGCTTTATTTGCTGTGTCAATCATGTGTTCAACATACACTTGATTATCTTTCTGCGACATAACACACCTCTGCTGTTGCTAAAACACGCTCACGAATATGATGATTAAGAGATTTGATGGTAACGAGATCAATAGTACGTCCATCAAATAATTGAGATAGTTCTTCTTGAATTTGATGAAGTTTGAAAAAACTGGGGGTAAAACCAAGTTCAAACTCAACGAGCAGATCAATATCACTATCTGCGGTGAAATCATCTCGTAAAACTGAACCAAATAAGGAAAGTTTATGAATATGCCAATGTTGGCAAAGTTGTGAGAGTTTTTCTTGAGGAATTTTCATATTTTTGTGTTGATCAGATTAGTTTTACTCCCAAGCTTTCTAGTTGTTGATTTATCCAAGCGGTTGCCGTTTCTTCATCGGTTTCTAATAAAGGGTCTATTTAGAGATTTTTTGCAACTTCATCCCTATTTTTCTCATTTTTGAACTCTCAAAAATTAATTATCCAAGAAGTCTAATCGAAGATTTTAACCGAGGCTAAAACTTCTTCTTTGAGCATAAGTATAGCTTCTGTCATTGCGTTTGTTAGAGAATTAATATCTTTGAGGACATAATCTAAATATCCATTATTAAGTGCAATATGAGCGCGAGGCCAAACATCACAATGAGGCCAAGAAGCATCTGAACATTCAATGTGAAGGTGTAAGCTTTGTTTATATTTAGCATGAGCAGCATCATCAGGTTCATTAGGATCGCAATGAAGTAAACAAAATTCTTTTTCTGCTGGTTCTGGTAAGGTTTTATCAATGATATAAAAATGAAGATAAGCACGGTCTAGATAAAATTTTTCTTTTTTGCCTTGATAGGTTTTATACCATCTTTCATAATAGGTAGCTTGTAAGTCAGGGACAAAAGTTTTAAAACGGCTCTCAGTATATTGATTCGTTGTTGATTGATAAGTATCTTTGACAGACGCAACATATTCGTCACCTTTACTAACAGGTTGAACAAATAGCTTATTTTTTAAAACAAGTGGCCTTAGCATCTTTTTAATTAATTGAGGACGCTCTTTCAAATCTTGAGAGTTTATTTCAATTCTCATCTTTTGTATTCATACACCATAAATAGAACAATCTTCTTCAGTAAATCCGTAAAGCTTAGAGACAGCTTTATCAATTTCAATTTCAAGTTGAATTGCTTCTTTTCCTGATGCTAAAAAACGCTGATCAACAAGACGTAAAAGCTGAGACATATCAAAGGATGACACTTTTGTTGGATCAGGAACAGGAGTTTTTAAAAGCGTTTTTGGTTCTAACATTGAGTAACCACTACCATATTTATGCGAATGTTCAGAAATATAGCGATAGCAAATACTAGAATTCAAAATTGCGACAAAATACCGCAGTAAATCACTCTCCAGTTGACGATCTTTAGGATAAATAATTGGGGAACGAATAACAGCAAACTTGCCTTCAATATCAAGGGAAAAACGAGGCATAATTGACAAATGGGGACTAATAATTTTAGGTCTAAGTAAATAATCACAACGGGGGCTATCTAATTGCCACCATGATTTATTTTCCTTTTTTACGGCGTAACGAGATTCTAACATTTCTTGATGTAGTAACAAATATTTCCAAGTTTTGGGATATTTATTTCTAATCTCATCCTCTTCCAATAATTTTTCCTCAAAATAAGGATAAAAAAGATATTGACTAACTTTCTGAGGAGTAGTATAAACTTCCATTTCTCGATCAGATAAATAAGGAATAAAAATAGCTTCCTCTCCTTTAGGAATATGAGATTTAGATACAATAAATACCTTGTTGTTGCCAGTTTGCACTCCAACGCGAATATTCATAAACTCTGAAAGTTTTGGTAAAGTTTCTAGCTTTTGTTGAATTCGAGCAATTGAAGGAGGTTTGATCAACCAGTCTTCCCCATTAAAAGCATTTTGAGGAACTTTAAAAACACTGTAAAATTGACTTTCTACTTCCCTTCCTTCTACAACATCTTGTAAAGCACGTCCCACTAATTCTTGACAATGAGAAATCGTCGCTAAAGGTTCTGGTTGTACATTAAATCGCTTCTGAAAAATGAGAAGAACAATGTAAGTATCTACTTGACCAAAAATTGGGATAGCAGATAGATCAACTAAGCAACGAATCCAAGCTTCTTGGGTGATAAGTTGACGAATTTTAGCATCACTTTTTGACAAAAGAAATTTATGAGGTAAAACAAATAATCCATAACCACCCGGTTTTAATACTTCTAATGCTATTTTGATAAAAGCTAAAGATAAATCAATTCTTCCCCTTCCATCATCTCCCATAAATTGTGCAATTCTTTTTCTCATTGCTTCTGTTTGATCCGACAAAGCAACAAAGGGGGGATTAGTAATAACTGCACTAAAACTCTCTTTTAATTCGGGATGATCTTGATAGTATTGAATTGACTCTGCTGTTTTAATGGATAATTGTGACGGTAATTGATCTGTCAAAACTAAGTGAAGAAGTGAAAGAGATAAAAGTGCCGCTTGACAAGCATTAGGATCAACATCCAATCCAAAAACATTCTGAAAAGCTGATTGAATCAATTCAGTTGTAACTTCTCCCTGCATAGGATCACACTGAATTTCTAATAAAGTTCTTACAAAGATTCCTGAACCGATAGCAGGTTCTAACGTTTTTAATTGTTGAAATTCAATGGGAGGCATTTGTTCCCGTAGATACCGAGCAAAAAACCTCGCAATAAATTGAGGAGTATAAATACTTCCATAAGCTTTATTTCTCTGCTCTGTTGGTAGGGGGGGAAATAAGCTTAGTTGATCGGATTCTTCAACTCTTAAAATACTGGTATATCTTTCATAAATTCGACTAAGAGCGTGTTTAGAAATGAGAGAAAAATCATATTCATAGGGTTTTGCAGATTTAATTCTATAAAAATCCTGCAGCAAAGCTTTCACAGTTTGAGTATTTAAACTATCAAAAGCACTGAGTAAGGATCGATCAATTAAATACTCAGGTATGTTAGTTTGTCCACAATCTTCAAGAGTTTTAAGAATTGACTCTCGAATGGTTAAGGAATTGCTGTTATTTTTTAAGAAGGTTTCAAATAGGGTATTTGAATTAGAAAATTCTTCATACCTTTGGGGATATGAGCGGCGATAATTATCTTCAACGGCTCTCGTAAAAATAATAGCATTAAACAAAGCCGAAAACTGTTGATTAGATATATTTTCTTCCATTTCGGCATATAGATTTCGCTTCCAGAATGAAATCGTTTCAATCAAAGCATCATCCAAAGCAGGAAGATTAGGATGATGGCGTTGCCCTGAAATGGCTTCAAATACTCCGCTTCTGAGATTGTCTAAATTTTCGCGAGAAATTGGATATGATTTTGCAATTTTTTCTGGGCTACATCTGTTAAAAACATAAAGGATTTTCTCGGATTCAACTTGAATATGCCAGTCAAGTAAATTATTATAGGAAATGCCCAAAAGATTTTTTTTCTGAGTATAATTAAGGTCGGCATAGGGTCTTTTCAAAAAAGTAATAACAGCCTGATGTTCTAATCCATGTTCAACAATAAGATGAGCATTGGCAAAATCATTCGTTGATGGAATATCTAAGCTATCACTGGGTGTCCATTCAAAATTATAGGCAAAATCATTAAGTATTTTCCTAGTACGATCTACAGTCAGCAATGTCGATGACGATGGTGCTGTCAGTTCCATTACTATACTGTAAAGATTTTGTACCATGACAACGATTATCCTTGCTATCGAAACTTTATATCTCCATCAAACAAATGTATCATACTCAGGCAGAATTAGAAAAGTATTTTGACTAGGTTGTTATGGTCATTTCTTTGATGACCGTTAATGGCGATCGCATTTGACGCAGCTTTGCTGTGGCAATTGTCCGTGACTCAATATCTGTAATAATCTAATACAGCCCTTGTAAACCTTCTTTAAGCTCTGGGTTTTCGTCTTGATCGAGATGCACAAAATCGCCCTTAGATGAGAATTAGTTTACAAAAATTTACATTTGGAGATAAGGAGCAATGAGTCAAGTTTCCGGTACAGATGTTCCCGATTTGGGGCGTCGTCAATTTATGAACCTGTTGACCTTTGGTACAATTACCGGAGTAGCAGCGGGGGCTTTGTATCCGATTGTTAAGTATTTTATTCCCCCCTCGGCCGGTGGTACGGGTGGCGGTGTCACCGCAAAAGATGCCCTAGGCAATGATGTGATTGTCAGTCAATTTCTGACCAGCCATAACGCTGGCGATCGCACCTTAGCCCAAGGTTTAAAAGGCGACCCCACCTATTTAGTCGTCCAAGAGGACAAAACCCTGGCCAACTACGGAATTAACGCCGTCTGCACCCACTTAGGTTGTGTGGTGCCTTGGAATGCCAGCGAAGAAAAATTCATGTGTCCTTGCCACGGTTCCCAGTACAATGCCGAAGGAAAAGTAGTTCGCGGTCCAGCGCCTCTATCCTTAGCCCTCGCCCATGCCAACGTCACCGATAATGATAAAGTCGTCTTCTCCACTTGGACGGAAACCGACTTCCGCACCGGTGAAGAACCCTGGTGGTCCTAGATTATTCAATGTGACGAGATTTGGAATTATTCAACCGATAGAGATGAGAACATTCAACTTTTTAAGCTTCCCGCAAGTCCACAGACAGGCCCTAGTGAAAGCCGTCCTCGTGGCGATCGCTACCGTTTCCCTACTCCTAACCAGCGATGTCATTAACCCCCAATCTGCCCAAGCATATCCTTTTTGGGCGCAACAAACCGCCCCAGAAACCCCCAGAGAGGCCACAGGTCGGATTGTCTGCGCGAACTGCCATTTAGCCCAAAAACCCGCCGAAATTGAAATCCCCCACTCGGTATTACCCGATAGCGTCTTTGAAGCAGTGGTAAAAATCCCCTACGATCCCGCCAGTCAACAGGTGTTAGGCGACGGATCCAAGGGGGGTTTAAACGTCGGTGCAGTCTTAATGCTACCAGATGGTTTTAAAATCGCGCCCCCCGATCGCATTCCCGAAGAAATGCAGGAAAAACTCGGTGGAGTCTATTTCCAATCCTACAAAGAAGGTCAAGATAACGTGGTTATCGTCGGCCCCTTACCCGGGGATCAATACAAAGAAATCGTTTTCCCCGTCTTGGCCCCCGATCCTAGCCAAAATAAAGGTATTCACTTCGGTAAATATGCTGTGCATTTAGGGGCCAATCGTGGTCGCGGTCAAGTGTACCCCACCGGTGAACCCAGCAATAATAACGCTTTCAAAGCTTCTACCGCAGGTACAATTAGCCAGATCAGCAAAACCGAAGCCGGTGGTTATGAAGTCACCATCACTTCCGAAGCTGGCCCCGTGGTGGAAAATATTCCCGCAGGTCCTGAGTTAATCGTCTCGGAAGGTCAAGCGATCGAAGTGGGACAATTTTTAACCAGTAACCCCAATGTCGGCGGTTTTGGTCAAAAAGAGACGGAAGTTGTCCTACAAAATCCCGGCCGGATCAAAGGATTAGTTTTATTCCTCGGTGGTATTATGCTCTGCCAAATCCTCTTAGTTATTAAGAAAAAACAAGTGGAAACAGTACAAGCGGCCGAAATGAATTTCTAATCGCAATATTTCGGTTATTTTTGCTAGAAAGCGGGTTATTTGCCCGCTTTTTAGCTTTGGGTCGGGAAAACGCTCACCCCTCGCTGCCGTCTGATACAATCGGTTCAACTTAACCGATAAGTGTCAATTTTTATGAATCAGTCGCTTGTTCCAGTCATTCTCGCCGGTGGTAAAGGGGAACGTTTTTGGCCCCTCAGTCGTCTAGCGCGTCCGAAACAGTTTCTCTGTCTTGATGGTAGTGGTCGCAGTCTTTTACAAGCAACAGCCGATCGTCTATTATCTTTAGGGGCAGGTTGGGAAAATCTCTGGGTAATTACCGCTAGTGCGATCGCTGATGGTGTCCGCGAACAACTCCCCGATTTACCGGAGAGTAACCTATTAGTGGAACCGGTGGGCAAGGATACAGCCCCGGCTGTGACTTGGGCTACTTTAGAAGTGATAAAACGTTATGGTAAAGAAGTGGCGATCGGTTTTTTTCCTGCCGATCATTATATTGGTAATCAAGAGGCTTATATTAACACTTTAAAAGCGGCCGTAGAAGTGGCCGTCAGCCAAAAAGCGATCGTTACTTTAGGGATTAAACCCGATTATCCCTCCACTGGTTACGGTTATATCGAACAGGGAGAAAATCAAGGCGAATTTAATGGTTTACCCGTCTATAAAGTGAGTCGTTTTACGGAAAAACCCGATCGCACCACGGCCGAAAAATTCCTAGAAACGGGACTTTTTAGCTGGAATAGCGGAATGTTTATCTTTCAGGGACAAGTGGTTTTAGAGGAGCTAAAAACCCACGCTAATAATATTTTACAGCCTCTGATCGATCGGGGCATCGCTGCCTATGAGGATTTAGAGAAAAAAAGTATCGATTATGCTTTGATGGAAAAAACCCAACTCGCTTACGTTTTACCCGCTAATTTCGGTTGGGATGATCTGGGAGATTGGAATTCTCTGGAAAGATTACTAGAAGCAAAGGGCAAAAATATTGAACTGGCAAATCATGTCGGTTTGGATACGGAAGGCTCTATTATCTATGCTAGTGATGAGGAGGAAGTGATCGTTACTATTGGTTTAAAAGATCTGGTAATTGTTCGCGACGGGAAAGCGACTCTCGTTGTCCACAAAGATCGTACCCAAGATATTAAACAAGTTCTCAAGCAATTACAAACCGATCCCAAATTGGAGAAATTGTTATAGGATTGATATTAGTTACCAGCTTTTTCAGTAAACAGTAAACGGTAATCAGTGAAAAGACAGTAGGAAACTTCTATTTAAGTAAGTAGTTATAATTAAATTGAAGATAGATTTTGTCTCTGATCCCCCCTGCCCCCCTTGATAAGGGGGGTGTCGATCCCCCCTTAGTCCCCCCTTGATAAGGGGGGTATTTGATAATTTTTAACGCCTACCTACTTAATACTGCTAACTTAAAACTCAAATCTGATCACTGGTAACTTACCCACTGATAACTGATAACTGATCACTGATAACTGATAATACCGTGTTCTCACTCCCCCAAACCAGTCAAAGACAAAAAGAAATCCTGGAGATAGTTCTCGGCAACGGTTGGGACTATATGCGCGGGGTTTTAACCCTGGGAAAAACAGAAAATCCCCAGATTCCCACCCCAGAAGTTCTCAAAAAAATCCTCGTGGAATTGGGGCCTTTTTATGTCAAATTGGGACAGTTACTTAGTACCCGTCCCGATCTGCTACCTGCTAATTATATCGAGGCTTTAACCGCCCTACAAGCGCAAGTTCCTCCCGTTGCTTGGACGGATATAGAAATAGTCATCACCGAACAGTTAGCAAAACCGATCGAACAGGTATTTAAATATATTAATCCCCAACCGATCGCCGCAGGCTCGATCGGGCAAATTCATCGGGCAACTTTATTATCTGGGGAGGAAGTAGCGATTAAAGTCTTGCGTCCCGGTATCGAAAAAATTGTCGCCCAAGATAGTGCCTTAATTAAGGGAATTGCTGATTTAGTTGCCCTAACAGAATTTGGTCAAAGTTACGACGTTGTTAACTTAGCAGAGGAGTTTATTAAAGCAGTCAATGCGGAATTAGATTTTACCCAAGAAGGTCATTATACTGACCAATTGCGCTATAATTTAACCCAGAGTCGGTGGTCAGAACCCAAACAGTTAGTTATCCCTAAAATTTATTGGGACTTAACTAATTCCAGGCTATTAGTGTTAGAATGGTTAGAAGGAAAACAAATTTTAGAAGCCGATGTTTCTAGTCCAGAAACCGAGCAAACAATTTCCCAAAGAAAAAGCGAAATAACGAGGATTTTGTTTCGGTCATTTTTTCAACAAATTTATATTGATGGCTTCTTTCATGCCGATCCTCACCCGGGTAATATTTTCTATCTTGACGATGGGAGAGTAGCTTTAATTGACTGTGGTATGGTGGGCAGATTAGACCCGCAAACTCAACAAATTTTAACAGAATTGTTATTAGCAATTGTTGACTTAGATGCGAAAAGATGCAGTCAACTAACTATTAAACTATCCGAGTCAGTGGTGCCGATTACTTTAGTACAATTAGAGGTGGATTATGAGCGGATGCTGCGAAAATATTATAACCTGAATTTAAATCAAATTAACTTTAGTGAGGTAGTTTATGAACTTTTGCAAGTTGCCCGTCGCAATAGAATTAAGCTTCCAGGTAATTTAGGTTTATTTGCCAAAAGTCTCGCTAATCTAGAAGGAACTGCCCGAAAATTTAATCCTGATATTAATATCCTAGAAGAAGTCAAACCGCTATTAACTAATATTCTTGAACAACAGTTAATCGGTAGCACTCCCCTACAAACTGCCCTAAGAACAGTTTTAGACTTGAAATCTTTTTCCCTGAAATCTCCCCGTCAAATCGAAGTTTTACTAGATGGTTTAACCTCGGAAACTTTAAATGTTAATCTGAAAATTCGCGAATTAGATAATCTCCGTCGCAGTTTAGATAATTCCGCCAATCGACTAGCTTTTAGTGTGATTATTGGCTCCTTAATTATCGGGGCTGCCATTGTCACAGCCAGCGCCCAATCTCGGCAATTAACTATTATTAGTACCGTATTATTTGCTACAGCTAGTTTTATCGGTTTATGGTTAGTTGTCGGTATCCTGCGATCAGGGAGATTGCGCTAGAAATTATCGCGATTAAATTAAGATTTGTTGTTGTAAAAATTTCGCCCACCGACTAGCCAATTCAACTTCAGTAAAGGGAATTTTTTCAGGAGTTCGCTCCTTAAAAATAAATTCTAGGAAAGGGGAACCCTGCGGGGGAAGAGCATCTAAATCCACCACTTGATTATTAACTAACAGACGGATTTCTTTTACCTCTTCTAGGGAAAAAGTTTGTAAATTAATCACTCCCTTACGAGTTGGCTTTCCCCAAGTGATAATTTTATCTTTTTGACCTAAGACAGAATATATATCATACTTAGCTCGATCGAAGTTTTCGGCCCATTGTCGATAGATTTCCACTTTTTGGTATTCATTCCAACCACTCCAAGCCAACCAAATAAATAGAATTAATAAAGGTGTCCACAATAACCCGCGTTCCATAAACTATCGCCTCAAAATCCTGGTTAATTAATCGTATTTTAGGCTAATTTGCAGCCAGGAATTATCAGCCGTCGGCCTTTTTTCCCCACTTCCCAACCCGAAACGGTCAAACCCTTTGCTAATTTTTGGCTTTTTAGTTGCTATAATCGATTGTCGAATTTGAGTAGGAGAAGGGAGAAAATGGCCGATTGGCAGGAAATAGAGGGGGGGATCACCGCCCCAAAAGGATTTAAATCCGCAGGGATGGCCGCGGGGCTAAAACCGTCCGGTTTGCCCGATTTAGCCCTCATTGTCTCGGAAACAGAAGCGATCGCCGCAGGAGTCTTTACCACCAGTCAAGTGCGGGCCGCTTGCGTCGATTATTGCCGTCAACGCCTACAAACTAAAGCCAGCGCCAGGGCGATTTTGTGTAATGCCGGCCAAGCAAACGCCGCCACGGGGGAAGCCGGATGGCAAGACGCTCTCGATAGTGCCGCCGCCTTGAGCCAAGTTTTAGGGATTCCCGCCGATGCAATTTTGCTGGCTTCTACGGGAGTGATCGGGCAACGGATTCGCATGGATGCGTTAACCGCCGCTTTACCGACCTTAGCGGGTTTATTGTCGGAAAATGGCGGCGAAAGCACAGCCCGGGCGATTATGACCACGGATCTAGTCCCCAAATCGATCGCCTTGCAAACCACCATCGATGGTCGTCCGGTCACAATTGGGGGAATTGCCAAGGGATCGGGGATGATTCACCCGAATATGGCGACGATGCTCTCCTTTATTACCTGTGATGCCGCAGTATCGACGGTTCTCTGGCAAAATATGTTAAGTCGGGCGGCTAATAAAAGTTTTAATCAGATTACGGTGGATGGGGACACCAGTACCAATGACAGTCTGATCGCCTTGGCTAACGGTCAATCGCGCACCACGGCGATCACAGAAATGGGCCGGGATGCCCAAAAGTTAGAGGCCATGTTAACGGAAGTTTGTCAATACTTGGCTAAAGCGATCGCCCGGGATGGGGAAGGGTCCACCTGTTTAATAGAAGTGCGGGTTTCGGGGGCGGCCGATGATCAGTCCGCTCGTCAGATTGCTCGCACCATTGCCGGTTCTTCCTTAGTAAAATCGGCGGTTTTCGGTCGAGATCCCAACTGGGGACGAATTGCGGCGGCCGCGGGCCGGGCCGGGGTTGTCTTCCATCAAGAAGACCTGCAAATCAAGTTAGGCGACTTCGTGATGATGGAAAATGGTCAACCTTTGGCGTTCGATCGAGCTAGTGCCAGTAATTACCTGAAAGCGGCAGCAAGCGGGGCTTATTTACGAGAAGATACCGTTTTAATGTCTATCTGTATCGGTAACGGTTCGGGAACAGGTACGGCCTGGGGTTGCGATCTTAGTTACGATTACGTCAAAATTAATGCCGAGTACACTACCTAGAGCCACCAAAAAATTAAGGAGAGACCAAATAACTGGTCTCTCCGGGCCTAATTTAACCCTCGGTTTCCTCTCTGGTTTGGATAAACAGAATCAAGAGGAAAACAGTGGGTACTAGGACGAATAGGATACTAGCGATAAAGCCGAGATTATTTACTTGCATGAGTTAACTCCCTTAAGTGACAACGGATTTGCATTAAAGATTAACTCCTAGAATATCATCCCAGAGAAGCCAAGGCGTTGCTGATTTGAGAGGGGAACTGGGTAAGTGGGAAGTGGCAGAAAGGTAGTCACCTTTTCACCCCCTTGGCTCGCGCGTCTTTAATTGCTACTTTTGGATCGGTGGCGATGATGTGAAGATCGATATTTTTCTGCCAGATCAGGCGCATAAGTTTTTGGGTGAAAGAACCTTTGATGAAATTCTTCCAGCGCGATTGAAGGCTCTCCCCGATCACAATCTGGGTGATCCGTTCCCGTTCGGCCACTTCGGCGATCGCTGCCGCCACCTGATAGCTTTTAACCCGTAAGAATTTCCCCTCGAATTCCCGACATAAACGTTCGCAGGCTTCGATATGTAACGCCTCCTCTTTGGTGAGAAAGCGATCGGGTTTATCGACGAAAATCACGAAAAATTCCGCGTTCATATACCCCGCTATCCGCGCTCCCCGACGTAATAATCGTAAAGAGTTGGGATAGGTGGAAATACAGACTAATACCCGTTCGTGAATGGGACAGGATTGACCGATAAATGTTGAATTACTCGCTTCTTCTTCTACCGTATCGGCCACTTCGCGCAGGGCGAGTTCCCGGAGGGCGATTAAATTGCGCCGTCGAAAGAAATTATTTAAAGATTGTTCGATCTTTTCGGGAGCGTAGATTTTTCCCGCTAATAATCTTTCCTCTAGGGTTTCCGCGGTAACATCTACCACGACCACTTCATCAGCTTCCTCCAAAATTCGATCGGGTATTCGCTCCCGCACCACCACCCCGGTGATTCGGGCAACCAGATCGTTTAAACTCTCGATATGCTGGATATTTACGGTCGAGTAAACATCGATTCCCCGGGATAAAATTATCTCCACGTCCTGAAAGCGTTTCTCTCGCTCCGAACCGGGTGCGTTCGTGTGGGCTAATTCATCGATGAGACACAGCCGGGGTGAGCGGGCGATAATCGCTTCTGTATCCATTTCCGAGAGAGTGAATCCCTCTTTCTCTAGGATTTTTCTCGGTATGATTTCCAATCCTTCGGCTTTGGCGGCGGTCTCTTTCCGGCCGTGGGTTTCCAGCAGTCCAATCACCACGTCGGTTCCCTGTTTTCTGAGACTATGCCCCTCCTCCAGCATCTTGTAGGTTTTCCCGACCCCCGGAGCCATACCGATAAAAATTTTATGTCTTCCCCGTCGCACGGTCGTCTCCTTTTGGGCAACTTGCCTTGTAGATTAAGATAATTCGATCGTAGCCAGGGGGATTGAATATCATCGATGATTCGTTCTCTTGCAACAGTAAAAGGATTGGGGGAGATTCGGCTAATCTAAGAATAAGCAGTTTAAATACGTCTTAGCTCAATTTAAGTTCTCAGAGAGAGCGGGAATTTCCAGTAAGATTTAACCTAACCACGACAATTTTTGATTTTTACAAGAGGTCTATTCTTAAGTACCCACTTCCCCATCTCTTATCTCTCATTTCCTTTCTCCCCACTCCCTACGGGAGGATTTTTGGAGATTAATCCTGTTCCTCTAGCCATTTTTGCCAGAGATCTGGACGGCGTTCCTTAGTGCGATGGAGTTGTTGTTGATAGCGCCAATCAGCGATATCCTGATGATTCCCAGATCGCAAAACCGGCGGCACTTGCCAACCGCGAAACACCGGCGGCCGGGTATATTGGGGATAATCCAATAAACCTGCCTCAAAACTCTCCAATTTCAACGATTCCGCCTTACCTACCGTCCCGGGTAACAACCGCGTCACCCCGTTAATAATCGCTAAAGCAGGGATTTCGCCACAAGTTAGGACAAAATCCCCTAAAGATACCTCTCTAGTCACCAAATGCTGACAAACACGCTCATCTACCCCTTCATAATGCCCACAGATGAGAATTAACTGCTGATAACTACTAGCCCAAGTTTTCAGTAAAGCTTGATTGAGAGGTTCCCCCTGGGGAGTCATCAGCAGGATCTCCCGGGGTGGTAAAGTTGCTAAAGACTCGATCGCCTCAAAAATTGGCTCTGGTTTTAATAACATTCCCACACCACCACCGTAGGGTTCATCATCGACACGACGGTGTTTATCATGGGCAAAATCCCGAAGATTGACCAAATTTACCCTAGCGATGTCGCGTTCGAGAGCTTTTGCCAACAACCCTGACTGCAGCGGTGAAGTAAAAAAATCGGGAAAGAGAGTGATAATGTCAAACTGCACGGGGAAAATTAAGGCCTAGACTGGGATAGTGTTTAATGTATCATTTTGTCACGGCTTGATCGGTTAAAATGTTGCTAATTTTGCGCTAGTCTATCTCAATAACATGATAGACTATGCTGTACTGTCTAGGGGTTTTTCTGGCTCTAGCTTGAGTGATCGAAGTCTAGCCTAGACTTAAAGTTAACTAACAGTCCGTCATTGCCAGTGGCTCGAAGAAAATTGCTAAAATCGCCTCTACTATTGCTTGATGTCCCGAAAAATATTCCTAAACCGCATTTTTTTACGTCAACCGTTCAGGGAAAATAACATCAAGATACCTGTCCATCTTCCCGAAAAACCTTCCACCCCTAAAAATGTCTATTCGTTCAGTGACATGATCATCGAGCTAGAAACCCAACACCACCAAAATCCTACCCCCATATCTCTCAAAACGGCGATTTTAGTCATTGGGGGTGCCGAAGATAAAGTCCACGGTAAAGAGATACTGCATACCTTTTGGAATTGCGCTGGGGGTAGCGAAGCAGTGATCGCTATTGTTCCCTCCGCTTCCAGAGAACCGATTTTAATCGGCGATCGCTACCAGAAGATTTTCGAGGAAATGGGGGCAAAATACGTCAAAGTCATCGATATTCGCGATCGTGTACAGGGAGAAGACCCCCAATTCCAGGCCTACATCGAAGAGTGTACAGGTGTATTTATGACTGGAGGCGACCAGCTGCGTTTATGCGGTTTGCTCTCCGATACCCCCCTGATGGAAAGAATCAGACAAAGAGTGCAACAGGGAGAACTAACCCTGGCCGGAACTAGCGCCGGGGCTGCCGTTATGGGTCATCACATGATTGCTGGGGGCAGCAGCGGGGAAGCACCCAATCGCGCCCTAGTGGATATGGCCATGGGATTAGGTCTCATTCCTGAAGTTATTGTCGATCAACACTTCCACAATCGCAACCGCATGGCCCGGTTAATGAGCGCTATCTCCGGTTATCCCGAACGTTTAGGAATTGGCATCGATGAAGATACCTGCGCTATGTTTGAACGGGATGGCACGATGACAGTAATCGGCTGCGGTACAGTGACGGTAATTGATGCTAGGGAAATGTCCCACACTAACCACCATCATGTCACCGCAAACGAACCCCTGAGTCTGCATAACCTGCGGGTACATATTCTTGCCTACGGTGATGGCTATCATCTCAAAAAACAGCAAGTTATCCCTAAATTGGGGTAAAAAAACTCCTAAAAAACTGTTCACGATGAACAGTTTACCGATCTCAGAAAATCAGACAATAGAGAACGGCTTCTTTGTGCTTCTCAACAGCGAACACCAGCTACATCATGAAAATTCTCAGAACCCAAACCCTGCGCGGTCCCAACTACTGGAGTATTCGTCGCGACAAGCTCATTGTTATGCGTCTGGATCTCGAAGATCTCGCAGAGAAGCCATCGAATGAAATCCCCGGCTTTTACGAGGGATTAATCGACGTTCTCCCCAGTTTAGTCGAACATTACTGCTCCCCCGGTTATCGCGGCGGTTTCTTTGAACGAGTCCGCACCGGCACTTATATGGGCCATATCATCGAACATATCGCCCTAGAATTGCAGGAATTGGCAGGAACTCCCGTCGGTTTTGGTCGCACTAGAAGCACCTCCACCCCCGGAGTCTATAACGTGGTGTTTGAGTACGTTGACGAGCAAGCGGGACGTTATGCGGGTCGGGCTGCCGTGCGTTTGTGTCAATCGATTGTCGATACGGGAACCTATTCTAAGGAAGAATTAGCCCAGGATTTAGCCGATTTACGCGATTTATGCAATAATGCCTCCCTCGGTCCGAGTACCGAAACCATCGTTAAAGAAGCACAAGCTAGAAATATTCCCTGGTTACTCCTGAGCGCTCGTTCGATGGTGCAATTGGGCTATGGCGTTCACCAAAAGCGCATTCAAGCCACGTTAAGCAGTTTTTCGGGGATTTTAGCCGTTGAGTTGGCCTGTGACAAGGAAGGCACGAAAACTATCCTCAAGGATGCCGGCATTCCCGTCCCCCGGGGTACAGTGATTCAATACTTGGATGAGTTGTCAGCGGCAATCGAGGAAGTGGGCGGATTTCCCATCGTCATTAAACCCCTCGATGGCAACCACGGCCGTGGCATCAGCATCGATGTTAAAAATCAGCAGGAAGCAGAGGAAGCCTATGATCTAGCCAGCGCCGCCTCGAAAACCCGCAGCGTGATCGTAGAAAGGTACTATAGAGGCAGTGATCACCGAATTTTAGTCATAAATGGCAAAGTCGCCGCCGTGGCCGAACGGATTCCCGCTCACGTCGTCGGTGATGGGCGCTCAACTATAGAAGAATTAATCGACATTACTAATCGGGATCCCAACCGGGGTGATGGTCATGCCAACGTTTTAACTAAAATAACTATTGACAAAACCGCCCTTAATGTGCTAGGAAAACAGGGATATGAATTAACCAGCATTTTACCCCAAGGGGCGATCGCCTATCTGCGGGCCACGGCTAATTTAAGCACCGGGGGCATCGCTGTGGATCGTACCGACGAAATTCACCCCGAAAACGTCTGGATCGCCCAAAGAGTGGCAAAATTAATCGGTTTGGATATTGCTGGTATCGATGTGGTAACAGAGGATATCCGCAAACCCCTGCGAGAAGTGGACGGGGTAATAGTAGAAGTCAACGCCGCCCCCGGTTTTCGGATGCACGTCGCCCCTAGTCGCGGTTTACCCCGCAATATCGCCGCCCCAGTTATCGATATGTTATTCCCCCCCGGTACTCCCAGCCGCGTGCCGATTCTGGCAATTACGGGAACTAACGGCAAAACCACCACTAGCCGATTAATTTCTCATATTTGCCGACAAACGGGGAAAGTAGTCGGATTTACCACGACGGACGGCGTATATATCGATGATTATCTGGTAGAAAAGGGCGATAACACCGGTCCCTACAGTGCCAGTATGATTTTGAAGGATCCCACAGTGGAGATTGCTGTCTTGGAAACGGCCCGGGGTGGTATCCTGCGTTCGGGTTTAGCCTTTAATCAGTGCGATGTGGGGGTAGTGTTAAATGTGGCCGCCGACCATTTGGGTATCGGTGATATCGACACCATCGAACAAATGGCGAAAGTAAAAAGCGTTGTGGCCGAGGTGGTTAGCGCCGAGGGTCACGCGGTTTTAAATGCCGATGACCCCTTGACCGCTAGTATGGCCGAAAAAGTCAAGGGAAGAGTCGCTTATTTTTCCATGAGTCCCGATAACCCGATTATTCACGACCATATCCGTCGCGGTGGCATGGCCGCCATCTATGAGAATGGCTATCTGTCGATTCTAGAGGGAGAATGGACGCTGAGAATCGAGGAAGCGGTTAATATTCCCGTGACTATGCAGGGAATGGCTCCTTTTATGATTGCTAACGCCCTGGCCGCCTGTTTAGCCACTTTTGTGCAGGGTATCGATATCGAGTTAATTCGCCAAGGGGTGCGGACTTTTAAACCTTCCGTAGCCCAGACCCCCGGTAGGATGAACCTGTTTGACTTGGGACACCATCACGCTTTAATCGATTATGCCCATAATCCCGCCGGATACGAAGCCGTCGGCGGTTTTGTCGGCAATTGGCCTGGGGAAAAAGTCGGCGTGGTTGGGGGGCCGGGCGATCGACGCGATGATGATTTAATTTTATTAGGGACATTATCGGCGCTTATGTTCGATAGAATTATTGTTAAGGAAGATAACGATACTCGCGGTCGCCGCCGGGGGGAAGTGGCCGATTTAATTCTCAGGGGAATTAGCCAAGAAAATGCCAGTTTGCGTCCAGAAGTTATTCTCGATGAAACGGAAGCTTTAGAGAAGGCTTTAAGTACGGTTTCCGAGGGTGGTTTGGTGGTAATTTTCCCCGAAAGTGTCACCCAAGCGATCGATTTGGTCGAGAAACATCGACCCCTTACCGATAACCAGGGTTAGAAGTTAGGATAATTTTGGTAGTATCAGATGATTAATTTTAATTGTTAGAGATTTTACCGAGCATTCGGGGAAATTTAGTACGTTAAGCTAGTTTGTAATTGTCATGCAATCCCAAGCCTTATCTTTACTACGCACTGCTCTCAATAATCCTCATGCTAACTTTCGCGATGGTCAATGGGAAGCGATAGAATCTATAGTAGGTGGTCGCTCTCGTCTCTTAGTAGTTCAACGTACGGGTTGGGGTAAGAGTTTTGTCTATTTTGTAGCGACTCGATTACTGAGGGATCGAAGAAAGGGAATTACTTTACTAATCTCGCCTCTAATTGCCTTGATGCGAAATCAAATAGCCGCCGCCAGAAGAATTAATGTTAGAGCAGAAACTATTAATTCTAGTAATACAGAAGATTGGGAAAGGATCAAGACCGAATTATTAACAGAACAAGTGGATTTATTGTTGATTTCCCCAGAAAGATTAGGAAACGAAAACTTTCGAGAAAAGGTTCTTTTACCAATTGCGTCTAGAGTGGGTCTATTGGTGATTGATGAAGCTCATTGTATTTCTGATTGGGGTCACGATTTTCGCCCTGACTATCGCCGAATTATTCGCATTTTACAAGTTTTACCGCCTAATATTTGCGTTCTTGCCACTACGGCTACTGCTAATAACCGCGTAGTTGAAGATATTAAAAGTCAGTTAGGTAGCACCTTACAAATATCAAGGGGAAAATTGACTAGAGAAAGTCTCGGACTCCAAAATATTTCTTTTGCTAGTCCAGCAGTTCGTTTAGCTTGGTTAGCCAGTATCTTACCCCAGTTGCCCGGAAGTGGTATTGTCTATACTTTAACCGTCAAAGATGCGGAAACCGTAGCACGATGGTTAAATAGTCAGAATATTACTGCTAAAGCCTATCATAGTGAAAGTGAGGAACGTGAGAAATTAGAAGAGCAATTACTGAATAATCAAATTAAAGTTTTAGTCGCTACTACTGCTTTAGGAATGGGTTTCGATAAACCAGATTTGGTCTTCGTAATTCACTATCAAAGACCTGCTTCTGTCGTACATTATTATCAACAAGTAGGTCGTGCGGGGAGAGGGGTTGATCAAGCCTATGGTATTCTTCTATGTGGACAAGAAGATGATGAAATCGCCGACTATTTTATCGAAACAGCCTTTACTACTGAAATTCACGCCCAAAGGGTTTTAACTGCTCTTAATCAGGCTGAAAATGGCTTATCAGTCCTAGAGATTGAGAGGCAAATAAACTTATCTAGAGGAAAAATTGACAAGGTTCTCAAACTATTATCTCTAGAGTCTCCCGCACCAGTAACCAAACAAGGCTCAAAATGGTACACTACCGTCATTAATTATCAACCTAATCCCGAAAAAATCGCCCATTTAAAAACTATTCGTCGTCAAGAACAAGCTCAAATGCAAGAATACATGAACAGTCAAAGCTGTTTGATGGAATTTCTGGCCAAAGCTTTAGATGATCCTTTCCCGAATGCTTGTGGTAAATGTGCTGTTTGTCTGGGCAGAACCTTATTATCTCCGACTTATAGCCAAGAAAAATTGCAACTAGCTAAAAAGTTCTTGATGACAAGTGATTATCTCATTGAACCTCGCAAAAAATGGCCTTTTCCTCAAGCTTTATCGGGATTTTCAGGTAATATTAAACCTCATCTACAAGCGGAGGAAGGAAGAGCTTTAGGATTATGGGGAAATAGCGGCTGGGGTTACTTAGTGAAAAAGGGAAAATACGAAGATAATGACTTTGATAGCCACTTAATTGATGGCTGTATTGCCATGATTCAACGTTGGCAACCGAATCCCTCCCCTACTTGGGTAACTTGTGTTCCTTCCTTAAATCGTCCCCTTTTAGTAGCGGATTTTGCTGAGAAATTAGCCAATCGTTTAGGTTTACCTTTCTATCCAGTGGTCAACAAAATTCGTCAAAATTCTCATCAAAAAGAGATGCAGAATAGCTACCAACAAGCCCATAATTTAGATAATGTCTTTAAGATCAACTGGAATCAGGTTCAATCTGGTGCGGTACTATTAATCGATGATGTGGTCGATTCTCGTTGGACATTTACCGTGATCGCTGCCTTATTACGGCAAGCAGCAAGCGGTCCCGTTTTTCCTTTAGCTTTAGCCATGAATTCGTGGGGAGATTCTTAGATGTTAGCCACCGATACTCAAGCAATTCTCTTACTTTGTGCCAATTTTGGACAAAATCGCCCTACGGAACCCTCCCCCTTGACCTTGAGCGAGTATAATAGTCTGGCTAGTTGGCTACGGCAACAGCAATTAACTCCCGCAGACCTGCTTGATCGCAGTTTACAGGAAAAATTACCAGATATCACGATCGCTAAACTGGATTCTGGGCGTCTTTTTTCCCTACTCAATCGGGGTTTTTTGCTAGGATTAACCCTAGAAAAATGGCTAAACCAAGGACTATGGATTATCGGACGGGGAGAGGATATTTATCCCCAACGTCTCAAACAGAAACTTAAACATCTTGCCCCTCCCATTATCTATGGCATTGGCGATCGCTTATTGCTTTCTTTGGCAGGATTAGCGATAATTGGTTCTAGAGATGTGGACGCAGAAGGATTGAACTACACCCGACAGGTAGCCCAAGAGTGCGCTAAAAATGGTCTACAGGTGATTTCTGGAGGGGCGCAGGGAGTAGATCGTACGGCCATGTTAGCAAGTCTAGAAGCCGGAGGAACAGTACTAGGCGTTTTAGCCGATAGTTTGGTAAAAACGGCGGTTAGGGGCGATTATCGTCCACTAATTCAACAGAGAAAACTGACTTTAATTTCTACCCACGATCCCGAAGCGGGATTTAGTGTTGGCAATGCTATGGGTAGAAATAAATATATCTATGCTTTAGCCGATCATGCTTTAGTAGTTAGTGCCACAGCGAATCAAGGAGGTACTTGGCACGGAGCGACCGAAGCTTTGGAAAAAATCAAAGATATTCCCGTATTTGTGCGTTTACAAGGTAATATTCCCGATGGTAATCAGCAGTTAATTAAACGGGGAGCCAAACCTTTTCCTGTATTTCCTTTTAGGGATTCTTTAGATAAACTGCTTACAGAAACGAGAGCTATTTTAAACAAAAATGAGCCAGTTATGGCAGTGCCAAACGAGAAAACCAGTATTTATGAAGCTGTGCTGCCGATTATCCTAGAACATTTAAATACACCTCAAAATCTAAAATCTTTGGTTGCCGATCTTGGTGTCAATAAATCCCAATTACAGAATTGGTTAGAAATGGCTGTCAAGGACGGAAAAGTAGTTAAGAAAAATAATAAAAGATCTGTCACCTACGAGATCGAACATAGTCAGAACCTGTTATCACTCTTAGAATCTTCTCAGCAGTGAATAGTAGGTTAACTCAGTTCTGGATAAAATGATCGGTCGTCAAGTATTCTTCGAGTCAGTATTCAGGAGATTATTTTGATTTATTCTCCCCACTCCCAACCCTGGCGATCCCCGCTCTCCTATACCTTTTAAACAGGATTTCGACTCCTCGAATTTCACAGGCCTATCGGGTATTTGCGATCGCGTCTAGAGCCAGATTCAGTTTCAGCACGTTAACCCCCGGTTCGCCAAAGATGCCGAGAAAGCGATCGTCTGTGTTTTTGCTAATCAGTATCTCTACTTGATTGGTCGGTAATCCCCGCACCCGCGCCACCCGCTCGATCTGCGCTCTGGCGGCCTCTGGGGTGATATGGGGATCGAGGCTGGAACCGGAGGTATATACTAGATCCGCTGTGGGTTTAATTGCCGCTTTCTCTAATCGGGGAATCTCCCCCTCTATAGCTTTCGCCGGATCGGGAGCCAGTTTTCGTTTAATGGGATCAATTAATACAGGGTTACTGGGAGCTAGGTTACTCGCTCCCGAAATTCCGGTTTGCAGGATCTTGTTAGGATCGTTTTTCGGATCGGCCGTACTGTAGGCGGTGGTACTCGGACGACTATTAAAATAGCGATCGCTGGTGAAAGGTTGCCCAATTAGAGTCGAACCCACCACTTGACCTTGATTATTGGTGATCAAACTCCCGTTTGCTTGCCAGGGAAAAAAAATTTGACCGATGGCGATCATCGAGAAAGGATAGATCAGGGCAGTAATCACCCAGAGAACTAGGGTAGAACGGATGGCTCTACCGGCCTCGCGTGCAAAACTCATAATTAAAACCTCTCCGGTACAAAGATGACAAGGAACAGATAGATAAATAAAGCAAAGGCGACCAATCCTAAAAGGGTTAACGCGAAGGCCTGCCACCTATCGATAGTGCTTCCCGTAGAAGCTTGCACGATGGAGGAGAAAAGAATTGTTAGACAGAAATTTAAGAAAATATACCAGAAAAATCGGTGTTTTCTAAGGGATGCTTTCATAAGAATTAGAGTTTTTTGGAGATTTGTTTTTGCCAGTAAATCAAGAAAATAGCTGTAGTTGTCGATAGGTTATCTTTTTCCCCTTTTTCAATTCATAGTTAAGAATACATTGGCCTACATATCTGGCCAAATTAACAGGAACTGCATTACCAATCATTTGTTCTAGATTAGATTTTGTTCCCGCAAAAATAAAGTCTTTAGGAAAAGTTTGGATATAGCTTCGCTCGCTCGTTGTTAACGGTCTTAATTTTTCATGAAGATAACAAGCATCACCAGGATGTTGTCGATAGGTTTTGGGAACTGGTCGATTTACTCCTCGAATAGTAGGGCTAGGTTCATAAATACTGAATATCGCCCTTCTTTGATAGCTTCTAGGATGTCTATAATAGTATTCTATATCTAATTCTTTGCCCATATAGTCAAATACAGTCAGAGGTTGACTTGATAAATTGTCATTGATTTCATCGATTAAAAAATCATCTTCTTCGTTCATTTTACCGATCAGAAAATATCTTTTTCTAGTTTGAGGAACTCCGCAGTAACAAGAATTAATAACTTTTCCAGTTAAACCATAACCATGACTTTTAAAAATTTGTTTTGCCTGAGTGAGTATTTTACTTTTCTCAATTCTATCCACATTTTCCATAACGAACCATTGGGGACTTACTCTAGTGACAATTTCAGCAAATGTGAGCGTTAGATTCGCTCGTCCTAAACCCTCGTTTCTCTTACCGGCACTGGAAAAGTCTTGACAAGGAGGGCTGCCGACAATAATCTCAGGATTATATTGAGCCAATATTTCTGGGAGCAAGTCAAAGCTGAAGAACAAATAAACTACTTGACAAAAGCATCAATTGGGTATGGGATAGAGAAAAGAGTAGGGAAAAGACAAAAATGACTCCAGAGCAACAACAAGAACTTAACCAACAT
>NZ_BJKP01000032.1 GCF_008974145.1 Microcystis aeruginosa NIES-4325 | reverse complement strand
GGGAACCGGCTACAGGCTCGCGAATACCGTCGATGTCTACGGGAGGAGCGGCGATAAAGGCGATGATGAAGCAGGTGGTGGCGGTGAGCAGGGTGGGGATCATGATGACACCGAACCAGCCGACATAAAGACGGTTGTTGGTGCTGGTGATCCACTGGCAGAACTGCTCCCACAGGGAAGCGCTCTCGCGCTGTTGTAGAGTGGTGGTCATGGTTGGATAATTTCTGTATGTATTGAATTGTCAAGGTTCTTTGTTTGACATGAGTTAATACTATCGTTTTTTTATAGTTATGTAAAGGGGGTTTAAGAAATGTTTTTTTATCAATGTCATAACTTTTACTTATATAATTGATGTTCAGGTAAACTAGAAGCAGACAAATTCTGCAAAAATAAGCAATGATACCCGAAATTACCGCAAAACTATTGGAAGCGAAAAAGGAAAAAGGCCTGAGTTTCGCTGACCTAGAAGCGATTCTAGGACGAGATGAGGTGTGGATTGCCGCTGTTTTTTACCGGCAAGCGAGCGCCTCCCCAGAGGAAGCAACGAAAATTGTGGCAGCTTTGGGACTGGGAACCGAAATCATCCCATCCTTAACCGAGTATCCTGTCAAGGGATTGGGTCCGGTTGTCCCCACCGACCCTCTGATCTATCGTTTCTATGAAATCATGCAGGTGTATGGAATGCCCCTAAAATCGGTGATTCATGAAAAATTCGGCGATGGTATTATGAGTGCGATCGATTTTACCCTCGACGTGGATAAGCAGGAAGACCCTAAAGGCGATCGCGTTAAAATTACCATGTCGGGTAAGTTTTTACCCTATAAGAAGTGGTGAGTCTGGCCAAAGTCAACGGTAAGGGATATAAATTCCTTGCCGCTCTTGCTATTTTTGTTAACAAAACTTAACAATTGACGGCAAAATTTCGCTTGCTTTTTTTTGCATATTTTGGGACAATTTTTTTAAAAGACTTTACTAATAATAGAAATCTAAGCACTTATACATAAACACAACAATCCCATTATAATAAAATCATAACCAAAGGCACCGCAAAAGTCAAGGGATCACTCCTAATTATGCTGTGAAACTTCTAATTCCTTGAGCGGTGAGGGAATTATGAATTGGGAAGTGGGAAGACAGTAAACTGATAACTGATAACTGCCTAACCTAAATCTCGGTCTTTAGTGACAGTAATTTCCTTAGATAAATGTCGATACCAAGTAAAATAGAGACCGATAGAAAGCAAAAGAAAAACCAAAGCCAAAATCTTAAAACTTTGCCACTGCTTGATGATTAAAACAATCCCCATCATAAACAGGACTAATTGCCAAGGAACAGTAAGAAAAGCTGCGATGATATCCCGTTGATTTTCCGCTTTAATCTTTGCCTGTAGGTTAGGTTTAACACTTTGACGGACTTCCCCCCAAAAACCAAAAGGTCTGGTAACATTATAGAAATTTTCCATAACTAAACTATCGGTGGGAGGAGTTAACAAAGTAGCGATAATACAGCCAGCTAAAGCGAACAAACTCGGCACAAGAAAGAGAATAAGTTCCTGATATTGACTGTGACGAAAGAAAGGTAAAATTATCGCTTGTGAGGCAATAGCCGCAATCATTCCCGCTAAAGTTCCCACGGCAAAACCATAACCATTAAAGCGCCACCAATACCAACGTAATAGGAGAGGAACTGCCAATCCTACCCCTAATCCCGTGGTTAACCAACCCCAAATATCATTGACATTTTGGATATTAAAACTCAAAACTAAGCCAATTACTACCACAAAAACCGAGGCTAAACGACCTTGAAAAACTAACTCCTGTTCCCCCGCGTTCGGTTTCAAAAAAGCTTGATATATATCTTTTACCCAATAGGCAGCACTAGCGTTAATAACTGCGTTAAAAGTGGACATAGCTGCCGCTAAAAAAGCAGCAATTAATAACCCTTTCATCCCCACAGGAATGTATTGAGTAATCACCGTGGCCAGAATTCTTTCCGGATCCGTAATCGCACCTTTAGTTAAACCGTAGTGAATACCTAAAACCGCAAAAGCTGTGACTAGGGGCCAACGGAAAGAAAGCAGAACAATCCAGAATAAAGATAATAAACCGGCATCTCGATCGCTTTTGGCGGCTAGGTATCGTTGTAACATATAACCACCGCTGCCGCTGCAACCTTCGATGATGGTTTTAACTAAATAAAAGAAAATCACCCCACCAAACAAATTAAAGATGGCATAATCTCCGGGTAAATCCAAAGTCAGGGAGGGAAAAATACTAGCCCAGTCGCTTAAATTCCAAGTTTTTGGCTCCGTTGCCCCCGGAATTGCTACCGTGAAACTATCGGGCAGATTAACAGTAAAAAAGGCCACTGCCGATACATAAATTACCGCCACAAAAATCAGAAACCCTTGAAATAAATCGGTAATTACCCCACCATAAAAACCACTGGCCACCGTATAAATTAACGTTAAAAGAATTAATATCACCGAAGCAAGACGATCATCCATACCCAAAAACTGCCCTAAAAATTTCCCTCCCGCAACGGAGAAATAACTCATCGCACCGATAGAGAATAAGAGAGTGGCGACAGCGCTAATAATTCGGGCAAAATTACCCTGTTTTCCAGTTCCAAAGCGAAATTTCATCCATTCCGCCATGGTCATAACTTGGGCGCGGCGATTCCATTTGCCCATAAAAGCCATGAGAAAGGCCATAATTAGGACAACACCGCCGCGGATTTCGATAAATAGTCCTTTGGGTCCGACGGCGTAAATTAGGGCAGAAATGACCATAGTTCCCGCTAAATCGGTGTTAGCTGCCATTCCCGACACCCCTAACATCCACCAAGGCAAATTGCGATTACCTAAAAAGTAGGATTCTAGACCTTGAGAAGCTTTTTTCTCGGCTATAATCCCGATTATTAGGGTTGCTGCCAGATACAGCAGCACAATTACATAATCAATTAACTGCATAGTTTCAGATCAATTTAACTTTCGATCGTTATAGCATCAATTGACTACCATTTCTGGCTAACGGTTTCTTTTTCTAAGATTTGCACCCGTTGCTCTAGCTTTTTTAAATCTTCCTTTAATTCAATTACTAAAGTGGCTAAACGCTGGAACAGTGGGTCAGTTTCCCCGACTACTTCCCCATTGACTATACCCGTTCCCGATCGCCGTTGGGGAATCTGATCGGCATTTTCCCCGCGGACGGTTATTCCTCGGACCTGACTTTCAAGGCGCTCGACTCGATTGCGGAGACTAATTAACTCCGATCTTACCGCCGTATCCGATTGTGCCTGGCTGGCATTAACAAAACTCAGTATTAGCAAAAGGGAGATAATCAGCGTTAAAAAGCCATAAAAAGAGATTTTAGCTAATTTCATCGATTTTACCCTCTATATATCTGACCCGACTTAATGTTAAGAAACGTGGCTAAATCTAAAGCTTAATTGCAATTCCGCCTCCTAGTGATTAGTTGCTCAAAAGAGGATGATAAGGTAAAAAACACGATTTTGTCGAAATTTGGCCTTATCTCTATGTATAAAAACTCAGATAAAGATTTTCTCGGAGCGGCAATCACAGCTGGTTTAGGTGCGGGAATCGTCACTTCTTTTGCCGTCAATCAAGGACAAGACATCGGTACAGCTTTAGGAATTACCGCTTTAGCGGCTGTTTGCGGTGTTATCTGCCGTCATTTTGACCTAATGTGATGCAATCTTCATCAAACCTCCAATTCTGCTGAAAAATCCCGTTTTTTCTCGTATTGATAGGGACCGAGCAGAGCGCCCCAAATTCCCTTACCTGTGCTGGGATCTAGGCCTTTATCGTAGGTTTTTAGGCTATGACTCGTCACCTCGAAACCTAAAGACACCTGATAGGTTGTCCCCTCATAGGTGAATTGACAGCGCTGTTCCGGTTGCGGTTGGGCGATAAACTGGTATTGATTATCAGCGAGGGTATGGACTTTGACCGCTAAAGTGCAAGTAGGCAGGAAAGTTAGGTCTTCTAAGCTAATTTTTCGCAAAATATCGGTATTTTTCCCCGCACCTTGCACGGATTTTAGGTCATTAAACATATAATGCCTAACCTCTAACCCTGCCGATTCCGAGCGCGTTAATCGCCACAGTCGCGGTCGGTAGGGTTGGTCTAAATTGATTATACTGGCCTGTTCGGCAAAAAGCGCGATGCTGTCTTCCCGAAATAAAGGCAACGGACGCAACCATAAGCGCAGGTGAACGTACCACACTGGTTCTGCTTGCGCTTGCCGTTGATTTTCAAATTCACCCGCGAGATACCGACCGAAAGTGATTAATTCAGGGGTCATAGCTCAAAAAATTCTCCGTATTGCCTCAAAATTAATCATAACACCCAGAGAAATAACTTTTTTAACAAAAATGACCTTCAGTCCACCGGAACCCGCTTAAACTGGGTTATTGCCCCTTGATTGTACCAATATTCCCAGCCAGCGCTTGAGGTCAAATTTACCGTTAAAAATCGTCCTATAATAATTCAAGGCTAGAAACTGGCAATTATTACTGTTAAAGTTGAGAATCGGCGGGCGATATGTTAAACAGACGTTCTTTTTTGCAAGGATTAGGTACAATCGCCTTAGCGGGGGGTTTAAGTGGCTGCGCTTCCGGAAGCGGCGAGCCGAGCATTTTTCTCCTCTCCGGTTCGATTCCGCCGCGATTACTAACAGATTTTCGGAAAACTATTGCCGAAAAAAAAGTCAATTTTCAGTCGGAAAGGCAGCTGAAAGAGCTATTAAAATTGTTGGAAAAATGGTTAAAAAATCAGGATCAACCAGCCTCACAATTTCCGATTCCTATCCCTTTTAGGGAACAAAACCAGGCTATGGGTAATTTAGTCACCCTAGGGGATGCTTGGCTAGGAAAAGCGATTACTAACGGTTTAATTCAACCTCTAGATACTTCTCAACTCTCTAATTGGTCAAAACTGCCCCCCCGTTGGCAAGAAAACATGACTCGCAATGGCCAAGGACAACTGCAAACAGAGGGGAAAGTCTGGGGTGCGCCCTACCGTTGGGGAATGACAGTAATTGCCTATAATGAGGAAAAATTCGCTCAATTTGACTGGCGACCACAGGATTGGTCTGATCTATGGCGACCAGAATTAACTGGTAAAATTGCCCTAATTGATAATCGTCGCGAAGTCATCGGTTTAACCCTAAAAAAATTGGGTTATTCTTATAATTCTAGTAATTTAAAACAAGTGACGGCACTAAAAGACCAGCTATTCGCTTTACAGAAACAGGTAAGATTTTATAGTTCTCAACATTACTTACAACCCCTGATACTCGGTGATGTCTGGCTGTCTGTGGGTTGGTCTAATGATATTCTACCAGTGAGCGATCGCTATAATAAAATTAAAGTTGTTGTCCCCAAATCCGGTACTTCTCTCTGGTCAGATGTGTGGGTAAAACCAGTTTTAACTACTCCTAATTCTCTTGTCCAGCAATGGATTGATTTTTGTTGGCAACCAGAATCCGCTAATAAAATTTCTTTATTTACCTCCGGATTATCCCCCCTAATTCTCACTGAAAATCCCGATCAAATTTCCCCAGATATTAGAAATAATCCTTTACTTGTCAATCCAGAAGCGATCAAAAAAAGCGATTTTTTAGACCCCTTATCCCCAGCAACCGAGCAAGAATACGAGCAATTGTGGCAAGCAATGCGACAGTCAGTATAGTCAGGAGATACTAAACAAAATTATGCGAGTCGGAACCTTAACACTGATAACTCATAAATTATACTTTCCTGAAAACCATTTGTATATAAGATATAAAATACTCCCATTAATTACAAGACTAAGAAATTCAGAATATCTGTTTGCTTGTAAATTTGATGATGATCCTCCGAGCATTGCTTGTATATGGTTATTAACTTCTGGAGCAATTAAAGTTATATAAGCGGCGACAACAAGGATAAATCCTAGCAGATAGCGATTAGACTGATTCATCAATATTGAGGTGAGAATTACATTTACCTAACTGATAACTGATAACTGCTCACTGATAACTGATAACTGATAACTGATTAAGTGGTTTGACTTTGGGTTTCTTGGGCGAGAAAAGTAAGGATAGAAGCTTTCTCAATTAACCCCAAAACTGTGCCGTTTTCTTCTACCACTGTCACTTGAGATAAATTTTCTCCTTCCAAAATTTTTACCACATCTAGGAGGGAAGTATGAGACAAAACCAGTTTAAGACTTTCGCTAGTGTGTAATAACCGACCGATATTTACCTCTGTCCATTGGGAAGTGGGAATCGTTTTCAGGTCCTCTACATTAATCACTCCTAATAGTTTACCTTCGCTATCGGTAACTAGGAATTTAGACCATTGTTGTTTACCGATAACATAATTATTAGCAAACTCGCGCAGGGTTAAATTAATCGGAACTACAGGACTATTAGGAGAGATAACATCTTTAGCACTGTAGCGACTTAGGAAATCTTGAACCTTAGCTGATTGGGCGGAAAAGCCAGCATTTTGTAGGAGGAAAATGCCAATTAATAGCGTCCAAAAACTACCAAATTGACTGATTCCGAGAATTGATAGCGCACCTATGACAATCGCTAACCAACCAAAAAATTGACCGAAACGACTAGCGAATAAAACCCCTTTATTGGGATTACCAGTTACTTGCCAAACGACGGCTTTAAGGATATTACCACCATCTAAAGGTAAACCGGGTATCAGGTTAAATAACCCTAGGGCGAGGTTGATATAGGCCAGGAGAGAAAGAATCGCCGCCAGGGGCGCGCTTAAACTAATATTGAGACCAACAATTAGGAAGATACCGAAGAGCAGTAAACTAACTAAAGGGCCGGCAATTGCTACTAGAAACGCTTCTAGGGGAGTTTTCGATTCTCTGCCAAGAGTTGCCAAACCACCGAATAAAAAGAGGGTAATTGATTTGACTTCAATACCTTGGGCGATAGCAACAAAACTATGGCCTAATTCGTGGGCAACCACGGAGGCAAATAGGAGGATAGCGGCAAAAAATCCTAAGAGCCAGGGCATGATTCCCGTTAACTGGGGAAACTGACTTAAATCTCCCCCATAGGTTAAGGTAATTAACCCCAGAACAAAGAACCAAGAAGGATTAATATAAAAGGGAATTCCAAAGAGATTCCCGACTCTAATGTTGCCATTCATTTTGTATCTTCTCCAATTATGGGGGACTAACGCCAAGAAGATTAGGTTATCAATTACGCCATTCACTTCTGTTAATAATTGTAACAAAAATGAAAATCTCCCTGGCATTCCTTCAGGGAGTAAAAACCGTCATTGCTGTGGTTCGGTTATTTTCGTGGGAGAATTAAATCAATGATTAATTATTTACGGGGACAAGCGATCGAGGTGATCAAAACCCCCAATAACCGACTGATCTTAATTTTAGACGTAAACCAGATCGGTTACGAAATCCAAATTCCCTCACGATTAGCCCTAGACATCGGCAACAATAACAATGATAGTTGTCAGATTTTTACTCACCTACTCCTTCGCGAAGACCAGCCTTTATTGTACGGTTTCGGCACCGCCCCAGAGCGAGATCTGTTTCGTCAACTGCTTTCCGTCAATGGGGTTGGGGCGCAATTAGCCCTAGCTTTAATCGATACCTTGGGGATTGAGGAACTTGTGGTGGCGATAGTGACAGGAAATACCAAAATTTTGAGCAAAACCCCCGGAGTCGGCTTAAAAACAGCAGAAAGAATCGCTTTAGAGTTAAAAACTAAATTGGCAGCATGGCGACAGCTAAAAGAAGCGACGACGACAACCACGGCAATACTGCCGGCAGCGGACATCCTCGAAGATGTGCAGATGACCCTTTTAGCTTTAGGATACAGCCAAGAGGAGATCGATCGAGCCATAGCAGTCCTCAGTCAAGATGCTTTATTTAGTAAAAATACTCAGCCAGAAGACTGGATTAAAGGGGCAATTAATTGGTTAGGGTAAATCAGGAGAGAGGAGTCAGGAGAGAGGAGTCAGGAGACTATTTCATTTATTCTCCCCACACCCCACTTCCCCACTCCGGTGCTCCCTTCTTCGGGCAAATGTTAAAAAGTATTAAGAAAATAGTGAGAAGGTGAACCAGATGCCGCAAAATAATTGCGTTAGGTCGCTAGGCTAGGGGAGTCTTGAGACGCTGAGGCGGAAACGAGATAACTTGAGCGTAGTGACCACAACTGCTATAAAATGTCAGATTAAGTTTATTAATCTCACTTAGTTGGGAGGAATCCATCAATGAGTATCGTCACGAAATCGATCGTGAATGCTGATGCTGAAGCTCGTTACCTCAGCCCCGGCGAACTAGACAGAATTAAAGCCTTCGTTGGCAGTGGTGCCGCTCGTTTACGCATCGCTGAAACCCTGACCGGCGCTCGCGAAACCATCGTCAAACAAGCTGGCGATCGCTTATTCCAAAAACGTCCTGACATCGTTTCCCCCGGTGGCAACGCTTACGGCGAAGAAATGACCGCTACCTGTCTGCGTGACATGGACTACTACCTGCGTTTAATCACCTACGGAGTAGTTGCTGGTGATGTCACCCCGATTGAAGAAATCGGTTTAGTCGGTGTGCGTGAAATGTACAAATCTTTAGGAACCGACATCGGTGCCGTAGCTCAAAGCGTTCGAGAAATGAAAGAAGTTGCTACTGGTCTTATGTCTTCTGACGATGCTTCTGAAGCTTCTTCCTACTTCGATTACGTGATCGGCTCTATGTCGTAGAATAATTCCTTTGTGAATCATTCTAGACACACCCCCCGTAAACCTCTTAAGATTAAGCAAAACCCAAGGAAGAACCACCATGCAAGACGCAATTACTTCTGTTATCAACTCTGCTGACGTTCAAGGCAAATACCTTGACGCTGCTGCTCTCGGCAAACTGAAAGGCTACTTCGCCACCGGTGAACTGCGCGTGCGCGCCGCTAGTGTCATTAGCGCCAACGCTGCCGGTATCGTTAAAGAAGCTGTAGCTAAGTCCCTGTTATACTCTGACGTAACCCGTCCCGGTGGTAATATGTACACCACCCGTCGTTACGCCGCTTGTATCCGTGACCTCGACTACTATCTCCGTTATGCTACCTACGCTATGTTAGCTGGAGATCCTTCTATCCTCGACGAGCGCGTTCTCAACGGCCTGAAAGAAACCTACAACTCTTTAGGTGTACCCATCTCCTCCACCGTTCAAGCTATCCAAGCGATGAAAGAAGTCACCGCTAGTTTAGTTGGTGCTGATGCGGGTAAAGAAATGGGGATTTACTTCGACTACATTAGCTCTGGCTTAAGCTAGAAGTAACGAACTCGGACAAAATAGGGTTCGGGAAGCCGAGGATGAGTGCTAGGTCTTTAAAGGCTGAATCTGTCCAAGATAGGTTTTGACGAGCTAGTATTGATCCTTGACTCCCGACCTTTGTTATTTTAGGAAAAAGCCTTCGTTAGTTTGAGCGACAAGTTTTTCAGCGATTAGGAGAATTCAATCCATGCGGATGTTCAAAATCACCGCTTGTGTTCCTAGCCAAAGCCGCATTCGGACACAACGGGAATTACAAAATACCTATTTTACCAAACTCGTTCCCTACGATAATTGGTTTCGTGAGCAACAACGCATCATGAAAATGGGCGGCAAAATTGTCAAAGTGCAGTTAGCTACTGGCAAACCGGGGACTAATACAGGTTTACTGTAATTGGCTGCCACTAGAAGTTAAAAAAAAGAGGTCTGGAAAGACCTCTTTTTGCTTTAGGGATTTTTTTCAAACTGCAAAGCGGCAGAATTGAGACAATAGCGTTTTCCCGTTGGGGGTGGACCATCATTAAAAACGTGACCAAGATGTGCATCACAAGTGGCACAAACAATCTCTGTCCGCACCATGAAAAAACTAATATCTCGTTCGTACTTAATATTAGTCTCGTTAGCAGCAGTCCAGAAACTCGGCCAACCAGTACCCGAATCATACTTGCTATCAGAAGTGAATAACTCCGTACCACAGCAGACACATTTGTAAATACCTTTTTCCTTATTATCGTGATATTTACCCGTAAAAGCCCGTTCTGTTCCCTTTTTGCGAGTAACTTGGAACTGTTCGGGAGTTAGCTGGGCCTGCCATTCCGCCTCGGTTTTACGAACTTTTTCTACCATAGTTAGGATAACTGCGATTATGATTAATTTTTCCCTTTTAGTCTAACCTGAGAATGATGCTTAGGTAAATTTTTCGGATCAATAATTTATTTTACCATTTTTTCTAGCCAAGTTTGTCAGGCATTTTCGAGGTTAATTTGATTGGGTAAAAATCCTTGTATTGGCTGTTCGATAGGTTTATCTGTGATTATGGCAATAGAAGCAAATTCACCGATAAGTTGGCAAAGCTGCAGCAAAGAATCCCTGAGATCATCACCATAAAAAATCAGGGGAAGATTTGGGGTTTCGGTCTTGAGACACCATTCTAAATCATAGATATCATTAATCGGAGAAATTAATTTTGTCAAGATACGATTACCAATACCTTTGGCCAGGTGATCGAGGTTAGTCTCTTCGTTTATTGTTTTAATATCAATAGTGCGAACATTGGGGTGATTTGTTTTAATTGTTTCGATGATATAGTTCAAGTTTTGCGATTGCAGTTCTTCGGGAATATTGTTTTCAGTTTGACCGTGCCACGCTTTATAAAATTCGAGATAGGTCATCGGTTTAGCGCAATACCAGCAAAATCTATAGGATTTTTCAAAAGTTGTTCTATCATAACTGCTATAAGCTTCGGTCAAATATTTTTTTGGTGAAAAGTCAAAGGAAAAACCTATTCTATCTGTATTGCTGGTCGTCCTGATATCCTCCCAATTAAGGATAATTGGGTAGTGGTGGAGGACTGTAAAAATGGAGGGAAAAAAACCTCCCATCTTTACCAAATCCTCCTCTATATGCTTCTACTCCCTCACGCACCGGAAACAAAATCCCTCTGCAAAGTTCAAATTCCCCACGGACGTTTGATTTATCCCGATCGAATTATCGATATACCTAATCAACGGATCGATCGAGATTTTATTACTTATTTTCATCAAGTTCTCTCCTCTCTTCCCCGTCCCGATTTTCCCCCTCGGCAACCCCACCCCTCGGAATGTCATTATTGTCGTTTACCCGAAAAAAACTGTAGTTTTAAACGAGTAAGTTATACGAATTCTTGCGGGTGAAAATTACACATCGAATGATCAATTTAAGTCCCCCTTTTTAAGGGGGATGCCGAGGGATAAAACTTGATCTGGGGTGCATTTCACATTTGTAAATTCAGACAGATAAGGATTTTAGCTATTGTCAGCTTTCCAGACTCAGTATTTTTGCTTTCACTGAAATGCACCCACTCAAACTTTTGTAGTCATACCATTTTTCAAAAGTAATGGCACAGAGGGGTACGAACTGCTAATACCACCCACAAAACACACTGATAATTGCCTGACAGTGGCTATTTTGATCAATTTAGGCTGCAGCCCTTATAATTTGCCAAAACGACGATGACGACCCTGATAATCTTTTAAAGCGCGGTGAAATTGCACTCGATCGAAATCGGGCCAGAGGGTGTCAGTAACATAGATTTCTGCGTAGGCCATTTGCCAGAGTAAAAAATTACTAATTCGCATTTCCCCACTACTGCGAATTAACAGGTCTGGGTTAGGAATCCCGGCAGTATAAAGATACTGTTCAAAGAGAGATTCATCGATCGCTTCTGGGGAGACTAAACCCTGTTGCACCTGACGAGCGATCGCCTGACAAGCTTGCACGATCTCCTCTCGGCCACCATAATTAGTAGCCACCGTAAATTGAATACCAGAATTTTTGCTAGTTTCTGCTTGAGATTTAGCAATTTCCCGTCTTAAAGACTCTGGCAAGGCCGATAAATTACCAATAAAGCGAATTTTGACATTTTCCTGCATCATTTCTTCTAATTCCCGCCGCAAAACCCGCTCGAATAGAGTCATTAAAAACTCTACTTCCTCCAGAGGACGACCCCAATTTTCCGTCGAAAAAGCATAAGCGGTTAGAGCGGGAATTCCCCAGTCACGACAACAGCGCAGCAAGTCTTTGAGTGCATCTACTCCCCGTTGATGGCCCATAATCCGCGGCAAACCACGATTTTTCGCCCAACGACCGTTCCCATCCATAATCACTGCGACGTGCTGAGGTAAACGGTTTTTATCTAAATCCGTAGGTAATTCTGGTGACAAGCTCGGTTTAACAGTCATTTTCTATCTTTGGGGGTTGCTCTGGGCGAACGGGAGAATTTTTCTAAGATTAGACGACCTTTTAAGCCAATTGTACGCCCTAAACGTCCCCAACTCGGTGCGACCACTTCCCCCTCTCCCGACGGAGAAAACTTCGCTTCGAGAAGCTCTTTTAGTTTACTACTGGTTAAAGGCCGATCCAAATTACCCCCCGACGCGAGGGAAATCGAGCCAGTTTCCTCAGAAACCACAATACAGATACAATTATCTAGCCTTTCGGTAATGCCCATGGCCGCCCGATGACGGGTGCCTAATTGCCTAGAGGTACTGCGCTCCGATAGGGGTAGAATAACACCAGCGGCCACCACTCGATCGCCCCGAATAAATACGGCCCCATCGTGTAGTAAGGTTTTAGTTTGAAAAATAGTTTGAATTAATTCCTTAGATACTTGACCATTTAGCGTCACCCCCGGATTGACAAACACCTTGGTATCGAGATTGCCACTGGTTTCTAATACCATCAGCGCACCGGTGCGATTTTGAGATAGATCCTTCACCGCGTCCACTAACTCATCAATGACATTATCAGTTTTGGGAGTGGGGGAACTTTTCCGAAATAATTCCCACACTTGACCTTTGCCCAATAATTCTAAAAAACGGCGGAATTCCGACTGAAAAATCACAGCGATGGCCACGGCTGCCCCCAAAATCAATTTTTCTAGGACTAACCCCAGCAACCGCAATCCTAGGGCATCGCTAATCACCGAGGCCAGCATTAAATAGATTAGTCCTCGCACCATCCAAAAGGTACGCCGCTCGCCGATAATTAGCAGCAGCATATAGGTAAGCAGGAGAACTAACCCAAAGTCTAGGACTGACAGACCATGGCTGAGAATCCAGGACAATAACCGGCGAGGGTCCAGAAAAAAACCCGACATGGGGGGACAATAGCGATGAGGTTTATATTAAGGAGAGTCGAGTGGGTAGGCGGTCTTGACGCAGCAGATCCGCCAGATTTTCCCGTTCAAGAATCAGATTAGCTTCTCCATTTTGGACAATTACCGCCGCCGGACGGGGTAAGCGGTTGTAATTAGAAGCCATACTGTAGTTATAGGCTCCTGTGGCTAAAACCACTAAAATATCCCCCGGGTTGGTTTTCGGTAGCGTAATATCCTTAATTAGAATATCGCCGGATTCACAGTGTTTTCCAGCTATTGTCACCACTTCCTGACATTCTTGACTCATTTTATTGGCGATTACGGCCCGGTAAACCGATTGATAGGTAATCGGTCGGGGATTATCGGACATTCCGCCATCAACGGCGATATAGGTGCGGATTTCGGGGATTTCTTTGCGATTACCCACTGTGTAGGCCGTGACGCAAGCGGTGGCAATCAGAGAGCGTCCCGGTTCGGCAATAAGCAGCGGATAAGCGATACCTCTTTCCTGACAAGCTTTAGCTACTGCTAAGGACACCGCTTGCACCCACTCCTCGATACTTGGGGGGTCATCACTTTCGAGGTAGCGAATTCCTAAACCACCACCGACGTTTAATTGCTGTAGGGGTAAACCCCTTTCTAAACCTAATTTAAACCAATCTGCCAACACAGCGGCTAAGTCTTGGTGGGGTTGACGTTCAAAAATCTGGGAACCGATGTGAGCGTGTAAACCCAGACAATTCAGCACCGGATGAGCTAAAACATAGTCAAATACCGATTCGATTTGATGGGGGTCAAAACCAAATTTACTGTCTAAGTGACCCGTGCGAATATATTCGTGGGTGTGGCACTCGATGCCGGGGGTTAACCGCAACAGGATCGGAATAGGGGTATCAGGACGATTTTCGCCTAATTTAACCAGATTTTCTAACTCTAGCCAGTTATCAACGATAATAATGCAGTTATGCTCGATCGCATATTCTAACTCGGCGATCGATTTGTTATTACCATGAAAGTATATCGGCACATCGGTTTTCTTGATCTGGTCTAAAGCGGTTAACACCGTGTGAATTTCTCCGGCCGACACCACATCAAAACCTAATCCCTCCCTAGCGACCACGGCCGATACGGCCAGGCAATTCCACGCTTTCGAGGCATAAATTACCCTAGATTCTCCGGGATAATGAGTCTGGAAACCTTGCAGGTATTGACGACAGGCAGTGCGGAGGGTGACTTCATCGACAATATACAAGGGTGAACCGAAACGTTCCACTAGGGTGGTCACATCACAACCACCGATTTCTAGGCAATCGCGGTTATTAACCTTGGCCGTCAGGGGTAACAGGGTTTGATTCGGGGATAGACAATCTTGATAGGCTAAATATTTTTGTCCGGAATTGCTGATTTTAGGTTCGGTTGATAGCATAATCGGTGTTTTTTGTCAAGCAATCGATAATTTTTGTTACAATCTCCGCGCATCCCCGATTCAGTTAAGGGAAATTTGACCGTCGGTGATCTAGATAACCAAAGTAGTTCTCTCTTTCAGTGTACGATCAACCACCCGCTAAAAATCCCTTTTTTGTCAGGAAAAAATCGAGCAGCGACCCCGAAATAGTGGTAATAGTATTGAAGGAGTGGTCTTAAAAGTGATGATATGACTGACCAGAATGGCGTGTTAGTAGAAGAACAGAGCGAGGATATTACCCGTAAGATGAGTCAATTAGCCACCGAGTCGCCGAAAAATCAATTACAGATCCTGACACGATTAGCCGGGGAGGGAGAAGGTGGCCTAACCGTATTGAGAGATTTTTTATTAGCCCAGCGCCCCACTCCTGTTAATCTGGTGACAGGTAAGGCTTATCAATTGCTCTATCAAGATAATAGCACTCAGAGCAAGGAATTTTTAGCTAATTATTTCCCCACGGGTATTGTTCCCCTAGATAGTGCTAAAGGTATCGATTATCGACTTTTACAGGAATTATTGGCTAAACAGGATTTTCAAACTGCCGATAGTCTCACCCGTCAAAAACTCTGTGAATTAGCAGGAGAAGGAGCAATACAGAGGAAATGGGTCTATTTTACGGAAGTAGAAGCTTTTCCCAAGGTTGACATTCAGACTATTGATCATCTTTGGTTAGTTCATTCAGAAGGAAAATTCGGTTGGTCGGTGCAGCGCAAATTATGGATCGGTGTGGGTCAAGATTTCCCGAAACTCTGGCCGAAAATTGGTTGGAAAAATGGCAATAATTGGACAAAATACCCCCAAGAATTTATCTGGGATTTAAGTGCTCCCGTGGGCCATTTACCCCTGTTAAATCAACTGCGCGGGGTGAGAGTGGCTGCCTCTTTATTCTCCCATCCCGTCTGGAGTGAAAAATAGATTGAGAACACTAGGTCCGGCTATTGTATCAGATTTCTACATTTTCGGGACAATTTCCTCTAAGGCCGCTTCTAGATTAGGATAACGATAGTCAAAACCGATCGCTTGGGTGGCTTTTGGCAGCACTTCTTGACCTTCTAGGACGATTTTGGCTCCTTCTCCCAAGAGAATTTCCAGGGCAAAATCTGGCACTGGCAACCAAGAAGGACGCTTCATTACTTCCCCTAATATCTGACAGAATTCTTTCATCCGCACGGGATTGGGTGCAGTAGCGTTGAAAGTGCCGCTAATTTCAGGGCGATCGAGACAATAGATAATTAAATTAATTAAATCATCCCGATGAATCCAAGAAAACCACTGACGACCGCTGCCAATCGGTCCGCCGGCAAAAAGTTTGAAGGGTGGGATCATTTTCCCTAAAGCACCCCCATTGCCTAAAACAATACCCGTGCGAAGAATGACTAAACGAGTGCCGCAATCTTTCACTTTTTGGGCGGCTGTTTCCCACTTTTTACAGACATCTGCCAGAAAATCGCCCCCGGGAGGGCTGTTTTCGTCAAAACTAGCGGTTTCACTGGTTCCATAGTAACCGATCGCCGAGGAGTTAATTAAAACTTTCGGTTTCTGGGCAGCAAGTGCGATCGCCTCGACAATTTTCTCGGTGCCGATTTGCCGACTAGCGACGATTGCTCGTTTTGCTTCACCAGTCCAGCGTTCCGAAATCGGTTCTCCGGCTAGATTAATCACCGCATCACATCCAGAAATCTTTTTTTGCCAATCCCCCGATTCTGTGGCGATATAGGGGATAATCTCTATCTTAGGATAGATTGACTTTGGGTAAATTCTCTGGGCTTTATCGGGATTGCGCGTCAAAATTAGGATGTCATCGCCGCGATCATGGAGTTTGACCACTAATCGACTGCCCACAAATCCCGTCGCCCCAGTAATCGCTATTTTCATGGTTTCTTGACTAAATTTATCCTTATTTTAGCTGGTTTTTAACTATCAGAATTCAGAAGTTGAGAGTTGGGGTTTTAGGGTTTTAGGGTTTTAGTTGAAATTTCCCCATCACCCTATCTCCCCATCACCCTATCTACCAATTCCCCCATTACCCCACACCCCATCACCCCAGTCCTGTCTTTTCACTTATCCTGATACCCCATCCCGTTAGCTGCCGCGTAACGATTCATAAAGCGCATAAAACGCTCCCAGTGTTCATCGGTGATTTCAAAACCACATTCTACCCGTTGAATTTCATCTCCTTCATCTCCTCCAAAAATAAACTTGGTTGAGTTGGGAATAACTGTAATCACTCCTTCCTCATCGGTGAGACGGAGATCGCCGTAGGTGCGGGTGGTGAAACTTTGGAAACGTTCGATCGCTTTCAGGGTTTTAAAAGTCATCAGGACATTGCGAATCCCGGTATTTTTATTTTTGCGGAGACTAACACCGCTTAATTCTTCTGATAAACCGACAAAAAACTCGATCGTGGGAGTGGTCATAGGTATAGCTATAAAATTTTAGTTATTGATTTTCTCTTAATTACTTTTGACGAGGAAAAAGTAGTTCATGGTTACTAATAAAGTAACCATGAACCGAAAAACAAGCTATTCCGCTTCTCCACCTTGGATTTTGAGGAGGAGAAAACCCCAAGCTAATCCGACGAGGACGAGAACGATCGCCACGATCGGCCCATTAAATAACATACTTTCTGCGGTCATGGTGATTGCTCCTGAGCCTACAATAATCGATCATATAGATTAAGTGGTATTTTAACCTACGAAGGCGATCGACTGCTGCCAGACTGGGGGAAAATTGACGGGGAAAATCGGCCAATAACTTTGATAACTTTCTTAGTATATATGTTCTAGCAATCCTCAAGGAAGGATGCTCACCCCCATGCTAGATATTTTTAATACTATCTTTATATTTGCCGTAGCCACTTTGTGTTAGTGTCTTATCTGCTTAATTCTCCACTTATACTGGGAAAATTAAGTATTGATAACTATTGGTGATGACTGGTAAAAAATCATTTATGCTCAAGATCAAGTTAATACTATTTTTAGGTTTGTTGCTGCTGAGTTGTCAATCGACTAATCTCAATGGTAATAATAGTTCGATGGCTCAGATTACGACTGAGAATCAAGGGCAAATATTACCGATCACGGCCAAAGCAGATATTAATGGTGAGATGATTGAGTTAGAAGTGGCTCAAACCCAGGAACAACAGGCCAAGGGTTTAATGTATCGCTTGTCTTTGGAGAAAAATCGTGGTATGCTATTTCCCTTTGCACAACCTCTGATGGCCCGGTTTTGGATGAAAAATGTCTCGATTCCTCTAGACATGATTTTTCTAAAAGATGGTATAGTAAAAGCAGTTTTGCTCAATGTCCCTCCTTGTGCTGTGGATCCTTGTCCTGTCTATGGGCCAAACACCATGGTTAATCAAGTGATCGAACTAGCTGGGGGTCGAGCCAAAGAATTAGGAGTGAAAGCAGGAGATAAAATTAAGATTGAGTCTATCTCAAGACCTTAATTTTTGAAAATGGTGTTAACTTTCTTATGGAAAGTGTCCCTTGTCTGGAAATATAATAAGTATGGCTGTTATAAGCTATTACGCATTTATACTGTTTAAAATATAACAATATCGATTAAGATTTTTATAGTCTGTCAAGTGATAGATTGAATAATCTTTCCCCTTGCTATAGATTAAACAGAGACAAAATTATACTGGATATAACGGGACTATCTTAAGAGAGCCAGCGATTTTTAGGAAAGCACTCTCTATCATCTAGATAGCTTAGATACAGAAAAAATGGTCGCAGGACTAACTGTCCTTGAAACCGATCAGGTGGTGTTTTATTGAAATTACGAGATATACTATTGAGGAAAAAAATACCCCTATGTCCACGATTGCCTATTCCCAATTCCGACAATTTCTACAAGAGGAATTGTCCCTTCCCCAAGAATCGATCGCTATGGCCGAGCGATCGATCCAATCTGATAAAATTCATTTACCGATGATTCTCTGGCAGTACGGTTTAGTTACCTTAGAACAATTAGACAAAATTTATGATTTTCTCGAAGAGGTAGTCTAATCTTACAATTGCTCACTATTGACAAGGAGAATAATTGCCATGGCTGCCCATAGTTTCTGGCACAATTTGAAAATTCCTATCCTAAAAACTACCAATCATCACTTTAGAAGTGGGTTATTTAAACCCACTTTTTTAATAACTATACAATTGAGAATTATCGATTAACTGCTCAGTCCATGAAACCCCATGACCAATTTGCCAAAAATTACCTTGAACAATTACTTTCTCCCCTGGGAATCGTCGAAATCAGCAAAGAAGTCAGCGATGAAACTCGACAGATAGATGTATTTTTTTCCCCCAATCCCGAACCAAACCCCGATTATCTGGGATTATTAGGCAGAATTGTCCTTAATACTGTCCTGATTGAACCCTATCGCAATCCTCCCAATCGTAGCGAGATTCGTAATTGTCTAGCGAAACTTTTGACCATTTTAGCCGAACTACAAAGACAAGCTAAACGAGAAAATCAGAGCTACAATGAAGACAATGCCCCTCGTTTGTGGATTTTATCCCCTTCGGCTGGTATCACTATTTTAGAAGGATTTGGGGCAAAATTAGACCAGGATTGGCCGAAAGGAGTGTATTTTCTTCCCTCGCTTTATCGAACGGCGATTATCGCTATTAATCAATTGCCTGTGACTGCTGAGACTCTCTGGATAAGATTATTAGGACGGGGAAAAACTCAAAACCAAGCGGTGCGAGAATTGTTAGAATTACCTCAAGGTAATGCTTTTCGGGAAAATGTACTGGAATTATTGATTAGTTGGCGGGTTACTATGGAAATAAATAACATCCTAGAAACTGAAGATAGAGAGGTGTTTATGACCTTATCTCAAACCTATCAGGAATGGAAGGAAGCAACTAAACAGGAAGGACGACAGGAAGGACGACAGGAAGGACGACAGGAAGGAAAACTGGAATCTATTCCCCGTTTGCTTGCTTTGGGTTTAAGTGTGGAACAAATCGCTCAAGCTTTGGATTTAGACTTAGAACAAGTCCGACAAGCGGCGCGAGAGTAAAGGTGGAGAGTTAAAACGCAAAAATGCCACAATGGATAAAATAGGCATTTTCTGACTAACTGACATCTTCTATGAGTAACCACCTAAGCGGAAGCGAGATTCGCCAGCGATTTTTAGACTTTTTTGCGGCCAGAAACCATAAAATTCTCCCTAGTGCCTCCCTAGTCCCAGAAGATCCCACCGTTTTGCTGACTATTGCGGGAATGCTCCCTTTTAAGCCGATTTTCTTAGGGCAAAAGATCCCAGAATTTCCCCGCGCTACCACTTCCCAAAAATGTATTCGCACCAACGATATCGAAAATGTCGGCCGGACTGCCAGACATCATACTTTTTTTGAGATGTTGGGCAATTTTAGCTTTGGTGATTATTTTAAAGAACAAGCGATCGCCTGGGCCTGGGAATTGTCCACAGAAGTTTTTAACCTTCCCCCCGAAAGATTAGTAGTTAGTGTCTTTAGGGAAGATGAGGAAGCTTTCGCTATCTGGCGCGATAAAATCGGTATTCCTGCCCATCGTATCCAAAAAATGGGCGAAGCGGATAACTTTTGGGTATCAGGTCCCACGGGTCCCTGTGGTCCCTGTTCGGAAATTTACTACGATTTTCACCCGGAATTAGGGGATAAAACCATCGATTTAGAGGATGATAGCCGTTTTATCGAGTTTTATAACCTCGTCTTCATGCAGTATAACCGCGACGCAGACGGCAATCTGACACCCCTAGCGAATAAAAATATCGATACGGGGATGGGTTTGGAACGGATGGCGCAAATCCTGCAAAAAGTCGCCAATAACTACGAAACTGACCTAATTTTCCCGATTGTCGCCGAAGCAGCCCGGTTAGCAGCCATAGACTACCAGAAAGCGGACGAAAAAACGAAAGTTTCCCTAAAAGTCATCGGTGATCATGTGCGCTCGGTAGTACACATGATAGCGGATGGTATCTCAGCATCGAATACTGACAGGGGTTACGTCCTGCGTCGTCTGATTCGGAGAGTAGTACGGCACGGGCGTTTAATCGGTATTGAAGGTCAATTTATCAGCAAAGTGGCGGAAGTTGCGATCGCTCTTTCCGAGTCCGTCTATGGCAATGTTCGGGAACGAGAAAGGGTGATCAAGGCAGAATTAGAGCGAGAGGAAGCGAGATTTTTAGAAACCCTAGAAAGAGGCGAAAAACTGCTCGAATCGATTCTAGAAAAAGAAAAAAGCCAGATTTCGGGAGTTGATGCCTTTACCCTTTATGATACCTATGGCTTCCCCCTGGAACTCACTCAAGAAATCGCCGAGGAGCAGGGTTTAAGCGTCGATACGGCGGGTTTCGAGCAGGAAATGAAAAAACAGCAGCAAAGATCGAAAGCCGCCCAAGAAACCATAGATTTGACGGTACAGGGTAGTTTAGATAAGCTGGCGGAACATATTCACCCGACGGAATTTCTCGGTTATACGGATTTGCAAGCAACCGCAACAGTAACGGCGGTTTTAGTCGCTGGTAAAACGGTGGAATTGGCCGCAGCAGGCACTGAGGTGCAGGTAGTTCTCGATCGAACCCCTTTTTATGCCGAATCGGGTGGACAAATCGGTGATAAGGGTTATTTAACCGGCGAGAATCTGCTTATCCGCGTTGAGGATGTGCAGAAAGAATCGGGGATTTTTATCCATTTTGGTGGGATTGAGCGGGGAATTGTCACCACCGGCGATACAATTAATGCTCAGATCGATCGCTCCTGTCGTCGTCGCGCCCAAGCTAATCATACCGCCACCCATCTGCTACAATCGGCCTTGAAAAAGCTTGTCGATGCTGGGATTTCCCAAGCGGGTTCCCTCGTCAGTTTTGATCGCCTCCGTTTTGATTTTAACTGTCCTCGTCCCCTGACTAGCTCTGAATTACAACAGGTGGAAGAACAGATTAACACTTGGATTGCCGAAGCGCATGACACCGAGATAGCGGTGATGGGATTGGAAGAAGCGAAGCAAAAGGGAGCTATTGCCATGTTTGGCGAGAAATACGGCTCAGAAGTGCGAGTTATCGATATTCCTAGCGTTTCTATGGAATTATGCGGGGGAACTCACGTTAAAAATACCGCCGAGATCGGTTTATTTAAAATCATCTCTGAGACGGGAATCGCTGCGGGAATTCGTCGCATCGAAGCGGTGGCCGGCCCTGCCGTGTTAGCATACCTGAATGAACGGGATCAGGTGGTGCGGGATCTGTGCGATCGCTTTAAGGTCAAACCTCTGGAAATTCCCGATCGCATTACGGCCCTACAATCGGAGTTAAAGGGGACACAAAAGCAGTTAGAAGCGGTTAAACAGGAGTTAGCACTAAATAAATCAGATGCTTTGCTATCTCAAGCTGAATCTATCGGCGAATTTAAGCTATTAGTCGCTTCTTTGGGCGATATTGATGCTCATGCTTTGATGGCCGCAGCCGAAAGACTACAGCAAAAATTAGGGGAAGGGGCAGTGGTTTTGGCCTCGACTCCCGCAGCTGATAAAGTGAGTTTAGTGGCCGCTTTTAGTTCCCGGGTGATTAAAGATAAGGGTTTACAAGCGGGTAAATTTATCAGTGCGATCGCTCAAATCTGCGCCGGTGGTGGTGGTGGTCGTCCCAATTTAGCTCAAGCTGGGGGACGGGATGCTAGTAAGTTAAGCGAAGCTTTAGCTAAGGCCAAAAGTCAGTTAACTAGCAGTTTACAATAGTTTTAAAGGTGGGCATTTTGTCCACCTTTAAAAAGTTAGTTATCCTCTCGGTGTGATTGGTAAAAATAATATGGAACTACTGATCAAGAATTTGGGATCAATTAGAAATAATAATCAAGCTATAGATTTAACCAAGAAGTTTTATACTTTTATTGGCTACAACAATAGTGGCAAAACCCTAGTTTCTCAGCTTTTATGGACAATTTTTAATCATGACAATATTAGAAAGTTTTCCGAAAATAACCAAATTGATTCTTTAGTAATTGACTCTAAAAAACCTATTAAAAAAATTACTATCAATCAAGAACTAATCAATGAGATTCTCAATAAATTTAGCCGATTTATTGAAAAAGAAGTTGTTAATACTTATAATCTTGATGCCAGTATTAAAGAAACGATTATTAGTTCCAATAAATTAATTTTTCAAGCGGATATTAAAGAATTTAAAGATAAAAGCTTCAGATTAACCTTTGTTGTTGACAATGATCTGGAGTATTTACAGATTAGCAAGCGCAAAGGTAGCCTAACAATAAATATAAAAGAGAATAATATCCCTGAGAAAGTATTTGATAAAATACCCAGAGACTTTTTTGAGAGAGCTAAACCATCCAAGGAATCAGTAATTATTTCGTCAGTAATAACAGTGCTTTTGTCTCAGACAGAAGATACTTTTTTTATCCCCGCTAGTCGTAGCTTTTTTCCTGTTTTCTACCAGTACATTTATGAGATAGAAAGAAATAAGAGAATTGAGTCTAACCGTCTATTTTTAGAATTAATAGAAAATATTGATGATGATGGTGATACTAATAAAAATATATTCAAACGTCTTCGGGAACAATTACCCAAAAGGTCTTATACAGAACCAATGAATAAAGTGATTGAGTCGCTTTATTCTCTCAATACCAAGAAAAAAATTAATTCAGTTTATAATTCTCTGATTGAAAAGATGAGCGGATTAATGGGAGGAGAAATCACGATTTCTAGTCTAGAATTGATCGCACCTATTCAATTTTCTTTTAAATTCGATGAAAGCAAAGATTTACCCATGTATCTAGCTTCATCTTCAGTCAATCAGTTGACTATCTTGTATCTTTATCTCAAATATTGGGCAAGGGAAAAATACAATTTTTTAATGATAGATGAACCAGAGGTTAATTTGCATCCCGAAAATCAAATTCGCTTAATGGATATTTTAGTTCAATTTGTCACCGAGCATGATAATCGGGTTTTGATCACCACCCATAGCCCGATTTTAACTGATATTCTCAACAATTATGTTTATCTTCATACCCTAAAAAGTTATGATGTTGATGTCACAAAAATCATTGAGGATAATCAATTAAAAAATTTAAATCCAGAAATTTAAATTGCTAAAGAAGACTTAGGGGTTTACTTTTTCACGGGTGATAAAATTATTGATTATGGAACCAGTCAATATGGTGTTTATAGCGGTTCTCACATCTGTGTGGCACACTTAAACCTTTGCTGATTAAAATTTTCAACATCGATGATGTACCTCTGACTAACAAGAAACGCTATATTTTCGTAACTTTAAAGAAGTTATCAACTCCGTGCAGAAATCTGGAGAAATTTTAACCAACCATATCTATTTAACAGAGAATGAGTAAGTCTAACTCAAAAAAAAATTTTTTTCCTTAGACAAAAGTTTCATCAAGCTTTAGAAAAATCGGGTTTTATTGAAGAAATCTGCCTTAGTCAGGATGCGTATATTGAAATTCAAGAAACAAATAAGAGCGATTTAAAGAAAGTAGTTATTAATCACTTACAGTTATCGTCTAAAAATGACAAAAATATATCTACAGAAGTAGATAAAATCTGGGTTATCAATTTAGAAGAAAAAGAAGAAGAAAAGTTACCCGGTATCTCTGCTTTTGGCAAAACCCCTGAAAAAGCTATAGCGGTTCTCGCATCTGTGCGGTACAGTTAAATCTTTGCTGATTAAGCTGTTCATAATCGTAAATGTACCTCTTGTGAATCAGAAACGCTATATATTAGTTTTACAGAGAAAAGTCGATGATGGGGGTAAAATTCTCAATTATCATCTGCAAATTTGTTTAGTTGAACTCAAAGCATCCCTACAGGCAAAAAAAGACAAAGAAAGCACATTAAAGCAGATTGCTGGTAAATTTCAAAGCGGGATGAATAGAATCTATATGCTTCTGACTCTCAATAATCATGCTAATCCCCAGAAAAACTATCAAGATACAGAAATATGTGTGCATTTCAGAGGAATCATTTTTTATAATCGCAACGAAATTAAAGATAGTGATATTGCCAAGGAAAATGAGCCAGACTATAATCGGGGGGAGAGTACCTTATATAAAATTCTCTCTCAATCTACAACATCAAATTTATTAACCCTAGAAACCCTATTAGAAGAACGAGATAAAATCGTTGTTAAGTTTATCAAAAATACCAATCAAAATCAAAATTATATCACCGTAGGACTGAAAGATTTACTCTGAATAAATGCTGCTTCTCTGCAATCTTGACAAGCTTTTTAGCTGTCAGCATTTAATCATACTAAATCCGTTGAGTACAGGCTAGTTATGAGGAGAGGCAAAAGGCAACAGGCAAAAGGGGAAATAAATAATCAGTTTTTAATAACAGGATTTAGTATCAGATGTGAGTTTTTATTTCACTGTTTACTGTTTACTGATCACTGAAAAAAAACCGCCACTCTCCTATACCTTTTACACAGGATTTAGTATAATTTTGATGGGCAAAAATTGCTATTAACTACCCGGAGGGGGAATTACAGGAATTTCGATCCCGTCCGGCGCTAAGGGGGGAGGTGTGGGGGTTAGTTCTGGCTGGTCAATAGGTTCAGGTGTACTAATCAAAGGAATATTTTCCAGCACGGGAAGACGGGGAGTGATGGGTTGCGAAAACATCGCTTGAATTGCCGCTTTTCTGGTTTCTGGAGGTTCCAAAGCTTGCTGCCAGAGACTTTCATAAAAGAAGAAAATCACCCCTAAACCCCGTTGACGAGCAGCCAATACCTTTTCTTCAATAAAGTGTAGGGCAATCGGTCGATTGCGTAAACCGGTTAAAACTCCCACACCGGTGGGGATAGTTTGCTGGGTTTCCTGAATTTCGGGACGCTCTAATTGTTTGAGAAAACTGGGCAGATCGGGACGATAAACCTGTACGATTAACTCATCGACTAATCCTTGCCGCACCCAACCGAGCCAATCCTGTAGATGACCATTATAGGCGAATTCGTAGGGATTAGGGGCGATCGAAAGCAGTATATTCGGTTTAATTGCCTGAATTGATTCTTTGAGATTAGCCAGAAAAGCAGTGATTTTATCGGCCCGCCATTTTGTCCATTCGGGATCCCGGGGGTTAGCTGGGGGCGTTTTTTCGGTTTCCTGTTGATAAAGAGCGATAGTATAGGGATCATAGCCGAATTCGTTTGGTAAACTCAGATGATCGTCGAATTGGATGCCGTTAATATCGTATTGTCCCACTACTTCCAAGACTAACTCCCGCAGAAAATTCTGCACTTCGGGACGGAAAGGATTCAACCACACCACCTCACCGGCTGCCCCCACCCAAGTGGTCCCCCCGTCACGTTTTTGGGTTAACCAGTCCTGATGTTTTAAGGCTAATTCTGAGGTGGGAGGAGCCATAAATCCGAATTCAAACCAAGGAATGACCAATAATCCCCTGCCACGGGTTTGTTCCACCAATTCTGCCAAGATATCTTGTCCCTGCGCTCCCGTAGGCACAAAAGGCTGTATTCCTTCCCGTTGGGCGATCGCACTGGGATAGAGAGCATAACCGGAGTTCCAGACCACGGGATAGATAGCATTAAAATTAAGATTAACTAATTGCTCGATCGCCTGTTGTCGTTTATCCCTGTCCATCAGCATCGCAGTATCGTTGGTGGTGATCCAAACACCGCGGATATCAGGATCTCGACTTTGAGAGAAAGCGGCAGAAAAATAGCCTAAGAATACGACTATTAGAAAAGATGCTAAGAATAGTAGTATAGGGAGCTTTTTAAGAATTTGCCGCCAAACGCTAGTCGGAATTAGAAAAGTCATTTCTTTAAGGTGACGATTAACGGTTTTAACTGGTTATAATACCAGCTTTGCTCAAATATTTCAGGCTAGATTCACCAAAAATATATAGCTAGACACAATTAATTAGACATATCTAACCATCTCTTGCATGAGTGCCTATCCTAAGCAAGAGGTTAATTTTGTCCTACTACTTAAATATTTGCCTATTTCCTGACTCGCGACAATTGACCTTGAGGATAGAAATAATCAAGACGAATATCGAATTGATCTAGGGCTAGTAATAACCGATTGGAAGGACGAAAAAGAAAGAAGTTGACCTGGGGAATTTCTAGGACTTCTTTTAACTTATCGGTATCGGGGTTAGTGGTAGTCAGGAAGTATTGTACATCAGCATTAAGACGATAATTAAGAGAAAGCAAATCACCTAAGTTAGTCCAGTCATTACCTTCGTCGCTGATAATAATGGCATTGGGTACAGCATTGATTTTTCTGGCAACTTCGCCATTCCAATAACTAGGAACTTTTGCCCAACTGGTTTCGGAAAGAGCATTGTTAAAGTTCGATATTATACTAGCAGTTAACAAAAAAGTCAAGATAATTTTACCTAAAATTTTACCTTGATTAAGCAATTGTGACAGGAAAAAAGCTACAGTTATATAGATAGTGGGAAAGGTCGCAATTAGATAACGGGTGACAGTTGATCTAGTGGTGGTCAAAATTAGATCGGGAATGACTAAAGCTAGGAAAGGTACTAGGGTTGAGGTAATCATAAAAGTAAAAGCTATGGGGTTATTGTAGCGATAAAGTCGCTTAAAAGCATAGATAATTAAGATTAAAAAAATTAGTCTATATATATAGGTGAAGATGTTATTAAAACCAAAATCGCTGTCGCTAAATAGAGAAGTAAAAGTTAATATCCATAATTTACTGAACAATCCCCAATCGAGATAGTTAACGGCAGCCCAACTGGTGGAGTTAAAGGCTCTTTGTGAGTTAGTTAAAAAAACCTGTAACCAGGGTATATATAAAATCATCATTGTTAACCCAGATAACAGGAAAAATATCAAGTTATTTTTTCGCTCTGGTTTCATAACAAGATACCAAAGTAGAAAAGCTGCCTGAGCAAATAAGTTGAGAATAAAAAAGAGATGGGTGTAGAGTCCGAGAGTATTAGATAAGGTGTATAAATACCAATTAACAAGAGTTCTTTTTTTGAGGCATTTTAACAGCATTAATTGACTGAATATCGTTAATAGAACCAAAAGACTATACTGACGAGACATTTGAGCAAATATTATATCAACTGGAGAGAGTGCTAATAAAATTACTGCTAAAATTGCCGTTAACTTTGATGTAAATAATTCTAGGGATAGATGGTAAATCAATGGGAGGGATAGAAGACTAAAAACAATCGCTAAACTGCGGGAAGAAACGGGAGAAAAACCGAATAGTTTTTCCCAATAGCGAGAGATAATAAAGTATAAAGGTGGGTGTTGAGGGTCTTCTTTAGCGAGAGATTTTATTGTATCAAAAACATTACTTTCGGGTTTCAGTTGTTGAAATTTTCCTAATTCTGTGGTAGATAAAAGACGATTTTGAAAGATAGTATCAGCGATTTCATTTGCTTGATAACCAGTGGTTCTAATGGTGGTGTAGGATTCATCATGCCAATAGATTTTTTTATCGATATTTGCAAAACGAAAAACCACACCGAGAGTTAGGATAATTGCCAAAAGTATTAAGAGCCAATTGGGGTTTTTATAATTAATAGTTGCTTTCATTTTAATAATTAGAGCGACTTTGTTTAAGATTGAGAAACTTGGTAAATTCTGGTTGAAAAAGTAGCTTAATTGTGCCAGTAGGACCGTTACGGTGTTTAGTAATAATTACTTCAGCCACACCTCGATCGGGACTGTCGGGGTTATAATATTCATCTCTGTATAACATCATAATTAAATCCGCATCCTGTTCGATACTATTATGGACGATGATATTATTGGCAATAAAGTTATGCAATTTATCTACTGTTAAATCATACACTTCTGTCTCTCCATCCGCTTGAATTGCCATAACTTCATCCCAGTAAATATGACTATCAGCTAAGTGCTGTATTTGGGAACATTCAAGAATGTCTCCTAATTTATTGGCTCTTTCTCGACTTAAGTTTGATTTGTATAAACTTGTCCCACAATATTGATTACCAAGTGCAGCTTGCATTTGTCGTGTAGTTAAACCACTTTGTTCCATAGCGGGTACAGCATATAGTCGCCAGATATCGTTAGGAATGATATCCTTATTAGGATTAGCTTGGTGATTTTGAAGATAAGTAGTTATTTCTTGTAAAGACTGGGTTTTATAGCTGCCAACAGCACCGATAATCTCAGTAAATTTCTTCAAGTCTGATTTACCTGTTATTGTAACATGGTATTGATCTCGTCCTTTTCCTGTTTGTGAGTGTTTCGATAGCTTTCCATTAATTTCTACTCTTAGTAAAAGCGATTGTACATCCTGAGCTAATCTTAAGCTACTGCTAGAATAATAAGCGATAGGACGAGGTGATTTTCCTTGAACCAATTTAAGGGAACCATCGGTACTCCAAAGATGACGTAAAAATAAGGCTATTGCTGATTGAGTTTGCTCAAAAACTTGAGGAGGAATGAATTTTTCATACGAACGTAACCCCCAAACTCCTAGACGTTCTAACCATTGAGAAATAGGATTTTTAATATTATGAGTTAAGGGATAATTCGCTGCTAAATAAACCTGATACCATTGATGTTCAGGACTAATTCGAGGATTAATTCGATTATCAAATACTTGTATCGCTAAAGAAGCAACTAAATTGGCTAAATCTAACTCTTTAGTCGTATATTGAACACTATGACGTGGTAAGGTACATCCATCACCAATTAGATGACCTAATAAGGCTAATTCAGTATTACTCATAGTTTGTAATTGCGAACTAGGTAAAAAGCGAGGTAAAGCGATATAATTACCGATATTTAATTCATCTAATCTTTGCCAACCGTGAACAGTCAAAAATTGATGATTGGCTGTAGCTCTAATCGTGCGGCCTAAACGAGTTGTTAATCGAAAAACTGGCTTAAATCCTGTGGAAAAGACCTTAGTTACCAGTGCTTTTTCTAATTTCATTGTTTCCTCATTAAGAGCAAAAACCGTAAAATTAGAGCAATTCACTAACTCACAAATTGGCACTTTAGCACGAGGATCGGCTAACTCAACTAAACTATCACCTGCTAAACATCCCGACTCGCGTAAATCGGACATCATCGGCCTTTTATTATTGCGAGATTCCACAGCGCGACTTAACTGAGAAAGAGCAATTACTGGAGCATGAATTTCTCTCGCTAAACCCTTAAGACTGCGGGTAATTTTAGAAAGTTCCTGAACGCGATTATCACCTCCTCCTTCCATTAATTGCAGATAATCGATTAAAACTAATCCGATTTGTCCCTTTTTTTCTGTCTGTAAACGCCGCACTTGGGAACGCATTTGAATTACACTTAAATTAGCACTGTCATCGATATATATAGGCAAATTTAATAACTTTTCTAGTCCCCCAAGAACCTTCTCTAAATCATTTTGTCCCAAACGGCCTGATCGAATCCGATTACTTTCGATTTTAGCCTCATTCGATAACAAACGTTGGGCTAATTGTTCCTTGGACATCTCCAAACTAAAGACAGCCACAGGTAAATTCTGTTGAGCGATATTATAGGCAATATTAAGAGCAAAAGAAGTTTTTCCCATGGAAGGCCTACCTGCGATAATAACTAAATCCGAGGGTTGTAAACCACTGGTCATCGCATCGAGATCATAAAATTGAGTTTCGATACCGGGTAGAGTGGTCGTCTCTTGCATTTTCTCAATTTCGTTAAAAGTTTCAATTAAAGTATCCCCCAGAAAAATTAAACCCTCTTGGGGTCGTTTTTGGGTGAGACGAAAAATCTTTTGTTCCGATTCATCGAAAACATTTTCTAATTCTAGCGTCGTATCCCTGGCTAACTCGATAATTTCTCCCCCAGTGGAAATTAACTGACGACGCATATATTTATCCATCACTAATTCAGCATAGCGATCGATGTTAGCGGCCGAGACAGTGCGCTCAATTAATTGTAACAATCGCGGCATTCCCCCGATTTCTTCCAACAGATGATTATCCTGTAACCAACTGCTAACCGTCATTAAATCCGTCGGTTTTCCCTTCCCTTGCAAAGCGAGTGCCGCACGATAAATATCTTGATGGGTTTTCACATAGAAAGCTTCTGGAATTAAAAAATCACTGATTCTACCTAACGCTTTTGGGTCTAGTAAAATACCACCTAAGATAGATTCTTCCGCTTCAATATTTTGGGGGGGGAGGGATTGATCGCTAATCATTGTCAATGCTGACCGTGCTTTATCATTAATTATAGTCAGTTTCACCCTAATTAAATACAAATGTTCAGGTTAATGATAGGATTCAGTATTCAGGAGACAGGATTCAGTATTCAGGAGATTGTTTTTATTTATTCTCCCTTCTCCCCTCTCCCCTCTCCCTTCTCCCTTCTCCCCACTTCATAATTCCCACACCCCACACCCCACACCCCACACCCCTTTTAAACAGGATTTAGTATGACTTTAATTGACTCCTCTCCTCTCCCCCCGGCCGTTTACTTTATTGGTGCTGGCCCTGGAGATCCGGAATTATTGACGGTAAAAGCCTATAAAATTCTCCAAAAAGCCGATGTTATCCTCTTTGCTGATTCCCTCGTCCCCAAACAGATTCTTGAGGATACCCGTAAAGATGCCGAGTTAATTCCCACCAGTAGCATCACCCTGGAGGAAATTATCCCTTTAATGATTGATCGCGTGCGTCAGGGTTTAGCGGTGGTGCGACTGCAATCGGGGGATTTAAGTCTCTATAGTGCCATCCAAGAACAAATTCATCTTTTGACAGCAGCAGATATCCCCTTTCAGCTAATCCCCGGCATTAGTGCCTTTCAAGGATTAGCGGCCAAATTAGCCCTAGAATTAACGATTCCGGAATTAGTCCAGACAATTATTCTAACCCGGGTGGAAGGGAAAGCATCTCATATACCAGAAAGTGAAGAATTAGCCTCTTTAGCCGCCCATAAAGCTAGTTTATGCCTATATTTAGCCGCCCGTCACATTGACAAAGCCCAGGAAAAACTTCTACAACACTACCCACCAAAGCAACAGGTGGCCGTTTGTTTCCGTCTCGGTTGGCCCGACGAAAAAATCTGGGTTGTCCCCCTGTCAGAGATGGCCCAACTAACCCATCGAGAAAATTTAACTAGAACTACCCTTTATTTAATTAGTCCCGCTTTAAACCAGATTAGAGGAACTCGATCGCAACTTTATCACCCGCAACATTCCCATCTTTTCCGTCCTCATCCTTAGGTATTTTCTGGTAAATCTATCTTAAGGTCGCAAGAGGACTCCCGTTAGAGAGATGAATGGTGACAAATAAATAAAACCGACCATCTGGAGTCAACTAATACAACTTGATATTCTGTGTGGATAACCTGGGAATAAAGATAAGCAGTAAGGTTTTGAAATTAAATAAGCCCAGATTGTCAGGCGAGCATCCGGATACTTTATGATGCTTTCAATGCCATAAAAGGTCAATGTCCCTAATGTTCTCTTTCAAGGACATCCCTTAGGGATTGATTTAGGTTTGGATAAATTTCTAGCTACTTCTGATGGTGAATTTGTAGTTCGATCGAGAGTCCTTCCTGAGCGAGAATAGTTTCAGGGAAAATCTTTCTTGCCTCTTCCCCAATGAGATCGAGAAAATCATCATTATGGGCGGGATCGTGATGAAAGAGAACTAACTGCTTAACTTGCGCTGTCTTAGCGATTTTGACTGCCTGCTGCCAAGTGGAATGACCCCAACCCACCTTAGAATACTTAGGATCGTTGTATTCCTCATCGGTGTAGGTAGCATCAATAATCATGACATCCGCTTGCCAGGCCAAAGCCAGAACGTTATCATCAAGGCGATCGGAAAAATGTTCGGTATCGGTAATATAAGCTGCCGATAAATCCTGCCAATTTACCCGATAACCCACCGCTTCTCCCAGATGATTTAAAGGACGGGTTTCGACGCTGACATCCCCACAGTAGAGGGTTTCGCCCATTTCTAGATTATAAAATTCTAAATCGGATCCCATAGTCTGCAAAGGCACGGGAAAATTAGGATGTGACATCTGATCGTCTAATCTTTGCTTTATGGTTGTCCCGTTGGCAGAGGAAACCCCATATATTTTAAAAGTATTGCCCCTGATAAAAGCGGGGATAAAAAAAGGAAAACCCTGAATATGATCCCAATGGGAGTGAGTGAAAAATAAATAGGCTTTCGCTGGACTTTCTGCCATCAAAGACTGTCCTAGGGCGCGTAACCCCGTACCACCGTCAAAGATTAATCTTTCTCCAGCGACTTGCATCTCCACGCAGGAAGTATTACCACCATAACGAACGGTTTCCGAACCAGGACAGGGAACACTTCCCCGTACTCCCCAAAATTTGATCTGGAAGCATTTGCAGGGCATATCAGAGGTTCCTCTACTGGTGCTAATGGGATAATATAGCGGTTTTCAGTCTAGTAAGGTATGGTAAATCCCTTGATAGATAGGCGTTTCAGGGTTTCAATCGGGACTCACTTCTGTGAAAACCGCTATAGACCAGATTAGCACTCTTCCACAATTAAGTCTGTGCCTGATGACAAGCACGATGATTTACGATATTGGAAAAGGATTATAGTTTTCGGAAAAGCAAGGTATGGATTTACAGAAATTCTTAGAAAAACTGCCCCAACAGTATCAGGATTGGGGATCGCCTCTAATGTCGCCTATTTCCGAGCAATTAACCCTTTTAAGCCAAAAAACCGCATCTTATCCCGATCGCAATCTTTTTCCCCTGCTCAATCTAGCCGTTGACTGTCTGCAACCGGACGAGGTTTACTGTCAGGTGGGTTGTTTTCGTCGCGGTAGTTTAGTCGCCGCTTTCTGGCATAATAGTGATCGCTACGGTTATGGTGTAGAAGCTTTTTTTAAATACGATCCATCGGGAGAAAAACTAACTATATTATCTGAGGATTTGGAGGATTTTCAACTATCAGAACAGATATTTTTAAGCGATCAAGAAACGGAAAACTTTTTCGATGATCTGGAAGAATTAAACAGTGAAGAAAAGCTGGGAGTTTATTACTACGATGCCGCCGAAGACTATCGCTCTCTCTTGATCTCCTTACTTTTAGCCAAAAATTTCTGGTCTGATTCCGCTTTAATTATCATCAATAAATGTCAGCATCCTACTCTCCAACAGGCAATAAAAGATTTTACTAAAACCCATCCCCAAGCCCAGATAATTTTAGATGATCAAGTCGCTAATCACGGTTTGCTTGGTTTCAAAAATATTTGTTTATTAGCTTGGAATGCTCCCCTGGGGATAACAGCGCTAAAATCCCCGAAAAAACTGGTTTTAAATGTGGGTTGTGGTCCCTATAATCCCGAAGCCTTACCCCAACTATTCCGCGATGGCAATTGGCAAGAAATTCGCCTCGATATCAATACTGCTGTTAACCCCGATATTTTAGGAACGATTACCGATTTAAGTGCCGTTCCCGATAACTCCGTCGATGGGGTTTTTTCTAGTCATAATCTAGAACATATTTATCATTACGAAGTTCCCATCGCCCTAGGGGAATTTAAACGCATTCTTAAACCTGAAGGCTTTTTAATGATTGTGGTTCCCGATATGCAAACCGCCGCCGAATTTGTCGCTAGAGGCGATATGGAAAATGAACCTTTATATATTTCTCCCGGTGGTCCGGTGCGCGCTTTATGGATGTTTTACGGCATGGGAACAGAAGTCCCCGGAATGCCCTATATGGCTCACAAAACTGGTTTTACTTCTCAAAATCTCAACCAGAAATTACAAGAAGCAAATTTTGCCAGAGTTGAGGTAATTCGGACGGAATTTGAGTTAGTTGCTTTTGGGTATAAGTGAGGAAAGATTAGCAAAAATTGCCCGCACTTGTGGGGAGATTTTTTCCCTTTGATTGATTAAATAAATACTAACAAGGGTTAAAGATACCCCCACCCATTGCAATATACTTAACATCTCACCGAGGAACAAATTCCCGAAAGTGAGGGCAAAAACCGGAGTTAAAAAAGTTAAAGAACTTAAACTGGTTAAATTGCCCTTGGCGGCTAAATAAAAGAATATTCCATAGGCGATCGCACTACCAAAAATCGTGGCATAACTTAAAGCTAACCAACCATTTAAATCGATATTCTGCCATTGATGGGATTCGGTGAAACCTGAAGCTAAAAATAGCGGCAATCCCCCTAAAATCATGTGCCATCCCGTGGCGCTGACGGGATCCGCATGACGACAGACAAACCGGATTAACACTGTTCCCACCGCCATGGATATAGAAGCCAAAAGCATGAGCATTTCGCCGCTATTTAGTAATTCCTGCCAGCTAAAGTCAATGTTTACCGCTTTTTGTCCAAAAAAGTCATAAAACCATTGATCGGGCAAGCCAATCAAACTAATTCCCCCAATCCCTAAACCCAATCCTAACCATCCCCAGACACCGATAACTTCTTTAAACAGCCAACTGGACATTAAAGCCACCGCTAGGGGTTGGGAGTCAATAATTACCGATCCTAACCCCGCCCCAGTGCGATTTAATCCCAATGCCAGAAAACCTTGAAAAAGAGTGCCATCCATGAGAGCAAAAAGGGCAATCCATAGCCACGCTTGCAGGGTTTTGGGCTGAGGACGACCTAAAAACCAAGCTACCATTAAAACTAGCATTCCGGCGGGAACAAGGCGAATTGCCGCCATAAATAGGGGGGTGGTGTGGGGGATAACACCCTTCATCGCTACCATCGCTGTTCCCCAGAGAAAAAACGGTGAGATAAGTAAGAGGGGCGAGGATTTCTTTAAATCTAGGTTTTCCATAGGTAGCGATCGATTGTTGTCGATAACAAATTTCTCTAATTGTATAGTAGAGACCGGGGATCGGCTCTTAATTCTCTTGACTTTCTCCTAACTGATTTTCCTCTAAAGCTGTTATTGGTTTTTCTTCACTCGATCCGATCCAGATCGCAATCATTCCGGCGATAGGAATGGAGAGAAAAACCCCTAATAATCCCGCAATTCTTTCGCCGATAAAGAGGGATAAAAATAAAATTACCGGGTTTAATTCTAGGGCATTGCCCATAACTTTAGGGCGAATAATATTATCTTGAATTTGTACCAAGACAACACAGACAATAAAAGCTTTAACGGCAATTGCGGGTCCCTGGGAGGTAAAAGTCAAGATAGTTACCAACAAAATGCCTAGGGTTGCCCCGATACCCGGGATAGCATCGATAACACCGAGAATACCGGCTAAAATTAGCCCATATTTGATTCCTAACAGGGAAAAACTCAAGAAACTCGTCACCGATAAAAAGAGCATTAACAACAGTTGTCCGCGAATAAATCCCAGAAAACTTTGTCGAAAAGACTTGGCAAAACGCTCCCGATATGCTAGGGGGAGAAGTTGCAAAAAACCTCGCCAAAGTTTATCACCATCGATGAGCATATAAACACTGATCACCGCCCCGAAAACGCCGGTAAAGACGCTGGAAAAAACTCCCTGTACGATCGATAAACCCGTGGCTAAACCAGTTTGTAAGCTTCCCACCATTTTATTTAAATCTAATCGATCGAGAAAGTCTTGAAAGGGTAAAAAATCCTTTTCACTCAGGGCATCGGTAAGATTGAACAGTAGTCCTCTCCCCTGATTAACTGCTTCTAATCCTATGCCTGTGACTAATCCAAATAGGAGGATAAAAGCTGCTAGGGTGGTAATAGCAATGGCTAGTCCTCTCGGTAGATAACGGGATAACCAAACCACAGGATAATTTAATAGGGCGGCCAGAATCGCTGAACCGGTAAAAATAGCGATCATCCCGTAGAAATAGTTAATTAAGATAATCAGACTCCAGCCACAGCCAAATAATAAGAGATAGCGCACTAGAATCGAGTTATTCAGAGTTTTCCAAAAGGAGCTAGAAGGGGGCATAAATAAAGCCAGAAATAGGATTTTAGCATTTAGAATTGTTTTAACAAAGCTTCCCGCATGACCGAGACGGGGACGGGTTGACCTAGCCAGATTTCTAGTGCGATCGCTCCCTGATTAACTAACATTTCTAACCCATCAATAATTCTTATCCCTCTAGTCTGGGCCAACCGCAGAAATTTGGTCGGCCGGGGATTATAAATCAGATCGTAGGCGATCGCCGATGGCGGTAAAAGGTCTAATAATTCTAACTCTACTGGGGATTGTTCGCCCTGGGGAGACATTCCGATCGGGGTAGAATTAATCAGGAGTTCTGTGGTGGATAGCAGCCCTTCTAATTCGTCCCAGCTATGCACTTCTACGAGGTCATAGAGGCTTGTATTCGCCCAACTTTCTTTAAAAGGGTCTAATTTCCTTTGATTGCGTCCTACCACATGAATTTTGCCACAGCCCAACTGGGCGCAAGCCACCACTACCGCCCGGGCCGCGCCGCCATTACCTAAAATAACTGGATTCACCTGACTCCAATCTTTGTCAAGGGATTTCAAGGGGGCGAGAAAGCCATCCACATCGGTATTCGTTCCCTGCCAACCAGTTTCCGTGCGCCAGACGGTATTAACTGCGCCTACTAGCCTTGCTTTATCGGTAATTTGCGATAATAAGGGGATAATTGCTAATTTATGGGGAATCGTGACGCTAAAACCCTGTAGATCGATGGCGGCCAAACCAGCGATCGCAGTTGCCAAATTTTCTGGGGCGATCGGGAGGGGAAGATAGACATAATTTAGCCCCAAGGCATCGATAGCGGCATTGTGCATCGGGGGAGAAAGAGTATGGCCGATAGGATCGCCGATTACGCCTAATAACTTGGTTTTTCCGTTAATAATGGTCATAAAAAAAGGTGGGCTTTCCCCACCAAAGTTTGATATCAAGGGTGGCCAATGCTCACCTTACTATACTATTTCTTGATTTCGCGGGCCATTTTCAGGAAAGGATTGATATTGTCATCGTTAGCGCGACGAACGTTATCATTAGCAGCGTTAGCCTTACTATTAGCCTCGGAAGTGGCCGATTTTGCCACAATACCGTTATCGGTGACTTTGCTGACTTCCATGGAAGAAATCTGTTTAATCGATTCGCCACCCTTTTTATTCGAGGCAGTTTTCGGGAAAGTACGTCGGATCGTGATCGGTGTCCGCATAAAGTCGATATTACCGAGAGTTTTAGCGTCATCGGGTTCCAAGTAAAAAGCCTCTTTCGGTTCCGGTGCGCTCATATCCATCGGTTCATCGACGTATTTCGTCTTATTGCCAAACAGGCCAAAGAATCCAGCCATTTTCTCGCTCTCCTAAATAAATATATTTACCATAAATTGCTGCTGATTGTTAAATCATATCAATATTTATGACAAAAAGCCAGGTAGCCATCTATCAGTTATCAGTTATCAGTTATCAGTTATCAGTTATCAGATGTGAGTTTTCAGTTCACTGATTACTGTTTACTGTTTACTGATCACTGAAAAGCTTCCCACACCCCACACCCCACACCCCACACCCCAATCAACGCTGTTCTAACCTACGACTGGCTAGGGACATAGAATAACAGAAAATCCAGTAAATAAACGCCAAAAATAGATAAACCTCTGGATAATCGCCGATAAATTTCGGATTAGCTAAAACCGATCCTGCCATACCCAAGAGGTCCACCAGTCCCACGATCGCCAGTAGGGAAGTATCTTTAAATAAACTGATAAATTGACCAACAATAGCGGGAATGACCGCTTTTAAAGCTTGGGGTAGAACGATCAATAATAAAACGAAAATCGGTTTTAAACCCAAAGCTTTGGCCGCTTCAATTTGACCTTTGGGAATCCCTTGTAAACCACCCCGGACATTTTCGGCCAGATAGGCTGCCGCAAAAAGGGTAAATCCGGCGATCGCTCTGATCACCCGTTCCGGTCTGGTTCCGGCGGGTAAAATTAAGGGTAACATCACCTGAGCCATGAATAAAATTCCCAACAAAGGTAAACCGCGCAATAATTCGATATAGCCAATAGATAGCCAACGAATTGCCGGTAATTCACTCTGTCTCCCCAGGGCTAATAATACCCCCAAGGGGAAAGATAAAATCATACTGGCGATCGCTACTAATAAAGTTAAGATTAAACCACTGAGATCATCGAGGGGAATTGTCTTTAAAAATAAGCCTCCCAATAGTAACCAAGCAATTAAAGGTAAAGTCAATAACCACATCAATCCCCACCAGCGTTGCAGAAAAGCGGGGCAATTGGGGAAGCGACCCCGGGTTAATTGCCAAGAAAACAGCGATAAAGCCGCAAGTATCGTTAAAATAAGCCAAATTCGCCATATTGACTGCTCCGGATAACGACCGACCACAAATAAACCGAGATTTTCCGTCACCACAGCCCATTTTGCCCGATTTATCGCCCAATCGAGAAAGCTTAAGCCCCCCCAGAGGCTGAGAAATAGACCCGCAAGGGTTAAGATGACGTTGTACCAAGTGTTAAAGAGATTTTTTCTTAACCAGAGTCCCATAAAATTCCCTAACCTCCACAGTGGTGATCATTGTACTTTTTCAGTACAATGGTGCTATTAGAAAAATTCAGACTAATTTTCGACCATGAACAGTTGCATTTTAATGGCTAAAATTGTCCGTCGTCCCGAATTACGTTATACCCAAGATAATCAAACTCCCTACGCTCAAATGTTAGTCGAGTTTTCTCCCAATCGTGCCGAGGCAACCCCAGCTAATTTAAAGGTCGTAGCTTGGGGAAATTTAGCCTCAGAAGTCGCTCAGAATTATAATGAAGGCGATCGGGTAATTTTGGAAGGTCGTCTCTCCATGCAGATGATCGATCGTCCCGAAGGTTTTAAGGAAAAACGGGCCGAATTAGTCATTAGTCATCTCTATCATCTTGACGGCAGCATGAGTAGCGGTGAAATGACGGCCCCGACTCCAGAAAAAGTCGTACCAATCAATACCCACAAATCGAATAAAACCGAGGTGGAAAAACCCGTTGCACCCGTCTCCACCGGGGACTTTGAATACGACGCATCCTATGAACTTTCTAATCCTTCCGCTTGGCAACCTAGCGACACATCGGTGGAGGAAAATTTAGACGATATTCCTTTCTAATCACCCCAACAGAATTAATGGCTCTTCTCGATTTTGTCTGATAATTTTTGCTTATGGAATCGTGAAATACTTAACCAGAACGGGGGGGAAACAACTGCGAACTATCTGGGAAATCAGTTTAATTAATCCCAACCCTCCCCTAATTTCTGCCTTTATCAAGTGAAGTCAAATGAAAGACATCAAACTCTTAGATACGGTTGCCATCCTTAACTCCGTCCCTCGGTACCGATTGACTTTAGTTGAACCAGATTATAAAGCTGTCCCCAGCTTGCCAAGCGGACAGGTGGGAACGGGAGAATCTCACCTTTGTAACCCCTAAATCGGGTTTTTATGTCAAGCTATTTTGAAAGCCTTGCTAGAAAACAGCTTTAGGGATAAGTATAATTACTCACTTGTATAAATGAGATGCTCCCGGTGGGAACGGTGGTTGAGGTGTATGAAAAAGGGGCGTTGCATAATAGAGATATGAATGGAGGAAATCAAAATGCAATGCCCTGAATGTAAATCTACCCATATCCGTAAAAATGGCATCAATAAACAAGGTAAACAAAATCCTATTTGTGTAACCTGTGGCCGTCAATTTATTGATAACTAGGAAAAACAGAAAGGCTATGACGAAAAAACGAAGCGAGAATGCCTAACTGCCTAGGTTAATGGGATGGGATTTAGAGGGATAGAAAGGCTAAAGGGAGTTCATCATACGACCGTAATTAATTGGGTAAAATC
>NZ_BJKP01000031.1:12765-43667 GCF_008974145.1 Microcystis aeruginosa NIES-4325 | reverse complement strand
AAATCACCCAATACCTCATCCATACCCTCGATAAAAAGGGCGAAACCGGAGCGGCGGAACTCCTAGCCAAACTAGGAAACAAAGCCCACCTAGCCAAAGAACTCGCCTATAGACTTTATAGCCTCTGTGACAGAAAAGGTTGGACCCAAGAAGGCATAGCCTACAATAGCCTCGTCACCTCCTGGCCAGAAATCACCCGCCTAGCCAACGAATATAAACCCTCCCCCGAACAACTATCCTTTTCTTTGTGACCTTTGTGCCTTTGTGGTAAATCCCCCTTAGTGACCTTTGTGCCTTTGTGGTTCAAACAAAATCACGAGTTTTAAAACATCATCAACTAATACCATGAATACTCAGTTAGTCGATTCCATCATTCAAATAATTCAATCATTACCTAAATCAGAACAAAACATTCTGAGAGAAAAGCTAAATCAAGCAGTAGCTTCTGAAGCAGAACCTATTGATGAAGAAGCTTGGAAAGTTTGGGAAACGCTAGGAGATGATGCTGTACCCGGTTGTCTAGAAAATTCTTCTATCAATCATGATCGCTATCTTTATTCCCAACCCCAATGAAACAGATATTTGTAGATACAAGTGCTTTGGCTGCTTTGGCCGACAAAAATGACGACAACCATGCCAGAGCGGTAGAATTTAATCATCAAGTAAAAGGGATTGTCCTGGTGACGACAAATTATGTACTGGATGAGCTTTACACTTTACTTCTGGTCAATGTTGGTTACACGAAAACGGTGCAATTCAAGACAAAAATTGATTTTATTATCACCAAAAAAATCTTAAAAATCATCTGGATTTCTGAAATCATAGCAGTGCAGACATGGCAGATTTTTGAAAAACATAATACAGACAAACAATGGTCTTTTACCGACTGTACCTCCTATGTTGTTATGAAGCAGGAAAATATCACTGAAGTCTTTACCTTTGATCACCACTTTTCTCAAATGGGTTTTCTCCGTCTGCCCAGTTCTCCCTAACTCCGTGACCTCTGTGCCTCTGTGGTTCAAAATCCCCCTTCGTGTTCTTTGTGCCTCTGTGGTTAACCCCCCTTCGTGTTCTTTGTGCCTTTGTGGTTAACCCTCCCAAATTGAGGCATTATAAAAATAACTCCTCATCAAATCCCATGGCAATCAGCAATCGTGAACGAGTCGGACGCGCCCTAGATTTCCTCAGAGAGGGACTCTACCCCTTCATAGAACGAGAAATGAAAGCAAGCTACGGCCAGAAGTGGCTCGCCGTGGCCTTAAGTTGCCTCCCAGAGAGCTACACGATCCGCAGGACAGGTGATGCCGTCCTCAAAGAAGACGTTTCGGCCCTACTAATTGTCCTCTGGGAGCAGTGGAATGAAGTCTTTAAGAAAACCCTAGGCAGAAGCGATCGCTCTCTGACCAGTGAACTAAGAGATGTCCGCAACGCCTGGGCCCATAACGATGCTTTCAGCCTCGACGATGCTTACCGGGCTTTTGATAGCATCTCTCGCCTACTGAGTTCGGTTTCCGCCGACACCCAAGAAGTGGAGAAGCAGAAGCAAGAGATCCTCAGACTACGCTTTGAAGAACAGGCCCGGCGAGAGACACGGCGCCAAGCGATCGCACCGACGGAAGGACAACCGATGTCGGGATTGAAACCCTGGCGGGAAATCGCCACCCCCCACCCCGATGTGGCTTCTGGACGCTTCCAACAGGCCGAATTTGCCGCCGACCTCTGGCAAGTCTATCTCGATGAAGGCTCTGACGAATACCGCGACCCGACGGAATTTTTCCGCCGCACCTACCTCACCGAAGGACTCAAGCAACTTCTGACCAATGCCCTGCTGCGTCTGAGTGGTAATGGCGGAGAGCCGGTGATTGAACTGCAAACTAACTTCGGTGGCGGAAAAACCCACGCCATGCTGGCCCTCTACCATCTGTGCAATGCTTTAGCGATCGAAGATCTTCCCGGTATGGAGTCGATATTCCAAGCTCTGAACATTAAAAAACCCCCCGAAAATGTCAACATTGCTGTTCTGGTCGGCACTAAAGTCCAGCCTAGTGGCATCCCCCCCTACAAACCGGAACACAACAAGCAAAATCGCCCAGAAATCAAGACCCTGTGGGGAGAAATAGCTTGGCAACTCGGCGGCGCTGAGGGCTACGCTCTAGTTCGCAACGCCGATGAAACTTCCACTAATCCGGGAGACGCACTCAAAATATTGTTTAATCGTTTTTCACCCTGTTTGATCTTGATCGACGAATGGGTTGCCTATGCCAGGCAATTGCACGACAAGAACGATATTCCCGGCGGTAGTTTTGACACCCAGTTTACTTTTGCCCAAACCCTGAGCGAGTCGGCGAAAAATGCCCAGCAGACCCTTTTGGCTGTGAGTATCCCCGCTTCGGAAACCGTTGACGAAAAAACCGGAGAAGTACGGGCTACAGATGTTGAAACCGGAGGAGAACGGGGCACAGAGGCCCTAGACCGCCTTAAAAATGCGATTGGGCGCATCCAATCCCCCTGGCGACCTGCCAGTGCCGAGGAGAGTTTCGAGATCGTCCGCCGCCGCCTGTTCCAGACCATGACTGATCCGAAACTATTTGTAGCGCGGGATGCAGTTCTCAAAGCCTTCACCGAAATGTATCGCACCCAGGCCCAAGAGTTTCCTACAGAATGCCGGGAGGCTGACTACGATCGCCGTCTGCGGGAAGCCTATCCCATTCACCCGGAATTTTTCGATCGCCTCTACTCCGACTGGTCAACCCTCGATAAATTCCAGCGCACCCGGGGCGTGTTGCGCCTGATGGCGAAAGTTATCCATTCCCTTTGGGAGCGGGACGATAAGAGCCTTCTGATCATGCCGGCCCACGTCCCGATGGATGATGCTCAGGTTCAATCGGAATTAACCCGCTACTTGGATGATAATTGGGTTCCGATCATCGAAAAGGATGTGGATGGCCCCAATTCTCTGCCCCTCGACATCGATCGCCAAAATTCCAACCTGGGACGCTATTCTGCTTGCCGTCGGGTCACGCGCACTATTTACCTTGGCTCGGCCCCCACGATTCGGGCTGCTAACCGAGGTCTAGAAGATAAGAGGATAAAACTGGGTTGCGCGCAGCCGGGGGAGACTGTGGCCATCTTTGGGGATGCCCTCCGGCGACTGACGGATCGAGCCACCTATCTCTACATCGATGGCAACCGTTACTGGATTTCTAACCAGCCCAACGTTACCCGCACCGCCCAAGATCGGGCAAACCTGCTCTTTGAGGAGCGCTATAAAGTGATAGAAGAAATTGTCCGGCGCTTGAAGGCCGACCAGCAGCGGGGCGAGTTTGGAGCGATTCATATTGCCCCAGAATCTACTGCCGATATTCCCGATGATTCTAATCTCGGCGTGCGGCTCGTGGTTCTTCGTCCCGATCAACCCCACAGCAAATCTGCCGAGGATAGCCCCGCTCGGCGTTTAGTAGGGGAAATTCTCAATCAGAGAGGGGGTAGCCCCCGCTATTACAAGAATACGCTGGTATTCCTTGCCGCTGACAAGTCGAACCTGGAAAACTTAGAGAAGAACGTCGCCGGGTATCTTGCCTGGGATTCGATTGTGGCGGATAAGGAAACCCTCAATCTCGATGTTTCTCAGAGCAAACAGGCCACCAGCAAGCGCAACCAAACCGACAAGGAGGTAAGTACGATCCTCAACCAAACCTATAAGTGGCTGCTGGTTCCGGAGCAACCCGACCCCCAGAAAGGCATCCACTGGACTGAAACCCCTCTTCAGGGGGACGATTCGCCTATCGATCGAGCCAGCCGCAAACTGGTTCATGAGGAGCAACTGATTACCCATTACTCTGGTGACAACCTGCGGAGGGAAGCCCTCGACAAATACCTGTGGCGTTCAACTAACCACATCGATCTGAAACGTCTCTGGGAGTACCTAGCGCAGTACCTTTACTTGCCCCGTCTCAAGAACCCAGATGTTCTGCTTCAAACCGTGCGGGAGGGAGTGGTCTCAATGCTCGTGCAGGAAAATTTTGGTTATGCAGAGGGCTGGGACGAGGCAAGGCAAAAGTATGTCGGTCTGGTCATCAATAGACACATCACACCCAGCCTCAGCAGTCAAAACCTTCTGGTTAAGCCCGATGTGGCTATGGGGCAGCTGGAAGCGGAGAAACTGGCTAATTCCCCGACCACTGCCGAGACTGATTCGGTTATCTCCAGTGACCGCCAAAGTCCGCCATCTTTAACCTCTGGTGTTGGATTAACTGCGAAAGAGTCCCCCGATGATCTGGTTGAGAAAAAGCCGGTTCTGCGGAGGTTTTACGGCATTGTCTCGATCGATCCCCTGCGAATCAATCGAGACGCTCCAGCGATCGCCAACGAGATCATCCAACACCTCACCCGCCTCAAAGGTGCCAGCGTCAAGGTAACGCTAGAGATCGAAGCGGATATTCCCGATGGTGCGCCCGATGATGTGGTGCGGACGGTGACGGAGAATTGTCGCACCTTGAAGTTTACGAAGCAGTCCTTTGAGCAGGAGTGACTTCTCTATAACTGACCATATTTGTATTGAAACTTTACAATACTGCAGCCGATCTCGCGTAGCGAGCGCGTTGCGAGCGCCGGAGTGGGCAAGTGGGGAGAAACAATCCATATTAAAAACGGATTTGGCATTACATGAGACTGGTCGAAAACGGGGGTGAGTTAATAGAATAACCCACCCTTAAGGGGATTTAGCGATCAACCGACCCCATAATAATATCAATACTGCCTAAAATCGCCATAATATCGGCAACTTTTACCCCTTTGAGGATATGGGGCAGAATTTGAAGATTATTAAAATCGGCAGCCCGAATTTTCCAACGCCAAGGGAAAACATCATCATTACCGACGATAAAGATACCTAATTCGCCTTTACCACTTTCCAAGCGCACATAATGTTCACCCTTAGGGATTTTGAAAGTGGGGGCGACTTTTTTGGCGATATATTGATAGTCAAAATCATTCCAAGCTGATTTTTTCCCTTCTGCCATCCGTTTCGCTTCCAGATTTTCGTAGGGACCACCGGGTAAACCTTTCAGTGCTTGCCGGATAATTTTCACCGATTCGCGCATTTCCCGAATCCGCACCAGATAACGAGCAAAACAATCGCCCGCGGTTTCCCAATGCACTTCCCAGTCAAAATCGTCGTAACACTCGTAATGGTCAACTTTTCTTAAATCCCATTTCACTCCGGAAGCGCGCAACATTGGACCGGATAAACCCCAGTTAATCGCTTCCTCTCTGGTAATGCAGCCTACTCCTTCGATACGACGGCGGAAAATCGGGTTATTAGTGATTAATTTCTCATATTCGTCCACTTTCGGGTCAAAATAGTCACAGAAATCCACGCACTTATCCACCCATCCGTAGGGTAAATCTACCGCCACGCCACCAATACGGAAATAATTATTATTAATTAACCGCATTCCCGTCGCAGCTTCCCAGAGGTCATAAATCATCTCCCGTTCCCGGAAAATGTAGAAAAAGGGAGTTTGTGCGCCCACATCCGCCATAAACGGGCCTAACCAGAGTAAATGGTTAGCGATGCGGTTGAGTTCCAACATAATCACCCGGATATATTGCGCTCGTTTGGGAACGGCGATATCGGCTAATTTTTCGGGAGCATTGACTGTAATTGCCTCATTAAACATCCCTGCGGCGTAATCCCAACGACTAACGTAGGGAACGTACATGACATTAGTGCGATTTTCGGCAATTTTTTCCATGCCCCTATGAAGATAACCGATCACGGGTTCACAGTCAATCACGTCTTCCCCGTCGAGGGTGACGATTAAGCGCAAAACACCGTGCATCGAAGGATGATGGGGTCCCATGTTTAAAACCATGGGTTCTGTTCTCGTTTCAATTTTTGCCATAGGGCTACCGATGATCCCGAAAATCTTTTTAAAGTTATTTTGACACTCTCCGCCTTAAAAGTGTGGAGATTCTTGGGCTGAATCCTGCCTCTACCAGCAAAGCTAATTTTGGCCTTACAGTTTCATGTCTAGTCCGACTACACCCAGAAGGCAAGCACTCCTATAGACTACTCCCCAAGCGTAAATTTCTGTGTGTCCCACAGTATTTAATTGTTTTGCGTTCTGACAGTTTGGACTTAATTGAACACCATTGACTGTTAGAAATTTTGAGATGACGGAGTAGGACGTTTAACCTGTTTCCTCACGTTCTCACGGTCGGCAACCTATAGTCATTTTAGCACAAAGCCGTCGTGGGAAACCGTTTTGATCATTCAAAAATACTCATGGCCGCATCAAAGGCTTTTTGATAGATAACTAGATCTTCATGAGTTTTAATGGTTTTTTTGTCTTCTTCCTTGTCCACTTTCCCTCCTTGTCTGCCTTGTCTCACCCCATTATAAATCTAAATGTAAAAAACCTACCCTTGTGAGTGAGTCTGGGGTGAGTCGATAGGACCAGCAATTGCCCCAGAACCGATGGGGCAATTGCTGATGAATAATCCCCTTAGGTGACACTTTGAAACAATTGGGGCCAATCGAGATTGGGAGCGTCTGAGGGGGCAACAATTTCGAGAATTTTATTGTTAGCGGCCGGATAAAATAGGGATTCTACGCAAACCGAGGCCACTTTCGTGCGGGGAATATTGCCCTCAGACAGGGTATCGGCGGATGACATTTTAATGGCATTAAGATTATCATCATTTTTCAGGCCTCCAGGGCGCACGATCGTGTAGGTTAAGCCACTATTGATCAAATAGGCTTCCGCTTGTTTTTTCCAGAATAAAATTAGCCAAAAGAGATTGAGGGGATGGAAAAAGTTCGATACACAGAGGGAAGTGACGAGAACAAAATGCTCGATTCCTTTCTTTTTGGCGGCATCGATGAGATTTTTAGTGCCCAAGTAGTCCACCAACAAAGGTTCCGTGGGATTAAAACTCGGTCTGGCCCCCGTGGCGCAGAGCAAAACGCTACAATCAGCGATTAGTTCCTCTAACTTATCGGCCTGTTGGACATCTCCGACGACGATTTCCACCCCTGTCGGCAAAATTTCCGCCGCTTTCTCGCGGTTTCTCACCAAAGCGCGGACGGGAATCTGACGTTCGACTAATTGGGCAACGATTCTCCGTCCCGTTTCCCCCGTGGCTCCTGCTACAAATGCTTTCATCGCTTCTTGACCAAATAGTTCTTAACAATACGTTACACTAATCTCGATTCTACAAATTTCCCCGATTGTTTGGTGGTTAATCGCCAAATTTTTCTAACACTATCATTTTCCAGGTTTATAAGTCATGCAGCGTTCCCCCATTAACTCCCTAGCTCGCGAATCTGTAGAAGTCAAAGAAGACAATCAATTTCTCAGTTTTCAAACCCATTTTGCCGGATGCATGGATATGTATAGCAATCAGGACACGGTTGCCGATTATCTGGGCGCGCACGAAGGTTGGTTTTGTCGTTGTGCCGAACCGATGAAAACTATGCCCTTCGGTGACAATGGTTATATTATCACCATCGGTAAATATGGTGCTTTTGGCTATGAACTGGAGCCGAAAATCGCTGTGGTTCTGGAGCTGCCCGTCAATGGAGTCTATCATACTCGCAGTGTCCCCATTCCCGATCAACCGTTTTTGGGCTATCTAGTGGATTATCAGGCAATTATGAAACTAGAGGAAATGCCGATATCTTCTCCTAGTCAGGAAATTGAGGCAATTTTTCGGCAACAGGAGCGGGATATTCCGGCGGTTATCACCCAAGTCACCTGGGAACTGCACATGGATGTTATGGTTAAGTTTCCCAAGTTTATTTATAAGATTCCCCGTTCAATTCTCCAAAAAACCGGTGATAAACTGTTGACGCAAATTGTTCGCCAAGTTTCCCCCCGCTTAACCTATAAAGTTCAAGAGGATTTTCACTCTAGCTTCAATCTACCCCTACCCCCTGCCTCCAGTCGTCTTTTCTATCGTCTCGACTCCTGCGAGGGTTAGCTGCTGACCTAGGGTTTCGGGCCTGTTGCTGTGTCTGTCAACAGTAAGCAGTAGAGCTTGCTGATGGGAAACCAAGGAAAAATAAAGATTTGCTAACGACGCTGGTCAGTCTAAGCTAGAATTTTAAGAAATGTTTACTCGTAAAAATAAACCTAAGACTACTTCAATATTTTATGTCTCTGCCTATCCGTAACGTTGCTATCATTGCTCACGTTGACCACGGGAAAACCACCCTCGTCGATGCACTCCTCAAACAGTCGGGAATCTTTCGAGAAGGGGAAGATGTACCCACCTGCGTCATGGATTCCAATGACCTCGAAAGAGAACGCGGTATCACCATTCTGGCCAAAAATACCGCCGTTCGTTACCAAGACACCCTGATTAACATCGTCGATACTCCCGGTCACGCCGACTTTGGTGGCGAAGTGGAACGGGTTTTAGGTATGGTGGACGGTTGTATCCTGATTGTCGATGCTAACGAGGGGCCGATGCCCCAAACCCGTTTTGTGCTGAAAAAAGCCCTAGAAAAGGGATTAAGACCGATTGTCGTGGTTAATAAAATTGATCGCCCTAACGTGGATCCTAATCTAGCCGTGGACAAAGTTTTCGATCTGTTTGTGGAACTGGGTGCCGATGACGACCAATGTGATTTTACTACTCTGTTCGCTTCTGGGATGCAAGGATTCGCCAAAGAAAGCCTCGAAGACGAAGACAAAGATATGCAGCCCCTGTTTGAGGCGATTTTACACCACGTTCCACCACCGGCTGGGGACGTTAACAAACCCCTACAGTTGCAAGTAACCACCCTCGATTACTCGGAATACTTAGGACGCATCGTTATCGGCCGCATCCATAACGGCGTAATTAAATCCGGTCAACAGGCTGCTTTAGTAAAGGATACGGGCGCGATTGTCAAGGGTAAAATAACAAAACTTCTTGGTTTTGAGGGTCTCAAACGGGTGGAACTAAACGAGTCCAGCGCCGGTAATATCGTTGCTGTGGCTGGTTTTGCCGACGCTAACATCGGGGAAACGGTAACTTTAGCCGATGACCCGCAAGCTTTACCCCTAATTAAAGTCGATGAACCGACCCTACAAATGACCTTCTCGGTTAACGATTCTCCCTTTGCCGGTCAGGAAGGCACTTTTGTCACCTCGCGGCAAATTCGCGATCGTCTCATGCGAGAATTAGAAACTAACGTCGCCCTGCGGGTGGAAGAAAGTGATTCCGCCGAGAAATTCCTGGTTTCGGGACGGGGAGAACTGCATTTAGGCATTCTCATCGAAACCATGCGTCGGGAAGGCTACGAATTCCAAGTATCGCAGCCGCAGGTTATCTATCGGGAAATAAACGGTCAACCCTGCGAACCCTACGAATACCTCGTTTTAGATGTACCCGAAGAAGCGGTGGGTTCCAGTATCGAACGTCTCGGCCAACGGAAAGGGGAAATGCAGGATATGCAGACGGGCAGCAATGGCCGCACTCAATTGGAATTCGTGATTCCGGCCCGGGGTTTAATCGGTTTCCGGGGGGAATTTATCCGTCTGAGTCGCGGTGAGGGGATTATGAACCATAGTTTTCTCGAATATCGTCCTTTCTCCGGGGAATTAGCCACCCGTTATAATGGCGTGATTACTGCCTTTGAGGAGGGAGTGGCCACTTTCTACGCCCTCAAAAACGCCGAGGACCGGGGAGTATTCTTTATTACTCCTGGGACAAAAGTGTATAAAAACATGATTATCGGCGAAAGTAACCGGCCCCAAGACGTGGAGATCAATATCTGCAAAACTAAACAGTTAACTAACCATCGTTCCGCCACCGGGGATGAATTGGTTCAGTTACAGTCCCCCGTGGATATGAGTCTCGAACGCGCCCTGGAATACATTGGACCAGATGAGTTGGTAGAAATTACCCCGAAATCGATCCGTCTGCGTAAATTACCGGTGAAAAAGTTAGCCAAACGTTAATCGGTGATGCTAATTTGACAAAATCTGGCGGCAATTTTGCCATGGCAATTGCCGCTAAAAGGTGCCGCAACGACTGGAAGATGATCGGTAATTGGTTAAGATCGATATCTAACAAAGAAATCCACTCAGATTTTCAACAAAACTGAGATGATAGAAAAAAGTGCCTTGAGTTTGAGGGTAAAGAATCTGCTGTGAGCTATTCTGCTACTTTGATGCGACATCCGATGTTTCCCGCCGCGTCGGACAGCAATCGTCTTCGTCTCTTTTCGGGATCCGCTAATGTCTCTCTTGCCCAAGAGGTAGCCCGTTATCTGGGCATGGATGTGGGTCCGATGATTCGTAAACGTTTCGCCGATGGTGAATTGTACATCCAGATTCAGGAATCGATCCGGGGCTGTGATGTCTATTTAATTCAACCCTGTTGCAATCCCGTCAACGATCACTTGATGGAATTGTTAATCATGATCGATGCCTGTCGTCGTGCTTCTGCCCGACAAATTACCGCCGTAATTCCCTATTATGGTTATGCGCGCGCCGATCGCAAAACCGCCGGCCGGGAATCGATCGCCGCTAAACTGGTGGCTAATCTGATCACGGAAGCGGGGGCAAGTCGCGTGTTGGCCATGGATTTGCATTCGGCCCAAATTCAAGGTTATTTCGATATTCCCTTCGATCACGTTTACGGTTCCCCAGTGGTGGTGGACTATCTTCTCAGTAAACAATTACCCGATATCGTCGTGGTTTCTCCCGATGTGGGTGGGGTGGCTAGGGCGCGGGCTTTTGCCAAAAAACTCAATGATGCACCCCTAGCAATTATTGACAAACGCCGGCAAACCCATAACGTGGCGGAAGTGATGAACTTGATCGGCGATGTTAAGGATAAAACGGCGGTTTTAGTCGATGATATGATCGATACGGCCGGTACGATCGCTCAAGGGGCGCAGTTACTGAAAGCCAAGGGGGCGCGACAGGTTTATGCTTGTGCCACCCATCCGGTTTTTTCCGGTCCTGCGATCGAGCGTTTATCCAGTGGCATAGTCGAGGAAGTGATCGTGACTAACACGATTCCCGTGCCGCAAGAACATTTTTTCCCGCAACTGAAAGTCTTGCCGGTTGCCCCGATTCTGGGTGAGGCCATATGGCGCATCCATGAGGACAATTCCGTGAGTAATATGTTTAAATAGATGCTCGAATCCCCCTAAAACTAGGGGGAATTTTTATATTTATTTTCTTGACATTAATTCTGATTTGTGGCAGCGTCGGGGTTGTCAAGTCCTCCCAGACGATTGAAGGGCCAAAAACGCACCACAGCGCGACCGATTAAGTTTTCCCGAGGAACGAAGCCCCAAGCGTGGGAATCATAGCTATTATTGCGATTATCGCCCAAAACCAGATATTGATCGGGGGGGACTGTCACCGGCCCGAAAGTATAATTAGGTTCTTCGGCAATATAGTTTTCCGCTAAAACTTTACCGTTGACGTAAACTAAACCGTCTTTGACTTCCACCTTATCCCCCGGCAGTCCAATCACCCGTTTAATAAAAGCATCCTGAAAATTTTGAGCTTTCAGAGCGGCTGTCGGACTAAAAACCACTATATCACCCCGTTCTGGCTTATGAAAATGATAGCTAACTTTCTCGATAATTAGGCGATCGTTAATCTGGAGAGTAGGTTCCATGGAAGAAGAGGGGATATAACGGGCTTCGGCCACAAAAGTGCGGATGCCAAAGGCCAAAATTCCAGCCGTGACAATGGTTTTAACTGCTTCTATCCAAGGATTTTCTTGGGGTACGGGAGGGGGAGAAGGTTTTTCAGATTTATGGTTCAAGCTTTCAGCCATAGAATTTTAACTTTTGAGAAGGATTAAGCCAATGCGCTCTTTAATTTTCTAGTTTAGTGATAGTAGCAGCGTAGATAATATTTTAAGACAATTTTCCCACATCTACTGGATCACTGTTAATTTGTCAATCCCGCATTCTGCCGCCGGAAGGGGAATTTCCTCGGAGGTAGAAAAGGGTCAGATTAGTCCATCAAAAAGGAGGGTTTTTCGCCGCTATTAAGGTAAAAACGTTAGAATTCGAGGATTAGACACCTATCTCCCTTAAAAGTCGCTTCTAAACCACTACTTAGACCTATGTTTGCACAAATTCCCGAACGATCAATGCACTATCTGCGATGGGTTGTGACCATCGCTTGGTTAATTCTGATATTTTCTCTGTTTTTTGACCCGATTTCGGCAAAATTAACCGATCCTAATAATCTTTCTAGTCCCCTGAGAGTTGCCCCCGATGTGTGCATTAAAGTCCAGGAAGTTTGCCTACCCCAATCCTCCTATCAGTTAGGTGCGCCGATTTTTTGGGGAATAGTGGTTCCTAGTGGTATTTTTATCTTATTAGTATTCGGTCACGAACTCTGGCGGCGTATCTGTCCTTTATCCTTTCTTTCTCAAATACCGCGTGCTTTGGGTAAACAAAGACAGAAAAAACAGACCGATAAATCAGGAAAAGTCCGCTATGAAATCTATAAAGTGCCAAAAAACTCTTGGTTAGCCCAGAATTATCTCTATCTACAATTCAGTCTGTTATTTTTGGGTTTATGCGGACGGATTCTCTTTTATAATTCCGATCGCTTATTCTTAGGCAGCTTTTTAATCTTGACTATTCTAGCGGCGATCTTTGTGGGTTACTGGTATGGGGGCAAATCTTGGTGTAACTATTTCTGTCCCATGAGTCCAGTCCAAAAGATTTACGGTGAACCGAGGGGTTTACTAAATAGTACCGCTCACGAAGACAGTCGCGGTGGGATTACTCAATCTATGTGTCGCATTGTCCATGAAGATGGTAGCGAACAAAGTGCCTGTGTTGCCTGTCAGAGTCCCTGTATCGATATCGATGCGGAAAGATCCTATTGGGATGGGATTACTAATAGCGATCGCCAATGGCTTTATTACGGTTATTTTGGCTTAGTTTTTGGCTATTTTATCTATTATTACCTTTATGCTGGCAATTGGGACTATTATTTCTCTGGGGCTTGGGCGCACGACGAAAATCAACTAGAATCCCTCTTTAAACCGGGTTTTTATCTTGCTGGTCAGGCAATTGCGATTCCGAGGTTGGTAGCTGTTCCCTTAACTTTGGCAATCTGCACTTTTTTGGGTTACTTTCTCGGTAAAAAAGTTGAAAATGCCTATAAAGTCTATAGAATTCGCAAAAAGTCGCCTTTAACTACAGAAATTATCCGTCACCGCGTCTTTACTGTCGGAACTTTTCTGATTTTCAATTTCTTCTTTATTTTCGGTGGTCGTCCTTTTATTAATCTTTTGCCAAAATTTTGGCATTATTTCGCTAGTATTTTACTGGCGGTTTTGAGTAGTTTATGGTTATATCGCACCTGGACAAGGAATCCGGGTCTTTACCAACGGGAAGGACTAGCGGGAAGATTGCGTAAACAGTTGGGTAAACTGGGTCTCGATACGGCTAAATATCTCGATGGGCGATCGCTGGAAGCTTTGCACGCGGATGAGGTGTATGTGTTAGCCAAGATACTGCCGGATTTCACCCACCAGAAGCGTCTAAAAGCCTATAAAGCCGTGTTAAAAGAGGCTTTGGAGGAGGGATATACTGACTTCGGCCACAGCCTCGAAATCCTGCAACAAATGCGCTTAGAGTTGACGATTACCGAGGCAGAACATCAGGCAATTCTAACGGAGTTGGGTGTGGAATCGGCCGAACTTCTAGATCCAGAAAAGCAGTATAGTCGCGAGGATTGGTTGCGTTTACAGAGTTATCGCGATGCTTTGTTGGAAAGTCTCTTGGTGACTTGGAAAAAAGACCCCGAACGCCAGGTGGGATCGGAATTGCTGGAAGTGTTAACCGGTAAGAGTTCCAGGGAGGCGATCGAGCATTTATTGACGGAATTGCCGGCCGCAGAAACGGAAACTGTCGAGTCTTTGCGTCGCCAGTACGGAGTTACTGGTCAGGAAGAGGAAACGATTCTTCATCGTCCTCTGGCCCGTCAATTATGGCAAAATATCGCCCGCGCTTTTCAGGTCTTCGATCGTCTATCTTTTAGTAGTGACAGCGATCGTGATCAACAGGAAAGGATTTTATTGGAAAGATTCCAGCTATTTGATAGTGATGGTTCAGGACAAATTAGCCTTGAGGAGTTGAAAGCTTGTCTTCAGGCGATCGAACCGGGGGTGACAGACAAGGAAATCGAAACTATGTTACAGCAGGCCGATACCAGTCGCGACAATCAGATTAGTTTTCAGGAATTTCGCGACCTACTGCACCAATTCCACAAATAAACTGTCTTGGCTAAGGAGTCTTTATTTTCCCTGACTCCTTTAATTCTCTCGAAAAATAGTTGTTCGCAGGCAGGCACGGATCCCTATTATACTAGAAAGTATAAGTCAAGTTGAGGGATTTTGTCAAGCTTTTTTAAGCAACTTTTTTCTATTTGTCCATCTACACTTCACAATAAACCGCGATAACGGATAAAAACGAGGATTACTGCCCAGGAACCTAAAGCTACTTTAACGGCGACTAAAATGTTTAGTATCGGTAAAATGCCGCCACTAAATAGCGCCCCTAATTCCCCGTGGGGTAACTCAAATCCTGAAAGAGTAATGGCGGCTAAAACAATAAAAACTAAGACGGAAATTTTCTCCCATGTTGCCGCTTGCCAACGGCGATAAATTGCTTGCATCCATTCGGGAGAGGAGGTAATTGCTATTAAACCAATTGCCGTACCTCCGGCGACTCCGGCGGCAAAACCTCCCCCCGGACTTAAGTGTCCGCGGATAGCTAATTCAATGCCCACTAAAGCGGCAATTGTTGACCCCAAACGGGCTAAAATAATTGAAGGTTGGTCGGTAAATTGATGGATTTTGCTGGCGGGTTTTTCGGTGGCTAAAAGAAAATTCGCCCCCATAATGGCAATGGTAAAAACAACCACTTCATAGATGGTATCGTAGAGACGATTACGAAAAATAACCACCGAAACCGCATTAGGAACACCACCGTCGCGCACCAGGGATTCAACAATTTCTAAGGATGATACAGAGGAAGCAGTATTGGGAATAATTACCATTTTGATAGCGAAGGCAATGGCGGCTAGAGTATAAATCCATTTCATTAGTGTTTCTCCTCTAATTTTCGGGTTTCAATACAGGTTAAAATCGTGTTGGCTGCCGTTAATTCATTTTTAAAAATATCGTAGAGATAGGGTAATCTAATTGTGGTTTCGTAGGGGATAGTTTCTGGATTGTCTTGACGGATACAGACGGCATGAACATCCTTATCCATAAGTGCCTGTTGCAAAGCTTGTTTATCACTGTAGGCAACTAATTCTAACCGCATAAAACGTTTACTTAAAACCGTTTGTAGTTGAGTTTTTAACTGTTCTAAAACTGTATCGGTTTCCTCGGCAATTACTCCTAAACGCATCACTAAAGAGGAACGAATCGCCACCGCGTAGAGAGTTACGGCTAACATGGTTCCCATCAAAGCCTCGGTTAAAGATACATCTGCCGCCCCTAATAAAGCATAAACTAAAGCGGCTATTGCCCCTAAAACTCCGCGAATTACTAAAGCTTGGTAGGGATTGGATTGTAATATCACCATCGCCGCAGTTAAAGGCAAGAGGGCAACAATAACATAGAGATAACTTTCATTCATCTTTAATTTTACTCTCGATCGCTAGAAGTATAAGCTAAAACGTAGCCTAACATGGTGTTCCAAATTGCTAGGGAAATTATTGCCAATAATAATAAAGGCCAATTTTGGGGAACTTTCAAAAGTAGCCCGAAAATAATCGCCATAGAACCCAAGGTATCAGCGACAGATAGACCGTGTAATTTATATAATACCGTGCGCTTGTCTAAAAGATGCGCCGTTCCCCAAAACCAGAAAAAAACTCCGATAGCGATGCAGATATAACTGAAAATGTCAATCATGATTCGTTCAATCGTTTAAGAATTTGTGCTAATAACATAAAGCCAGCATTACCGACACTGAGAATAATCACTGCTACCACTCCAATCATCCAATCATCCCGTAGAACTGACACCACTAGAATAATAATCGATGATTTACTGGAAGCGCTGGCAAAGGCGGCCATTTTTTGCCATATATCATCATTTTTTGCCACTTCATAAAGGGGAATTAATAGGGCGACAATCATGGCAATGAGAACAATATTCATTACTGGGAACTCCGTTTAATTACATGAACTTCATAACCCTCATTTTCCTTGTATTCGGTGACGATAGTTTTCGGAGTGAAGGTAATGAGAAATATATCCCAAAAAGCCAGTCTAGGCGACCGTTTACCCGAAATTCTCTCTAAAATAATTTCTTCTTCCTTGTGGGGACGAAAGATAATTTCAAACGCTTCCTTATAAGCTTGGGGAATAGCCAGCAAAACTTTAATTATTACCTTTAACCAATCGCCCAAAGTTTCGCTATATCCGAAATTACGGGGCAAAAGAAAAGCAATAGCCACCCCGATCATAATATTAGCGGGGGTAAAATTAGCGGTTAGCAAAAACCACATAGTTAAACGCAGAATTATATGTCCGATCATGCTAAGACCATCCAAAATAATAGAACTAACATTATACTCATCATACCGACGAGATTATCAAATTGTTCCCAGGCCCGTGATAATTTTAGGGATAACTTTTTGAAAACTCCCAGATATAACCACCATCCCGCACCGATAACGGCTAAAGCTTTGATAATATTGGGTAGATTATAAGCTTCAACATAGACGGCATTGGATAAAAATAGGGCAGCAAGGAGCAGAATTATTGCCGTCCAGAAACCGATAGTTAGCTTCTGTTTACTTTCGCCACCTGCGTGGGGTAAAAAGATAAATTTAGCAAAGGAAATCGCCGTACCCACCGCCACAAGATTGATCATAATCTCTTGCCAGGGGACTAAATTTTTCATCGTTAACGCTTTCGCCCCAAAACCGGATAATAGGGGGAATCCAGAGATAGAAAAACTAGCAACCACTAGGGCAATCCAGAGAGAATTAGGGATCGATTGTTGCTGTAATTCTTTAAAATTGCGACTGGGTAAAACCCCCGCTAATAGAAATAGGGAAGATTTAACTAAACCGTGAGTAAGGGTATAAAAACCACTGACTACCGGGGCGGCTAAAATAAAACCTAACTGAGAAATAGTATGGAAGGCTAACATCCGCTTGCTATCCTTTTCAAACACTGCGTATGACACGCCAAAAATCGCCGTTAGCACCCCGAAAAGCCGAATTAGGACATCTAAATCCTCTAGGATTAAAGCACAGCGCAGGAGGGGAAAAATGCCAGCTTTTACCACCACCCCCGACATCAGCGCCGAGACGGAGGTTTCCGATTCCGAGTGTGTCATCGGTAGCCATAATCCCGAGACAAAGATTCCCCCTTTGACTAATAATCCCATGAAGATTAAAGCCAAGGCTTCGGGAGGTGCGTCCTTTAAACCAGCAAAAGCAAAGGAATTATTGGCTTTATAGACTAAAACTGCGCCAATAAGGTAAAATAACATCGCCACATTGCTGATAAACAGATAACGCAGGGCAACCCAGAGAGAGCGATCGCTGCGAGGGTAGGCAATCATCAGAAAAGCGGCAATACTAATTACTTCTAGGGCAACGTAAACGCTAATAAAATCCTCACAGACGAAGACAGAATTAATGCTGCCGTGCAGAATGATAGCTTGGGCGTAAAAAAAGGCGGTTTTGCTACTTTCCCAGTTATAAAAGATCACCGCCATGGTCACCAGGGCATTGGTGAGGATAAAATAGGCACTTAACTGATCGGCTACCAGTCTCACGCCATAATTATCTAGTAGGTCAAGGGTTATGGGAGAGGATTGGCTAAATAAAAGGAGAGAATAGGAAAGAGAGATAATAGTGGCGGCAAGAGCCAGATATTTGTCTAATTGCGGCAGTAAATAGATGATAAAGCCGATCAAAAAGGGTAAACTTATCCAAGCGATCGTTAAAGTATTCATGGTGTGTTATTTTTTTCTATCTCGCTGCTGTCGAGGGTGGGGTTATCTTTGGCTAATTTCATTACTCCCACCAGCATTAACGCCTGAATGGAAAAACCGATGACGATCGCTGTTAAAATCACTGCTTGGGGTACAGGATCGGCGTAATTTTGCTGTTTAACTGTACTGAGGATGGGAGTAAATAAACCATCACGGGAAGAAATCACCACATAGTAGGCGATGACGCCCGTACTCATGACATCCATGGCGATAATCTTCATGATTAAGTTTTTTTTCAGGAATGTTCCTAAAAATCCGCACAAAACGGTGGCGAATACAAACAACTCTAGCAGGGGAATCGTCACTGGGTTTCTTGATTAGATTTGGTTATGAGTCAAAATATTTCTTTTAATTATCCTCGATCGAGTCCCAATTTATCAAAAAAATCTCAAGATTATGGGGGGAATTTTCGGGTGACCAATAGATTGACTTATCTCTATAACTACTATTGAAAAAAATAAAAACAAGCGGTTTCGCTTTAATAATGTATAGCGGTTCTCACGCCCGTGTGACACACTTTAACCTTTGATAATTAAGCTTTTCAACATTGATAATGTACCTCTTGCGAACAGGAAACTCTATAGACTAAATCAGAGAGAAAAAATTAGCTATGACAACTACATCCGAAGACGTATGGCGACTCTTAGCCGAATTAGCGACTGCTCAAAAAGAAACTGACAAACAACTGAAGGAGACTGACCTACTATTGAAGGAAGTTAGTCAGCAACAGAAGAAAACTGACAAACAACTCAAAGAATTAGGGCAGCAAATTGGGGGACTCGGTGCAAAATTCGGCAGCTTTACCGAAGGACTTGCCCTCCCTTCAATGGAAAAGATTCTCAGACAACGCTTTGGTATGGAAGTTATCAGTCCCAGTGTGCGAGTCAGTAAAGAAGGACAACACCTAGAAATTGATGTCCTTGCCTATACCAATGGTGAGCTAAATACTGCTTATATCGTCGAGGTTAAAAGTCATGCTAGAGAGGAGTCTATTACACAATTAAAAAGTATTTTGCAACGGTTTCGCCGCTTTTTCCCTGAACACAAAGATAAAAAACTCTATGGCATATTAGCGGCGGTTCATTTATCATCAGAATTACGCAAAAAAATTCTGCAAGAAGGGTTTTATGTGGCTCGGATTCATGACCAAGTATTTTTCAACCTCGACTTTATTAAAAATTTAGATGTAATCCTAAATCCTGTTATTAAAAACTGATTATTTATTCTCCCTTTCGCCGTTCGGCAATTCCACAGGCTCACCGTCGAAGCCTTTTGCCTGTCCTGATATGTAGCCTATACTCAACGGATTTAGTACAAGGCAAAGCCGTCCTAAAAGGATGGGGTTTTAAACCCAGGATTTGCGATGATACAATAAAGTTAGGCAAAAATGCGATCGCAAGAGATAAAGCATGGTTCAAGCACCCATCGAACCCCAACTTTTCTATCCTGATTCCGACGGTAAACCCATGGCCGACAACACAGTTCAATATCGCTGGATTGTTCGCTTGGTTGCCAATCTCAAGTATTTATTTAAAGAGCAAACCGTCTTTGTCGCCGGAGATTTGCTCTGGTATCCCCAGCAGGTAACTGTACCCCCCGCTCCCCGTCAAGCTCCCGATGCCATGGTAGTTTTCGGCCGTCCACCGGGTGAGCGCGGCAGCTATAAACAATGGGAAGAAGACAATATTGCTCCCCAGGTAGTGTTTGAAATCCTCTCTCCGAGCAATAGTGCCAGGGAAATGCTCAAAAAGCAGTCTTTCTATCGGGAGTATGGGGTATTAGAGATGTTTTTCTATGACCCAGACTCCCATGATTTCTGGGGATTGGTACGGGCCAATCAGCAAGAGGATTTTTTCCCAGTAACGGCCTTGAATTTTCCCTGGACTTCCCCAATCCTAGGGATTCGGTTTGAGATGTTTGAAGAGGGTTTAGAGGTCTTTTATCCCGATGGGGAACGATTTAAAGACCCTGAAACCCTCTTTGAGGAACGCAACCAAGCACAACAGGAGCGCAACCAAGCACAACAAGAACGTAACCAAGCACAACAAGAACGCGATCGCGCTTTTGCCCGATTACGGGAATTGGGCATTGATCCGACACAGTTGTGACTATAATTAATCTTCAGCGGAGATACCGTCATCTTCCACCACCGCTTCGGTGATAGGAGAGGGCGGAATTTCCGTTAAGGGAGATAAATCGGCAGGGGGGGCCACCACGCGATCGAGTTTTAGGGTTAAATAACGAATAACCTCATCACTTAAACGCATGGCTCGTTCCATGGGGGCGACTTGTTTGCCGCTGGCCTGATAATTCATCTGCACATAGACACCATCATTGAGTTTTTTGATAGGATAGGCCAGACGTTTTTTACCCCACACCTTAACTTCAATGTCTGTGGCGCTGTGTTCGGTAATCAGAGTCCGATAACGTTCCACTTGTTGCTGAACGACTTCTTCCCCTAAATCGGGACGGAGAATGTAAAGAGTTTCGTAGTTATTGCTCATCTCAGAATCCTTATGGACTAGAAGGCTTCTTTGTCAAGGCCAGAGGTTAATTGATTTTAATAACTCTCTAGCTTTTAATAAAGAAGCAAGGATATATGATCATACTACTATCCGAGAGTCGATCGCTAGTCATTCCCAGAAAAATATGGCGCAACGCTATGTACGAGTGAAACATCGTCAAGGACAAATCTTCTACGGACTGTTACAGCTAAACCGTAGCGTTGTCGTCTTTGATGCCCCTCCCTGGCAAGGAGGGCAACTAACCAAAATAGAATTAGAACCTGATAGCTACCAACTATTAGCCCCCTGTTTCCCGTCGAAAATTATTGCCGTGGGCAAAAATTACCGCGCCCACGCCGCCGAGATGGGAACGCCTGTACCAGAAGAACCGCTTTTATTTCTCAAGCCACCGACGACAATTATCGCCGATGGTGAAACGATTTTCTATCCGCCCCAATCGGAAAGAGTGGATTATGAGGGAGAATTGGCATTAATTATCGGAGAAACCGCCAAGAATTGCAGCACAGCACAGGCCAGAAGCAAAATATGGGGTTATACCATTGCTAATGATGTCACCGCTAGGGATTTACAGAAAAAAGATAGCCAATGGACGCGGGCGAAAGGATTTGATAGTTTTTGTCCCCTCGGCCCTTGGATTGTCCGGGAATTGAGTATCGGGGCGCAATTAACCACTTTTCTCAATGATGGCAGCGACCCCAAACAAAGCAGTTATCTCAGTGATATGGTCTTTCCCCCCGATGTCTTGGTGGCTTATATCTCCCAAGTGATGACCCTGCTGCCGGGGGATGTGATTTTAACGGGAACTCCCGAAGGAATCGGACCGCTGCAGGTGGGGGATAAGGTTCGGGTGGAAATAGAAGGCATCGGGGTTTTGGAAAATAGCGTTATGGCAGCAACATCAATTAACGATAATTAACAATCCGGGCGAATACGGCGGGGTCTAGACTCGCCCCACCGACTAAAGCCCCGTTTATCTGCGATTGAGCCATAATTTCATCGATATTATCCGGTTTTACCGAACCACCGTACTGAATGGTTACTTCGGGATTGTCTAATTGTTGCCGAATCAAACCGATAACCCGATTGGCTTCCTCGCTTTCGCAGGTTTCCCCAGTGCCAATCGCCCAGATGGGTTCATAGGCGATAACGAGGTTTTTTTGGTCAACATTGACTAAACCTGCTTGAATTTGCTTGATAATTACCTTTTCCGTTTCTCCGGCATCTCTTTGGGCTTTACTTTCTCCCACACAGATAATTGGGGTTAAACCTTGTTTTTGGGCAGATATGACCCTCAAATTGACGGTTTCATCGGTTTCGCCGAAATATTGCCGGCGTTCACTGTGACCGATAACCACATAGTGAACCCCAATTTCGGTTAACATATCCGCCGAAATTTCGCCCGTATAAGCCCCCGATTTTTCCCAGTGGACATTTTGCGCCCCCAAGCGAATACGACCACCGTGGACGGTTTGAGAGAGGACAGCTAAAGCTGTAAAAGGCGCACAAAGAACTACTTCTCGGTCGTCGGGGGTTTCCTCTAGATGGGATTTAAAATCTTGCAAAAACTCCAAAGCTTCTCTCTGGGTTTTGTGCATTTTCCAGTTACCTGCAATAACAACTTTCGGCACAGCTTAATTAATTTAGTAGATTTGATAATTTATGGCACATTTTACTGTAAGCCTTTTTGTTACCCTAAGCAAGATCACCGATAATCGCTGTTTGTCTTGAACAGATTTCTTTAATACTTTTACCTCTAAGCTATGCCCTAGGCCCGTACCAACCACACTGGGCGTGATGTGGGGATGCAAGGGCCTAGTTCCAAAATCTAAGCTGTATTAAGCTACGTTAACACACCCCAAATTCATCTATAAATTAACCGATAACATCTTCCGATTTAATCAGATGCGCTTCTAGGAACCAGAGACGTTTATCGATGTCCCGGGAGATTTCCGTATAGAGATCTGCTGTGTCGGCATCCCCTTGATTGCCAGTGGTATCAATAGCAGAACGAAGATGGGAAGCGTATAAGGCATAACGTTCGGCTAAAGCAACGATATGTTCACTACCATCGACGATATCAGCCGGATATTCTGGCAGAATCGAGTTAGCGGCGGCGATGCGTGCTGTTCCCAAGGCGGTTCCACCTAAAGCGGTAATCCGTTCGGCTACCATGTCCCCATAGTCTTCTAATTCCGTGGCCATTTCGTCGAAGAGGCTGTGCAATTGGTAGAAATTTAAACCTTTGACGTTCCAGTGGGCCTGTTTAACCTGAGTTTTTAGGTCCAAACTAGCGGCAAGGGTTTGGCTTAAGATTTCAATAACAGCTTTGCGGATATCTAATGCTAAATCGATGCGGGTGGCGTAGTATTGTCCCGTGGTTTTGGTTTTGACTGGAGTGGCTACCATAATTTTTCTCCTTGATCAGTTAACAGAATACTCGATAATTTTTGTGGGTGCATAAGGGACTGATTTTGATCCTATTGGACGTTGATAATAAACTGAAAAACGGCCAATTAATTCGGAAAACAAGTAGCTGATAACTGATACTTCCAATGCGCTCAGTACAAGTAACGGCTCGAATCAGCGGCATCAGACAACCTTGAACTGAGCATCAGCAGCCTTCGTCCGTCTGCTGCACTCGAATTATCAGACCTCTCTTATCGCTCATCTCATGCCAGAAACAAATTCTTGTACCGTAATTCCAGCAGTACGAATAAGACTACGAAGCGTACCCTTTGCCACTTCACGATGATCAGGAACAGAGAGTGTTACCTGTTCGCCCTCCTTAACCATGATAATATGGCTTGCACTTTGACGCGCAACTTGCCAGCCAAAGGTTTCAAATACTCGGACTACCTCACGTCCGCTGAGAACAGGAAGAGCAGAGGACATGATTATGCCATTACCTCTACTTGGTGAGTTTCAATCGTTAGGGGTAGCCCACGTTCTGCACGAACTTGAAGGCAGGCGATAATTGCATCTCTGATATTTTCAAGAGCTTCTGCTCTTGTTTTACCTTGGCTGACACAACCCGGAATGCTGGGGCATTCTACAACCCAAACTCCATCTTCGTCACGGTCAAGTGTTACAGTCAACTTCATAAGTTTTCACCACAATCTCCCAGCTTATAGTTTACCTCGTGTTCTCACCTACCTATTAGTGGATGACAAGAACCTTCAGTAATCAAAGCTACATCAAGGAAGATACCGAATTGGGTTTTGCCCACCTTCAGCAAACTCAACCCAATTTACGGATGTTGCCCCTATGTACTGAACATGAGTTAATCGAATGTCGTATCGACCTTCCCTGTCTGCTGGCTCTGCACCAGCATGGTTCGCTATGTACAAATTATTCGCATTATTCTCATCATCACGATGATAAAGAATAATACGGTCAACTTCACGATTGGGATCGATCTTCCACTGACCCGTTGAACCAGTGTTGTCATCGTGGAGAACAAAGTGTTTTCCCTCTGTAAAGATAACGACTACCTTTTCATTTGGCTTTATGAAGTCACGGGCTTTCACAAAATAAGTAATTCTCATACTTGTGAGGCACAAAGTTTCTGGTTTTAGTTAGGGAACAGGCAACAGATGGTGTACTTTATAAGACTGAGAAACGCTATAAATGATTAACGAAATACATCAGACTACAATCACACCCAACAAAAAAGCTCTAACTTGCCCGGGCAAAACCTCTCACAGATATCTCTCCAGTTGCAATGGAAAGATAACTTGAGGTCTAACTGATTAATTATGCTTCTAGATAAGCCGCTAATTCTTCCGAACCACCAATTAATTGGCCGTCAATGAAGACTTGTGGGGTGGTGGTATTGCCACTCATGGCCCGCAGAGAACGACTGGTGGCATCCTGTCCGAGGATAATTTCTTCGTATTGTAGGCCTTTTTCTTCTAACATTTTCTTGGCCCGGACGCAGTAGGGACAGCCGACTTTCGAGAAAAGAGAGACTAAAGGCGGTTTTTTGGCTTCTGGGTTGATATAGTGTAACATCGTTTCCGCATCGGAGACTTTGAAAGGATCTCCCGGTTCTTCTGGTTCAATGAACATTTTCTCGATAACACCATCTTTGACTAGCATCGAATAGCGCCAAGAACGTTTACCAAAACCTAAGTCAGCTTTATCGACTAACATCCCCATTCCCGCACTAAATTCGCCGTTGCCGTCGGGAATTAAGAGGACATTATCACATTCTTGGTCTTTTGCCCACTCGTTCATGACAAAGGTATCATTCACCGACAAGCAAACAATAGTATCTACGCCATTTTCCCGAAAAACTGGGGCTAATTCGTTATATCCGGGTAAATGGGAGGTGGAACAGGTGGGAGTGAATGCCCCGGGTAAGGCAAAAAGAACAACGGTTTTTCCTGTGAATAATTCCTCGCTGGTGATGTTCACCCATTGATTATTTTGACGCACGGGAAAGGTGACATCGGGAACTCTCTCTCCTTCTCGGTTTGGTAGCATAATCTTCAACTCCTAATCGTTAAGTCGTACTCATTTCGAGTTTGTGTAAATTAAGTGTACTCATAACGACTATGAGTTGTCAACAAGTATTTATACTTAAATTAGCGATCAGTGAATAGTATTAAGTGGCAAGTCCGGAGCCTTCTTTTCACTGATTACTTTTTATTGTTTACTAAAAGGGAAATTGCTGTTGTCTTTTCACTGATTACTGGTTACTGTTTACTGATAACTGAAAAAAGCTCCCCACACCCTACACCCCATCCCTTTTTTTACTGAAAAATGATGTTTTCCTTACTGAAAAAAAGTTATAAATGGCTAGGACTAGCGATAATAACGGTGATTTTGGCGATTACACCCGCCGCCATTGCCCAATCAACCACTAGCGCCATGCCTCTGGCAAAAATTAACTGGTTACAGGCGATTTTTTTGGGATTTGTGCAGGGAGTGACGGAATTTTTGCCGATTAGCAGTACCGCCCATTTAAAAGCGATTCCCGTCTTTTTGGGTTGGGGGGATCCCGGTGTCACCTATACGGCAGTGATTCAATTGGGCAGTATTGCAGCGGTATTGTCCTATTTTTGGCAGGATTTAAGGCAAATATCCACGGGAATGGTGAAAGCGGTGGCTAGTTCCGATTATCGTTCCCAGGATTTTCGTTTAGCCGTGGGGATTATCCTAGGCACAATTCCGATTGTTTTCTTTGGTTTATTAATGAAACTTTTCATTCCCGATTTAGATAATTCCCCCCTGAGAAGCATGACAGCGATCGCCTGTGCCTCTATAGTCATGTCTTTACTCTTAGGTACAGCCGAAAAAATCGGGAAACATAAACGCAGTTTTGAGACTTTGCGACAAAAAGACGGGGTTTTAATGGGATTAGCCCAAGCTTTAGCCTTAATACCAGGGGTATCTCGTTCTGGGTCCACCTTAACTGCCGGGTTATTCATGGGTTTAGAAAGGGCCGTAGCGGCGCGATTTTCCTTTCTGTTGGGGATTCCAGCGATAACTTTAGCCGGTTTAGTGGAATTTAAAGGCGTTCTCGACCAGATTAACACCAGTGAATTAATTCCCCTGGCTATTGGGGTAATTTCCTCGGCGCTATTTTCCTATCTTTCGATCGCTTGGTTATTAGATTATCTCAAAAAACAGAGTACCTGGGTTTTCGTCTGGTATCGTCTCTTTTTCGGGGTTACTATCCTGATTGGTGTGGCCTGGGGGCGTTTTTCCTGACCTTTTGGCATTCTAATTAATTTCTAAAAAATCTTGCAATTTTTGTAGATAAGTAGGGGCATCTTCTAACATGGGAAAGTGAGCAGTATTAGCCATCTCCACATACTGGATATTATTATTCAAATCCGCCGCCATTTTGCCCATTTTGGCGGGGATAATAATGTCTTTTTCCCCTGATACTAAAAGAGTTGGTACCTTAATCTCAGCAAATTTACCTGGCATAATTTCCACTGCTTTTTTACTCACAGATGTATAAATTGTGCCTAGGGCGGCCTTGTAATCTGCCGCCAAAAAATCTTCTAAAAAAGCAATTCTTTCTGATTTTGGGATCGATCGATGCAAAAATCTCGCCATAAATAATCGATCGGCAAAAGGTACTTTTAAAAACCAATCATAACGAAACTGTACCACATACTTACCGAATTTATGAAAGGCGGCAAAAGCCGCCTTGTCTCCTGGTTTCTTTGTCTATGAAGCGATCGCAATTAGCCCTAAACCAATCTAACAGGTAGGTTGACTGGCGAGATTAGCTGAAGTTTAGACATAATTGTGTTAATTATGTCTTTTTAATGCAGATGAATAGCTTGTCAATAAGGCTATCATCAATTATGATTGAAATAAACAAAAACAGATCAGCAATATTTGAGAATAATTGTAATTATGAAATTTGTGTTAAGTTCTCAAAATGTTTATGACTATTTAATCGACCAAAAAATCTGTGATCGCTGCCTAGAAAATCCAGGATTAGAGCAGATTCAGGCTAAAAATTTTAACTTATTAGTGACTTTACCAGAGGGGCGAAAGTTACTGGTTAAACAAGAACAATTTATTAATTTAGAAAAGGAAACGGTGGGTGAGTTTTTTGGGGAATGGCGAATCCCAAAATTTCTAGAGAACTTTCCTGAAATTGACCATTGGCGTAGTTTTCTGCCAGAATTACTGCTCCACGATGCTGATAACTCAATTTTAGTTTCTACTTATCTGGATAATTATCATGATTTAGCAGAGTTTTATTCTAAAGAGAATCTCTTTCCGGCTCAGATTGCTACTCAAATCGGCAGTTGTTTGGCGACAATTCACCGTGATACCTGGAATCAGAGTATTTATCGGGAATTTTTTGTCAAAGAAGAGTTTGCTGGAAAACCGAAAGTATCTCCGCTATTATTAGAGAGTTTGGGAAGGATCAGTCCTGAAATTTTTGGCATGGCTCCGATGGATGGATTGAAATTTTTTGCACTTTATCAACGATATGATAGCTTAGGAGAAGCAGTTCATCGAGCCAGTGAAACTATTTCTCCTGTTTGTCTGACTCACAATGACATCAAGCTGAATAATATTCTTCTGAATCGAAACTGGGAAGATATTAATGGAAATGGGATACGGTTGATTGATTGGGAAAGGTCTGATTGGGGAGATCCAGCATTTGACTTGGGAATGGCAATCGCTAGTTATCTACAAATTTGGTTGGGTAGCTTGGTGATTAGTAATTCTCTCAGTATTGAAGAGTCTCTGCGACTAGCCACTACTCCCCTAGAATTACTGCAGCCATCTATCGGTGGGTTAACTTTAGCTTATTTAGAAACTTTCCCAGAAATCTTGGAATATCGTCCTGATTTCTTAAAGCAAGTAGTCCAGTTGGCTGGTTTTTCTTTAATTATTGCAATTTTGGCAATGGTTCAGTATCAAAAAATCTTTAATAATACCGGAATTGCTATGCTTCAGGTAGCCAAGGCTTTGTTATGTCGTCCTGAATCATCAATGCCCACGATTTTTGGCGCTACTGCTACTCAGTTAAATCAGATGAATTCTTCTGTTGTTGGCCAAGTTTAATATCGTTGAGTATCTTGAAAAATTATGTCATTACTTAATTCTCAATTCCATCATTTAGCCCCTGAGGTTAGAGGTCGGTTAAAGGAAGTTTTGTTAGATATTGTTGAAAATCTCGAAATTTCCGCTGATTTTTCGATTCGTCATCCTAACTATCAACCCTGGGAAATGCCTGCTGAGATGTTGTCTCGGATTCAGGCTTTACCGAAGGAAATACAGGATAAATATATGAGCTTACAGTTGAGGAGTTTTCTTTATGGCATTTATTATAATGGGTCGATGCAAGCATCGCAAGCATTAGGTTCTGAGAATAAGGGTCAGCAATTAGATTTGGAGAATAATAGTTTTGCTGGCGTAGCTATGGACTTTTTTTTACAGTTGGAAGCAGCGAACAAGGGGGAGGGATATTTTGATTCAGGTTGGTCGATTTTGAGAGGGGAAACCGATGGCAGTTTGGCTGTGACTAAGGGCGGTTTGCGACTGCATATCCAACGGGAAAAGCATCTTCAAGAGTCTGAGCAAGCGGCGGCAGTGGGTGCTGTTGTGTCAATTTTGATGCCTAAGAATTTTGTACAAAATGGCTTTTATATGGCGGTGGGTAATGCCGGTTTACAGAGAGAGGAAGCTATGGTGCGGCTCTATTTTAATGTTACTCCCGAAGGCGCGGTGGCTGTGATGACTGGGTTGACTGAAAGGTTAAATGAGAGGGGGATTCCTTTTAGTTTTAAGGCTTTATATAATCCGGTTGATTATCAACGATATGATGCTGGGGTGCTTTATTTTGGCAAAACAGATTATGAGTTGGTCAGGCAGGTTGTGGCTCATGTTTATCAAGAAAATCAGTCTGTTTTTAAGCCAGAGGTACCTTTGTTTACTCTGGAGTTAGCACCGGGTTTGGGGTTGGCGGAAGAACCAGACAAAAAGTTTGGCAGTGAGGAGAGTTTTGGGATGAATCGCTGTCAGATTATAGCCAATGGGTTATTGATGGCTTGGCAACAGGAGGACAATTCTGCGGCGGGTCGAATTGCTGCTATTTCTGAGCAGTTTTCTGGGTTGGGGATTGATTGGCAGCGTCCTTATTTGAATGCTGATTCTGAGGATGTTTATCAGGGATTAGAGTTGGCAGGCTGATATTAGTCGCCTATCTGGGAATCAAAGAGCGATCGGCCCATCGGTAGATTTTAGCCTCATTAGGTCATGGGGCTATTTTTTTGCTCTGCCACCACCCGAACCCTGGGCCGAGAGATATAAAAAAGACATAATTGTGTTATTTATGTCTTGAAAAACAAAGCTCGTTGATACGAGATTATGGGCATTTGCGGTCATAATCTACATGAAGTTACGGTGTTTAGTCGGTAAAATTGAGACATAATTGTGTCAGTTAGATTAATTTTAAAGTTGCTTAACCTATTGTCATTGCTGGAGAGTTAGGCAAAAATAATAGTCATAGGGACAGGAAAAACACAAATCTGATTACCTCAAACTCAAATCATCTCCCTTTTCCAAAGAGGAAACAAAAATGGCTAATATTACTATTTCTGAGTTACGCCCTGCTGGTGCGGATTTACTCTTTGATTCTGAAAGCTTTTTAGATTATCTAAATGATGACGAGCTTTGCAGTGTTTCTGGTGGAGCCACAACACCAACGACGCCAACGATTGTTGCGACCACTTTTGCTTGTGGAGTGGTTGTTGGTATCGTCGCAGTTGGTGCTATTGCTTGGACGCTCTCAAAATAAAGGATGAGTATTATGCAAAAAATCAGGATTGACAACTTAGAGTGTCCTGCTGGATATGATTTATTCCTTGATTCTGAAAGCTTTTTAGATGAAGTACATGAATCTGAATACCAGAGAATCAATGGTGGAGTTTCACCTACACTTGCTAGTAGTGCTTGGTGTTTCGCAGGAGGTGTGGCAGTTGGGGCCGCTATATCGGGTGCCATTGCATGGGGTGTAAAGAAAATTTTAGAATAGAATTTACAGTGTAAATTCTATTTTGAGACAAAAGACTAGGATTTACCTAGGTAAACCTGATGTTTCTGTCTCTAAATAGGAAGCTATTTTCGGATAAAAAATCTACTGAAAATAGCTTCTATTTATTTTTATTGATGAGTTGAACTACTCCAACCTTGTCCTTAAGCCACTCGCCAAACAACTCTGAAACAATTTGATAGCGTAACTGATCATCCAATTCCGCTGTATAATTTCCTCCACTAAAATCAAGCTTATCCCTTTAGCTTTCACAATAGGTTTAAGCAACTGAGGAGGTTTCGTAGCAAACACAGCAGCAGATATTTCTGGTTTTAAATCCTGGCGACGCTGTACCCCCAAATATCCACCCTGACGGCGTAACTCTTTATCCTGAATATACTTGTGAGTCACATCATAGAAACTCATTTCCCCTAGCAAACCCTAATTAATTTCTAAAAAACCTCGCAATTTTTGTAGATAAGTAGGGGCATCTTCTAACATGGGAAAGTGAGCGGTATTAGCCATCTCCACATACTGGATATTATTATTCAAATCCGCCGCCATTTTGCCCATTTTGGCAGGGATAATAATATCTTTTTCCCCTGATACTAAAAGAGTTGGTACCTTAATCTCAGCAAATTTACCCGGCATAATTTCCACTGCTTTTTTACTCACAGATGTATAAATTGTGCCTAGGGCGGCCTCGTAATCTGCCGCCAAAAAATCTTCTAAAAAAGCAATTCTTTCTGATTTTGGGATCGATCGATGCAAAAATCTCGCCATAAATAATCGATCGGCAAAAGGTACTTTTAAAAACCAATCATAACGAAACTGTACCACATACTTACCGAATT
>NZ_BJKP01000031.1:0-12666 GCF_008974145.1 Microcystis aeruginosa NIES-4325 | reverse complement strand
TTCTAAAAAAGCAATTCTTTCTGATTTTGGGATCGATCGATGCAAAAATCTCGCCATAAATAATCGATCGGCAAAAGGTACTTTTAAAAACCAATCATAACGAAACTGTACCACATACTTACCGAATTGATGGAAGGCAGCAAAAGCCGCTTTATTATACTCAAAAATGCCATTACAGGTTAAAATTGCTTTGACCACACTTTCGGGGTACATAGTAATAAAAAAAGTCGCCACCGATGCCCCCATAGAGTGACTATTGAGATAGATTTTTTCAATTTCCAAACTATCTAAAAACAAGGCCAAATCAAGGGCATATTCTTCTAAATCGTAGGAAAGATCGGGGGATTTTTCTGGCAATTTAGATCGACCAAAACCGCGCATATCGTACAACAAACAATCAAAGCGATCGCAAATTGCCGCAGCCGTTGATCGCCAGTAGCGTCCCGATCCTCCCCAACCATGAATAAACACCATCACCGGCTTTTTCTGGGCAGATTCCGATTGCCGAATCCACTCGTAATAGTGGGGAACACCGCGGACAGTGACTGTTTTATCGATTATTTGAGTTTTCATGATCGTTAGATACCTAGCCATCCTCGTCAAGAGTTTTGCCAACGTCGCGCATCTGTGTCCGACTGGTAAGGGGAACCAGAAAAACATTCCGTGAACGGTGAAACGATTTCAAGCGTAATCGTTCCTAGATGTCATCTTCGAGATTATCCTCGATTTTTCCCTTTAAGCGGATTCTTGAGTGGGTAGAGAGGAAGGATGAACCAATAGATCTGCCGTGGAACGTTTTTCCACCATTTCGCGGGTGATTAAACAGCGTTTCACGTCCTTGCGCGAGGGCAATTCGTACATGACATCGAGCATTAATTCCTCGACAATACCCCGCAGGGCCCGGGCCCCGGTTTTGCGACGATAGGCCTCTTGGGCGATCGCTAGGACGGCATCAGATTTAAACTCTAACTGTACATTGTCCATCTTCAACAGTTTTTGATACTGTTTCACTAAGGCGTTGCGGGGTTGCGTCAGGATAGCGATTAAAGCTTCCTCATCCAGGGGTGACAGTGCCGCTAGGACGGGAATTCGACCGACAAACTCTGGAATCATGCCAAATTTGACTAAATCATCGGGAGTCATTTGTTTTAATAACCCTGCCGCTACCTTATCCTTACTAGCTTGGCTATCTCCCGGTTGAATAAAGCCCATGGATTTTTTACCGAGACGCTGATCGATCACCTTATCTAAACCGACAAACGCCCCACCGCAGATAAACAGGATATTGCTGGTGTCAATCTGAATACAATCCTGATAGGGGTGTTTGCGGCCGCCTTGGGGGGGAACATTGGCGATCGTTCCCTCTAACATTTTCAGTAAAGCTTGCTGAACCCCTTCTCCGGACACATCCCGGGTAATCGAGGTATTTTCGCTCTTACGGGCGATTTTATCGATTTCATCGATGTAGATAATGCCCCGCTGCGCTTCTTCCACGTCTAAATCTGCCACTTGTAACAGACGCAAGAGAATATTTTCCACATCTTCCCCCACATAACCGGCCTCGGTTAAAGTGGTGGCATCGGCGACAGCAAAAGGTACATCGAGGATTTTAGCAAGAGTTTGAGCTAGAAGGGTTTTTCCCGATCCTGTGGGACCAATTAACAGAATATTAGATTTTTGCAGTTCGATCCCATCTTCCGGATTGCCGCCACTGGCTTTTTGGGTTTGGATATCTTTGAGGCGTTTGTAGTGGTTATAAACGGCCACAGACAGCACTTTTTTCGCCTCATTTTGACCGATAACGTAGTCATCGAGGTGTTTTTTAATCTCTCTTGGTTTGGGAATTTGTTCCCAAGTGGTTTTATTTTGGCCCGATCGCCGTTTGTTGGGACGTTCCTCCACGGGGGCGACCGGACTGGGCGGTTCCATCAATTCCTCATCGAGAATTTCGTTACACAGTTCCACACACTCGTCACAAATATAGACCCCCGGCCCGGCGATTAATTTTCGCACTTGTTCCTGGGATTTGCCGCAAAATGAACACTTGAGGTGGGAGTCGTATTTAGACATAGTTTATTATTTACAGGGAAGTAACGGGAACGGTAGGATCGGGCAGTTCGGGACGGGAAATCACCTGATCGATTAACCCATATTCTTTAGCTTCGACGGCGGACATGAAAAAGTCCCGTTCGGTGTCGTTGGCGATGCGATCGTAGGGTTGACCGGTGTGATGGGCCAGCATGGTATTGAGTCTCTGTTTAATATAGAGAATCTCTTTGGCTTGGATGGCGATATCACTAGCTTGACCTTGGGCACCGCCGAGGGGTTGGTGAATCATGATCCGGCTACTGGGTAGGGACATCCGTTTACCGGCTGCGCCGCCACAAAGCAGGAATGCTCCCATACTAGCGGCTAAACCGAAACAAATTGTCGCCACGTCGGGGCGAATTTGTTGCATGGTGTCGTAGATAGCTAGTCCGGCATAAACGGAACCACCGGGGGAGTTGATATAGAGTTGGATATCTTTTTCGGGATCTTCTGCCTCCAAGTAGAGGAGTTGGGCGACGATCGAATCAGCGACCTGATCATCGACGGGGGTTCCCAGAAAGACAATTCTCTCGCGCAACAGTCGAGAATAGATATCAAAAGCCCTTTCACCCATGCCAGACTGTTCGATTACCACGGGTAAAACGTTAGCTAGGGAGTTTCTCCCCGTGTTGGCGTAGATAGCAGGGCGACAATTACTGGTAATTGGGTAGTCAGGTGATCTCGATTCGAGCATAATTTTTTCGGTTCCGCTATCACAATCTTAGGATTTTTGCTTGGCTGTGGAGCTTTTACTGGCAAATGTTAAGCATCTTTAGCACTTCTGTCCATCTATTATGCCCTAAGTTTCCCCCGGTTGGCAGGAATCAGTGATCAGTGATCACTGATCAGGGAATGGGGGAATTCAACTAATACCCCCCCCAACACCCAACACCCCAACAGGACTGCTAACTCCTTACGGTTACTCTTCCTTTGCTGCCAACACTTCCACGTCTGCGGCTGCTAAGGTTTCTTCTGTTTCCTCCTCCTCGGTTGCTTCCTCCTCTAGGGAACCTTTGGGGACGAGGGTGATAGTGGCTTTTTCCTTTAGCCATGCCAGGGTGTTTTCCGCCAGGATTTCTTCGGTGATCACCTGTTCCAGACGCTGCCTGTCTATGTCGCGATCGGACAATTGCGCCATGATTTTAGCGATTTTTTCCGTTACCGCTTCGGGACTGACTTCAATGCCTGCGACTTTAGCCAATTCCTGCACCACGAGAGTCTGTTTCAGACTTTCGATCGCATCGGGACGGGTGCTTTCCCGCATTTTGGGAATATTATCTTTTGTAAACAACTGGTTGACATCTAGCCCCATTTGTTGGAACTGCATGAAGCTTTGGGTCAAAATTTGTGTCACTTCCTTTTCGATCAGCGTTTCCGGCAAATCTAAAGTCGCACCCTTGACTAATGCCTTGGTTAAAGCCTCATAAATGCTGTCTTTGGTTTCCTTTTCCGCTTCTTCTCGGAAGCGTTTCTCTAAACTTGCTCTTAATTCGGCGATTGTTTCCTGATCGCTGACTTCTTGGGCAAAATCGTCGTCAAGATCGGGTAATTCCTTGGCTTTTAACTCTTTCATCGTAATTGTAAAAATTACCGCTTTTGCTGCCACATCCTCTTTGGGATAATCTTCCGGGAAAGTTAAAGTCATCTCTTTGACTTCTTCCGGTTTCATGCCGACAATTCCTTCCACCATCCCCTCGATAAAGCGTCCTGCTTCCATATCCACCCGCAGATCTTCGCCGTCAATATCCGGGATATCCTCGCCAGTTTCGGCGGATTTTCCTCGATAATCAACGATCGCCACATCTCCCAGCTGCGCCCCGCGATCTTCCACGGGAACCAATGTCGCTAACTGTTCTTGACGCTCTTTAAACCAATTTTCCACGGATTCGGGGTCATAAACGGTTTCTTCGGCGGTAACGCTCAGATTTTCGTAATCTCCGAGAATAATTGTCGGGGCGACATCCAGGGAAACCGAAAAAGTCAAAGCTTTACCCGGTTCATAGGCAGCGATCAAATCTTCAAACTTAGACAATAGCTGCGAATTGCCCAGGGACTCGATCCCCTCCTGTTTCAGGGCAGATTCGAGGCAATTTTCGATTAATTCCTCAATTACTGCCGCTTTTACCGCCTTAGATCCCAATCTTTGCAGAAGAATCTGACGGGGAACCTTACCAGGGCGAAAACCGGGTATATTGGCCGACTTCGCTAAATTATTTACCACTTTCTCGTGGGTGTTTTTCGTGGTTTCGGCGGGAATTTCAATTTCTAAACCTATCTGACTGGCAGGAAGCTTTTCCTGAATAACTTTCATCGATTTTTCTAGCTCTTACGACAAGGAACGTTTATAATAGGGTGAGCGGTGTTTACGCCTGCGGTGGATCCGTCCCGCTCATGATATTCTAGGGGAATAGCTGCAGTTGCTCCCCAAGCTCTCACAATCTTTTTATTTTAGCGGTCAATGGGGTATATTTAATTTATTCCGTCCTTGGGGCAGTTCAGCCCAATCAGAAGATTTTGCTGATCAAAAGCCGATCAATCCAAGTTTTAGAATAACTCGGTGGACAAAAAAGATTTTTTACCTTAACGATTTCTTCGGATTATTATCATCACCCAACTCGTCAGGAGGTTACATAATTTGAGTCAAAAAGTACGGGTCGCTATTTTAGGGGCTACCGGGGCCGTGGGAACGGAATTACTAGAGTTATTAGCTAGTCGTCACTTTCCTCTCGCTAGTCTAAAATTACTCGCTTCCGAGCGTTCTGCTGGAAAAACCCTCAATTTTCAGGGCGAAAGTCTCCTAATCGAATCGGTAAACGAGGGCTCTTTTCAGGACGTGGATATCGTTCTCGCTTCTGCTGGGGGATCCACCTCAAAAGCTTGGGCGAAAACTATTGTCGAGTCCGGTGCGACGATTATCGATAACTCCAGCGCTTTTCGCATGAATCCCGAAGTGCCTTTAGTTGTCCCGGAAATCAATCCCGACAGTGTGGACAATCACCGGGGCATTATCGCTAATCCCAACTGTACGACAATTCTTTTAGGAGTGGCGATCTGGCCTCTTCACCAAGTACAGGCGATCGAGCGAGTAGTAGTTTCTACTTATCAGTCGGCTAGTGGTGCTGGGGCGCGAGCGATGGAGGAGGTAAAACAACAAGCACAAGCAATTCTTGACAATCGGCAACCTCCCACTAATTCCTTCCCCTATCCCCTCGCTTTTAATCTTTTTCCCCACAATACCCCGATTAATGGTCAAGGGTACTGTGAGGAAGAAATGAAAATGGTCAACGAAACCCGCAAGATTTTTGCTTGTCCAGAGCTGCGGGTTAGTGCCACCTGTGTGAGGGTTCCGGTCCTGCGGGCCCATTCGGAATCGGTTAACCTGGAATTTAGTCGGCCTTTTTCTGTGGTGAAGGCCAGAGAAATTCTTGAGTCTGCTCCGGGGGTAAGATTAGTGGAAGATTGGGAGGCTAATTATTTTCCCATGCCAATTGATGCCACCGGTCGCGATGAAGTGTTAGTGGGACGCATTCGTCAAGATATCTCCCATCCTAACGGTCTAGAATTGTGGCTATGCGGCGATCAAATTCGCAAGGGTGCGGCTTTAAATGCCGTACAAATTGCGGAACTTTTAGTCAAGAAAAATCTCGTCGGTTCAAGATTAGCAACAGTGTAATAATTAAGCTATCGGCCATCAGCTGGATCGAGGCGATAATAACTAGACCTCTGGTAAAAATCAAAAATTGTTGTTAGGGTTAGGCTTCGGCCGTGAGATCAGCGTTCGACAAAAGCTCACGCCGAGGTCAGAACGGAGCCAGTAGTCAGTAGTCAGGAGGATTAAGAATGAATAATAATCAATTAAATGGTCTATTTACAGATTTTAGGCAATTTAATCCTTACTTGTGCCGTTTTTGAACCCTCAAAAATTAATTATGCAAGAGGTTAACTAGAAAAATAGCTAATTAATCGGATAAATAAAGGCTGATTGTTGATCGCTCAAAACCCGATAACAAGGACTGAATCTAAAACCTAATTTGTTAAGCTAAAAGCTACAATGTACTTAGTTGATAACCTTCTTTTTAGGTAGGAGAATTGCCAGATTATGTCTTTTGCCTCTTGCCTCTTGCCTTCAGAAACTGATAACTAATAACTGATAACTGATCAATGAGTGAAACAACATATTTTGGACGAGTAATTACGGCGATGGTGACTCCCTTCACCGTCGAGGGTCAAGTTAATTATGCCCTGGTGGAAAAATTGGCCGATTATCTAGTTACTCACGGTAGCGATGGTATAGTGGTCTGTGGGACGACGGGAGAATCACCCACCCTCAGTTGGCAGGAAGAATACGAACTATTTAGTATTGTCAAAAAAGCGGTTAATGGTCGGGGAAAAGTGATTGCGGGGACGGGTTCTAATTCCACTTCCGAAGCGATCGAAGCGACCCGACAGGCTGCTAAACTGGGTTTAGATGGTTCTTTACAAGTGGTTCCCTACTACAATAAACCTCCCCAAGAAGGTTTATATGAGCATTTTCGCACCATTGCCAAAGCTTGTCCGGATCTGCCGGTGATGCTTTATAATATACCCGGTCGCACGGGTCAAAATATGACCCCAGAAACGATTATTAAACTGGCAGCAGTTGATAATATTGTGGCGGTAAAAGAAGCTAGTGGTAATTTAGAACAAACCTGCAAGATTTACTGTCATACTCCTGAAAATTTCGCTATTTATTCTGGCGATGATTTTCTCACCTTGCCCCTGATAACCTGTGGTGCGGTGGGAGTGGTCAGTGTTGCTAGTCATCTAGTGGGAGAAGAAATACAAGGGATGATTAAAGCTTTCTTAACTGGAGATGCGGCCAAAGCGATCGAGATTAATTTGAAATTATTTCCCCTGTTTAAAGGTTTATTTTGTGCCACTAATCCAATTCCAATTAAAGCGGCCTTAAATCTAGTCGGTTGGGATGTGGGGGGTCTAAGACTTCCTTTATGTCCCTTAAGTCCCGAACTAGAAGAAGGATTAGCAAAAATTATGCAAGAATTGGCTTTAATTTAGAAAAATACTAGAAAATTTGGCTAACTAAACTAGGATTTTTTCGAGAAATAGGTTATAATGTTGATAGCTTAACTAGAAAAAAATATAGTTTAGAACGGATAGAAAGTATTGACATAAGTGAATTTAACTAGGTGTTATTCTCCTAGTTAGACTTATTCTAACTATTCATTTTTTGAGATTTCCCGTCCACAAAACCCACCTGAAAAATCATCATAACTTACCATCAAAGGATACCTAATGAGTCAAGATAAAACCCAAGCAAAACTAAAGATCATTCCCCTAGGAGGATTACACGAAATCGGCAAAAACACCTGTGTTTTTGAATACGATGATGAGATTATTCTCTTGGATGCTGGTTTAGCTTTTCCCTCCGATGATATGCACGGGGTCAATGTAGTGCTTCCCGATATTACTTATCTAAGAGAAAATCGCCATAAAATTAAGGGCATGATCGTCACCCACGGTCACGAAGATCATATCGGTGGCATTCCCTACCATCTCAAACAATTTGATGTACCAATTATCTACGGTCCGCGCCTAGCGATGGCTTTATTGCGGGATAAATTGGAAGAAGCAGGATTAGCAAATCGTACCAAATTAGAAACCGTTGCTCCTCGGCAAATGGTGCGTTTAGGTAAATCTTTCATGGTGGAATATATCCGCAATACCCACTCGATCGCCGATAGTTTTTGTGTAGCAATTCACACTCCTTTAGGGGTAGTTATTCACACAGGAGATTTTAAAATTGACCATACTCCCGTGGATGGCGAATTTTTTGATCTGCAAAAACTTGCCGAACACGGCGAGAGAGGGGTGCTATGTTTATTGAGTGATTCCACTAACGCAGAAGTACCCGGTTATACTCCCTCGGAAGCTTCCGTTTATCCCGGTTTAGAGCGGGTTTTTAACCAAGCAACGGGACGGATTATGATTACTACCTTTGCTTCCTCGGTGCATCGGATTAATCTGGTGTTGAAATTGGCCCAGAAATTTAACCGGAAAGTGGTGGTAGTGGGTCGATCGATGTTAAATGTCATCGCTCATGCGCGTAATTTGGGGTATATAAAATGTCCCGATGATCTATTTGAACCCTTGAAGGCAACCCGCAATTTAGCTGATGATAAAATCGTCATTTTAACTACAGGATCTCAAGGGGAACCTTTGGCGGCCATGACGCGGATTTCTAAGGGTGAACATCCTCATATTCGTGTGCGTCAGGGGGATACGATTGTCTTTTCCGCTAATCCGATTCCGGGTAATACGATCGCTGTGGTCAATACAATTGATCGCCTGATGATGCAGGGAGCTAACGTGGTTTACGGACGCGATAAGGGAATTCACGTTTCCGGCCATGGTTCCCAAGAAGACCATAAATTGATGCTATCTTTGACCCGGCCGAAGTTTTTTGTGCCAGTGCATGGAGAACACCGAATGCTGGTCAAACACGCTCAGATGGCCCAAAGTATGGGGATTCCCGCCGAAAATATGGTAATTGTCAAAAATGGTGACACGATCGAGTTAACTGGCGATCGCATTGGCCTCGGCGCACCAGTACCTTCGGGAATCGAGTTAGTTGATCAAGCGGGTGTGGTCCACGAACACATTATGCAGGAAAGACAACAGTTAGCCGAAGATGGTGTGATTACGATCGCCGCCTTCGTTAACGGGGAGGGACAATTAAGCGCACATCCAGAGATTAATTTGCGCGGTGTGGTGACAAAAGTGGAAATCCCGCTGCTGAATCAGTTAATTATTCGGGCGATCGAACGCTGTTTAAGCGATCGCATTGGTGAATTTAAAACCGCCACGGGGGACCAGGATTGGGCCGGTTTGCGGGCCGAAATCGAGACGACTTTGCAACGTTTAATCAAACGGGAGTTAAAGAGTCAACCTCTAGTGATTTTCCTCCTGCAAGCGGCGGCAACGGAACCAGCGAACAATCGTACTTATCGCCGCCGCCGTCCCGCAGCCACCATGGCCTCTTAATATCAGTGATCAGTAAACAGTGAGCAGTAATCAGTGAGCAGTAAACAGTGAAAAGATGGCAAGAAACTGCTATTTAATACTGGTCACTTAACACATACTGCTCACTTAAAACTCAAATCTGATAACTGTTAACTTACCCACTGATAACTGATAACTGATAACTGATCATGTTGCATCCTGCCGATTTGCGATCGCTGCTGACCGCCGTTGCCAGGGGAGAAATTAACCCGGAGACAGCTTTAGATAAACTTAAACATCTGGCCTTTGAACCGGTGGAAGACTTCGCTAAAATTGACCATCATCGTCAACTAAGAACGGGATTTCCGGAGGTTATCTGGGGACCGGGTAAAACCACCGCTCAAATCGCCCAAATTATCGGTGTTTTGCGTCAAAATAGTCCCGTGGTTATGGCCACCCGCATTGAAGCAGAGATAGCAGCCCAGCTACAGGAACAGGTAACAGACTTAGTTTATTATCCCTTAGCCCGCATCTGTGCCATTGCCGCAATCGCCCCAGAAAATCCCCCAAAGGGCATAATTTCCATCCTAACGGCGGGAACTGCCGATATTCCCGTAGCGGAGGAGGCGGCGGTTACTGCTCAATTATGCGGTTTTTGCGTGCAGCGTCTCTGGGATGTGGGAGTAGCGGGAATTCATCGCCTCTTGAATCATCGCCATCTACTGGATGCTGCTGATGTGTTAATTGTTGTTGCGGGAATGGAAGGAGCCTTACCAAGTGTGGTAGCAGGATTAGTTGATCGCCCGGTGATCGCCGTTCCCACCAGTATCGGTTACGGAACCAGTTTCGGTGGTATTGCTCCTTTGTTAACTATGCTCAATTCCTGCGCGGTCGGTATCGGTGTGGTTAATATCGATAATGGTTTTGGGGCCGCCATGTTAGCCGGTCAAATTTTACGCACGGCGGCCAGATTAGCCTAGATTTTCCTTCATCTCAGGCTGGAAATCCTATACAGTGAGTATAGGGATAAACTACTTTGAAAAAGAAGCCGATATGCACCTAAGTGAAATTACTCATCCCAACCAGTTACATGGTTTATCACTCCGTCAATTAGAAGATATTGCCCGTCAGATTCGCGAAAAACACCTCCAGACGATCGCCGCTACCGGTGGACATTTGGGACCGGGGTTAGGGGTCGTAGAACTAACGATCGCCCTTTACCAAACCCTCGATCTCGATCGGGATAAAGTCCTTTGGGACGTGGGACACCAAGCTTATCCGCACAAACTCCTCACCGGCCGCTATAACGATTTTCACACCCTGCGCCAAAAAAACGGCGTTGCGGGCTATCTAAAACGTTGCGAGAGCAAATTTGACCATTTTGGGGCTGGACACGCCTCTACGAGCATTTCTGCGGGGTTAGGAATGGCTTTAGCCCGGGATGCCAAGGGGGAAGATTTCAAGGTGGTATCGATCATCGGGGACGGCGCTTTAACTGGGGGTATGGCCCTAGAAGCGATTAACCATGCTGGACATTTACCGAACACCAACATCATGGTTATCCTCAACGATAACGAGATGTCCATTTCCCCCAACGTCGGGGCAATTTCCCGCTATCTCAATAAAGTTCGTCTGAGCGATCCCGTCCAGTTTATCGCCGATAATCTCGAGGAACAATTTAAACATCTACCCTTCTTCGGTGACTCCCTCACTCCCGAAATGGAACGAGTCAAAGAAGGGATGAAACGGTTAGCAGTTCCCAAAGTTGGCGCAGTCATCGAAGAATTGGGCTTTAAATATTTTGGCCCGATTGATGGTCATAATATTCCCGAATTAATCGCCACTTTCAAACAGGCCCATAAGGTACACGGACCGGTTTTCGTCCACGTTGCCACCGTTAAAGGCAAAGGCTACGAATGGGCCGAAAAAGATCAAGTGGGTTATCATGCCCAAAATCCCTTTAATTTAGCCACGGGTAAACCGATTCCCTCCAGTAAACCGAAACCTCCCGCTTATTCTAAAGTTTTCGGGCATACTCTCACTAAATTGGCGGAAAATGACCCGCGCATTATCGGTATCACCGCCGCCATGGCTACTGGGACGGGATTAGATAAATTTCAGGCAAAACTACCGAAACAGTACATCGATGTGGGAATTGCCGAACAACACGCCGTTACTCTCGCTGGTGGTCTTGCTTGCGAAGGAATGCGTCCGGTTGTCACCATTTACTCTACTTTCCTGCAGCGGGCTTTTGATCAGATTATTCACGATATCTGCATTCAAAATCTACCGGTTTTCTTCTGCATGGACCGGGCCGGTATTGTCGGGGCCGATGGACCAACCCACCAGGGGATGTACGATATCGCCTACCTGCGTTGTATCCCCAATATGACCATTATGGCCCCCAAAGATGAGGCAGAACTGCAAAGAATGGTGGTGACGGGGATTAATCATACCAGCGGCCCCATTGCCATGCGTTACCCCCGGGGCAACGGTTTAGGGGTTCCCCTGATGGAAGAAGGTTGGGAAGCTTTACCCATCGGTAAGGGCGAAATTCTCCGCAGTGGCGATGATATTCTCCTGTTAGGATACGGCACGATGGTCAACACTTCCCTACAAGTGGCCGAAATCCTCAGCGAACACGGCATCGAAGCTACAGTGGTTAATGCTCGTTTTGTCAAGCCCCTTGACACAGAACTTATCTTTCCCCTTGCCCAACGTCTTGGTAAAGTGGTGACTTTGGAAGAAGGTTGTTTAATGGGTGGTTTTGGTTCTGCGGTTTTGGAAGCTTTACAGGATGCTAATATTCTAGTTCCAGTCAAGCGTTTCGGGGTTCCCGATAAATTAGTAGACCACGCAAAACCAGAGGAATCCTTCGCTGATTTGGGTTTAACCAGTCCCCAGATTGCCGAACAGGTTTTGGCGGCATTTTTTAGCCAAAAACAAACCGCTAACGTCGGTTAAAATCTCAAGATTAGCTTGTCCAGTTTTTCCGAAAAATTAGGGAAGACTGGCTTTTTTTGCTCTAGATAATATCATCTTCAGCGCTCATTTTTGATAGACAAAAGTTATTGCTGTCACCCCAAACACAAGTTTACCGTCCCACCCGCCAAATTTTGCTAGTATTGTCATCACTCCCACTAGCTAAATAGCGGCCATCGGGACTATATGCTACTGACGTAACCCAGTTAGAATGACCCGTAAGGGTATGCAATTGTTTTCCCGTTGCTACTTCCCAAATTTTGATAGTTTTGTCACCACTCCCACTAGCTAAATAGCGGCCATCGGGACTATATGCTACTGACCTAACCCAGTTAGAATGACCCGTAAGAGTACGCAATTGTTTTCCCGTTGCTACTTCCCAAATTTTGATAGTTTTGTCACCACTCCCACTAGCTAAATAGCGACCATCGGGACTATATACCACTGACCTAACCCAGTTAGAATGACCAGTAAGAGTACGCAATTGTTTTCCCGTTGCTACTTCCCAAATTTTGATAGTTTTGTCACCACTCCCACTAGCTAAATAGCGACCATCGGGACTATATACCACTGACCTAACCCAGTTAGAATGACCAG
>NZ_BJKP01000030.1 GCF_008974145.1 Microcystis aeruginosa NIES-4325 | reverse complement strand
GATGGACAGTCGGAATTTCAAGCTTGGGGAGAAACTGTAAGACTCTTTGGTACTTGTACCCAAAAGCGGGTTTCTATGAATCAAGAATCCCCCGTCACAGCGTCAGCTTGACGACGGGAGTGTCAATTTAGTTATCATAAACCCTTCTAATCCCCATGACTGATAAACTGCCCATTGATTCTTTGGTCAATACTTGGAATAGTCTCACGGGGGAAGTGATGAAAAGACTCCCCATCGACCAGTTGACTAATACTGTCCTCCAGTGGTTTAGTGTTAGTGACACTCAAGTGGCGGAAATTTTAGAAAAAGTCCGTCAAGAATTACCCACCACCGAGGCGCTGTTAATCGGCAAACCCCAAACGGGAAAAAGTTCGATTATTCGGGGAATAACGGGAGTTTCGGCGGAAATCGTCGGGCAAGGTTTCCGTCCCCACACCCAAAACACCCAGCGCTACACCTACCCCGCGGAAGACTTACCCCTGTTGATTTTTACCGATACAGTGGGGTTAGGAGATGCCTATCAACACACAGACACGGTAATCGCGGAATTATTAGCAGATTTAGCCGAAAACACGGGACGCGCCCAAGTTTTTATCGTGACGGTAAAAATTGATGATTTTGCCACCGATAGCCTTCTGGAAATTACCAGACAACTGCGGCAAAAATACCCTAAAATCCCCTGTTTACTGGCTGTAACCTGCCTTCATCAGCTTTATCCTCCTAATACCGCCGATCATCCCCCTTATCCTCCCGATTGCGAGGATATCAATCGCGCCTATCAAGAAATTAAAGAAACTTTTAAGGATTTATATGACAATTCTGTGCTAATAGATTTCACCCTAGAGGAAGACGGTTACAACCCCGTTTTTTACGGTTTAGAGGCATTTAGAGACAATTTAGCCGATTTATTGCCAAAAGCCGAGGCTAACACCATCCACCAACTTTTAGATCGGGAAACCAGCGATAAATTAGGCCATCTCTATCGGGACGTGGCCCGACGCTATATGTTAGCCTTTTCCGTCATAGCGGGAACCTTGGCGGCGATTCCCTTACCCTTAGCGACTATGCCCGTGTTAACCGCCCTACAAGTGTCAATGGTGGGGGTTTTAGGCAAACTATACGGTCAAGTCTTAACCCCATCCCAAGCCGGTGGAATTGTCAGTGCGATCGCTGGCGGCTTTTTGGCCCAGGCCATCGGTCGGGAATTAGTGAAATTTATTCCCGGTTTTGGCAGTGTCATCGCCGCTTCTTGGGCTGCCGCCTATACCTGGGCCCTAGGAGAGGGTGCTTGTGTCTATTTTGGCGATTTAATGGGGGGTAAAAAACCCGATCCTAAAAGGATCCAAATGGTGATGAAAGAGGCTTTTTCCGCTGCCCAAGAAAGATTTAAAAATGTCGCCACGGGAGGAGATAAAATTTAGTTATTAGCCCCTTAAGTGTTGGAGATGAAGCAGCCTAAGACAAGTGGCATATCTTCCAGTTAGCGAGATTTTAGTAATATTCGTCAGCTTTAGCCCCACTGGAAATTTACTTGGGTTTCTGAACCAGATCGATGGTTCAATACAGTTGAATATATCCCGTTCAAGTAATAGACAAAACATATCAAAAATGTGCCATCAGTTTCAGTGGGTAGCAGTATAATGGCTTTAGGCAGTTTTACTGGGATAAAAATAAGGCAAAACGCAATCTATCAAAGCAGCCAGCCTCATTTGAGGAGGCAAAAACTGTTTTTGATGATTCTCCGCCAATTCAAGTCTCAATTGGCGGATTTATTCAGCAAACCCTAAATAGTCAAAAGTGCATCAAGGCGATAGCATTGTAGTACCTTAACCCCTACACTTTACCCACAGTTAAAAACGAAAGGAAAAAGGCAGTAAATCCGAGAGACTAAAACGATAATTTTGCTGAGTTCCACAGATAATAATCTCTGCTTGCGGCGCTAATTCGGCTATCCATTGACGACAGGCTCCGCAGGGAGTTAACTGACTAATATCATCCTTGTCCACCCCATCGATACAGGCTATAGCGATCGCCCGTACTTCTTGATCGCCCGCTGCGATTATTTGCGCTAAAGTTGCCCTTTCTGCGCACAAACTCAAGCCATAACTAGCGTTCTCTACATTAGTACCAGCATAAATCTTTTTATCTGTCAAGACCGCCGCCCCCACCCGAAAACGGGAATAGGGAGAATAGGAAAGTTTCGCCACTTCCCGAGCAGTGTCACAGAGTTGTTGTCTTTCTTGGTCAGATAGGGTCATCGGCTGCCGATAAGCGATCAATACCTAACTTACCACTTAACATTTCCTTGACCATTTTAGCGGTAGCGGGGGCCAATAAAACCCCGTTGCGGTAGTGTCCCGTGGCTAGAATAACGTTATCGTATCCGGGCAAATATTCGATGATGGGAGCGGATTTTTTCTCCGGTCGCGGTCGCTTACCTGACCAAGTACGCATGATCGCACCCGCAGCCAAAGATGGACAAAAAGCGATCGCCTGTTGATACACTTGCTCTAATAGGGCAGTATCGGCGATAATTTCGCCCTTTTCGTCTATAAATTCCACCGTTGCCCCAATCCAGTATTCCGCTCCGGCCAAAGGCAGAATATGCAGGTCATTTCCCGTTAAAATCGGCTTAAAATCGGAACTTTCTAAGGGTTGGGTCAATTTTATCTGCAAAGCTTGCCCTAAAACCGGTCGGATCTCCACTGGATGGGTAAGAGTTTCAGTTAAAGCAGTGGAACCGATTCCCGCACAAAGAACCAAAAAGTCGGTTTCCTCTATACCACTGGAACTGTAAACGTGGGTGCATTGCCTCAAACTAGAGCTTTGAAGCTCTGTCTTCCCGAATTTTTCAACTTTTACCCCAAATTGACATTTTACCCCCCTTCTTGCCGCAGCAGCGACGAGAGCTTCCGTGAGCAGGACCGGGTTAATTTGATGATCCCTGGGGGAGTAGATAGCACCCTGGAGATGCTCGCTGGCCACTTGGGGACATTTTTGGTTTAAAGTCTCTGTATCCCATATCTCTAGACAATATCCCTGTTCTTGGCGGATTTGCGCTAACTTGCGCCAATTTTCTTCGTCTTCGGCACTCGATCGCAGTAGGACAATACCATCACGGTTACAGGGAATAGTCAGTCCGGTGAGGGATTCTAGCTCAGGAAGGAGGGTTTCGTAACGTTTTAAACTTTCTTGCCGCAGTTTCCAGGCTCTACCTTTAGTTTTATGGCTGATAATCCCCATTAAAATCCCTAAAGCTGCCCCAGTTGCTCCTTGTCCAGGTTTTTTTTCATCAATGAGGGTAATTTCTAATCCTTCGATGGCACTTAATTCGTAGGCAATGGTGGCCCCCACTATCCCCGCACCGATGATGACAATTTTAGTCATAAACTCCAGAGGCTATTTTTCTAGTGGGAATAGGAATAAAAAAGGGTTGAACAGGTTTCAACCCCGATAATTAATTACAGAACCCGGAAAATAAAAGGATAACGGAAAACCTTATAGGCATCTTTCCAGACTTGCAGAATAGCAAGAATGGGGAGAACCATATTCACCACAGCAAGAATCGGTAAGAGCAAATAACCGATTAAAACCCAAACTAGAATCCCGGCAATTAGGTAGTATAACCACATATTTAGGTGAAAGTTTAAAGCTTCTTTGGCGTTTTCCTTCACCGTTTCATCATCAGAAATGAAATAAATAGCTAAGGGAATCCCCACCGATACCAGCGTAGCACTCAAAAAGATCGAAGCATGACAAGCCACGGATAGGAGTCTTTTTTTGGTTAAATCTTCACTCATGACCATCGGGTTTATCCCCCTAAAATTGGCGGAGAAAGCGGATATCGCTATTATAACAACGGCGAATATCGTCTATCTCATGTAATACCATAGCAAATCTTTCCACGCCAAAACCAGCAGCAAAACCCGTATAGATTTGGGGGTCATAACCGACTGCTTTTAAGACATTAGGATCCACCATACCACAGCCCATCACCTCCAACCATTTGCCTTTCCACTGCACATCTACCTCGGCCGAGGGTTCAGTAAAAGGGAAGTAGGAAGCGCGGAATTTAACCGGTAAATCGGCCCCGAACATTTGCTTAAGAAATTCTTTAATTGTTCCTTTCAAATCCGTAAAAGTTAATCCCCGGTCCACCGCTAATAATTCCACTTGATGAAAAACTGCGGAATGGGTTGCATCCACGGTATCGCGACGATAAACGCGCCCCGGGGCCACAATCCGAATCGGGGGTTCGTGACTTTCCATGTAGCGAATCTGGACCGGGGAGGTATGGGTCCGCAATAAACGACCATCCCTCAAGAAAAAAGTATCCTGCATATCCCGGGCCGGATGGTCAGCAGGGATATTTAAAGCCTCAAAATTATAATAATCGGTTTCTACCTGCGGCCCAGTGGCGATGTTGTAACCCAGACCGACGAAAATATCGATCATGCGATCAACTGTGCTATTTAAGGGGTGAATTCGCCCTAAAGGACGGCTAAGAGCAGGTAGGGTGACATCGAGGGTTTCCGCCGCTAATTTCGCCTTAATTTGGGCATTCTGGAGACTTTCTCGCCGGGATTCCAGCAGCGATTGTACTAATTCTTTGACCTCATTAGCGATCGCACCGAGTCGCGGTCTCTCTTCGGGGCTTAATTTGCCCATTTCCCGTAAAATCTGCGATAATTCTCCTTTCTTACCCAGATAATTCACCCTTAGCTGTTCTAAGTCTTCTAGGGTTGTTATTTGTTCGATGGAATTTTCCGCTTTCCCTGCTAGGGTTTTTAGGGCAGTTTCGATCGGATGGGGGGATAAACTCATAATTAGGGCATTTTATAGGGCAGCATTATAGTCTAGTTTATCTGCTCCCGTGGCGGGAGAGGTAGAATCGATCAAAGCTAATAGCTATGTGCTAGGATGGATATTGAGAATAAAAGTCGGCACTGCGGCTCGTTGTCAGTATTAATGGTCTAAGCGTTTCTGTTTAGTATTGGTTCAGCTAGTTCCCGAAATCTTGGTTCTCTACAAATCTGTTGTTTTTATCTGTGCAAGGATAGGTTTTATGTCAATTTATGTTGGTAATCTCCCCTTCGAGGTTGACCAAGAAGACGTAGTGGAGGTTTTTACCGAATATGGTAAAATTAAGCGCGTTCACCTCCCCATGGATCGGGAAACGGGAAGAAAACGCGGATTCGCTTTCGTGGAAATGGAAACCCCAGAGCAAGAATCGGCCGCTATTGCCGCTCTTGACGGAGCCCAATGGATGGGACGAGAATTAAAAGTCAATCAAGCTCGTGAAAAAGAACCCAAATCTTCCTTCGCTGGTGGTGATCGCAATCGAGACCGTCGCTACTAATCCCTGATCGTAACCATTCTAGGCTATGATTACCTAACTTGTTTTCATTGTCAATAGGGGAAGCGAGTGCTCGTTTCCCCGCTTGTCTATCTATTATCCCAAGGAGATTCTTGTGGCTAAACGTCGTAATTTGAAAAAAGAAAAAGCTGAACGCAACCGCGCCTACGCTCGTCAATTCCGGGCTGCCTCTAATCGTACCACCACTAGAGGAGGTAGAGGCGGTTATTCCAGCGATCAAAGACAATCTTCGGAAAATGAAGGGGCAGCCGATACCTAATCTGCTGACTTAGTTAATCTAGCAATAAAAGCCATAGCTTCGCTTTTATTGCTGACTATTCCATCTAAAGTCGCCCCCAACACTGCCGCAAGTAATAGTTTAAACTGGGGACCGGGTTGATAACCCAAAGCTTTTAGGTCATTGCCGTCGATAGGAGCCTCGATCTGCGACCATCTAGTTAAATATTGCCAGATTAAACCCCGAATCCTAGTCTGACTCCTCATCGCCACCAGTAACAAACTAGGAACCTGATAACCATTGAAAAAGCTGACCATTTGACTAACGGGTCGATCATAAGCAAAATTATTGCTAATCTCCCTTTCCATAACTTCTAGTTTTTGTAAACGCGCCACAGTATCTTTGGGCAATTGTAAATTATTAGCGATCGCTATTCTTTCCCCCACAGCCAGAGAAGCGATTAATAATTCCAACCGCATTAACCAAGCATTCACTGGCAATTCCAGACTTAAACAATCTAACCAACGACTGAGACAGCGCAATTGTCGCCATAAAGCCCGATTTAAACTTAAATCCCTGTGTAAACAGTGCAAAGCCCCCAAATCAGCCAACTTTGCTAAGGCACTTTCCCAGTAATCTGCCTCTAAAATATAATTCAACTCCGCTTTTAAACGGGACTGTAAAGCCGGTGCATTCTGATTTTGTTGTCGTGAGCGCTCATAAACCCCACTTTCGATCGCATACCTAATATAGCTTTCTGTCAAGGGTTCAATAACAAATCTTAACCGAGTGGCAAAACGCACCGCTCGATAGATGCGCGTCGGATCCTCGATAAAACTATTAGCGTGGAGAACCCGGATGTGTTGGGCGCGTAAATCCAACATACCGCCAAAAAAGTCTAGTAATTCCCCCTCTTTCGGGGAAGTTAGACGAATTGCCAGAGCATTAATCGTAAAATCCCTTCTATACAAATCCTGTCGAATCGAACTAGCCTCCACTTGGGGATTGCTGGCGGGATAGGGATAGAATTCCGTGCGTGCCGTGGCAATATCCACCCATAACGAGCCAAAACGCTCATCTTTGTGCCATAACAAAGCCGCCGTCTGAAATTCCCCGTGAATCGATAACCGGGCCCCCGGATAAATTTCCTTTAGACAATTAGCCAACTCTACCCCCGCACCCACATCGGCGGCGCGATGGCAGCCATCCACCACTAAATCGATATCCTGTAACAATAAACTATCCCTTTCTGCCGCTAACAATAAATCGCGCACCGCACCCCCAACCAGATAGAGATGCCAACCGCGTTTTTGAGCGGCAGCGGCGGCAGCTTGCAGGAATGACCATAAAATCGGCTCTAAACGCTCTTTAATCGCTGGGAAAAGACAGGAAACCAAAGCAACCCCTTCAAAACGCACCCGCTCATTTTGATGGATCTGTCTTAATACATCTGTACGAGTGACGATACCGACTAACTGCCCGTTTTCTAGTACAGGTAAACGCCCTAAATCATAGGTTACCATCAGTGACTCGATTTCCTGAAGGGAAGTGTCGGGGGTAATAGTTTTCGGATTACAAGTCATGTATCCCTTCACAGGAGAGCGAGAAAAGCCGTGATGGAGAGCTAAATCGAGGTCACGACGAGAAATCACCCCAACTAAGCGATCCTGCTCATCTACCACCGATAACCCCGAATGGCCGTAACGAAAAAGGATGCGCTCGGCTTGAGATATGGAAGTATCGGGACGAATGGTTCGCACCGGAGAAGACATTAAATCCCTAGCGGTGGGAGGGGGAGGAATTTGGGCAATTAAGTCCCCCAGCAGTTGATTTAACTGTTGAACTGGCTGAACATCGCGAAAACTCACCGAAGCGGCCTGAGCATGACCACCGCCGTTATAGGGGGAAAAAAGCTGATATAGATTCACTCCATCGATTCTAGAGCGACCAATCACAGTTAAACGCTGTCGGGACTTATCTTCCTCGTTTTTACTATAAATATGGCCGAAAAGTAACGCATCACTATCGGATAATTCCATTAGGCGCTCGGCCACACTAGACAAACCGGGGATAAAATCGGCAGTATGGAGGAGAACGTGGGCGATTTTACGGCCATAGATCGTTTTAATCTCTAGATTTTCCCAAGCAAGGCTAAATAATTCCTGTAAGCGCGGGGAAAAACTCGGTTGACAGTATTGGGCGATCGTTTTAATGTTAGCAGCACAGGTCATTAACCAAGCCAAAGCATAGGCATCCCTGGGGGTACTACCGGCAAAAGTCAGGGAACCCGTGTCAACGTGAATACCGAGCGCCATTACCGTCGCTGCCATCGAGTTTGGTTTAATCTGGGCTTTTTGTAAAGCTTCGACAATTAAAGTCGTGGTAGCTCCCACTGCCTCTAAATGGACGCTAGAGGCATGAATATCACTTTCACTATCCAAATGATGATCATACAATTCGATCGCCTGTAAATGCCCTAAATCTAGCCACTGGGAGGCTTTTCCCAGACGCTCCCGCCACTGATTATCAACGATAATTAAAGAGCGAATCTGGGCCGGACTAACACTACGCAGTTCAATTAAAGCAAATTCATCCCGATGTAGGGCCAAAAATTCCCTCACCGTCGGGTGCGCGCCTCCCGTTAAAACAATACGACTACCCGCTTTCAGCAACGATAAACCCACCGCTGCCCCCAAAGCGTCAAAATCCGCCGTTTGATGACATAAAATTAAATCCATACTCTTTAGTAGAGAGAAGATATTAGAATTTTTTCTGTATTTATTGTTACTGAATACTCGGAAATAACCGCAGCAAGAACTATAAGTTAGCAAATCATGACTGAGAGAAACCCATGTTATTCAAAATTTTAGTAATTCTCCACACCCTAGGGGCGACCGTCTGGGCCGGTGGCCATTTATTGTTGGCAGTCACAGTTCTACCCCAGGCCCTCAAAAACCGAGAACCAGACCTAATTCGTCAATTTGAGCAATATTTTGAAGGTTTTGGGTTATCTGCGCTATTGTTGCAGGTAATAACAGGCCTAGGACTGACTTGGATTTATTTGCCCAGTTTTCGTTATTTTTGGTCATTTGATAGTTTTTTATCAGTTTATATAGGAATTAAGTTGGCTTTACTGTTATTAACTCTCATCTTAGCCCTTCATTCCCGCTTTTTTCTCCTTCCTAAACTGAGCAAGGAAAACTTAAATTCTCTCGCCCTGCACATAGTCGCTGTCACCACTCTAGCAGTATTATTCGTCATTTTTGGTGCCGGCATCCGTTTAGGGGGCTTGACCTAGGCTGCAACCATTAGCTTTTAGCAGTTCGGCAGTCTGGAAACCCTTCTAGGCCAGGTTTGGCGAAAACGCAAAAATAGGGTAATCTGGGCAGGGGGTACTAGGAAGTCACTCCCCCCCACCTAACCCCTGTAATCCTGCTTTTGGCAAGGACGGAGACATCAAAAAAGTTTTCAGCACCGCTGCGGCTGGGTAGTCACTGGCAGTAAAATTAAAATGCTCGTGGATTCGGTCTGACGGGGATATATCCTTGTAACCCCTGATTCAGGGGGGAGTTAGAGGAAGGATTGTCCAGTTAAGTTGAGTGGAAGCGAGTATCTTCCCTACAAGTATCAAATCTGGGAGAATTATCTAGATAAAGATCAACTGCTTTAGGAGAACCCAATCATGTCTATTGTTTTTCAATTTTTTCTCATTGCCCTAGTTTTATTTTCCTTGCTGATGGTGATTGGTGTCCCCGTTGCCTATGCTTCCCCCCAAAACTGGGATCAATCGAAACCCCTTCTCTATCTCGGTTCGGCCATTTGGGCAATTTTAGTCGTTGCCGTCGCTATTTTAAACTTTTTAGTGATTTAGTCTTGATCAGGAGACGGGAGGCAGGGGGCAGCAGGCAGCACTCTCCCTACTCCCCACTTCCCACCTCCCCTACCCCCCAGTTCCCCATCTCCCTACTCCCCTATCCCCTTCTACCTATGACTGTTTTTGAGGGAAATTTTACCCAGGATATATCCTCTTTGCGCTTTGCGATCGTGATCGGTCGCTTTAATGATCTCGTCACCGATAAACTGTTATCAGGCTGTCAAGACTGTCTCAAGCGTCACGGCGTTGATGTCAATCCCGATGGCACTCAAGTGGATTATATCTGGGTACCCGGTAGCTTTGAAGTGCCAATGGTAGCCCGTCAAGTCGCCCTTTCCCACCGTTACAATGCCGTCATCTGTCTAGGGGCAATTATTCGCGGCCAAACGCCCCATTTTGACTACGTTGCCGCCGAGGCCGCCAAAGGCATCGCCGCGGCCGCTTTTCAGACAGGTGTTCCCGTTGTCTTCGGTATTCTCACCACTGATACCCTACAACAAGCCCTCGAACGGGCGGGTATTAAAAGTAATTTGGGCTGGAATTATGCCCTATCTGCCCTAGAAATGGCTAGTCTCATGCGTCAATTGCGCCCCCAGGATGAAGAAAAACCCCTAGAATTATTGGAAAATAATCCCCGACAGGCACTGATAGAAGGCTAAGAAAATTACCCCAGCATTTAGGGTTTTAGTTGTCCCCACTCCCCAAGAGTTCCACTGATGAGCGAAGCCCAACAGAACAAATATATTAACCAACTCAGACGGCAATTAGTCAACGCTGTCGAGAGAATCAAGACTCGGGAATTAGATTTAGAACCAGAGGGGCGGATTACGGAAGCTTTTGACGCTATGGAACGGCATATAGATGAAAAATTCGCCGCCATTGACAAGCTCTTTGATCGCTTGGAACATCAGTTCAACCGACTACAGGCTAAGATAGAAGTGGTTCTCGAAGCTATTACGGGTTTGGGGGATTTGCCAGAAGATGAATCATTGTAAAAAAATGCTCCAAACCACTTGACAAATGCTCTGAGATTTGGCATAGTTAGGGAAGTGTAAAAAAAAGGCTTGCGGGCATAGCTCAGTGGTAGAGCGTCACCTTGCCAAGGTGAATGTCGCGCGTTCGAATCGCGTTGCCCGCTTAAAAAAATCTTGAAATAGACCTTAAAATTGGGATGAATAATTTAGAGGTATCCCTTAAGATGGGAATTACCCGTGAGAAACAGGTTTCAGGATTTTGGGCAACCATTGAATCCCTGAGCTATTCCCCCCCACGAGCGACTAAAAACAACCGTTGATAAACAAAAAATTAGCTTGTGCGACCGCATAAACATACCAAAATCGACCAACACCAAGACTATCCCTGTCCCTGTCGTCGGAAAGGGACATTATGCCCGATTTTATTGACCGATGCCTTTGGATGCGATCGCTGTCAACAGATATTTGTTGTCCAGGAAAACGGCCAAATTATCGAACAATTAGCCCCCCAGTACCCCTATAAACGCACTTGGCGCTGGACGGGATTTCGTTGGGTGAGTACCAATCAGCGCCTGGGACAAGAGGTATTACCCCTGATGATGGGGATAATTCTGTTACTATCGATCGTCTGGCTACCCTTAATTTTAAAATCACCGCCGGGGGTAAGCGTGATTTTTGGGGCAATTCTAGTTATGCTATTAGTTATTTTGCCCGCATTCATCTTCTGGTTAGCCTATCGACGCTAGACAAGAATCTATGATCGAAAGTTCCTCCACCCCCCCCCTGACGATCTTTAAGCAAGCATACAATGCTTTTCTGGCTCTAGGTCAATTTAATGGCAACGAAAGAAATCGCGGAGTAATTGCGATCGCTAAGGGCATTAAAACGGGCTTTGATCGCATTTTAGAAGCCAATACCCTCGATTTAGAAGTCAGTCGAGAGATGGCCGTCTCAGAACAAATGATTCGCTGGTTACGGTTAACTCCCGAACGTTTAGAGACAACAGTGGAGGTATTACAACAACTAGCGGAAGCATCGGATCCGCTGCAACAGGTAATTAACGCAGCCTATCAACTTAATCCTTCCCAAACCTATTGCCAAAGGATGCCCTTAGGAGTGATTGCCTTCGTCTATGAAGGTTTTCCCGAATTAGCGATCGTAGCGGCAGGATTTTCCCTAAAAAGTGGCAATAGTTTGATTATTCGCGGTTCCAATGCCTCTAGTCATTCCGATGGGGTGATTACGGAAATTATCCAAGAAGCATTGGAAGATGTGGGTTTACCCGTGGATTGTGTGAGTGGTTTACCCTGTGATTCTAGTCCCTCCCTAGAGGAGTTGCTGACCCAAGAAAATTATGTTAATTTGATTATTCCCTACGGTCGCCCTAGTTTAATCGGTCGGGTGAGTCAATTGGCTACGGTTCCCGTTTTGCGCGCGGCCATGGGAAACTGTTATTTGTATTGGTCTCCTAGTGGGGATTTGGAGTTAGCTCGTCAGGTAATTATCGATAGTCATGGCAGCATACCAGATCCGGTTAACGCGATCGAAAAAGTTTTAATTAGTCCCCATCAGAATTCTTCAACTTTAAGCCGTTTGTTTAAAAGTTTGCAGGAAAAGGGCTTTAAATTGCGGGGAGATACCCGATTAGCGGCGGATTTTCCGGAACATTTAACCATTGCTACCGATAATGATTGGCAAAGACCCTATTTAGAAAAAACTCTGGCCTTTCGGTTAGTGGATACCCTCACTGATGCGATCGCTTGGATTAATAAGTATAGTAGCGGTCATGCCGATTGTATTGTCACCGAATCCTATCGAGAAAGTCGTCAATTCGCCATGGAGTCCGATAGTGCTTTAGTTTATATCAATTCCTCACCCCGATTTGATCGCAATCCCAAACAGGGAGAATCGGTATTTTTGGGCATTTCCAACCAAAAAGGCCAACGCCGGGGGTTAATCAACCTAGAAACCTTTACCACCCTTAAACAGGTGGTGCAGGGCTAGTTTTTTTCAGTGAACAGTCAATAGTAAACAGTAATCAGTGAACTGAAAACTCACATCTGATAACTGATAATTGAGAAAACGGTAGCAATTTCTACCAAAAGTCAGAATAAAATTCGTTATTGTCATAAAGTCATGAGGGAATGTAATTAAAACGAGAAAGAATGCGGATCGAGCAGTTGCAAGCCTTTTTAGCCGTAGCCGATACGGGCAATTTCGGTCAAGCCGCGCGCCAGTGTGGAGTCACCCAATCGACTATCAGCCGCCAGATTCAATCCCTAGAAACCGATTTGGGACTACCTCTTTTCCATCGCACCGCCCAAGCGAAGTTAACCATTGCTGGGGAGAAATTACTGCCCCGGGCGAAACGAATTTGTCAAGAATGGACGAATGTTCACGAGGAAATCACTGACCTACAAGCAGGAAAACAGCCAGAATTGTGTGTGGCGGCGATTCATTCTGTGTGCGCCCATTATTTACCGCCGATTTTGCCGAAATTTTGCGCTGAATACCCAGAAGTGCAGTTAAGAGTGACAGCACTAGGCAGTGATCGCGCTTTAAAAGTGCTGCGGGATGGTTTAGTAGATGTGGCGTTGGTAATGAATAATCGTTTTCTCACCTCTAGTCCGGAGATGGTGGTCGAGGTATTATACCAAGAAGCGATCGAAATTCTCATGGCCGCAAATCATCCCCTCGCCCAATACAAAGAAGTGCCATGGTCGGAATTAATCCCCTATCCGCAAGTGGTTTTCAAAGATGGCTACGGAATGCAAAGATTAGTACAAGAATGGTTTTCCCGTCAGGATGCCCACCTGAAAACTGTTATGGAATTAAACACCCTCGATGCTTTTCGCGGTGTGGTGCGTCAGGGTAATATTATCGCTCTTCTGCCCCAATCTGCCCTGATGGAAGCTCGTAGCGATGCTACCCTCGCCATTCGTCCTCTTGCTTCCCCTAGTGGCGAAAATCCCCATCTTAATAATGGTAAATTTAGTCATCGTCTCACCCGTCAGGTAGTCCTCGTCACCACTAGCGATCGCCTACAGATACCACCGATCGCTCATTTTTGTCAATTAGTGCGGCAAATGAAGCAAAGTGTGGTTAAAAGCTGAGAAAATCCCCCTGTCCAGCCTTAAAAATCCCAATCAATCCTATTTACTCTTTATTTTCTTCCTTGAGATGAGCGATACTTTTCGAGAATTATTAAAAGCGATCGGTAGTGGCACCCATACGGGCAAAAATCTAACCCGTTCTGAAGCGGCGATGGCCACCAAGATGATGTTAACCCAAGAGGCGACTCCAGCCCAAATCGGTGCTTTTATGATTGCCCATCGCATTAAACGCCCCACCAGCGATGAGTTAGCGGGAATGCTTGATGCCTACGCCGAGCTTGGCCCGCAAATAACCCTAGAATCAGCCTCTTTTCAGCATCCGATCGCTATTTTTGGTAATCCCTACGATGGACGCTCTCGCACTGCCCCGGTTACTCCGATCACTACTTTAATCCTAGCGGCGGCGGGGATTCCCGTAGTCCTGCACGGTGGCGATCGAATGCCGACTAAATACGGTATTTCCCTCAGGGAAATCTGGCAGCAATTAGGAGCAGATTTTAGTCAACTATCCTTAGCAGCAGTGAAAGACTGTTTAATCACCACAGGATTGACTTTTTTCTACATTCCGTCCCATTTTCCCCTAGTACATAATTTCACCACCTATCGGGAGCAAATCGGTAAACGTCCGCCTATGGCCACGGTAGAGTTAATGTGGTCGCCTTTTGTCGGTAATATTCATCAAATATCGGGTTTTGTTCATCCCCCCACCGAAGATCGTTTTTGCGAAACTTTTGCCCTGAGAAATATTTCTCATTTCACGACTGTGAAAGGATTAGAGGGCAGTTGTGATTTAGCCTGTAATCGGACAGCGATTATTGGTCTGGGAAATCCCACCGATCCCCCTTCCTTTCAGCGATTTTTCTTAAATCCTCGCGATTATAGCTTTTGTCCGTCGGATTATCCCCTCGAATCTTTAGAAATGCTCACCAATAAATTAAAGGGTTTATTAGCTGGAGAAAATAATGAATTAACCGATGCGGCAATTTTTAACGGTGGTTTTTATCTTTGGCGCTGTGGAATTGCACCAGATATCCCCACCGGGTTCCAACAAGCACAAAAATCTTTACAGTCGGGAAAAGCCCTGGCTAAACTAGAACAGATCAGTAATTATCTGGAAAATCAGGAATAGATGGAAATAGGGGTGTAGGGGAAATTACTTCTAAATCAATCATTAATTCGAGAAGTTGGACTAAGAAGGTAAACCCCAGACTTGGTGTAACTTCTAGGTTTAAAGATAAATACTTTTGAGAAAAAAATTTTTCCGACTGTATCATTTTCTCGCTTAATTGGGAAATCTATGACTACGGTGAACGATTTAGAAGTTTCTAATTCCTATCACAGTCACCCCTAGAGAAGCCACCATGTCTGCAATTAACCCCTCGATGCTCGAAACTGAATTTATCTCTCCCTCTTTTTCTGCCCTAAAACTGAAGGAAAACTCGATCGACCGAGATGAAGATTTTCTCGGCAGTGATTTAGAAGATGATTTAGTATCTAGTCCTGAAAAAAGCTACAACAAAGGGACAACCACTGATTTAGTACGTTTATACCTAAAAGACATTGGCAGAGTGCCTCTACTCAAACGGGATGAGGAAGTTGAACAAGCGCAACAGGTGCAGCGTCATCTGTCTTTACTGGAATTATGTGCCACTGCTGTTAAACAAGGTGATGCACAAGTACAGCAATTTGTCAAGTTAATTGAGATTCGCGATCGGCTAACCGCTCAATTAGTCCATCGTCCCTCCCTAGAACGTTGGGCAAAAACCGCCAAAATCAGCGTGTCTGAGTTAAAAAATGCTTTAAAAATAGGAAAACAGCGTTGGGCGCACCTAGCGGGCTTAGAAGTGGGGGAATTAGAAGAAATTATTACCCTTGGTACCTGTGCCAAAGAACAGATGATTAAGGCGAATTTACGTCTAGTGGTGTCGGTGGCCAAAAAATATCAGAATCGCGGTTTAGAATTATTAGATTTGATTCAAGAGGGAACTCTGGGTTTAGAACGCGCCGTCGAGAAATTTGATCCCACCAAAGGCTATCGTTTTAGTACCTATGCCTACTGGTGGATCCGTCAAGGAATTACCAGAGCGATCGCAACTCAAAGCCGGATTATTCGCTTACCGGTTCATATTACCGAAAAACTGAACAGAATTAAGAAGGCACAAACGAAAATCTCGCAAATGCGCGGTCGCACTGCTTCGGTCGAGGAAATTGCCCAAGAGTTAGCTCTGACTCCTGAAGCAGTGCGGGAATTGTTGATGAAAGTGCCGCGTTCGGTTTCCTTAGAAATAAAAGTAGGTAAGGAAAAAGATACGGAATTATTAGACCTTTTGGAAACCGAAGCCCTGTCTTCAGAAAATCATCTTGTCTATGAATCTTTGCAAAGAGATATCAGAGAATTATTGGCAGATTTAACCGCTCGTGAACGAGAAGTGATTGAATTGCGCTATGGTTTTCTCGATGGTAAATCCCATTCTTTAGCCGATATCGGTCGTACTTTGGAATTATCCCGGGAAAGGGTACGACAAATTGAGTTGAAAGCATTGCAAAAATTGCGTCAATCCGGGCGAGGTCATCAAATTCGCGATTATTTTGAAGCGTTGATTTAGTTAGATCAGCAACAGAAGAACCCTACTAGGGAGTATTTAAATCCCTATTTTTTAGGAGATTTTAACTCACCCAGAACAACGATTTGATAAGTTGCATTGCTGCCTTTTTTGACGTTCTGCTAAGATTGTTTTTAAATTCGGTCTTCTGGTTAAGGTTAATCGCCAAGAAGCCCAAATTTCATAGATAATATCCACTAGAAACCCGATAATCGGCCATTTGGTAGCGGCATAAATCCAACCAATGCCCAAAATATCATAGACTTGGCGAAACACTTCCACATTTTGGATGATAGTACCATCAGCTAGTACGGCGTGGATTCGTCCCATGGCTGCCGCGAAGGGAATACCGCCATTTTCCTCCGGATTATAGTTTTCGGCGGCAATATCGACAAAAACAACTAATCCTCTCCCAGCATCCTGTTTTTGCAGAAAATTAACCTCCCGCAAGCAGAGGGGACATTCTCCATCGTAGAGGAGTTTAATTTTCCAAGAGGGCGATCGAGTAGAATTTTCTAAGGTCTCAGCAGATGGAGTCGGTAAAGATGACATGATCTTCTAGGGATTCTCTTTTCAGTGGTCGGTAATTAGTGAGGGGTTGAGAAGTAGGGAGTGGGGAAGTGGGGAGAATAAATAAAAATAATCTCCTGACTCCTGATGATTATTTTATGGCAATTTATCAGATTGGATGGTATCACTCTCTATTGGTTCTCGATCGTTGCGTTTTGAGAAACCCCAAGCAAAGAGGATAGCAATTAAACTAATCATAATCCATTCCGGCGGCACAAAATCGGGACTAATCACCCGCAACAGCAGTCTTAAACCCACCAAACCGACGGTGACAAAACCAGCATCTTCTAGGTGGGTGTATTCCTCTAACCAGCGAATAAATAAACCCGCCATAAAGCGCAGGGTAACTACTCCGATCGTACCACCAAGCAGGATCAACCAAGTATCATCGGCCACGGCGATGGAGGTGGTGACACTATCGAGGGAAAAAGCTAAATCGGTAACGGCAATTAGGGGGATAGCTTGCCAGAGAGAGTGAAACTGGAGACTATGATGGGTGTGATCCTTGTCTTCAGGGGATGCAAAGTAATTAAAGACTAACCAGAGCAAATATACTGCTCCCAAAAGTTCAAACTGCCAGTATTTAACCACCCAAGTGGCGGTAAGAATCAAGACCATACGGAGAATATAGGCGAAAACTAAGCCAATATTCAAGGCCTGACGTTGACGCTGATGATCTCCTAATCCCTGTGCTATGGAAGCGAGAGCAATGGCGTTATCTGCTGATAATACCGCTTCTAGGGCAATGAGAACCAACAGAATTAACGGGGTTTTTAGACTAAGGGTTAGAGATGAATCAAGGAGCGAGTCTAACATTGAGGCCGCAGGTAAAAATAAATGTAATCATGGCAATACTTCAGCTTAACGCTTTTACAACTTTCTTTTCTAGGGGAGATAACCGTCATCAGGGGGGAGATATGAAGTCTTGTAACGAAATGATGCAGAGAACCCCGATGATGTCGGAAAGTATTGGATGAATATCTTTATGAGGAGATAATCAGCAATGCTTTCTGATACTCAAGTTCTAGTCGCTCTGGTAATTGCTTTAATCCCCGGGATTTTGGCTTTTCGTCTAGCGACGGAACTTTATAAGTAAAATCGCTTTCAATAAACCCTAATCCCGTCTGACCTAGCTATAGGATAGACCGATTGGGGTTTTTTCGGTTATCGGTCATCAGTTATCAGTGATTGGGTGTAACTTAAAAGTAATTAGCCACCTTTCTCACCGATTTTACTTGTACTCATAAATCTATGACCGCACGAACACGAAACCAAACCGACAAAAAACCACAAAAAAAGCCAAAAAGCGGCAATAAATCTCAAAAATGGCAAATTATCGAGATTTGGCTGCGAATTATTGCCTATAGCACCCTTTCGATCACGGCGGTTTTTGCGATCGCTCGTTTGTTACCCTACCAACAGATGCAACAGGCAAAACTGGAAGAAGTGCGTTTGGCAGCCCAGGAAAAGGAGGAACGCGTTAATCAACTGCGGGATCAATTTAGTCGTAGTTTTGATCCCAGTCAAGCGAGGCAAGTCATGGGGGAACAAAGTCCCCGACGGGATCCTAATCAAAGACGCATTTTTTGGGTTTCTCAGTAGATTAGCTACCCGTGCATCTCAATTACCTGTTAAGACTCTAGGGGAGAGGAGATATCCACAGAGTCGGGATAAAACTAATGACCACAGGGACACAATTATTAAACATTTCTGCCTTGACAAAAGAGGATTGTTATGCCCGTGATTGGGCAAAATTTTCCCACCGACTAAATCCTGTGGCATTAGACGATTTTAACTGACTTGAGCAAATCAGAAAGAGAATTTACAAGGGGACAAAAATTAAAATCTTTCTGATTTCAAGCTACCAACGACTGGCGCTAGTCACTGAAAACTCACATCTGATAACTGATGACTGATAAATGAAATGACTCGATCCTATTTTGCTACTACCGCTAGGGGACTAGAAGAAATTGCCGCTAGGGAATTAGAACTCCTAGGGGCCAAAGAAGTGAAACCAGTATTCACGGGAGTCCATTTTCAGGGGGATATCTCCCTACTCTATCGAGTCAATCTTTGGTCAAGAATTATTTTTCGGGTTTTGGTTCCCATTGCCGAAATTCCCTGTGGGGATGGGAAGGAACTGTATGATGGCATTCAAGCCATTGATTGGCGCGATTATCTCAGCAGTGAGGAAACTTTAGCGGTACAATGTACGGGAACGAATGATCGCCTCAATCACACCCATTACACCGCCTTAAGCATCAAAAACGCTATTATCGACCAACAGCGTCAGCAGGGAAATCCCCGTTCTTTTGTGGATACAGAAAACCCCGACCTGCAAATTAACGCTCATATCGAGAAAAATCGCTGTGTACTTAGTTTAGATAGTTCTGGCCATAGTTTGCACCGTCGCGGGTATCATCGGGCCATGGGAGTCGCACCTCTGAAAGAAAGTCTCGCCGCTGCTTTGGTAGAATTATCGGCATGGCAGGATGATATGGCGCTTTTGGACCCTTTCTGTGGTTCAGGAACCATTGTCATCGAAGCGACGTTAAAAGCTTTAAATATTGCCCCCGGTTTATCCCGTTCCCAGTTCGGATTCCAGAAGTGGCCAGACTATCAACCGGATTTATGGCAATCTTTGGTTAAGGAAGCTAAAGAAAAACAAAAATTTCAGCTAAATGCGCCAATTTATGCTAGTGATGCCGATTATGAGGTTTTGCATCAGGCCGAGGATAACGCCTATTTTTGTCAAGTGCAGGACTATATTAATTTTAGCTTGCAAAGCATCACCGACTTAGAACCGACGAGCGATCGAGGGATTATTCTCTGTAATCCCCCTTACGGCAAAAGATTGGGCAATACCGAAGAATTAGGGGCCTTATATAAATCCTTCGGTGATGTCTTAAAACAGAGGTTTAAGGGTTGGACAGCCTATATTTTATCGGGTAACAAAGAACTGACTAAACAAATCGGCCTGCGTTCTTCCCGTCGCACTCCCTTGTATAACGGTTCTTTGCCCTGTACCCTTTTAAAATACGAATTGTATTGACTACATCAAAACCTTGAGACTGTCAAGAGCTAAATGAACATTTTGACGAACTGAGGCAGCAGAAGTGTGTAGATCCAGACGTTCAGCATCGGTTAAACGCACTTCCAGAATACTTTCCACACCCCGACAGCCCAAGCGACAGGGAACCCCCAGATAGACATCCTGTAAACCGTATTCACCCTTGAGATAGGCTGCCGCCGGCAGTAAACGGGATTGATTTCTCAATATCGTCTCGACCATGATACAGGCAGAGGAAGCAGGGGCGTAATAAGCACCGCCAGTTTGCAGTAATTTGACGATTTCAGCCCCTCCGTTGCGAGTTCTCTCCACTAGACGATTAATTGTCATCTCGTCCATTAATTCGGTAATCGGCACACCACTGACGGTACAGTAACGGGGTAGGGGCAACATTAAATCACCGTGACCACCCAAAACCATAGCATGAACGTCGGCGGTACTAACCCCCAATTCCATAGCGATAAAGCTTTGTAAACGGGAAGAATCCAGGACTCCCGCCATTCCCATCACTCTTTGGGGGGGCAAACCAGTTGCTTGCCAGACTAGATAGGTCATCACATCAAGGGGATTGGTGATGACGATAAAAATGGCTCCGGTCGAATACTTGAGGCATTTAGTGGCGGCCTCGACGACAATTTTAGCATTGACATTCATGAGATCATCGCGACTCATGCCCGGTTTTCTGGCTAATCCGGCCGTAATCACGACAATATCCGAGCCTGCCGTGTCTTCGTAGTTATTAGTGCCAATAATCTCACTGTCGTGCAGTTCTATGCCCTGGGCTTCCATCAAATCTAGGGCAATACCCTGGGGTAAACCATTGACGATATCGAGGAGAACCACATCAGCGAGGTTTTTTTCGGCGATGCGTTGGGCCAGGGTGCGTCCGACGTTGCCAGCACCAATAACCGAGACTCGGGGCGATTGACAGGGGATGGGTGTATCGTAGAAGTCAGCCATGGTTTATGGATGAGGCAATTCCTCATCAGGCGGGTTCCAGTTGTTCGAGCTTTAGCCACACACTGGGGGTAGGAACATAGAATTTAACCAAAGCGTAATCATCTTTTACGTCCAATACTTCTGCTGTCGAGTCGAACATATAACTGGGTAAACGGCGATCGCTAGCTAGGGACTCCAGGCTATTTTCTAGGTTTCCCGTCACCACGCGGACTAAAGCTCCTTTCTTAATTGTAGCTGCCATGTTTTCCTCGTTAAATTTGCTTGGGGGTTTCTCCCATAAATTGTTACATATTCCGGCGGGCCTCTGACAAGAGGGTGTGGGGTGTGGGGTGTGGGGTGTGGGGAGAATAAATAAAAGCTGTCTCCTGAATACTGTCTCCTGTCTCCTGACTCCACCAACAAACTTTTTCAGTAAATCCTAATTAAAACTCAACTCTTTGACCATAACTTAAGAGACTTTGTAGGGTTGCGAGGCGATTTTCCCAGACTTGTATTTGATAGGCAGATAAATCTTTTTGTCTGGACATCACAGATTTAAATTGATAGCTAAATCGCTTTAAAGCATTTTGCGTTAAAGTAAAATTGCGAGGGCTGGGATTATGAGCCAATTGCTCTAGTAGATTAGCCATTTCGTCCACTTCTTGCCCCCAAGCTTTTAAGGTTCCCTCCTCCATTGCTAATAAATTATTCATTAGGAGAAAACTCCACTCTTGACGCAGGGAATTAAACCGCGCTGCTGCGGTTTTGAAGGGTTGACGGTGGGGTAAAGGTTCCGCTTTTTTCGTAATTATCGATCCCTGAATGCGATTAAGAATTGTTTGCAAATTGGGATTGAGATTTTCTGTGGCAAAAAGAGCGAATCCCGAGGTGGGAAGATTGCGAATAAATTGTAGTTGATCGATCGTGACTTGATCGGGTACTTTTAACAGACGTATCCCAGGTATAATCAGAGCATTTCCTGCAATTTGGCGATCAAATAAAGACTGGGTTTTATCTTCTAAAGTACCTGTATCAAGAGCATAGGTCATTAAAAAGATCAGGTCTATCCATTGATTTTGTCCCCATTCTTCCCAGTTTTGTTGAATACGATATAATCGTTCTTTTTGTTCTAGGGGAAACACCGCCGCCGACATTTTTAATTGGGGGCGAATCTGTTTTAAACGAGTAGAAACCTGCGAGACAAAAGTATCAACCTGACGAATTTTAAAGCTAGTCCATTGTTCCCATAAAGCACCCCGGGAATTTAAAGTAATGGGATCAACTCCTGTGATTTGTTTAAATAACCAACGGCTGGATTTACCATAACCATAGGTTTGATTAGAATTTTGACTCTGGAAGGGATAGCGAATATAATCTAACTGCAAGCCATCCACATCGTAATTCTTGACAATTTCCTCGTAAAGAGATAAAAGATAGTTCTGTAGGTCGGGATTAGCGGGATCAAAAAAGGCTTTTTTCGTGCCTTGACTATAATCAAAAGAACCACCACTTTTATTAGTTGCCCGCCAATCGGGATTACGGGATAAAACCGGCCCGAGATAATCTAATGGTTGCTCCAATACTTTATTATGAGCTTGATTAGCCGCCGCAAAAACCCACACCCAGGCGTGGATTTCCATATTGCGTTCATGGGCTAATTTAACGGCAACTTTTAGGGGATCCCAACCTCTAGTTAAAGGATTTTGTTCGGGGGCAACTTGACTGGGATAAATAGTATAACTAGCATTAACTGTCTCGAAAAAGACCACATTAATACCCGCTGCGGCCATGCGATCGAATACTCTGGCTAAATCCTCCTCGTTTTTAGCTTGTACGATCGTGCCTCGATCTAACCACATTGCCCGTATTTCTGGTTGGGCAAATTGCCGATTAGTGGGATAATTATCCCAAAGACTTCGCCGCGCTTGTAACCAAAATTCCCGCGCTTGGGTATAGGAACCCTGGGCGATTAAATTCTGAAAATTATTTAAGGCTCCTTGGGCATTTTCTAGGGCTAAACGGAATCGTCTAGCTGTATCTGTGGTGGGGGAATTTTTCCCGCGATCATGAAATGCTTGTGCTAAGGATTTATCAGTATTGGATATATTACTATTGCTGGCTTCTGCAGCTAAGAGAGTCGCCCCATAACGCCCGATTAATCCCTGCAATTCCGCCGTCATTTGGCTAATTTGTTGAGGAGTTAGGGTTCCTCTGGGGGGAATTTGCCCAGTATTCGGACTTAATCTCGCCGTTTCATTGGGGGGATTTTCTGCAATCTGGGGTACAGAACGACGGGGTGCGGTCGCAACGCGCTCGCTACGCGAGATCGCTGTTGGTGCATTGTTAATATTATTAACTATTGTTGATTGGCCTTGACAATAGGGCGCAATTGTGCTAGGAGAAGAACTGCGATTAATGCCGTAGCGTTGCAGGGCGGTTTCTAGCCAAGCGCTATCGAGGGCGAGATTAGCGACGGCATCACTGCCCCAGCGCCAACCGAGAAAGATCGAGTTATTATTGAGGACAACGGCGGGGGGGTTATTGCGCGCCCCCCAGACGGCGACGGTTTGGCTATTAACTCCCGTGGGGATAACCACGCCACCGAGGAGACTGCTGGCTAGAGGTTTTTGGTTTTTTAGTTCGCCTAAATTAGTCGGCCGCAGGGTGTAAGCTTGGGAGTGGGGATAGGCCCAGTAGGCCCCAAATAGCGATCGCAATTGATTACGCACAGCAGGTTCCGAAAGATTCCCCGCCGGACCGGTGACAATTATTTTACCACCGCGATTAAGCCAACGACTCAAGACACCAGCTTGTAAACCGGAAATAGTCTCGACGTTGGGGATGATTAGAACCTTAATTTTATTTAAATCCTTGTCAGTTTGCCACTGATTACTCTGGAGAATGCAGTAATTAACGCCGACATTTTGCAGACGACTGGTGATAGCTGTCCATTGATTGGCATTTTCTTGACTTTTTAACACTGCCACCGGTGTCGCTAAAACTGGGATCGGTAGCAAGACACCCACACAGGACAAGAGGCAGGTAATTAGGGGCTTTTTAAAAAGATGATCAAGATGGAAGGACGATCCCAGCACGTTTTTTTTCTCTTAATTTTTTGGTTAACTCCTCCTGATTTTACCCAACTTAGCCAAAAAAGAGTATCTTTGGGAACAAAAATTGCGTCTTAGTCGTCGGCAACAGGGTGTTAGGTTGTTAGGTTGTTGGGGTTTTAGTTGAAATTCCCCACTTTCCCATTCCCCCACTTCCCTACAACTGTAGAGACAATTGCCGAAAGTGATCGCCGCGATGTTCAAAACTTTGGTATTGGTCGAAACTAGCGCAAGCGGGGGATAATAACACCACTTTAGCCTCTTTAGCCAGTCCTAGTTCAGCCGCGCGTTGAACTGCCCTGTCCATCGTTTCCACACATTCATAATCTTGATAACCTGTCGATGCTAAACGACAGGCAAAATCGCCGGCAGCGTCACCAATCAGCAGCACAGTGGCGACTTTTGCCTTAATTTCAGCGATCCAAGCCCGATCATCCCCTGCTTTCGCTTCTCCCCCCGCAATTAAAATCACTGGACTAGGGACGGATTTTAAGCCCACTGTGGCGGCATCATAGTTAGTTGCTTTACTATCATTAATAAATTCTAGTCCTTTATGGGTACAAATATACTCAAGACGATGGGCAACGCCAGGGAAAGTGGCGATCGCTTCCGTAATGGCTTTTTTCTCGATTCCTGCCAATCTAGCGGCGGCCACAGCCATAAGCAAATTCTGCTGATTGTGACTGCCCACCATTTTCAGGAGATTAACCGGGGCAATTAATTCCCCAAAAGCCACGATCCAGTTATCTTGGAGATAAACACCACGACTAGGATCGCCTAAGAGTGCCTCTTTGCCCTGAACAGAAGTCCAGTAAGCTTCTTGCCATTGACTAACACCGATTTGACGCAGATAGGGATCATCACCGTTGAGGATTTGGCGATCGCTTCTTTGTAGTAAAGAGGCTTTAATCTGATAATAATTTTCCAGGGTTTGATGACGACTGAGGTGATCGGGGGTAAAAGTTGTCCAGATGCCGATTTTCGGCGATAAATCTCGACTAGACTCGATCTGATAACTACTAATCTCCGCAATAATCCAATCGTACTTATCGGCTTTTAAAGCCAATTCACAGGCAGCATAGCCGATATTACCGCAGGAAGGGGAATTTAACCCCGCTTTTTGAAAAATAGCGGCACAGAGGGCGGTGGTGGTGGTTTTGCCGTTAGTTCCCGTAATCCCCAACCAAGGAGAAGATTGCAGATAACGCCAAGCCAATTCTAATTCTCCGATCGTATCGATGCCTTTTTCCCTGGCAGTAATTAAAATCGGGGCATCCCAAGGCACGCCGGGGCTAACCACGATAAGATTAGGCAAGTCCGAAGCCTCTAGACTGAGATTTTGACCAAGATTGACAATAATTCCTTCCCTTTCCAGATTGGTTTTGGTTGCTTGTAAACTGGGAGAATCAGAGCGATCGCTTAATGTCACCTGCCAACCATCCCGTTTTAAGCATCTTGCCGCCGCTATTCCCGATCTTCCCAATCCAATAATCGCCGATGAAGCCATCTTGTTGCCACTCTACTCAAGGGTCAATTTTTAGCAATCTCTATCCTACTGTGGATTAGGTCAAGTAATAGCTATCTTCCAAGAAAACAAAAATCTCTCGCTTACGTCTAGATCGATAAAATAAATGCAAGTACGATCTCCATAACAACGCTCCCTATTTATGAATCTAAAATCATCCTTAAAATTTACCCTACTGTTTTCGCTTCTGGGGGGTTGTCTCCTGACTACACCTAGTCAAGCAACTCTCTTTGAACAACGAGAAGTTAATCAAGAGGATTTTATCGCTATTGCCCGACCCTACGGTAACGGAAAATACGATTTACTGATTTTGCAACAAATCCAAGGAAAACGTCAATGTTGGGCGGTAAATGGCAGAGAACCGACCATTGTTCAGCCTCTCCTCCTCGATTTCGATTTTACCGGCAGTTGTGAACGGGCCACCGACAGTAACGGTTATTCCCTTCGCATTCAGGGCAAAGATTACGGTTTAGAATACCTGCTGCGTATCGTACAACGCAACGGGGAATTAGTCCTCGTCGGGACCCCCCGCAATCCCAGACAATCGGAGGTAATTATTGGACGGACAAAAGGTTTAGGGACCGGTTTAATGCAAATTTATCTCATCGATGGCTGGCGCTTTACTAAACGCAGTCTAGCCAGTCAAAATCTCAGTCATATCTATCTAACTGCCGATAGTTCCAGTTTCAATCCTCCCCCGGAATTACTCGCGGGTAATAGTTATTCCCCCCCCAGAGAATCCGTCAAGGCAGAAACACCAGTTAATCCTTCTGCTAATCCCGAAGTGCGAGAATATACCTTTACTGCTGCACAAACAGCAGTAGAGAGCAATCCTCAGCCAGCGGTCAGTAATCCACTACCAGAGCCAAATTTTACCCCACAGACCCCAGTTACCAATAATTTACCCCCCCTGACTCCTCCCAATGCTCAGAATAGTAATGCAATTGTACCACCGCCACCACCGCGCAACCTAGGCAATCCGGGAAGTTTATCGGATGTGATTAATTTTAATCGAGCCGCCGCTAATCCCAGTAGTAGCAATAGCAGCAATAGTGGCCGCAAAGGTTTTAAAGTAGTAATTGAAGCTAAAACCGATAGCGATCGTACTAAGGTTCGTTCTCTCTATCCCGACGCTTTCCCCACTTCCCACCAAGGTCGTCGCGTCTGGCAAATAGGCGCGTTTAGTAGTCGCGATAAGGCTGAAAATGCTTTACAAAGTCTTGCCCCCCTGCGCGGGTTGATCGTACCATTTTAGGGAACGCTGGAACTGCGGAACGGGGAACAGATAGTGCATAGGGGAAATGGGGAAATGGGAAAATGGGGAAATGGGGAGACAGGGGAATTTCAACTAATACCCCAAAACCCTAAAACCCCAACTCTCAACTCCTGACTTGAAAGAGGGTGTAGGGTGTGGGGTGTGGGGTGTAGGGAAGGAAACCTCTTTCCTCTGTGGGGGTGAAAATTTTTTCATCGGGACTGACTCCCCAGACTCCTGACTTCTAGAGTAACTGATAACTGATAACTGATAACTGATAACTGAAAACATGGAAATATCGGAACTAAAAAAAGGTATCGAGATAGTAGGATCGCGCCTGGGTAAAACCCAGGACTATCTTTGACTTACCCACTTTAAGGGCCAAAATTAAAGACTTAGAACAGGTGGCAGCCGTACCCACTTTTTGGGATAATCCCGATACTGCCCAAAAAACCCTGCAAGAACTAAATGAATGTAAATCTTCTTTACAAACCTATCAGGGTTGGTGTGAACAATTAGAAGATACTAAGGCAATTATCGAGTTATTAGAATTAGAATCCGATCGAACTTTACTAGAAGAAGCGACCGACAATTTAACTCATTTACAGCATGACCTTGATCGCTGGGAATTGCAACAGCTTTTAAATGGTCCCTACGACGCAAAAGGAGTGGTTTTAACGATTAATGCCGGGGCCGGGGGAACCGATGCCCAGGATTGGACAGAAATGCTCCTGAGAATGTATTCTCGCTGGGCCGAGAAACAGGGATATAAAGTCACTTTAGCGGAAATATCAGAAGGAGATGAAGCGGGAATTAAATCGGTGACAATTGAAATTGCCGGAACTTATGCTTACGGTTATCTGAAAGGAGAAAAAGGCACCCATCGGTTAGTCAGAATTTCCCCTTTTAATGCTAATGGTAAACGTCAAACCAGTTTCGCCGGGGTGGAAGTAATGCCAATTTTGGGCGATGATGCGGTGAGAGTAGAAATTCCCGATAAAGATTTAGAAATTACCACCACTAGATCGGGGGGAAAAGGTGGACAAAATGTTAATAAAGTGGAAACTGCCGTGCGTGTAGTTCATCTTCCCACAGGTATCGCTGTACGTTGTACCCAAGAGCGATCGCAATTACAAAATAAAGAAAAAGCCCTAGCTTTATTAAAAGCGAAATTGTTAATTATCGCTCGGGAACAACAGGCTCAAGCGATCGCCGAAATTCGCGGCGATATGGTGGAGGCCGCTTGGGGCAATCAAATCCGTAACTATGTTTTTCATCCCTATCAATTAGTTAAGGATCTCCGTAGTAATGTGGAAACCACCGATGTTACCGGGGTAATGAATGGGGATTTAGATAGCTTTATTGAAGGCTATTTACGTTTAGGGGGTGCAGTTTAAAGAAATGTATCGCCGTTGTCGTCCACAAGTCCCACTCCCGTGTGGAAGTGATGATAAAATCTCCTCTTGGAAAAATGTCGATTTGCGTTAAAACACTTTTTTGCTTGCTGTATAAGGGTTTCGCCGATTTGACATCCCTAAAATGGATTTGCGTTAAAGCACTTTTTAGCATTTCCACACTTCGACTAAGCTCAGTGTACACTTCGCCCAAGGCTAGTCTAGGCCCAAAAGGGGAGATAACGAGCATAACGAGTTGATTTAGATTCAGATTCGTCGGATTTAATCAGTCCCGCTTCTTTAGTTGCCCCAATCACTTGAGAAACAGTGGCAGTTCTTGACTCGTCTAAATGAAATCGCTCTCTTAAGCTTTGGTTAGACATCCGTTGATTATTGACATATAGGAGACAACAGTGCTGATAACAAGCGCGAATACGGTCAGATTGACTCATTTTGCCAAAATCCTGATGAGCGAATAGGATAGAAGTTGTTCGGATCTCACCTACTCTAAAATCTGGTGCGGGAAGTTGAAATTTCTCGGCAGCGGAAATAACCTTATCAATACCACTGCCCTTTTCTTCACAAATGCGAAAACGACGCATTATGTCAGCTAATTGCTCATTACGGGAGCGATATTCGTCTATAAAGCGTTCTACTTTGATAAAAGGAATACCAGGGTTAGAGATTTCTACTCGATCATCATACATTTCAATCATCACCGAAGCGCCTGTAGCGAGAAAGTCCTGATGAATCAAAGCATTGGCGATCAGTTCTCGCAAAGCTTGTCGAGGAAACATTTTCACTTCTTCCCTAAGAACCTCCTCGATGACGCGATTTTGAGGGGCTAAATCGTGGACAAAATTAACTAAACCATCAAAACCCACAGCATATCCCGTAATTACTGTCTGTTCCAGCCGAGTGTTAATTTTACCTGTTCCCTCATAGATAATCACTCGTGGTGCTTTACGCGCTAAGGTAGGGGAAAAGCTCTCAAGTTGTCTGGCCAGAAGGATGGCCGATAAATTAGGAATTGTCCAACCTTTTGATGTTTTGTCAAGGAGTTGATCGCCTTGTAACCTTTCTAGAACAGCATCACGATGGCTAGGATAGGGAAGCTTGAGCAATTTAAAGTAGGTTTGGGTGTCGAGTAGGTCAATCACCTCATCTGGACTGATATGAGAGCGAGCGGATTGACAAAACCAATCTTGTTGATCTTCAGCAAAGATGCGCTTAAGCAGATCAGGTGTCATGGGTACTAAGTCTTCCCCTGCTCGCATTAGATAAGCACCTTCAAAGGCGATAGGTTGTCCTGTGGGATGGGTTGGCACTTCAAAAACCAAGACACGACCATCAGGGTGGGCCAATTCGGTGATTTCCACGCGCAAGCGAAGTTTTTCAACGATTAGCGCTTTAATTCTGTTAATTTCTTTGGGTGTAGGAAAGGCTTGTGAACCAACAATTTTACGGGGACGTTTATCGGTAACACCTAAGATAAAATGGCCACCTCTTTCATTAGCAAGGGCGACGCAATATTTTAACAGTTTGTTTGTATCAAATTGAGTTTTAGCCTCTTTAAATTCTAGTCGCTCATTTTCCACTGGAGCATTTAACCAACCTTCTAGGGTCTCTAGGTTTATCATGTAGTCATCTCCTTCTGGGTGGGAATTTACGTTTAGGGGGTAACAGTGCAGGTTATACTGATTCCTAAGATGAGAGCAGCTCTATTTTCTCGCAAATTCTGTTCTTATTGGCTTGTCAAGCTCTTTGTCCTCTACTAAGAAGAAAAATCAATGGTTATTATCGAGATTACCAATGTGGAAGAAATATTAAGCGCAAAAATTGGCTCTTTCGCCGCTAAAATCGTCCAAGCTCTAGCAGATGATGAAGGGAAAGTGGAAGAGGTTCTCATCAAAGAATTGCAGGCTAATTTTCAGGAAAGGGGGATTAAAGCTAATCTGTTTAGCGTCACTGGGTTAGATATGCTCGGCAATGGCAGGCTAGAAGTTAACGTTAATGTTCGTTCTGCTAATATGATGTCCTAAGAGAAGATGAAATCACCAATGGTTGGGTTAAATATAGTTAAACCCAACCTCATTTTGGTAGTTACCATCAAACGCAATGGCACCGAAGCTCGAAGTTATAGTAAACCAACAAAATGTAGCGGTCCTTGACCGGTAATTAATTCGATAATAATTGCCAGAAAACCAATCATCGCTAATCGACCATTCCACACCTCGGCTGCCGTGGTCATTCCCCATTCCCAACGCTCCTGGGGATACATTTTCATGTTCGCTTTCGGATGGGTAATTTGCTCGAAAGTGGTGGGTTTTTCCTCTAGGGATTTTACCACTAACTGGGAGAGAGATTCGATAAACATCGGGTGAGTGTTAAGAGCCGGTACTCGCTGAAAATGTTCAATTCCGGCTTCTTCCGCCACTTCTCGGTACTCTATATCGATTTCTTGCAGGGTTTCGATGTGTTCCGAGACAAAGCTAATCGGCACGACCAATAAATGCTTAATTCCCTGCTCTCCCAACTCTTTTAAAGCATCTTCAGTATAGGGTTTTAGCCATTCCACTGGACCGACGCGACTTTGATAGGCTAAAGTGTACTGATTGGGTCGGTTGAGCGTACGCATGATCGCCCTAGTGCATTCTTCAATTTCCCTTTGATAGGGATCTCCCGCTTCCTCCACATAACTTTGGGGGACACCATGGGCGCTAAAAAAGATATGTACTTGGTCAGGATTAGGACACTGCTCTAATTCTCGCGCAATCAGATCGGCCATAGCACTCAGATAAGTGGGATGATCGTACCAAGAGGGGATGAGAGTGTATTCCGTCAAACGCAGATAGGGATCCTGCTGCCACATTTCCTCTAGCACACGAAAACTGGAACCACTGGTACTGATCGAAAATTGGGGATAAAGGGGAAGAATAACTAATTTTTTGATATGGTCTCGTTTAATCCGCTCGATCGCTTCTTCGGTGAAGGGATTCCAGTAACGCATCCCGATATAAACGCTCACCTCGCGCCCCATTTCTGCGAGACGTTGTTGCAGTGCCGTGGCCTGTGCTTCCGTAATCTTGAGTAAAGGGGAGCCACCGCCGATCTGACGGTAATTTTCCTGGGATTTACTCGCTCTTAACGTCGATATTAACCAAGCTAACGGTTTTTGTAATCCTTTGATCGGTAAACGGATGATTTCTGGGTCAGAAAAAAGGTTAAATAGAAAAGGACGCACATCCTCTAACCGCTCCGGCCCACCCAAATTTAATAATAAAACGCCAACGCGACCCATAGTGTTAACAGATAATTTTTAAATTTTCAGATTCTTTACCAAGTTTAACAATATATCGGTGGAACCGTTAAAACAAATTACAGACAATATAGAACTTAATCAAATCTTGGAGGTTGATCTTGGCTACAATTTTACGTCCCCTCAGTTATCAATATCAATGGCTTTACGATGGTATCTCCCGTCTGGCTGCCCTAGCAGTGGGTGGGGAGTCCCGTTTTCGGCAATTGGCCCTAGAAGGTTTAAAAATCGCTAAAAATGACCCTATCCTCGATCTCTGTTGTGGTGCTGGTCAAACCACCCGTTATTTAGTCCCCCTATCCGATCGCTGTACCGGTTTAGATGTCTCTCCTGTGGCCCTGGAGCGAGCTAGTTTAGAGGTGCCGCAAGCGCATTATGTGGAGGGATTAGCCGAAAAAATGCCCTTTAATGCTGGAGAATTCGCCTTTGTTCATACTAGCGCCGCTCTCCACGAAATGGAACCAGAGCAGTTAGAGGAAATTCTTAAAGAAGTGTATCGAGTTCTCAGACCGGGGGGAATTTTTGCCCTCGTGGATTTTCATCGACCCACTAACCCGCTTTTTTGGCCTTCTTTAGCCCTATTTTTGCAATTATTTGAAACCGATACCGCTTGGCAGTTTATTGATCGGGACCTGATCCGATCTTTACAGGCGATCGGTTTTCGTGATTGTCAACAAAAATTATACGCTGGTGGTAGTTTACAGGTGATTCAAGCGGCCAAGTGAAGGGATCGGCCAGGCATTATTTTCAGGGGCAGTCGGTCATTTATACTAAAGAGGGCAACGGTTTTTTGATCAAGCTGAGTTTGATCGACTCGCTGCCAGTTATTTTTGAGAAGTTAATGACTAGAGCAAAAATTCTACAACCTGATTTAATTTTAGGGGATACGATTCTCGGTCTCACTCTGGAGATTTTGAGTCAGCATCGGATTAAGGGATTGATTCTCGATGTGGACGATACCCTTGTTCCCCTCCAGGAAACGACGGTTTCTGACGATTTACAGCGTTGGGTCGATTCCTTGCGTCTTTATCTACCGATTTGGTTGGTAAGCAATAATCTGAGCGAAAATCGGATCGGCGCGATCGCTGAGAATTTACAACTTCCCTACCTTCTCGGTGCGGTGAAACCCTCTCGACGCAAACTCCGGCAAGCGATGACAGCCATGGGACTTCCCCCCCAACAAATTGCTATGGTTGGCGATCGCTTGTTTACCGATGTTTTAGCGGGAAATCGTCTGGGAATGTTTACCATTCTGGTGAAACCAATGGTAAACCCTTTGACGGGGGAGCAAGCTTATCCAATCCACGATCTTGAGGTATGGGTATCACAAATTCTCGGCGTTTCCCTCCATCCGCAGCATTACTTAATAAAACCTGACCAATCATCACAAAAGTAAATATTAAAAAATAATTAAGTATAGAGGTAAATAGCGAAAAGTAGTAAATACTATAGATAACTTCAAATGAGGTCAGCCAAGATAAAGACCTTAAATATAAGAAACTGAATAGATAGACGGTGCCAGTTTTTGCGGATATACGCCAAAAGCTGGTGCTACTGTTTTTTAGTTTTATCTCTTTGGATGTCATACTATAGCAAAGATCGGGGTGGTTAGGACAATCAATCGCTGAAACCCTTGACCGATAAGAGTTTGAAAATTGAAAGCGTCCTAACTAACTCGTTCTATGCCATAAATCCGGTTATTAAAAACTGATTATTTATTCTCCGTTTTGCATGAGTGGCTCTTGCATGAGTGCCTGTCCTGATATGTAGCCTATACTTAACGGATTTAGTATCATCGAGCATTTGCCCTCACCTACAGCCCAACTTAAAAAGTTTTATAACTGGTTAACCCCCAGAGGCAAACTATTATTAACTGGTATTTTTTCAAAGGATTTAATCAAGAATATCCTTTTCATCGCCCGAAGGAGATCAAACCAGAGGATGATAGAAAAGTTAGAATTACCCTTGCAACTATGACCCTAGATATTATCCCCGAAGGGGAAGAACGCAAAGTGGAAGCTGTCAGTAGTGCCGCCATTGATGGTGCGCCGATCGCCTATATTGTCGTCTTAGCGGCCATTGTCACTACCCTTTCTTTTATTCCCTTCTCCATTGTCCTCGCTTCCGGCGGTAGTATGCCCCTCAGTCAAGCGGTTTTTCCCCTCTTGGGTTGGTTACTCGGCCCGATCGCTGGGGCGATCGCTAGTGGTATTGGATCCTTAATTGGGGCTTTTCTTGCCCCCTACACGGCAGGAATTCCCGCTATTTCGGTCTTTGGGGCGATTTTGTCTAGTTTTGTGGCGGGAACGATGGTTTTAGGCAAAAAACGCCGTTATTGGTGGTTAGGATTAACGTTAATTTTTCTGATTCCCTTGTTTATCTACGCTAACCGGGCGATCGGACTGAACGGCATTTCGCCACGAGTCTTTATTGCCGGGGCTTTCGTTGATTGGTCGGCTTTGGTATTATTTATCCTGCCAACCCGGACTCTGTTTACCCATTGGATCAAAGGTGGCAATTTTGTCCTAGTAGCGGCGGGAATTTTTGGGGGTACTTGGACCGCCAGCGGCCTCTCCCATTTAGGGGTCGTCGCCATTACCTACTCGATTTTTAACTGGCCCGAAGAAGTCTGGATCGCTTTAATTCCGATCATTCCCGTAGAAAATCTGATTCGTTCCCTCGTCGGTATGGTGATCGGTTGTGGTGTGATTGCCGGTTTACGGGCGATCGGTCTGGTCAAATCACGGGAGGCGATCTACTAAAATGGAAATAATCGGCTAACAGTTATAAATAAACTTTTGCGCCGAATCATCAAGAGTATGCCTAAGAGATTTATTTCCGTCATCCTACTCTTTGGTGCCCTCGGTTTCGTCACCGTCGGCGATGTTTTTTTGCCCCGACCTTGGAGTAGCTATAGCCGCAATACCAGAGAACAAATTAATCGGTTGATAGTGTCCCTAATGCCCAAACCCAGACCGGAACCTCCCAGTCAGCAGAGGGAGAGGCAACGGGAAGAATTCCTGCGTCGCGTCCAACCCTCCAGCGAAAAAAGAGAACTAGCGTTTTAGCCAACTCATCATCGCCCGCAGATCTTGGCCGACTTCTTCGATCGAATGTTCTGCTTCTTGACGACGCATCGCGGTAAATCCCGGTTTACCTGCTTGATTTTCGAGGACAAACTCTCTGGCGAATTGTCCCGATTGAATTTCCCCGAGGATTTTCCGCATTTCGGCCTTAGTCGCTTCCGTCACCACCCGTGGACCGCGAGTATAGTCACCGTACTCGGCTGTATTGGAAATACTATCGCGCATTTTCGCTAAACCGCCCTCGACGATCAGATCGACGATCAGTTTCACTTCGTGTAAACACTCAAAATAGGCTAATTCGGGCTGATAACCAGCTTCTACGAGGGTTTCAAAGCCGGCTTTAATTAAAGCGCTTAAACCGCCGCATAATACTGCCTGTTCGCCAAAAAGGTCGGTTTCTGTTTCCTCGCGGAAAGTGGTTTCCAAAACCCCGGCCCGAGTGCCACCGATACCTTTAGCGTAGGCCATTGCCCGATCGCGTGCTTGGCCGGTAGCATCTTGATAGACGGCGAATAAACAGGGGACCCCTTGACCTTGTTCGTAGGTGCGACGGACGAGATGGCCCGGTCCTTTGGGTGCGACCATAACCACATCGACATTATCTGGGGGAACCACTTGACCAAAATGAATATTAAAGCCGTGGGCAAAAGATAACACCTTGCCTTCGCTCAAATTCGGGGCAATTTCGTTGAGATAAATCGTTTTCTGCACTTCATCCGGTAAGAGGATCATGATCCAGTCGGCAATTTTAGCGGCTTGGGCCACATCATAAACCGGAATACCGGCTTCTTTGGCTTTGATGGCCGATTTACTGCCGGGATATAGACCAACAATCACATTAACGCCACTATCCTTGAGATTTAATGCGTGGGCATGACCCTGGGAACCATAACCAATAATAGCGATCGTTTTTCCCGCTAATAAATCTAAATTGGCATCTTCATCATAGTACATTTGTGCCATCGAACTCGCTCCTTAACTTCTTTTATCACTGTGCAAACTCCTAATTATACGGGAAAATCACGCCCGTCAGAAGCATTTGATCGCTGGTTTCCAGGAATCAATCCAAAATAGTGCCTAGAAAAATGGCTCTCTTGGGTTTGGCGGGTAAAATATATTCTAAGATACGGTCTTGCCAGCGAGCTACTGGAACCAACCACAAAGACAGAAAAGACACAAAGATTGAACACTTTTATATAAGTTAAACTTATCACACAAAAAAGGAAGAGAGCCGAAAAATTTAAATTTTTTCTAGATACTTGGGTATTCTAACCAACGAAAGCGAATTTTTCTGGAGTAGGAAACGAGATGGAGGGGTTAAATATTTTTTGTCTAGACTTGGTTCTTTCACCAAAATTGATTACAATGTCACCATCAATAGGCACTTCCCCTCCTCTCACCCCGTCAAGATTAACCTCGCTCGATCTGAACACAGATAATCGGGTTAGCATTGAGTACAGAAATAGCGGCTCTCCTCCTCCATTTTTACCTTTTCTGGGTGATTTACCCAGTTAGGATCGTTTAGAGACTGATTTACTGCCTTGATCGGCAATAGATAAAATCAGGGCAAAAAATTGTCTGCTTTGTTAATCACCAATCCCCAGCTGTTCAGTAAAATCTATGGTAAGTTTTTTTAAGAAGCTGTTGACAAGAAAATCTCAAGGTGTTGGCTTAGAGATTACCCCAGAGCGCATTAACGTCGCTCAGATCGCCAAACAGGGACGAAATCATAAATTAGTTAAATATTGTTCGACGGATATCCCGGAAGGCATCTTTGAGGAGGGAAAAATCGCCGATTCCCCCGCTTTAGCGCAATTAATCCAAGAAATACTCAAGGAAAATAAAATTACTAGCAAACAAGTTGCTACTGGTGTCCCTATGCGCGAGTCAATTATCCGGATTATCCCCATTCCTTCAGAATTGGACGATCAGGAATTGCGCGATACAGTCTTAAATCATGAGGCCAGTTTATATCTGCCCTATCCCCGGGAGGAAGTGGATCTCGACTACCAAAAACTAGGCTACTTTCAGGATGAAGACGGGATTGAAAAGGTACAAGTCTTATTAGTTGCCACACGTCGGGAAATCACCGATTCCTATATGGAAACCTTCCAACAGGCAGGATTACGGGTAGATGTGCTAGAAATTAATAGTTTTGCCCTAATTCGGACAATTCGCGAACAGTTGCGACAATTTAGTTCCCATGAAGCCGTTGTGATTATCGATATAGAATTTGATAACACGGAAATTGCCATCGTAGTTGATGGAGTTCCCCAATTTTCTCGCACTGTCCCCATCGGGACTTTCCAGCTACAAAATGCCCTCTCCAGGGCGATGAATTTGCCCACTTCTCGCAGTCCTGAGATTCTTTTGGGGATGACAATCCCGACTACTCCCTTTGATAGTCTTAGCACCAATACTGGCACATCGTCCGTCTATAGTAACCCTGGGATAATAGCACTGATGCGGGTTTTAGGAGAATTAACCGATGAATTGCGCCGATCGATTCAGTTCTATCTTAACCAAAGTGAGCAACTGGAAATCGTCCAGTTACTTTTAGCCGGTCCCGGGGGGGGGATAGCACAACTAGACGAGTATTTTACCCAACATCTCAGCGTCCCCACCACGCAAATCGATCCGATCACAGCACTGAACTTAGCCATCAATCAAGAGATTCCTCATACCCAAAGACCAGGGTTAGGAACAGTTCTCGGTTTAGGATTACGGGAGGTATAGACAAAAATTATGTATAGTCTTGACGTTAATTTTCTCAAGGAGCGCCATCTTAAGCAAACGGGGCAAGAAACCACCTCGGCCAAGATGCCCACCGCTATTAACATGAGTAAACAAACACCCCTGTTGATCGGTGTGGGAGTGGGGGCTGGATTCTTGGCCCTGACGGGATTACTCGGTTTAATCGTCGGTTGGCAAACCGGCGAAACTCAGGCCAAAATTCAGCAACTGGACGGGGAATTAGGTCAACTGCAAGCCCAAACTAAAAAAATAGAGGATTTAAAAGGGCAATTAACGGCGGTAGAAGCAGAAAATAAAGCTCTGGTAACTGTATTCAATCAGATTAGGCCCATGTCAGCCATTCTCCAGGAAATTCGCCAACAAACTCCCCCTGGTGTCCAGCTAACCAGTCTGCAGCAGGTGGAAGTTCCCGCTGCCCCAGATCAGGGGCAACCCAATCCGGCTACTCAGTTAAAAATTAGTGGTTTTGCCAGTAGTTACGAAGCAGTCAATGATTATCTCTTAACCCTGCAAGCTTCCCCTTTTTTACAGGGTAAACAAACAGCGATCGAAAGTGCCGCCCTGGCCGATTTACCCGTACAGGTAGCTAATGAGTACAAAAATATTAGTGTTAGTTTCCCCCAAGCGGTTCAATTTGTGATCACCGCCCAATTAAGTGATACCCCCGCTACGGAACAACTGCCCAATCTCGCCAGGAATGGAGCGATCGGAGTTATCACCAGGATTAATACCCTCAAACGCCAAGGAGCCATTCAACCATGACCTTTACTGAAGAATACATTGCCAATGAGGACCAGGAATTAGAGGAACTTGACCAGTATCCCACCGCTTTCGGGATAACTTTTACTCCCCGCAATAGTGGCATCACCGCCAGTATGGTGGGTTTGCTTGGCGGACTCTATCTGTTGTTTAACTGGGTGATGCCCGCTTATAATACCTTGCAGCAACTGCAAATCGATGCAGCCGGCAAACAACAACAGGTAGATCAACAAAAAAGTAGTCTCGGGGCCACGGAATTACAAAAAATCGAGAGTCAGTTGCAACAAAAAGAGGCAACTAAACAGCAAATTCTGGCGCTTTTTGCTCAAGAAAAGGACTTAAGCACAATTCTCTTAGATATTAGTAATATCTTTAAGTCTCGCAATGTTAAGCTGATTAGTTTCCAACCCCAAGGACTAAAACCAGTGGTGGTCTCCGATAGTTCCCTCGGTAGCGCAGTTAATAACAAGCTCAAACGTCAAACTTTTAACGTCAAGATCGAAGGGAACTATGTTAACAGCCAAGAGGTTATTCGGGATTTAGAAAGATTACAACCGCTTATTTTATTGAAAAGTCTGAATACCCAGATAGAAAAGGAAAAATCGGTGGTTAAAGTGGTTAGTACCGGCAAAAATCAAGCCACTATCGTTCCCCAAGGCGATCAACCCGTTACTACCACCTTTCTTCTCGATGTGATTATTCCTCTCAATGCCGCCGAATTAGCGAAATTAGCACCGCCACCCCCAGCCGAAGGTCAACCCCCAGCCGAAGGTCAGCCCCCCGCTAGTCCGCCCCAATAGGAGAACTTTCAGTGCTTAAATAGTTTTGATTCCAGTGTGAGTATTGCGTTTTTTATCCGTTGAATCCCGTAATTGTTGAGGAGTGAAGTTAAAGTGAATCCGTCCCGTTATGCCCTGTTTATCCCGCAAATTGCTTCGTTTTTATTGATGGCTCCCCTGAGCGTCTTGGCCGAAACCCCCGAATCCTTCGATGGTTCGGAGTTAAAATCGAGTACATCAAAAATTGAATTTTCGCAAGAGTTTAGTCAAGAAAATTTACAAAAAAGACCGAAGAATCTCCTTCCCACCCCCGATGCCGTACAAAAGGAAATAAGTGATCGCATTTTAGCCAGTGAAAAACTGCTCGCCCAAAGTGCGCCTATGGTTCCCAACCCGGAAATTATCATTCAAGGCGCACCCCAAGCCCCCAGCTCTCCCACCCTACCCCGGGCCGTTGCCCCACCAGTGGGAGATATTGCCATCTCTAACATCGATGCTAGTGCCGAAAAGGTCAAATTCGATCGTAATATCACCGTACCTCGTGTGTTATTGCGGGAAGCTTCCGCTAGAGAAGTGTTAATGACCCTCGCTAACTATGCCGGTTATAACGTCGTTTTCACCAGCGCCCAGGGGGAAGCTAACGCCACCTCCCAGACAGTTTCCTTGGAATTTACTAACGAATCGGTGGAAAACATCTTTAACGCCGTCTTGTTAATTTCTGGACTCCAGGCCAACCGTCAGGGTAAAACCATTTTTGTCGGAGCGCAATTACCCCAAGGTGCTCGTAATCTGATTAGCCGCACCCTGCGTCTCAACCAAGTTAAAGCCGTTAATGCCGCCATTTTCCTCGCCACCCAAGGTGCAGAATACCAGCGTTTAGTTACCCAAACCGAAGATATCGTCGATCCCCTCACCGGACGAGTCATCGGTCGCCGAGATACTCCTCCCACCCTAGAGGCACTGGAACCCCAAAACACAGAAGGCTCAAAAGCTGCCCTACTTTTAACCGGTTTAAGAATTGCCGCCGACGAGCGCCTTAATTCTATCAATTTAATCGGCGAACCGCGGCAAGTCCAGATCGCCACCTCTTTATTAACCCAACTGGATGCCCGTCGCCGTCAGGTGGTGGTTAACGTCAAAGTTATTGATGTCAACCTGCTCAATACGGACGAATTTAGCAGTAGTTTTTCCTTTGGTTTTAACGATGGTTTCTTCGTTCAAGATAACGGGGCGGCGGTGCTGAACTTTGGTAATATGAACCCACCCACTAGCTCAACTGTATCCAGACCGGGGGCTTTTGCACAGCCTGTCGTGCCGATTTTCGATATCATATCGGGTACGGGAACAGCAGAAATTCAACCTTTTATTGACATTCAGAATGGTGCTCCCTTTGGCCGTGTTAACCAGGGACCGAATGACTTTTCAGGGGGTCTGACACCCTACGCGCGCCCTAGTTTTGGTCGGATTAGTAATCCTTTTCAGCCCGGATTGAGTGAATTCACTCCTGGTGAAGACGGTAGAGCCCCCGTGTTCACCTACGAACCCCCGACTCTCTTCCAATATCCCCAAAAATTCCTGATGACCCTGCAAGCCTCAATTCAGACAGGAAATGCCAAGATTCTCACCGATCCCTCCCTAGTAGTGCAGGAAGGTCAACAGGCCACCGTTAAGCTGACCGAGAAAGTGCTAGAAAGTGTTAACACCCAGGTGGATCCTCTCAGTGGTGTACGCACCACTACTCCTGTCCTGGCTGATGCTGGATTAACTCTAGCGGTAAACGTCGATCAGGTGGATGATAACGGCTTTATTTCCCTGTCCGTTAGTCCCACTGTTGCCTCTCCGGGGTCTCCAATTCAATTTGATAGCGGTGGTCTCACAGTTAACACCCTTACCCCTCTGATTCGTCGGGAATTGACTTCTGGGGTGATTCGTCTCCGGGATGGACAGAGTTTAATTCTTTCCGGGATTATCCAAGAGCGCCAACAGAGTTCTGAGAGAAAAGTGCCGATTTTAGGCGATATTCCCATTTTAGGGGCTTTATTCCGCAGTCGTACCAATAGCAATATTCGCAGTGAGGTGATTATTCTCCTCACTCCCAAAATCATCGAAGATACGGCCACCTCTACCCTCGGCATCAACTATCAACCTGGTCAAGATGCGGCGGAAATGCTTCAGCGTCAAGGTTTCCCTGTACAACCGCGACAGTAATCAGTAATCAGTAATCAGTAATCAGTAATCAGTAATCAGTTTCTGAAGGCAACAGGCAACAGGCAAAAGGCAAAAGAAAAAATCTGGCAATTCTCTTACCTAAAAATAAGGTTAGAAACTAAGCACATCAAAGCTTTTAGCTTAATAAATTAGGTTTTAGATTCGGTCGAGTAATCAGTAATCAGCTTCTGAAGCTTGGCTCTTGCATGAGTGCCTCTCCTCATAACTAGCCTATACTCAACGGATTTAGTGTGACTTCGCCAGTCTAAATATTCCGTTATCAGCTAAAAAAGCGAATAGCAACAGTCAGCTATTTTACGCTTTACTAACCGCCGACTCTAACATAGTAATTGTTCCCCGATTAGCATCAAATTCTACCTCAATACCGATGGGAATAGTTTCAATGATTTCTAAATGTCCGATCATTAAACCCAAACAAGCGGGAATTTTTAAGGGTTGAATATATTCTCTAATCACTTCTTCTAACGTCAAGGAACCATAGTCACTATCGGCGCTACAATTGCTGCATTGACCGAAGATAAATCCAGCTAAATTATCGAAAATTCCCGCTAATTTTAATTGATTTAACAGGCGATCAATTTCATAAACATCTTCACCAATATCTTCTAAAAATAGGATAGCACCGGTAAAATCTGGTAGATAGGGGGAGCCAACTATTGAGGCTAAAGTAGTTAAATTACCGCCGATTAATTTACCTTTTGCTTGACCTTTAGTAATAGTTTGAATGCGGTTTTTTACCTGCATTAAACGATTAGCATCATCGGGATCGGGAAGATTTCTAAAAGTTAACTTTTCCCCAGAAAATAAAACTTGTCGAAAGCTTTCAGTTTGAGCAGTGCGCCAACTAGAAAAGCCATTGGGAGCATGGAAAGTAACTAAACCAGTTTTGGCATAAATAGCCAATAATAAGGAAGTTATATCACTAAAACCACAGATGATTTTGGGATGACGACGAATTAAATCGTAGTCGAGATAAGGTAATAAACGAGCGCTGCCCCAACCGCCGCGAATTGGTACAATTAAGGCAGTATTATCATCGGCAAAAAATTGATTTATATCCGATGCTCGATCGCTATCTTTACCAGCTAAGTAACCATAACGATCTAAAGCGTATTGACCAACTTTTGGGACTAATTTTAGGGCTTTAACTGCTTCGATAACTATGTTCAAATCATCTTCTTTAAAAGTTGCTCCTGCCGGACTAATAATACCCACTCCGTCCCCTGGTTGTAGATGTGGCGGTTTAATTAGAGGAAAATTAGCACTAACAACTTTTCTAGGAATTAGGGAAAAACTAACAGCAGTTAGGGCGGAATTAACGAGAAATTGACGGCGCTTCATGCTTCGGATTTTGCCATATCGCGAATGATATCGCCCCGGGTGATAATACCAATTACTTTGTGGGTTTCTTCCTCAATCACCGGCAAACGACGCACATGACGATCATACATTAACGAGGCCGCTTCTTTCAAAGGGCAATCGCCTGTGATACTAATGGGTTTATCGGTCATTACTTCCCCCACGGTTTGACCGAGAGCTTTATGGAGTAATTTCTCGTGACGGCTAGGATTTTGTAGATAGATGACGCTATCGAGGAGCATAATGTAAGGAGGAGCTTCTACTCCCGTTTCCTGCCACATAAGGTCAGTTTCGGAGATAACCCCAATCAGTCGCATATTGTCATCCACCACGGGTAAGCCACTAAAACGCTTTTCGGCCAAAATCTTCACTGCTTCCGACAGGGAAGTGTTAGCGGTGACGGTGATGGGATTGGGAGTCATGATATCGGCAACTGTTTTCGTCATCTTAGCGACCTGCGATAATAATGCTTTGTCTCTCTATCTTATCATTAGGGTAATCAGTCGCCGCTTAATTATAACTATTCTTAAATCTTCAGGCGATAAAATAGTATAACATAAAAAGGAAATGGGATATTAATTTAGTTAGTTGACAAGGAAAAAGAAAAATGATTGCTCAACCTCAATACCCAAAAAGAATGACCCCAGAAGAGTATCTAGAATGGGAAGCTACCCAGGAATGGCACCATGAATACATTGATGGGGAAATTATCGCCATGACTGGGGGTAGTCTGCCTCATAATGATATTACCTTGAATTTTTATACTGCTTTAAGACTTCATCTCCGTCCGCGAGGCTGCCGGGTGAATGTATCTGATGTGAAGGTACAAGCTAATAATAGTCGTTATTTTTATCCCGATTTGGTGATTAGTCGCGATTCTAGGGATAGGGAATCTCGTAATTTTATTCAACATCCACAAGTGATTATTGAAGTGCTTTCCCCTAGCACAGGAAATTATGATCGCACTAAAAAGTTACAATATTATCGTCAGATTGCCAGTTTACAAGAATACGTTTTAGTCGATGCCGAATCGATTAGTGTTGAGGTTTATCGCCGCGGTGAAGATAAAATTTGGTTTTACTGCGCTTATAGTCAAGGGGAAGAAATTATTCTATCTAGCCTCGATTTTCACTGTGCGATCGAGTTAATCTATGAAGGAATAAGTTTCGATTAAAGAAAGTTTACAAACAGGTCAAACATTCCTAGACTTAAAATAAATACGTCCCGATTGTTTCGATAAATTCTATGTTACCGCCCCTATTAGTTCTTGATCCCTTGTTAGAAAACTGGTTACGAGAAGATCTCGGTAGAGGCGATCGCACCACCCAAGCAATTTTCTTCGGTCATGCTAAAATCGGTCAAGCTAGTTGGATTGCCAAGGAAGCTGGTGTTATTGCTGGTTTACCCGTAGCTGAACGCGTTTTTCAACTGCTTAACCCCACTATTCACTTTACCCCCACCGTTGCTGAGGGGGAATTCTGCCCCAAGTCTAAGGTTATTGCCGAGATAGAAGGTTCCTTCGATGCGCTGTTAATCGGGGAAAGAGTCGCTTTAAATCTTGCCATGCGCTTGAGTGGGATTGCTACTGCCACTCGTCAGTATGTGGAGAAAATTGCCGATTTGTCGACAAGATTGGTGGATACTCGCAAAACTACCCCCGGATTGCGAATTTTAGAAAAATATGCCTCCGGTATCGGTGGTGCGATTAACCATCGTTTGGGGTTAGATGATGCAATTATGATTAAAGATAATCATATTCAAGCTGCCGGCAGCATCGAGGAAGCAGTGCGTCGTGTACGGCAAAATATGCCCTATCCTCTCACAATTGAGGTAGAAACTAGCCAATTAGAAGAAGTGAATCAAGCTCTGCATCAGCAGGTAGAGATCATTATGTTAGATAATATGGATCTAGAGATGATGCAAACTGCTGTGGAGATGATCCGCAATTTTAATAGTAAAACCAAAATAGAAGCATCGGGAAATATTACCCTTGATCGCATTCGCAACGTTGCCGAAACAGGAGTAGATTATATTTCCACTAGCGCCCCGATTACCCGTTCTACTTGGTTAGATATTAGCATGAGAATTGATTAAAAGGCTCTATCAGTTATCAGTTATCAGTTATCAGTTTTGATCACTGACTCCTATCTATTCTAACCTCGATCGCATCGCCAATATTTAGGTGTAATTGCCTTTGAGCGCTGCCACTATTGACGGCAATTTCTAACCCCCCGTGACTACCGATAAAAGCGACTATTTCCCCCGAAGGAACATCACTGTAGGTGTTTTTTGCGGGGATAATTTTTCGACCCAAATGCACCGACCAATTTTTTCCTTCTAGGAGATAATCGGCAATATTACTGATTAAATTGCCGAAAATGTCAATATATTGAATTTGACCCCTGATTTTATCTTCCTCGATTTGCGGAACAGCGATCGCTAATTGTTGCAAGCTATCGGGATCAATAATCTCACCTAACATTTCTAGGGGTACTCCCTGGGCTAAATAAGCGGCCACAGCAGCAAAAATATCACGACCGTGAAAAGTTGTGCTAGGGTTAGGAGTGCGCCAACAGGAAGAATTATTGAGATTAACGGCAGACATAGCGGGAGATTGACTTAAAATACCACTAAATAAACCATTATCTGGACCGACTAAATAACCACCGGCAAAACGAATCCCTACCCCGCGTCTTTTGCTTCCCACTCCTGGATCTATAACTGCCAGATGAATAGTGCCTTGGGGAAAATATTGATAGGCATTTAGGAGGATAAAACGACCAGCGTAGAGGTCTTGGGGCGAAATTTGATGATTCAGATCGATCGTGCGAGCATGGGGGGCAATTCCCGCAATTACTCCCTTGATAATGCCCACATAACCGTCCCGTAGTCCAAAATCGCTAGTAAGGGTTATTAGTGCCTGTTCCGTCATCGACTTGTCATTTATAGTTGCCAACAGCTTTATTGACACTCCCGTCGCTAAAAGCGAGGGATTCTTGAGCTAATCATTCCCCTTTCGAGTGAACTCTACTTAAGTCTTACACGATTATGTCCCATCCGAAATTTGGGGATAATTACCGCACAGAGGGGTCTAGCATTCCACTCAAGACGTGAAGACGACAATACCAAGCAAATGAGCCGGCATAACTCCCCATCTCCCCCCGCAACACGCAGCAAGTGGTCTCCCCGAAAAATTTTAGATTTTCTTAAGATCGACCTAAAAAATATTGGTCATTTTTTCCAATATAGTGTAAGTTAAGAAAAGTAAAGATTTCTCACAATTCTTCCACACATCTGCTCGCCTGCTCGGATAGATGGAGAAGAGAGCAAGGAATCTTAGCAATAATATACATTTTTCGGAGAAAACCCCCATGACCATTGCTGTCGGACGCGCCCCAGAAAGAGGGCTGTTTGATGCTCTCGATGACTGGCTCAAAAGAGACCGTTTCGTCTTCATCGGTTGGTCTGGTTTACTACTCTTCCCCTGCGCCTTCA
>NZ_BJKP01000029.1 GCF_008974145.1 Microcystis aeruginosa NIES-4325 | reverse complement strand
AGACTTCTTCAATGACTAATAGCAGTTTATATTGTCTTTTACTTAAACAAGTTAAGGAGGCTCCTAATTCAATTAGTTGGTCTATATAACCTAAGTTTCTTTGAATATATCCCAGTTGTTGACCAATGGCTTTACGTCTTTCTTTTTGAGAGGGACGACGTTTTTTAGCGACTTTTAAATAGTTCTTTCTCGCTATTTTTCGGGAAGTTCTTGGTTTCTTAGTTAACTTTTCCTTGACTTCTAGGTAGAGACAATCTAGGATTTTTTCCGTTCCTTGACGAGCTTGATTTAATAGGTCTAAATCTGTGGGATACTTAATATCAGCGGGCGCACAAGACGTTCGGCGATGCTCAGTCGAGCCGTCGCATCTAATCTTAATTTTCCTGCATTGAACCGCTCACTTTCTTCTCCTCGCTCTTCTCTTCTGGCATCAGATTCTTTGTCCTCGATAATTTCTCGGCCTTTTTTCACCATTTCTTGGTTAATTTTGTTAAGGACATTTAACTTAATTCTTTTCCGAAAATATACCATCATTGAGGCATCAAATGGGGCTTCTGTTTGATAGTTTGTTAGCCCAATAAAGTATTGTAAGTAAGGGTTTTCCCTAATTTGTTCGACGGTTTCTCTATCACTTATTCCTAATCTTTCTTGAATAATTAATGCGGACATTGCTACCCTAAATGGTAAGGCGGGCGCACCCTTGTTTTCGCAGAAGCTTTTTGCGTACTCTTCTTCAAATTTTTCCCAGAGAATTAAGTTGGCCATAATAACCCAACGGTTTTCATCTGATAGTTTTCCGCCAAAGGGCAGTTCAAATGATTCGGGTTCTGATGGAGTTGCGGTCGATATACAATACATCTGCACTGAATGAAAAAAAGTGCTTGGCTTTTAGTGTATTTTACCTTTTTTTGGGCCTTTTTTCTCGACTTTATTGAGTCGAAACCTTTTTCCTATCGGCATTTCAGGCTTTTTCAGCAAGCCCTAATTATCAAAGGTTTAAGTGTGTCACAAGGGCGTGAGAACCGCTATATTATAGGTGCTTATGATATCTTCACGATCGTTCAAAGATTATAATCATGGATTTACTTGCCAATCCCGTTGCTTTGTCGCGGATACAATTCGCCATCACCGCTATTTTCCATATGCTTTGGCCGGTGTTAACCACTGGTATGGGCATTTATCTAGTTATTGTCGAAGGATTATGGCTAAAAACCCGCAATCCTGACTACTATCATCACGCTCGCTTCTGGTCAAAACTCTACATTCTCAATTTCGGCATTGGAGTTGCTTCTGGTTTACCCATGGCTTTTCAGTTTGGCATGAATTGGGCGCCTTTTTCGGAAGCAGTGGGGGACTTTTTCGGAACTATCCTCGGTTTCGAGGGAACCATGGCCTTTATGCTAGAGGCTAGTTTTCTGGGAATTATGCTGTTTGGTTGGGGACGAGTTCCCCCTTTAATTCACTTCCTAGCGACAATTCTCGTCGCTTTTGGGGCTAATCTGTCCACTTTCTGGATTTTAACCGCTAATTCTTGGCTGCAAACCCCCGCCGGCGGCATCTTCGTGGATGGTAAATTTATCGTTCAAGATTACCTACAAGCGATTCTCAATCCCTTCATGGTTAATAGTTTCCTGCATATGTTTTTCGCTACTCTGGAAACTTCTTTATTCGTCATTGGTGGGATTAGTGCTTGGTATTTGCTCAATAAACGTCACATTAGCTTTTTTAGTCGTTCTCTCAAAATTATTCTTACTCTAGCGATTGTTATCGCCCCCTTGCAAATTTTTGTCGGTCATCTTAGTGCCGAACAAGTGTATCACTATCAACCGGCTAAATTAGCCGCCATGGAAGCGCAATGGGAAACCATTCCTGCGGGAGAAACTGCCGGTTGGAGTTTGGTTGCTTTACCCAAGGATAAAGCGGAGACAAATAGCTGGGAAGTGAAGATTCCTAATGCTTTGGGTTATCTTTTGGAATTAAAACCCAAGTTATCGGAACCTGTTCTCGGCTTAAAAACGTGGAAATACGAAGACAGACCGCACATGGTGGGGCTAATCTATTATTCCTTCCGGATTATGGTCGCTATCGGTCTTTTTCTTGCGTCTTTAATGGCTGTAACTGTCGGGCAATGGCTGCGCGGTCAATTATCTAACGAAAAAATCGACAGTCAAAAATGGTTACTACGCGCTTGGGTTTTTGCAGCCCCTCTGGGTTATCTTGCGGTTGAAACCGGTTGGATTGTCCGTTGTGTCGGTCGTCAACCCTGGACAGTTTACAATCAAATCCGGACGGTGGATGCTGCTTCTAAACTGCCCGCAGGCGAGATTTTAACTTCTCTAATCGGAATTACGGCGATTTATGTCGTTTTCTTGGTTTCTGCTCTCTATTTCGGCAGTCTTATTATCCGTCAGGGACCAAATCTTAACTTACCACTGCCGGGGACTCAAGAGGAAAAAGTGACCTCACAGGAAGCGAATCCCCGTCCCCTAGAAGCGCAACAATAGGAGGAACTATGGAACCGTTACAGTATTTTTTGCCGCAAATTTGGTTTTTTATTCTGGGTTTATTCCTGTTTCTCTACGTCCTCCTCGATGGTTTTGACTTGGGGGTAGGAATTCTTTCCCTGACTTCCTCTTCCGAGAAGCGTCGCAGTATTTTAATGACCAGTTTGGGCAATGTTTGGGATGCTAACGAAACTTGGATTGTTTTGATGGGGGGTTCCCTGTTTGGGGCGTTTCCCCTAGCTTACGGGACAATTTTAAACGCTTTATACCTACCAGCAGTGATTATGGTGGTGGGGCTGTTATTTCGGGCTGTTTCCTTCGAGTTTCGTGAACATTCTCGTCGTAAGTTGTTCTGGAATTATGCCTTCGGACTCGGCAGTTTTTTGGCCGCCTTGGGGCAAGGATTCGCCCTCGGTGCGGTTTTTGAGGGCATTAAAGTGGATGAATTGGGTCATTTTGCCGGCGGCCCCTTTGATTGGTTAACATGGCGATCGATTCTAGTGTCTCTAACTTTAATCCAAGCTTATGTTTTAGTGGGTTCCACTTACCTAATTCTGAAAACTACAGGTAATTTACAGGAAGTTCACTATAAAACGGCAAAAATTGCCGCTATTACCACTTTTATCGGTGCTATCTTTATCACCATCAGTACACCGCTGCTTTCTGACCATATCCGTCAGCGTTTATTTGACCCTCGACTAATTTACATCTTTATCCTCATCCCGATTTTAGCTGTGGTCTTACTGGGTTTATTACTGCGGAGTTTGCAACTAAAGGAAGAAAACACCCCGATGGTCTGGACAGTATTGCTGTTTATGCTCTCTTTTATCGGTTTGGGATTGTTGATTTTTCCCGATATTATTCCCCCCTCAGTAACAATTTATCAAGCGGCAGCCGCCCCTAGTTCTTTGGTGTTTATGCTGACTTTTGTGGGGTTTTTAATCCCAATTTTACTGGCCTATACGGTTTATAATTACATCATTTTTCGGGGTAAAATTACTGCTGAATCCTACGGAGAATAGATGGCGTTGCCGATTTGAGATATCAATCTTCTTTGGTGGGATTTTTAAAACCTAGACCCAAACTAACGGGTGTAATTGATACTGGTTTGTACCAGATCACCGCAGTTTTGATATTGGTAATCCCGTGTTTTTCCTGTCACAAAAGGGAGTTTTTGGGGAGAGTGATTCCCGAATCGACTTCAGGAATAACTCTTACCATTGACGTAATAATCGCGGGTTCCCTTCGCATCTAAGGCCTCACCGAGACGGGCAATGGCATGGGCGTAGGCGGCGGTACGCAGAGATATATCGAACTCTTGGGCGAAAGACCAGACTTTTTCGGCTTCTGTCACCATTCTTTCTTTTAAGCGCTCGTTTATCTCGGTTAATTGCCAATAAAGACCGCTGCGATTTTGCACCCATTCAAAATAACTCACCGTTACCCCACCCGCATTCACCAGAATATCGGGGAAAACGAGAATCCCTTTTGCTTCTAAAATGCGATCGGCTTCTGAGGTAGTGGGACCATTGGCCACTTCAAAGATATATTTCGCTTGCACGCAATCGGCATTTTCGGCGGTAATTTGGTTTTCTAGGGCGGCTGGAATCAAAATATCCACATCTAGGGCTAATAATTCTTCATTACTAATCGCCTCGTGTTCCACGATATTACACACGCTATCCTGACAGTAAATAGCAGTAATTCCGCGATGTTCCTGTTTATACTCACGAATACTGGCAATATCTAGCCCTTTTTCCCGATAAATGCCGCCCTGGGAATCACTTACCGCCACCACTTGATAACCAGCTTTGGCTAAGAGATTCGCTACTACGGCCCCAGCGTTACCGAATCCCTGGACGGCTACGGTAGTATTAGCGGGTTTTTTGTCTAATTTCGGCAAAAGAGAATGAATAACATGAAAAGCACCCGTTCCCGTCGCCGTATCGCGACCGCGACTGCCTCCCATGGTTAAAGGTTTCCCCGTCACCACCGCCGGACTAATTTTACGCTGAATAATGCTGTACTGGTCCATCATCCAACCCATGATCATCTCGTTGGTATAGACATCGGGGGCAAGAATATCGACATCCGGACCGATAAAGTCGGCTATACCCTCGATATAGCCCCTGCTAAGGCGTTCTAACTCGGCTTTTGACAATTCTTTCGGATTGAGGGTAATACCTCCCTTAGCCCCACCAAAGGGCAAATCCAGCAGGGCGCATTTAAAGGTCATCCAAAAAGCTAGGGACTGTACCTCATCAATGCTGACGTTGGGATGATAGCGCACCCCTCCCTTGCCAGGGCCGCGGGTGTCATCGTAGCGGACGCGGTAGCCTTGGAAGATTCTTAAAGTGCCGTTGTCCATACGGACGGGTATGGAGACGCTAAGACTAGCTTTGGGATATTTTAACCGCTCGATCGCATCATCGGAAATGGAGACATACTTAAGGGCGCGTTCTAGGCGACTGCTGGCATCGGTAAAGAGTGATTTCGACATGATTTTTTTCCCCCTATCTATCCCCATTAGAACATGGAAAAACAGTATATTTCGCTACAGTTTATTTTTCTTAATTAGGAGGTTTCTCATAAAGATTAAGCATAACTGGATCGGGTATTGACGACCGACGAAGGACTGCCCAAAAGGAAAACTTCCTACCTCATTATTAAGATCAATGCCAGATCAAGCTAAAATTGCGAGGCCGAGGCGGGCAATTAGAGGGATAATAAGACCAGTCCTAACCTCTATCCCCTGACTGGTAACTGATCACTGATAAGCGATGGTCAATATTTCTAATCAAGTTACACCCAATTGGGGACTAGCACCCCTGGCAAAAGCCTCCGATGCCCAAATCCTAGCGGCGATCGATATTGGCACAAATTCGGTTCACATGGTAGTAGTGAAAATTGAACCGTCTTTACCCGCTTTTACGATTATTGCCAGAGAAAAGGATACGGTCCGCCTGGGCGATCGAGATAGGAAAACTGGTAAATTAACCCTAGCGGCCATGGAAAGAGCGATCGCCGCTTTAAAGCGCTGTCACGATCTGGCTATTAGTCTCCATGCGGATCAAATTATCGCCGTTGCCACCAGCGCCACCCGGGAAGCGGCCAATGGCGACGAATTTTTGGCTTTAATCGAGAAAGAAGTCGGTATCTCCGTAAATCTCATCTCTGGACAGGAGGAAGCGCGCCGGATTTATCTCGGTGTCGTCTCGGGGATGGATTTCCAAAATCAAGCCCATATTATTATCGATATTGGTGGCGGTTCCACGGAATTAATCTTAGCCGATAGTCAAGAAATTCGCTTTCTTAGTAGTACCAAAATCGGCGCGGTGCGTTTGACCCAAGATTTCATTACCACCGATCCCATTAGTCCCACAGAATTGGCTTATTTAAGAGCATACACCAGGGGAATGTTAGAGCGGGCAGGGTCGGAAATTAAACATCATTTACAGCTGGGAGAAGTGCCGCGTTTAGTGGGAACTTCTGGGACGATTGAAACTTTGATGACTATCCATGCTTTGGAGAAGTTGGGGTTAATTCCAAATCCTTTAAATGGTTATCAATTAACCCGCAAAGATGTCAAAGAATTAGTCAAACGTTTCGCCACTTTGGACTATCATCAAAGACTGGCAATTTTGGGGATGTCCGATAAACGTGCCGAGATAATTCTAGCTGGTTCGATCGTGCTTTTGGAAGCGATGACCATGTTAGATGTTGATAAGTTGATTCTCTGTGAAAGGGCCTTGCGAGAAGGGGTAATCGTCGATTGGATGCTGACCCACGGTTTAATTGATAATCGGTTACTTTATCAGAGTGAAATCCGTCAGCGCAGTGTCTTGAAAATAGCGAAAAAGTATCAAGTTAATTTAGAATCGGCCGAGAGAATAGCAACATTTTCCCTGTCTTTATTCGAGCAAACCCAAGCACAATTACATTCTTGGAATCAGGAGGCTAAAGATTTATTATGGGCGGCGGCAATTTTGCATAATAGTGGTTTATATGTTAGTCATGCTGCCCATCATAAACATTCCTATTATTTAATTCGCAATGGTGAACTGTTGGGCTATACGGAAATAGAGTTAGAAGTTATCGCTAATATCGCTCGTTATCACCGCAAAAGTAAACCGAAGAAAAGGCACGATGATTTTATGAAATTAACGGAATATTATCAGTATATGGTCAGACATTTAAGTGCTATACTGCGCTTGTCCGTGGCTTTAGATCGACGACAAATAGGAGCAATTAAAAAGATTGAATGTAAGTACGATCCCGAATATAGAACCCTACATCTGCATCTTTTTCCCAATAATGCTGAAGATGATTGTGCTTTAGAATTGTGGAGTTTAGACTATAAAAAACCTGTTTTTGAGGAAGAATTTGGGGTGAAAGTAGTGGCAACTTTGGCATTTTTACCCTGAAACCACGAGCGGTGATCGGTTATTATTGACCACCAATGGTAGCTTGAAATCAGCAAGATGGAAATTTTCGAGACTTGTTACCTATTATTCTAGGTCAAGATTATCGAATGCGGTAAATTGATAATTTTTGTTGATAATCAAGCAGGAAAACCGTTAAAAACTGCCAGGTTACTGTTATAATCCAGAGGGAATAGGAACGCAGGAAGAAAAGGAGCAGAAAAACTTGTGCAATTAGCTAAAATTGGCCGCTTGATCGCTCTGGGTTGCTTGGGAACGATACTGACTAGCTTTCCTGTCCTCTCGGCCGAGAGAATCACTTTTATCTTAGCGCCCTTTAGTCGTACCCTAGAAATTAGTTCCCTAGAAAACTTTGCCAAGACTGGCAGAATTGACGCTAATCTAAGACAATATTTAGGTAATACCACCCCCGAACAACAAAAAGAATTTCGCCAAGCTTTAACCACAAGTAAAGAAATTAATCCCGTCCTGATCTCGCGCTTTTTTAACACCACAATGGGGGAAGATATTCTCAACCTTTTAGGGGAACTGATCACCATTCAAGGGGATATTAATGGTAAATTTGCCCTGCGTTCTGCCCTAATTAAATCAGCTTTTGAACCAGGAGGGGTAACTATTCTTAACCTGCTGCGTAATCTGCCCACTAATATGCAGATTGATGTGACAAGAGTGCAAAGATTAGCCCGGGCGATCGATACCGTCCTGAAAGCCACCACAGTATTCACGGAAAAGGTGGCGCAATTATCCTTAGAAGAAGCTAAAAAGGCCAGTGAAATTAATTTTACCGCCATGACCGACCCCCGACAACCAGGACCGCAACAAGTGGAACAAATGCGGCTGGATTTAACCGATAGCCGTCGTCAGAGGGAACTTTATCTAATCATTGTCAAACCGAAGGGGCAATTAACCCAGAAAACCCCCGTTATCGTCTTTTCCCACGGTTTAGCTTCCCGTCCCGAAGATTTTGTCCGACACGCAGAACACTTGGCCAGTTACGGTTATCTCGTCGCCATGCCCCAACACCCCGGCAGTGATACTATACAGGTGCAGAATCTGCTCGCCGGTTTATCGCGGACGGTTTTTTATAGCAACGAATTTGTCAATCGTCCATTGGACATATCTTTTGTGATCGATGAATTGCAAAGACGCAACACTAGGGAATTTCAGGGGCAATTAGATCTAGATCATGTGGGAGTTGCTGGACATTCCTTCGGCGGTTATACAGCCTTAGCCGTGGGTGGGGCGACGATCGATTTCGAGAATTTACAACGGGACTGCCAAAGAAGATTAGCTTTTCTGAATGTCTCCCTCTTGCTGCAGTGTCGTGCTTTGGATTTACCCCGAGAAGAATATAACTTTCGCGATCGGAGAATAAAAGCGATTTTTGCAGTTAATCCCTTTAATTGGAGTATTTTCGGGGCTAAAGGACTAGGTAAGATCGAAATTCCCACTTTTGTAGCGGCAGGAACCTACGATCCCGCTACTCCCGCTATTTTTGAACAGGTGCGCTCTTTTCCCCTGATCAATACCGAAAATAAATATTTAGCTCTGATTGAAGGTCAAGCTCACGTCGATTTTTCGGTACTAGATGCGGGAATTAACGAAGCGATCGAATCCGTAGCCGATCTTACCCTGCCGGCACCCTATGTGATCGATAGTTACGCCCATTCCCTATCTTTGGCCTTTTTTGAGGTGTATATTCGCAAAAACCCCAGCTATAAACCTTTTTTACAGGCCGCCTATTCCCAATATCTCAGTCAAGGCCAGGAGTTTAGATGTTTTCTGATTACCCGCGCATCCTCGGCGGCTTTAGAACAACTCATCGAAGATTTTATCTCTCAAAATGTCCGTTAATCAGTTATCAGGAGATAGGAGATAGGAGGCAGGTGTTAGATGTTGGGGTTTTGGGGTTTTGGGGTGATAGGGTGATGAGACAACTTCCCGACTTCCCTACTTCCCAGTATCGGTCGGGAATTGGGCGGTTTAAAACTGTAATTTTAAGAATTAGTTTGTTGAGGGCGTTTAAGTAGTAATTGAATAGCCAAAAGAATTAAACCAATGGTGACAAAAGCAAAGATAAAGGTTCCTAGAGAAGCTAAACCAAAAACTAAAGTGCGGACAGCGCTGCCAATTCTCAAGGCGATCGGACTGTGAGCAACCATCGGTTTTGAGTAAAAAGAATGACCGATCGCTGCCGTGAGATAATAGAGAATTGTCCCCAATGCGGACGAAATTGCCGCCCCAACTAAACAGCGAGTAGGAGTAACTTTTTTGGGTTCTAATTCTGTGGTCATTACTTTTTAGTCCTCAAATTTTAATTCTATTGCCTTATTGCTACGGCTAATCATTTTCAATCGATCGGCGATGATCGCGATTCATTCCTATTCTGACCTCTTGAGCGTGCGTAACAGGGAACCGAAATTTTTCCAACCGACTAGGCTTAAACTAGCACAAAGAGTGGCTAATAAGCTGTTGACTATCTAAATTACTCGTTAAGACTGCACCGGAGAAGGCTTCGGCCGTGAGCTTTTGTCGAACGCAAAAGCTCACACCGAGGTCCGAACGGGAGCACTGGAGCTTTTTTGCTGTGATCGGTAAACAGTAAACCTCCTGCAAAAATCGCAACTCCGCAATGTAAAACACTCAAATGTGAGGTACAGCAGATTGATAGTGAACACTCATTATATATTAATAAATATAAATAAATATGAAGTAATTTAAGTTTCAAGAAGAATGAACCCGATCTTTTTTAGGATGGGGGTAAAACTGATTTTCAATTTCTCAGGTTGAAAGATTAATCCAGATTAAGCTATCTCAACGATAAGAGGACAAGCCAATGTTTGAAGATTTTACCTATATTACCGATGAGGCTTTTTTAGAGAATTATTGGTGGGAAGAAAAAGTTATCTGTCACCGCTGCCAAGGCAAAGGAAGAATCTATCTAGAGACAGAGAATGAATCCGTCCCCTGTAAATTCTGTGAGGGTAAAGGCATTATTCAACGAAAACAAGAGGAAGCTAACTATTCCTAAAAATCTCTATAATTAGATACCATAAATTAAAAATCTTCTTGAGTTAAAACCTCTGGCTGACATTGTTTAATTTCGCTGTTAATTCCCAGAGCGGATTCCGATTGTAGGTCTTCGATATAACCGGATTGATGGGATAAAGCTTCAGAAAAACTCTCAAACGGCCCAAAATAATAGAGACATTTCGGCTGACTGGTGGTGATCTCTACCCACCAGGGTTGAGGAGGTAAACTAGGCTTGATCGGGACAGTTTCTTGGTCAAGAGGCTTTATACTGAGAATCTTGGCCCCTTGGCGCAGGAGGCGCTGTGTTTCTTGACTCATGCGGCTTTTAGGCACTCGCAGGACTGTCCGGGAGAAGCGTTGAGGCCAAGAGCCAGAAGAACCCGAAAAAACAACTTCATAGAGAAATATTTGATTCTCTCCCTGATTATTAGCCTCTAGCATACAGAAAAGATTCTCTTTTGGGGATAAGGGTTAAAAAAACAGACGCTACTTTGAGCAGATGACTCAAGCAAAATCATCTCCTAACAGAGTAGCGCATCTTGATACCATAGCATAGAGCGGCAAAAAGTTAAGTTTTGACCTACTCTTCCCTCAGAGCATAGCTTGACGGGAGATTCTTCCACAGGAAGAACCCGATAGAGTTCTTTATTCAAGATACTGTAGCCGAATATATGGCAGTTATCTTAATAGTGAGGTACAAAGTTTTTGTTTTCGGGAGTCGGTCGTCGATACCAAATCCTGTTATACTTCATCTTTATGAGAACCCCTGTCAATAATATTGACGACAAATAGAGTTTTTTAACAAATATGCATCCACCAAAATTAAGCTTAGGAACCAGATTATTTTTATCCCATCTCCTCGTTATGGTGGTGGGATTGAGTAGCTTTATTATCATTGCTAAATTATCTTCTCCGCGAATGTTTGTTTTGCGTTTGGAACAGTTAGAAAGGCAGGGATTTTTTACCGTGCGATCAGCGAGAACTTTCTTGGTTAGGGGTTTTGAGACAGCTTGGGATAGTAGTGCTATTTGGTCATTCATTGCGGGAGGAAGTACGGCTGGTTATCTAAGTTTTTTGGTTTCTCAACGCATTATGAAACCGGTAAAACAAATGAAACAAATCACTAAAAATTTTGCTGAAGGGGATTTATCGGCGCGAGTTCCAGAAAGCGAAATTCCAGAATTAAATCAATTAGCCATTAGTTTTAATCAGATGGCGATTAGTTTAGCTGATGTGGAAAAACGGCGCCAGGAATTAATTGGTGATCTTACCCACGAATTACGCACCCCTTTAACTGTGGTGCGGGGATATTTAGAAGAATTAGCCGATGGTGCGATCGAACCTAATCCAGAACTTTATCAGAAATTAGTCAAAGAAACCCGCAGATTAGAACGTTTAACCCACGATCTACAGGAGCTATCGCGAGCGGAATCTGGTTATCTCTCGATTAAACTGCAACCTGTTAATTTATTACCTTTGTTAAATTCTCTCATCGAAAAATTTGCCGATCAATTATTAGAAGATGGACCGAATTTACAGTTAAATTGTCCCCCCAATTTACCATCTGTCATGGCCGATCCCGATCGCCTGGAACAAATCTTAGTGAATCTGCTCGGTAATGCCATTCGTTACACCGATCATGGTGCAATTACCCTGCAAGTGACAAGGGACAAAAACCACCTACAAATTGCCGTTATCGATACGGGAATTGGCATCGCATCCGAAGATTTACCCTTGATTTTCGAGCGCTTTTGGCGGGCCGATCGCTCTCGTTCCCGTTATTCTGGGGGTAGTGGTATCGGTTTAGCGATTACCCGTCGTTTAGTGGAATTACACCAAAGTCAAATCGAGGTGGAAAGTCAATTAGGTAAAGGCAGCACTTTTCGTTTTTCCCTAGCAATATCTCCCAATTTTCAGTGAACAGTAATCAGTAATCAGTAAACTGAAAACTCACATCTGATAACTGATAACTGATAACTGATAACTGATTAAATGCCGTGACTTTTGCCGATTACCCAATGACGACGGAAGAAGCGAGAGAGCGAAGTTTCTTCTAAGGATAAGTAAATCGGTCTTCCGTGGGGACAGGTGCGGGGATTACGGGTATTTTGCCAATCATCGAGTAATTTCTGCATTTCTTCTAAACTTAAAGCTGTACCGTTGCGGATCGCACTCCGGCAAGCGGTAGCAACCTGAGCGGTTTGTAAATCGCCCCCTAAACTTAATTCTAGTAAAGCATCAGCCCGATCCTCGCGTTCTTTTAGTAGAACAGGAATACTACGAATTGCCCAAGAGCGATCGCCAAAACTAGCAACTTCTAATCCTAAACGTTGTAATTGTTCGATTTGTCGAGTAGTTAACTGATTTAAGATGATCGGAGTATCTAACGGCACAATTGCCCAGTTATCCTCTAAACGTTCGTATAAAACCCGCTCATGGGCAATATGTTGTTCGACTAACCATAATCCGTTAGGATGTTCGGCAACTATGTAAGTTTGGTGAATTTGGGCCAGTGCCTTTAATTCCAGCCGATTTTTCCTGGATTTCTCCCCTATTGTATAGGTGCTTTTTTCTTCGGCAGCCTTGAGAATTTGACTGACGCGCTGATTTTGCGCTTTTTCGGGTATATGTTCGGGGTTTAGTCCTAACGCCTTGTCTATGGCTGAAATTATCTGTTCTTGCCAAAAAATGAGGTTATGCAGGTATATTTCTGCTTTAGCTGGGTGACGATTCCAGTCGATCGAACGAGGGTTAAGATGTAGATGGAGGAAACAAACGGGATAGCGATCTTTAGGGACTGTACGAGCGAAGGCTTGAAATATTGCCTGTTCTAACTCCGATGAACGCACCATTCGCCCATTAACAGCAATTTTAACCCAATCTGGTTGATGGCGAGAAATGCGATCGGGCAAACCAATGACTAATTCAATTTGGGCGGATTCTGCGTCAGGAGTCGTTAAGTCAAGTTTTAGAGATGCTAAATCGTTAAAATGCAGAGATTTAACTAATTGCGGTAATATTTGACTGGCATCTTTACTCGGACTAATGCGTAACCAATCTTGATGATCTTGGAAAACCTGCCAAGTAATTTGGGGATGACAGAGAGCAAAATTATGGATTAAAGTCTGTATATCCTTTAATTGTTTGTTAATTGACGGTAAAGCTTGACGACGGACGGGAAAGTTACCAAAGAGATTCTCTACCGTCACGATAGTGCCGATAGCTATAGGAATCGTTTCTAAATTATCCGGCTCGCCTTGGTGATTGTAAAGACAATAACAACCTAAATCCTCGTCATGGCGACTGGCAACCCGCAGACGCGCCACCTGTGCGATACTGTGCAAAGCTTCACCACGAAATCCGAGACTGGTAATCTGCCAAAGATCGTCCCGTTGGCGGATTTTGCTGGTACTGTGGGCATAGCTACACAGTTGCAAATCTTCTCTAGACATTCCCCTACCGTTATCCGATACTTGTATTCGCCAGTTTTGGGGAGATATATCGATGGTAATCCTATCTGCCCCCGCATCAATGGCATTTTCGACTAATTCTCGCACCACAGCGCCTAAAGAGTCGATTACCTCTCCTGCGGCAATTAAATCGATTACGTCTTGGGGTAAAACTTGTATGGGCAAGGTCATCAATTAATGGTTTTAGCCAAGGGCAAACTCGGTATATTGTCGCACATGGGGCCTATGGTAAGCTAAAACGATGTCTTGTTTGGGAACTCTCCTCGCTACCAATTTATCAGCGATCGCTGCTGCCGTGCCGTCCTGCTGCACCCAGATTTTATTATTGATAATATCAACGGGAATTATACAGACCTAAATCTGCGTGATTCTGTCACTCTAACCAAGATAAAACAAGAGATAATGATACTGTTTGGTATTAAGAATTACTTCGGTTTTAACGGTATAAATAGGTGCCAGTTTACCATGGACAAATCTTATAGTTTGATTACATTAAACTCTCGTTTTATTATTAATTAAGAGCGCAAAATTTTATATTTAAGATCGACTTATCTACCCCAATTATCTTTTATCTTGCGATTGACTAACATCTCAACTATAAATTCCCTTTTCTTGGCGTATTCGTCCTCGTCATATTGGGTAAAAATTTGCCTAGTATGTCCTCTTTGCTTGCTAAAAGCCCTCTTCAGATCGACTTGTGCCAGCCGCGCCAACAATTGCCAAGCATCACATAAATTACTCTTACCATCCCCATTAACCCCAGTAACTACAGTAAGCATCCTAAATTCCATTTCAAAATTATCAAAGTATTTAAAGCCATGAACTTTAATATAAGTAATCTATAGTTTTAGGCAATAGGTAATATTAAAACATCAGCGAAGCATTCAACAAATTCTCAAAAGGGAAGGGAAGTTTTATGACGAATACCACCATACTGAACAATTTTCTCAACTTTCGCCTGATCCTTTCCTACTAAGTAGTCGTGCAAAATTAATTTCTTGGTTAGGATAGGCAATAGGCAATAGGCAATAGGCAAAAGCTTTATCGAAATGTGTAATTAATTTTGCTTAGGTACTTAATAGGATGCGTTCCTTGCTGTAACTCTGACTAAGCAACTAATCGACCAGGGAGAACGCACCTTACCGAATCAATTCCCGATAGTATGGAATCTTAGTCTAACAAAGCCCAAGCACAACAGCTTATCTAGCTCAAGGCCGCCAGCTGACGGCCGACGACTAAAAATTAACATTGCAAGAAAACTTAACAATTGGCCAAGAAACTCGATCGAGTAGGTAGAATAGCAAGTAAATCATTTTGTAAACTCCAGCCGATTAATTAACCAGAATAGAGATAACCCAGAACGCCTGTGATAGATAAAAGACGCACTACTCGCGATCTCCCCCAAATTAACGAAAGAATCCGCTTTCCTGAAATCCGCGTTATCGATAGCGACGGCTCTCAACTAGGCATTATTACTCCTGCCGAAGCTTTACGCGTGGCCGAAGAAAAGGAACTTGATCTCGTCCTCGTCAGTGAAACGGCAAGTCCTCCCGTTTGCCGGATTATGGACTATGGGAAATACAAGTTTGAACAGGAGAAAAAAGCCCGCGAAGCCAAGAAAAAACAGCATACAGCCGATATAAAAGAAGTTAAAATGCGCTATAAAATCGATGAGCATGACTACAACGTGCGAGTCAACCAAGCGCAACGTTTTTTAAAAGCGGGAGATAAGGTAAAAGCGACGATTACCTTCCGAGGACGGGAAATTCAACACTCTAACCTAGCGGAAGAATTACTGGCGCGCATGGCCAAAGATTTACAGGATGTAGCTGAGGTACAGCAAGCGCCAAAAAAAGAAGGTCGTAACATGATGATGATGTTATCGCCGAAAAAATAATTAACTAATCCAGAAAAAGGGGTTTTATCCCCTTTTTTTTCAGAAATACCGAGAGGAAACCAATAATTTAAAACAAATGTATTATCCGAGAATTAAGTCTCTAGATTGAAATCACAGGCACTCAAACCAAATCCGTTTTTAATGGTATGATTAACTCCCAATCGAACTTTAAAAACCCAGTTATGGATTGTTTCTCCGCATCTCTGGCGTGCCCCTCTCCCTGCTCCCTGATCTCCTATGCCTTTTAAACAGGATTTAGTATCAAATGGGTTGACCTAGTGGCAAAAGAGTATTAGAATGGCTCTATTATCAGGTCAATGACTCTGGATTTAGACATAATAAGCTGCCCGCGTATCTAAATTAGTCTAGGTGGATGTGGATAAGGAAATGGAGAAAGCCAGAACACTGGAACAGTAAAAGGATTGTCCGCTTTTTTGGCCAACTTAACAACACCCAGTTTAAATGCGTCTTAGCTTAATTCTAATCCAAATGGCTTCAAGATGGACTACTATGAAACATAGGTGTGTAAGAAAATCTGTATAAATAACTACAATTTTGGAGATTTGATTGTGAAATATAATCTAGACCAGAACAGAGCGCGGAGAGACCGAGAGTTATTCGATGCTATTGCCCTCAAATACGCAAAAAAGGATATTTATCCACCTTCAAGGAGAGCGCGGGCTTTAAGATTTGTCCAAACCCTTAACAAAATACACCTCAACAATCAGTCTGACATTTTGGAAGTGGGGTGCGGTGCTGGCTTTACTGCTGAGTATCTGCGTGGACGCTACGGAACCTATACGGGACTTGATTATTCTCAAGAATTAATCTTGAGTGCCCAACAACGAAATCGATTCTCCAATGCCAGCTTCCAAACAGCAGATTTTTTTGATTATCAAACAGATCATCTCTACGATGTCATTTTCATGATCGGTGTTCTCCATCATATGTCAGATTTGCCCGCCGCTCTGGAAAAATGTCTATACTTGTTAAAACCAGGTGGTTTTCTTGTAGTCAATGAACCCCAAGATGCCAATCCTCTCTTTCAATATCTTAGACAAGTTCGGACTAAGATGGACAAATCCTACTCCGCAGAACAGGAGCAGCTTGATGAAGCACAATTGTTAAAACTATTCCGCTCTTCTGGTTTTGTCAAAACTCTGTCTTATCCGCAAGGATTTTTCTCTACTCCCTTTGCAGAAGTCATGCTTTCTCCACAATGGTTGATGAATCCAATCAGTCAGGTCGCTTGTTTGGTCGATCAAGTATTGGAGAAGTATCTAAGTGGTATTATGAGCAAAATCGCTTGGAATATCGTCGTCTGCGGTCAAAAACCGTTCTAAGCTGTTAAAAATTTAGGTTTATATACTTTGCACTTTCACAACTTGAACTTTTTCCCCAAAGGTAATAGTCCAGAAGAAAGTTCGGCTCTTCTGGTTTCTGTGTGGAGGGAAGAATAATAGGGATAATTTTATAGAAATATAGTCTTCAAAGCCTTGCCTAGCAAGACTCCTACGAATGATAATCAGTGCTTATCACACAAAGTAAAGAAGAGCCGAAAGTTAGACTTGAAAAAAAGACAAAGGAGAAAAAAATGCTCTCTCTCTACATCATTGTGTAAGCTTTTTGTTAATGTCACATATTGGGTGCAAGCATTGCGCCCCTAAATTACCCCATATTAGTTGTTATGTGGGGGCCAGGGCATAAGCCCTCCCTCAGATAACTTTTTCTGATAACCATAAGTAAGGGAGGGCCGATAGGGTTCTTCCGTAACCATTTATTGATTATTATTCATTCTTAATTCTCCTGACTACTGACTAATGACTCTCTAACCTATCAGGACAATTTTTGACCCTTACCAGAGGTCTATTGAGGGTGAATGCGTGGATGGAGTAAACACTCAACTGGTTGACCGTTTTTTAAATGTTCTTCGACAATCTGATTGACATCCTCTGGTTTAACACGACAGTACCAAGTTTCTTCAGGAATAATTCTCACCGTGGGGCTAGTGCTACACTGTCCTTGACAACCACTGGTCATAACGATGACATCTTCTGGGAGAGCTGCCGTTTGCCAAGCTAAAAGAAGCTCGGACGCACCCTCTACCAAACAGGAAGAATGCTGACAGACCATGACAAATCGCTTTTGCGGATAAGACATATTGCCTAAAAAGTTGAAAAATTAGAGAGTTCCCTGGCGATATTCTTGGGAGCAGCTTTGAGGAAGCATACCTTTATTTTGCCCCGAATCCCCGATACTATCAATATAACTGAACTTTCCCATATAAATATACTAGCTATGGCTAAAAGTCTTACAGAGCCTGAGTTAAATCAATACAATACTAATGCCCTTTGCGATGATTTGCGGCGAAAGCAGGCTGAGAGCGGTAGGCAAATCATCTCACGTCCATTAAAGCAACCACGTCAGTTACAAAGCGATCCCCGAAGAGCGTGATCGCCGATATCGTATTGCGATCGCTGATCAGGTGGGACGCGTCCCACGCACCCTTGACTTTTGAAACTAAAAATGATCCGTTACGCACTCGCTAACACATCCTACCGTTATTCGTCGCCAATGTTGTCGGGACTCACCATTTCCTTAATTTTTTGAAAGAAGGAGCTTCCAGTCGGGTATTCTGGGACTGCTCTGGCGCTGCCATCTCCCTAAATCCTAGATCTAAAAAAGACAGGCTCAATGCCTGTCTAAAAAACAAAACAAATTACCTATTAGCTAACCACAAATAAGGAGTTTTTGGCGTCAAATTTCCAAGCAATACCATCGGGATCTCTGATGCGACTCCAATCGGCAAATTCTGCTTCCGATTTATTTTTCTTGTTTCTACCCAAAACGGCCGGGGTAACTCCTAAACGTTTAGCCAAATCCGCCAAACTCATCGATGAGATGGTTTCAGATACAGTGGTTAGTGATTCTTCCCTAACTTCTGCTTCTGATTGGGATAAAGAACTGTCAGGACTGTTTAAACTAGGATTAATTATCTCCTCCGGTTCTTGAATTACCGTTTCTTGAACAGCGATCGCTGCGGTATTTCCTTCCTCTTTTTCCTCAAATAATTTACCTAAATTAGTCAGGGATTGGGAGGAGGAAATAACAGGAACCTCCGGGACAGAATTTTCGCTTTTTTCGGCGACAATCAGGGGGGATTTAGCCTCCTGGGATTGCTCTAAATTGGTCAGAGGTGATCTCGATGCCGTAATCGCAGGAACTTGTTTTTCCTCTATTTCTTCTAAAGAGGGGTCACTCTCATCAAAAATACTACCCAAGGTACTGGCGGTGATAAAGTAATAGGCCATACCCTTATCGCCTACAGCTTTTTTTTGCGCTCCAAATTCCTCAGCTTTTTTGTCTAAAAATTGTCTGGCTAATTTGGCCGTGAGATTGGCTTTTGCCGATAGGTCAATCGGGGTGAGACAACCTTGATTGTCCTGTAAAAGTTGATTGAAATAGGGGTTAATCACCGTCGATAATTTTGACCAGCGATAGTCTTGCCACACCTTGACCGCCAGGGTTAAGAAGAAGACAAGTAGGATCAATGGCCAAGCGGTAAAAACAAGGATGATTAGCACCGCTAGGGGGATGATGAGGACGAGAAACCCCGCCGTTTGACGATCGATAATTTTTCCAGTCATAATTTCATAAGCTGCCAGAATTAAAATTCTTAATGGCTAGTTTGACTATCTCCTGCCATAAGTGTATATGACCAGTTTAGGCTTTATTGGTCACGCCGGTTAGTTCTAGTCGTTCAAACATGGCAAATCGTGCCTTCAAGGCCAGAGAATCATCAAGTTTTGTTAAAAAAACGGGTTTTTGATACTTTTGTTCTAAAGCTTTTGTGATTAACCAATCGGCTAAAAAGGGATTTTTGGGTAGTAGGGGACCGTGGGCATAGGTAGCGATCGCATTGTGGTAAAATGCCCCTTCATAACCGTCCTCTCCGTTATTTCCGTAGCCAGTAATCACCTTTCCCAAGGGAGAAACGGTCTGTAAATAGGTACGACCCCCGTGATTTTCAAAGCCAATTACTAGCGGTTTTTCCCCAGTCATAGCTTTTATTTCTTCCGCTAAGGGAGAGGCCGTAATTTCAAAAACCACGTTACCGATACAGCGTTTCGCATTGGGGCCGGGATGTTTACTTACTAGGTCTAATAATCCCAATCCTTCGATTCTTTGACCGAAAGCTGGTTCGTAATAATGCCCTAATAATTGTGGGGAACCACAGGTAAAAACCCCCGGTATTCCTGCCGATAATTGTTCTTTCATTGCCGCCGCTTTTTTACCCTGTAAATCCCGCATAACGATCTCCTGTTGCCGATCCTGCGCCCCACCCCCAACAATTATATCTACTTGGTAAAATGTCTCGGCTTCTGTTTGAGCATCTAGGGGAATAATTGTCACAGGAATATCACGCCATTGACATCTTCTTTGGATAGTAATAACATTACCTCGATCTCCGTAGGTACTCATTAAGGTTGGATATAACCAGCCGATTTTTAGTTCTAGTTCTTGCATAATTTCTTAGGGGATTAGGGGATGAGGGTATGGGGGATAAGAAACAGTCTGTATCTCAAGTTTGTATAAATATCGAAAATTATTACAAATATATAAACAACTGCGTGTAAGCATCTCACAAAAAAAGCTAATGTAAGCTTGCGCTTATGTCCCCCTTTTCTAATTTCTACAAAATCTTTCGACCTGTGAGAATCTCTCGTACTTCTAACATAGCAGAATAGGTGGGTAAAATATGTAAAGTTTCCTCATTTTTGGTGTTATTAAGGGCAATTTGGATCGCCTTTTTTAGATCGGATTCAACAATTAAATCAACCGGATAAGCGAGACTATCCTGACTATATTGTAAGCGCAAAGCCATGTCATAAAGTCGATCGCCCGTTACTACTAAAGTTGTTCCCAAACGGGTTAATTTTTCCGTATCCACATCCCAAATCCAAGAAACATCCGTCCCGTCGGGGATGCGATCATTGAGAACTAAGAGAGTAGTAGAAGACTTTTCTTTCTGTAAAATATCGGCCACGGCGCGAATTGTTTCATTCATACCCACGGGATTCTTAGACAGTAAAATTCTAACTTTTTTACCCTCAATTTCTAATTCTTCCGCTCGACCAAAAGCCGCTTTAAAACCCTGAACTGTCTCAAAAATTTCTCGATCTTTAATACCCAATTCTTGGGCTACTAAACCAGCTGCTAAAGTATTATATTTATTATAAACACCGATTAAAATCTGCGGCCAATCGTGACTATGAAAAGCAGGATTACTCTTTTTAAAGCCGCAACTAGGACAACTAAAATCCCCTAAATGGGAGAGATAAACCCCGCGATAATCCAAAGAAGCACCACATTTAGGACAGTAAATAGAATCGACAGCGTGGGGAATTTCTTCTAGATATAATTCCGGCTCACTTAAGCCAAAATATACAACTCTTTGGGGCAGTTGTTGACCCAAATGGGAAAGGGTCGGATCATCAGCATTGAGAATCACTAAAGTATCGGTGGGTAGGGGAGATATGGCCCCTTGCCAACGGCGACTAATTGTATCCACTTCCCCATAGCGATCAAGTTGATCGCGAAACAAATTAAGAGCTAAAATAGCGCGAGGACGACAATCTTTTAAAACCAAAGGGAGAATATTTTCATCCACTTCTAAAATGGCATAATCAGCCTTTAAAGTGCCGAATAAATTGGCATCGGCTAATAAAGCAGTGATTAAACCATTAATTAAATTTGCCCCAGTGGTATTATGGGTGACTTTTGCCCCCTGACGCTCTAGAATAGTTCTTAGCAGTAAGGAAGTGGTAGTTTTTCCATTCGTGCCAACCACCAAGATTACCCCCCGTCGGACTTGCCCACAAAGTAGCGGCAACAAACGGGGATGGAGACGACGGGCAATTTCCCCCGGCAAGACGCTGGCAGCCCCTAAACGGAGTCCTTTAACCACAGCAGTAACGGTTTTAGCCACTGCTACGGCTATCCCTAAACGGATGCGATCAAACAATTGCATGAAGTGAGATTTTTATAGCTGTTTCGTGATTTTACCCCTAAAAGAAGACCCGTAAACGGGGCAAGTTCCCATTGATTCTTTTCTACCGACAAAAAAGACAGCCTATAATATAGGTAAGTTTGGGGCCGATTCTACCGCACACGACATTTTAGGGCTAGGGCTTATGGGTTTATTGACAAGATTGGGGATTTCACTGGGATTACTCGCCCTAGGGGGTACTGTGGGTGTGCTAGGAAATCAGTATTTAAGCAGAAAAGCACCCCTAGAGGTAAATAAACCGCCGGCAATCCTCCCCGCCTCCCTCTCTCTCCCTGTTATTCCCCAAACCGACGGTAATGTTAATTTTATCGCCCAGGCCGTGCAGAAAGTCGGGCCGGCGGTGGTGCGGATTGACTCGGCCCGGGAAGTGGCCGACCAAATTCCCGAAGAATTTAAACAGCCCTTTTTTCGGCGCTTTTTTGGTAATGAAGTGCCGATTCCCAAGGAGCATTTGGAACGAGGAACCGGTTCTGGATTTATTGTTAGTACAGATGGATTACTTTTAACTAATGCCCATGTGGTGGAAGGGACAACCCAAGTAAAAGTGACTTTGAAAAACGGTCAAACCTATCAGGGTAAAGTATTGGGGGTTGACAATATGACCGATGTGGCCTTGGTGAAAATTGAGGCGGAAAATTTACCGACGGTGACTTTTGGCAAGGCCGAAACTTTAATCCCCGGGGAGTGGGCGATCGCAATTGGCAATCCCCTGGGCTTAGATAATACGGTGACAGTGGGCATTATTAGCGCCCTAGGACGCACTAGCAGCGAAGTGGGGGTTCCAGATAAACGGGTTCGTTTTATCCAAACCGATGCCGCTATTAACCCCGGCAATTCCGGCGGCCCGTTGCTAAACGCCAAGGGGGAAGTTATCGGTATTAATACGGCAATTCGGGCCGATGCCCAGGGTTTAGGGTTTGCTATTCCCATCGAAACCGCCCAAAAAGTGGCAGGACAGCTATCTAGTAAGGGTAAAGCGGAACATCCCTACATCGGCATCCACATGGTGACGCTAACCCCAGAATTACGGCAGCAATTGAACGAAACTAAAGAATTAAACTTTAATATTGACCAAAATGAAGGGGTAATCGTCCTGCGAGTGGTGGAAAATTCCCCCGCCCAAAAAGCCGGGATGCAAGCCGGTGATATCATCGAAACTGTGGCAGGAAACCCCGTTAAAACCGCTTCGGATGTGCAGCAAGGTGTAGAAACCAGTGCGATCGGTGGTAATCTGGAAATCGAGATTAACCGCAGGGGTAAACAACAAACTCTCACCGTTCAACCGGGGGTTTTTCCCAGCAAAACTAGCGATTAAAGCAAATACCAGACCATCCTGGCAACTGGGGCAAAAAGTATTAAGTGTACGGTAAAAGGTGGACAGACTTGCGAGCAAGATGTGAGTCAGCATCGTTTCAGTATATAACCATGAGCAGGATGGAAAGGTTGACAAAGCTTTGTCCTAGTGGAACGTCAAGGCAAACGGGGGGGAAAGAGCTTTGAGGAGAAGACTTATTTCATCAGTAGTGAAAGATTGTCTGCGGAAGCCTTTTTGAAGCCAATTCAGGGGCATTGGAGTATTGAAAATCAGTTAAACTGGGTGAAAGATGTCACCTTGAAGGAGGATAAACCGCCTCGGTGGGGGTCATTCTCCCGTTAACTGGGCGATTTTATTTAGTTGGTTGATTACCTTAGTTCGCCGTGGAAGGTTTCGGACGGTTCCCCAAGCTCGGCGTTTATGGGCTAATCAAATTGAGACAATTTTTGCCACTTTTACCAAAGACAAAACGATTGCAGGAGCAAATCAAATCATGAAAGCATCAGAAACCAGTCTTCGTAATTTACTTGAAGGTACTAAACAATTTCAGATCCCTCTATTTCAAAGACCTTATTCTTGGGACAAGCAAAAATGGGAGACTTTATGGGAAGATCTAATGAGTCTCTATGATAAGGAGCAAGAACCTCATTTTCTTGGTTCTATTGTCACCCAGTCAATTCCTGGAACAGCCGAAGGTATATCTCCGTATGTCGTAATAGATGGACAACAACGTCTTACTACTCTTGCCATCATCATAGCGGCTTTGCGAAATTATTTACAAGAGAAAAACCATACAGAGTTGGCGGAAGAATTATATGAATACTATCTGATAAATAAGTTTAAAAAAGATGATGATTATTATAAAATCTTGCCAACTCAAGATGATCGTGAAGCTTACAAAAGTATCATCAAAAACCAAAATAGCAGAGAATTTGATAACAAAACAATATATAAGGCATATCAATACTTTAAGGAACGTCTTAAAAAGAAGAATTTTGCAGAGGGAGAACATAAACTCTTCAAAAATATTCTTTTAGAGCGTTTAATTTTAGTCAATATTACTTCTGATAGCGAAGAAAATCCTTATCTTATTTTTGAAAGTCTCAATACAAAAGGACAAAAACTTACCCAAGCCGATTTAGTCCGCAACTATGTTTTTATGAAGTTACCTAGTGAACAACGAGAAGATATATACAAACAAAAGTGGCAACCTCTTGAAGCATCTTTTAAAAGACTAGCTATAGAGGGAAAAAGAGAGGAAAAATATGCTGAATCATTGACTAATTCTTTTTGGTTCTATCTTCGCAAAGACGGTGAATCAATTATTCAAAAAGAAGTTTATAAAGAAATTAAAAAACGCCTAGACAAAAATGCGGAAAACAATAGTTTTAATATTAAATATCAACTAGATGAGTTGATTAACTTTGCTGAATATTATCAGTGTCTTGTTTTTCCCAAAGAAAGTGAAAATAATGACGAACTAAAAGATAGATTTAGTCGATTAAATCGCCTACGTTTTGGTACTTGTCATATTTTTCTTCTCAATATCTATAGAGATTTTCAAGACAAGCATTTATCTATTCAGGATTTCCTTGAAATTGTTGATTGTTTAGAATCATACTTTGTTCGACGCTCCTTTGTCAATAAACCTACAAAAATTTTAGGGAAAATTTTTGAAAATTTATATAAAGACATAAAAAAAGAAACTAACTCTAATAATACACTGTTTAATCTAAAAAAATTTCTGAGAAATTATCAAGGAGAAAAGTCATGGCCATCAGACGATGAATTTCGTGAAGGACTAATCAAAAAAGACATCTATGGTAAAGATGCCAAAACAAATGATAAAGTTAAGCTTATTCTGGAAACCATAGAACGCCGCATGACCAAAGAGATGGTTGATACTAAGAACCTGACAATAGAGCATATAATGCCCCAGAAATTAACAGCGCACTGGCAAGATATGCTTGGTGATAATCACGAACAAATACATAAAACTTGGCTACATACTTTAGGTAATCTGACTTTGACGGCCGACAATTCAGGCTTATCTAATAAACAATTTTCGGAGAAAGTTAGTTTGTTGAAAGACAGTAATGTTTCTTTGAACAAATACTTTTCTGACAAAAATGTCTGGAATAAGGAAGAAATTGAAAAGCGAGCCAATTATCTAGCTGATCTGGCTATTGAAATTTGGTCAAGATAAAATAACTAAAGATGTGCGAAACGTTTAGGCATGAAATAAGGCTGAAATGCCTGAAATAACGGCCTAGTCAGGTCTTCAGTGAACAAACGGCAGCCAATGGAAGCCTAGAATCATCCGTAGTTAACTTGACCTTGAGTCAACTACAATGATATATAGACAGCCAGTGAATGTCAGGCCCTTAACAAGGGAACAGTCAAACGAGGAGCCGTATGAGGTAAAAGTTCCATGTACGGTTCTGGATGGGAGGGGATGGAGGCGAATCTATTCTCGACCCCTAATAAAATAGCAGCGGAGCGATCGAAATTGAGGCAGCGGTTACAATTAAAATCATCAATTGGGCGCGGGGCTGCCCTTCTAATCGGTTTGCTGGGATTAACGGCCTGTCAACCTCCCGATCCGCCGAAAATTTCGCCGACAGAATCGCCTAAAATTGAAGAAACTGGCCGCTTAATTCTCAATAATGCCACCTTAGAACAGGCTAACCCCTCGGGACAACCCCTCTGGAAAATTCAGGTCAAAAAAGCTACCTACACCCAAGACCAAAAAATCGCCCGTCTGGAAAATATCAAGGGTAATATCTATCAAGATGGGAAAGTAGTTTTACAGGTTAGTGCTGACCGCGGTGAAGTCTATAAGGAAGGCCAGGAAATTCTGCTCAAAGATAATATTGTGGCTGTGGACCCCCGCAATAAGGCCATTATTAACGCGCCAGAATTGCGTTGGCTACCCAAGGAAGGTGTTTTAATCTCCCCCAAAGGGATCAAAGGTAGTCATCTACAACTAGAAGCTAAGGCCCGCCAAGGACGCTACGACACGCGCCAAGAAAAACTAGAATTACAAGGTCAAGTGGTGGCTACCGCCAAGGAATCTCGTGTTGTCCTGCAAACCGAGCGCCTGTACTGGGAAATTCCGCAACAGGTCATTAGTACCGATCAAAAAGTCGCTTTTGATCGCTATATTAGTAAAACTATTATCGATCGCCTTACTGCTATCGGCGGTCGTTGGGGAAGAAAAAATAATCAGGTTATCCTCCAAGAAAACCTCGAATATCGCTCTTTAGAACCACCTTTACAGATTTCTGGTTCTCAGGCAATTTGGAACTATCAAAATCGTACCTTAACGTCCGATCGCCCCACGAAAATTTTTCAATATCAAGATCAAATCACTATTACTGGTAATCGTGTGGTGGTGGAATTAGGCAATCGCATCGCTTATCTCAAGGATGGGGTTAAGGGAATTAATCAGAAAACTGGTGCGCAATTGTATAGTCAGATCTTAACTTGGAAAATGTCGGAAAAAATTGTCGAGGCCGAGGGGAATATTATCTATGAACAACAGGAACCAAAATTTAATCTTACTGGCGATAAAGCGATCGGCACTTTAGAAGATAATAACATTGTTGTTACCAGTAGTTCCCCCGATCGAGTGGTCACCGAGATTTATCCCCGTTAACAGGGAAAATTGGCCAAAAAAACTCTCCCCAGAAAAGGGAGAGGGGGGGTAAATATTTAAAAGCTTACCATTTGAGCAGATTAAACTGTTCCATATCGATCGTGTCGCGGTTACGATAGATAGTCAGGATAATCGCTAAACCCACGGCTGCTTCGGCTGCCGCTACGGTAATCACGAAAATAGTAAAAATTTGGCCTCGGATATTAGCGGGGTCAAGATAGTTGGAAAAACCCATTAAGTTAATGTTAACAGAATTGAGCATCAATTCGATCGACATTAAAACCCGGACTGCATTGCGACTGGTAACTAAACCATAAATTCCGATACAAAATAAAGCCGCCGCTAATAACAAATAATACTCTAACTGAATCTGCATGATACCTCTTTCTTTTGTCTTATTTAGGGGCGGTTAATTCTCTAGGTCGTTCGGGTAATGTTAAGGCTGTGGCCGTAGGTTCTTCAGCTTTCAGGGTGGGGATAAGGTCACGACGAGCTAAAATAATTGCTCCGACCATGGCCATTAATAATAGCACGGAAGCTAATTCAAAGGGTAGCAAGAAATCACTAAAGAAATGCTTACCGATTTCTACTAAAGTGTTAGTCACAACTGCGGGAGAAGTGCTAGAAATTGACCAAGGCGTGATTAAAACCATGGTCGATAACAGCACAAATAAACCCACACAAACTAAAGCAGTAGATGCCTGACGAATCCAACGTTTAGGAATATCAGAAAAGTCCTCTTGCTTGTTAACAAGCATAATAGCAAAGAGAATTAAAACGTTAATCGCACCCACATAAATTAGAATTTGTGCCGCCGCTACAAAATCAGCATTTAGTAAGAGATATAAACCCGAAATGCTGATAAAAACACCACCCAACAAAAAGGCGGAATAAACGATATTAGATAATAGTACCACGCCTAAAGCTGTCCCGATTACCAGGGCTGCTAAAATGCCAAAAGATACTATTTGAACGCCCTCGGCTAAATTCACAGTAGTTTCATCTCCTTTTATGTTTGAGAGTTATTAATTATTAGTCACCAGTCAGGGATTAGGTGATGGGGTGGTCACTGCGTGCGCGTTGCGGGGGGGATTGGGGAGAAAAAGCTATCTCGGAGTCTCCTAACTGCTAATTAATCGGTAATTTCTTCCGGACGTTTACCAGCGCGTTGACTACCGGCGGGTAAATCGTGGGGTTCGATGACACCTTTAGGCAGATAACCTAATTCCCTCAGAGGTGTTACCATCGGATCTTGGGTGACTTTGTAGGGTAAACGGCCTAGTGCGACGTTATCATAGTTTAATTCATGACGATCATAGGTCGCTAGTTCGTATTCTTCGGTCATCGATAGGCAATTAGTCGGACAGTATTCCACACAATTACCGCAGAAAATACAGACCCCAAAATCGATACTGTAGTGTTTGAGTTCTTTCTTTTTAATTTCCTTGTTAAAAGTCCAATCCACTACTGGTAAATTAATCGGACAAACTCGCACACAGACTTCACAGGCGATACATTTATCGAACTCAAAGTGAATTCTACCCCGATAACGTTCCGAAGGAATTAACTTTTCGTAGGGATACTGGACGGTAACTGGACGACGACGCATATGATCAAAGGTAACGGATAAACCTTCGCCGATATATTTCGCCGCTTGAATGCTACCTTTGGCGTAATCGCTGACTTGTTTGAGGATGTTAAACATGATGGTCAGAGGGGTAGTAGGTTAACAGGGCAAAAAAGGGAATTAACCGCCAAAAGCAAAGGGAAAAGCTAGTTTTAGCGCGGCGGTAAGTAGTAGGTTAACTAAAGATACCGGTAGGAGGAATTTCCAGCCTAAATCGAGTAATTGGTCAATGCGAACCCGGGGTACGGTCCAACGCAAGAGAATAGCGATGAAGATGAGGAAATAGGCCTTTAATACTGTCATCGTAATCCCTAGGGAAGCGGTGATAATTTGTAGCCAGGGATTGGTTTCACTCACTCCCAACCAGCCGGCCAAAGCATTGACGGGGATAGGAAATTCCCAACCGCCAAGATAGAGGACAGCGAAAACTAGGGCCGACAGCACTAGGTTAACGTAGGAACCCACATAAAAGAGAGCGAATTTCATCCCCGCGTATTCGGTTTGATAACCGGCGACTAATTCCTCCTCCGCTTCAGGTAAATCGAAAGGCAGACGTTCACACTCAGCTAAAGCAGCAATCCAGAAAATCAGAAAACCCACCGGTTGGCGCCAGATATTCCAGCCTAAAATGCCATAACCGGATTGTTGTTCGACAATATCAATGGTACTGAGACTATTAGACATCATCGCGATCGCTAATACCGATAAAGCCAAGGGAATTTCGTAACTAATCGATTGCGCCGCCGCCCGCAGGCCTCCCAGTAAGGAATACTTATTATTGGAGGCATAACCCGCCATTAATAAACCAATGGGGGCAATACTGGACAAGGAAATCCATAAAAAGATACCTACGTTTAGGTCAGTAATCAGCAGATTTTGACCGAAGGGGACGATGAGATAGGAGACAAACACCGGCATCACCACCAAAATTGGCCCAAAGAGGAATAACCAAGGGTCGGCCTTAGCGGGGACGACATCTTCTTTAAAGACTAATTTCAGACCGTCGGCGACTGGTTGTAAAACGCCCAAGGGTCCTGCGTATTCGGGCCCGATACGCTGTTGGACGGCGGCGGAAATTTTTCTTTCTAACCAGACGCAGACTAAAACCCCCACTGTGGCGGCTATAATCATCAGGAACATGGGTAAAGGCATCCAAATCGCTTTAGCCAGTCCTCCACTTAATCCCAAGTCTGTTAGGGATTTAATGAAACTTTCTTGTAAATCTATGCCTTGATTCATATTTGGCGATCGCTGTACTGTCAATAGTTCGGCGTGGTCTGAAGATTTTTAAGCAAATCTTATAGCCTAGTATACAGTTAGTCGGTCTGAGGGTTATCAGAAAGTGACAAAGGCTTCAACTCTTAGCAGACAAGAAAGTCAAGGAATCTTGATTCCCCCGCCGAGAATAGCTATTAGTCAATAGTTAGACTCTGAATCTATCAATGTTCCCCACTGTTTCTTCGGGCTGACAACCTCAGCTAGTTACCAATTATTCACAGGAAAAAAACGGAGATAACTTATCGTTTAGGCAGTTAAAGCAGCCCGCTTGAATCTTTCTTCCTCTTTGTGTTCTTTGTGCCTTTGTGGTTGATCCCCTCCAGCCAATCCGACTTTTAAAACCCAGTTATCGAGCGTTTCTCGCCAATCGCCGCTATTTTTTCTGATAAGCCGCCTGTAGATCCCGAATCGAAAACAAAGCTTGAAACTCTATTCCCTGAGATTGGTAAAATTCCGCCCCTCCTTGCTCTCTATCCACCAAAGCAATGATTAAATCTACTTGATAACCCGCATCCCGTAATCTTTCTACCGCTACCATGGCACTTTTCCCCGTTGTCACCACATCTTCGAGGACAACCACCGCAGCCCCGGGGTTTAAAGTCGGCCCCTCAATATAAGCCATGGTACCGTGACCTTTTGCCTCTTTGCGGACGATTAAAGCTGAAATCGGGCGATTTTCGTAGGCAGATACCACACTAACGGCGCTGACAATCGGATCCGCCCCTAGGGTTAATCCTGCCACCGCTTGGGTATCTGGAGGCAGTAGAGATAGCAATAAACGCCCCACGGCTAAAGCTCCTTCAGCAGTAAGGGTAACTTGTTTACCGTTGATATAGTAGCTGCTTTTTTGCCCCGAAGACAGGGTGAAATCCCCCTCCCGATAGGCAAGACGGACAAGAGCATCGAGGAGAAATTGACGCAGGGAAGCAGTATCAAGATTCGCTACCGAGGAATTAGCCATATTTTCAGGATTGGGAGTCTGACTGACTCCAAAATTTCGGTTACAATTAAGCCAAAAGTCATTATATATTGACTCGATCGCTAGTATTGATTTCTTTCTCATCCCATTGACGCGATTTTTTAATTAACCCTATCCCTGTGAGGAGATTTTTACCCATGCGCGCTAAATTTTTACTTCCTTCCCTGTTTTGTTTAACTGGTTTAGTCTGGTTGAGTTCCTCTAGTGCGATCGCACAAAATGCACCCGCCACCAGTCCCGCACCAGTAAAAACCCAACAATTGCAAATTGTTCCCTCTCCCAATACGGCGGTGGGATTCAATAATATCCCCGGTTTGTTTAACCGCGCTGTTAATAACAATACGGGTCGTTTCTACGACTACACTAACATTTTAGGACAGTTAAACTCTCTTTTTGGTTGGCGAACTTTTCCCGAAGGTTCCTATTTCGATAATATGATTACCCGGGATGCTAAGTTGACCGAAACTTTATACTATGATGTCATGCAACAGCAACAGTCTGGACCACTAATTCGCACCCAAGATTTACCCAATCCCTTCGATACTTCCCTACAGGAAAATCCCAGTTATTTAAGCCCCGGCGGATTTTAATCAGTGAGTGGTAATCAGTAGTCAGTGAGCAGTAATCATAGGTAACTCAAAATATATCTTTTGGTTGGTAACGAAGCTGATCAGCTGTAGGGTAAATAAAGAATGACAGAACAAGCTTGGTGGGTACAAAAATGGCTAGAACTACTCGATTCCTATCGCTTTAAAAAACGCTTGGAACGAGCTAGACTTTACGCCAGAGAGGGCAATGTTTTAAGTATTGACTTTGAAGACTCGCAAGTTATTGCTAGAGTACAAGGCAGTGAACCAGAGCCTTATATAGTGGATTTATCCCTAGTCGCTTTTACTGATGAAGAATGGGACTATATTATTAAGCTTCTCTCCAAAAAGGCCATTTATTCCGCCCAATTGCTCACTGGACAAATGCCCGATCATATCGAGCGTGTTTTTATCGATAGTGGGGTGAATTTATTTCCCTTTTCCCTGGCCGATATTCGCTCCCGTTGTACCTGTCCCGATCAAGCCAACCCCTGCAAACATATAGGAGCAGTATATTATCAATTGGGCGATCGTTTTAGTGTCGATCCCTTCCTGCTTTTGCAACTGCGCGGCCGAACCAAAAACCAAATTCTGGAAGCTTTACGAGAAAAACGCTCCTATTCCTCTGATAATCAACCTTTAGCAGTCAGTGAAACCCCGACAGTAGTTGAAAAAACTGCCTCCGACAGCACTATCGATCGCTTTTGGCAGTACGATGAAGAACTAGATCCCTCCCTCGTTGTCATCACGCCGGGGAATGAAAATCAAACCATTCTCGACATTTTAGGCAATTTTCCCCTCGCTGCCCCCGAATCGGATGCCATAGAACAATTTTTAAAACCAATTTACCGGCAAATTCCCCAAGAAGCGATGGCGATTGCTTTACAGTAGGGGAATTTGGGCTATGGGAGCAGCCCGGTCAAAGTGGTGCAAAAGACAAAAAAGCCAGCCAGATTTGTCCTCGCATCAGGTGAGGAATTAACCATGGAGAAAATCGCCCCACCAGTAACCGCTAAACCGTCTTACTTTTGCCAGTTTTACGGCCTGGGGAAGTAGTTTTTTTGGTGGTGCTAGAAGTAGTTTTCTTGGTAGTGGTTTTCTTGGCAGTGGTTGTCTTGGCCGCTAGGGCGACTAAAGCTTGTTCTAGAGTCAGGGTTTCGGCGGTTGCTCCTTCGGGAATCTTGGCGTTAGTCTTACCGTGCTTGATATAAATTCCGTAGGGACCTTCGTACAATCCCACCAATTCCCCATCGTCGGGATGTTTACCCAATTCTTTTAAAGCTGGTTTAGTGGAACCACGGGCGCCGCGAGTTTTTTTCGGTTCGGCTAATAAGGCCAAGGCTCGATCGAGGGTTATATTTAAGACATCATCGCCGGCTTTCAGGGAACGATATTCCTTTTCTTTGCCCTCTTCCTGAACTATATATGGGCCGAAACGACCTAAACTGGCTTTAATTTTGCCTCCGGTGAGGGGATGGGTTCCCAGCAGTCGCGGCAGTGCTAATAAACCCACCGCTTGTTCAAGGGTGATGTCCTCGGGCTTGACTCCTTTGGGTAAGGAGGCCCGTTTCGGTTTGGGATTGTCATCCCTGATATCTCCTAACTGGACGTAGGGTCCGTAACTACCCACCAGCAGATAAATCGGCTCTCCGGTGTCGGGATGAAGACCTATTTTATCGGGACCTTCGGTTTTTTGTCGCAGCAGGGTTTCTACCTGTTCGGGGTTCAGATCCGCCGGGGTTAAATCGGCCGGGATGGAAGCGGTGAGGATTTCATCCCCCCGGGGGACTTCCAGATAGGGTCCGTATTTGCCGATCTTGATAGTTGCCTGTAAATCCTCTAAAATTACCGATTTAGCGGTGCTAGAGTTAATTTGACTCTCACGCTCCTTGACTTGGCTTTCTAGCCCTTTTTCCCCGCGATAGAAGCGATCGAGATAGGGCAACCATTGGGCGGAACCAGTGGCGATATCGTCGAGGGTTTCCTCCATTTTCGAGGTAAATTTGGGATCTACCAAGTCGGGGAAATGATTTTCTAATAAACCGACGACGGCAAAAGCGGTAAAGGTGGGAATGAGGGTTTTATTCCGCATTTGGGCATAACCGCGATCGATAATGGTGCCGAGAATGGTGGCGTAGGTGCTGGGTCGCCCAATTCCCTCACTTTCGAGGGTTTTTACCAGTGAGGCTTCGCTATAACGGGCGGGAGGTTGGGTATCGTGGCTAATCGCCTCTAGTTTGCGACAATTGGGGGTATCACCGACGTTGAGGGGGGGTAGGATTATTTCTTGGTCGTCGATGGCGGCTTCCGGATCGTCGGAACCTTCCACATAGGCGCGGAAAAAGCCGGGGAAGTCGATTCTTTTACCGGAGGAGCGAAATCCGGCATCTTCTACCTGAATATTGACGGCGATCTGGGTAATACGGGCATCGGCCATCTGTGAGGCGACGGTACGTTTCCAGATTAGGTCGTAGAGCGCGAATTCTAGTCCGCTCAGGCCGGTTTCCCGGGGCAGGCGAAAGCTGCTACCGGCGGGCCGGATAGCTTCGTGGGCCTCCTGTGCGCCTTTGCTTTTGGTGGTGTACTGCCGGGGTTGGGGACTGAGATAGTTTTTTCCGTACATTTGTTCTACGCAATGACGGGCGGCGGTGATGGCCTGATCGGAAAGATGGACGGAATCGGTCCGCATATAGGTGATGTAGCCCTGTTCGTAGAGATTTTGGGCGATTCGCATGGTGTCGCGGGCGGATATGCCGAGTTTCCGGTTAGCTTCTTGCTGTAGGGTGGAGGTGGTGAAGGGGGGGGATGGTTTGCGAGTGGTGGGTTTTTCTTCGGTGTGGCTAACCCGCCAGACTTTGTCTTGGATGCGTTCTTTTAAGGCGGCGGCGGCGGCTTGATCTAAAAGGGTGACTTGGCGACCGGGGAGCAGTCTGCCGGTGTCGGCGGCGAAATCGCTCCCATTTGCCACTTTTTGACCGTTTAATGTGACTAATTTCGACTCGAATTGATTTTTGTCCTTTTCTAAAGTCGCTTTCAGATCCCAATAATTGGCGGTTTTAAAAGCCCGTCGTTCCCGTTCCCGTTGCACGAGCAGACGCACCGCCACCGATTGCACCCGGCCGGCGGATAAACCTTTAGAGATTTTTTTCCAGAGTAGGGGGGAGAGGGTATAACCGTAGAGGCGATCGAGTATGCGGCGGGTTTCTTGAGCATGAACTAAATTTTCGTCGATCGAGCGACAATTTTTTAGGGCCGCTTGGATTGCTTCTTTGGTGATTTCATGAAATACCATCCTTTTGGTGGGAACTTTCGGGTTGAGTACCTGTAGGAGATGCCAACTGATGCTTTCCCCTTCCCGATCTTCGTCGGTGGCGAGGATCAATTCGCTCGCGCCTTTGAGGGCTTCTTTTAATTCTTTGACGACTTTACTTTTGGTTTTGGGGACGACGTAGAGGGGATCGAAATCATTCTCCACATCCACGCCTAAGTTGGCCCAGGATTTGTCTTTATGGGCGGGGGGAATTTCTTCGGCGGAGGCGGGCAGATCGCGGATGTGGCCCATGGAGGCTTGGACTCGATAGCCGCTAGGCAGATAATTACTGATCGTCCGAGCTTTGGTGGGAGATTCGACAATAACCAGGGTTGACATAGGAATTGATCACGAGGGCATCGCCACAGCGACTGTTTTAGTTAGACTGACAATCGTTGTTTGATGATGGGCAAAAGTTACTATTTATCTTGACCAGCTTGATTCCGGTCAAAAGCCACTTACTACGATAATAGAGATTAAAGCTGGTGTTTTGTCACCAACTTCTTAACAAAACTTAATATTTTTCTGGATTGGGTGGGAAGTGGGAAGTGAGGAATTTCAACTAAAACCCTAAAACCCCATCACCCCACCCTGACAGGTGTAGGTTTATTAAAAAGAGGTGAGCAGTCACACACTCAAGGTGAGAAAATCAAGCTAGAGATTTAGATTAGCATCGTGAAAGGCAATGCTGAAAAACAAATATCTCAAGCAGTGGTCGTGCATAGTTTCAGAGCATCTTTGTCGCCACTTCCCCCCCAACACACTGTCTTGAGAAAAACTCTCCACCTCAAATCCTGACGTTAGATTTCTTGTTTTCTTCTGGGTTCTATTACCAGGCGTTGCTGATTTACTAAAAGGCTTGTCGATTCACCTTCATCGTTGGAGTTCTTTCCCTCCCACCCGCGTTGATGCTTTTTACTACTCCCCTTGCTTTTAGTTGTAAAATACCTACACCTGTAAGCATCCCCCTCCCCGCAACGGATCGACTGAGCGTTCGTGTTAGTGAGCCTGTCGAACCGAAGTCTCACGCCGAACGTTGCGCACGCAGTGACCCCCCCATCTGCTATTTACTTGATCTATGGAACTACCAGAATTAAATATAGAGACAATTTGGGCGATTATTAACGATGAAATTGACGACGAAACCGTTAATAAATTGGTTTGGCAAACTTTAGGTTATCGCTACGATGAAAGTCAAGGAAAATGGGATAATAGTCAAGTAGAGGAAGATTGGCGCCGGGAATATCCCGAACCCCCGGATTTTATTGCCAATCGTCCCCCAACAGTAAAATTAACTCGATCGATCTTGCCAGAAAATAAACAATTATTAAAAGATAAATTGGGGTTTACTGGTTATAAAATTGGTGAATTCAATCCCCGTATGACTCGCCGTGCCACCGCCGCTAATTGGTTGTGCTTTTATGCGTTAAAATAGATAAGGAAAGTTATTTTATCAAGCTTCTAGCATGGTCACTATCCCTGTCAAGTCCTCCTCTCATCCCCTAGCATCCTATATTGATCGTCTCACGTCTGGGGAAGCATTGTTAAAAGATACTCCCCAGAATTTAATTGAGGTAGTGGGTATCCTGAAAAGTTACGGTGTGGTGTTGGATGCTTATTCCAAAAATTTAATTTATATTGCGGAAAATCAGTTTTTGGTTTTTTTCCCTTTCTTTAAATATTTTAATGGTCAAGTATCTTGGCAGAAATTACTACAACACTGGTGGCACGATCGCATTAATTTTGAGTATGCCGAATACTGTATGAAAGCGATGTTTTGGCATGGTGGGGGTGGTTTAGATAGTTATGTAGATGGTGCCGCTTTTCGGGAAGTGACAGCCAAGGTTATTCAAGCCAAATTTGGGAATAATCCCCTGGTTTTAAGTTTAAATAAAGCCTTTCCTGAATTTTTGCCAGAACAAATGCGGATGATGGCCTATTATAGCGGTTTAGGTCAATTTTGGCGAATTATGGCCGATACTTTTTTAAGTTTATCCGATCTCTACGATGCCGGAAAAATTACCAGTATTCCCGAAGTGGTGGCACACATTAAGAAAAATTTAGTCGATAATGCTAGTAAGGCAATTGTCTATCAGGTAAAAATCAAAGGACAAACCTATGATATTATCCCCAAGTCGGCAGGATTAACCTTTCTTGCGGATACGGCAATCCCCTACGTTGAGGCGGTTTTCTTTCGCGGAACACCTTTCCCCGGTACAATTTCCTATAATGCCCAAGCTTATCAAATTCCCTACGATCAAGGAATGTTTGCCTATGGTGCTTTGTATGCAGATCCTTTACCCATCGGAGGTGCAGGGATTCCTCCCACACTACTAATGCAGGATATGCGTCACTTTTTACCAGATTATCTCCACGACATTTATAAAAAGAGTTTTCGTCAAGAGGAAGATTTATTAGTCCAGATCTGCGAAACTTTTCAAAAGTCGATGTTTTGTGTCACAACGGCAGCCATTCAAGGATTAGCACCTTATTCTTTAACTACCACAGATTTAAAAGAACAAAAAGCCAATCGCATCTATCTAGAAGCATGGATGAATCGCTTTGTTAAGTCAAGATTAGAAGCGGTAAATCAATAATTATTCTGCCGATAAATCGGTAATTTTTGCAGCCAACAAACCCCCTTACATTTATGTCAGATATTAACGCCCAACTTCAGGATATTTTAGCTCAATTGCAATCTTTAACCGAACGGGTTGCCCTCATCGAAGCTCGTCAGATGTTAGTGCCGGACATCGAGCGCTATGGTAAATTACAGCAATTCCTAGCTGAGGGGAACTTTAGGGAAGCAGATGCAGAAACTCTGCGAGTTATCCTCGAAGCTGCCGGCAGAACCCGCGATACTTTAACCCCAGAGGATATGATGCGGTTTCCCGTTAATGTGATTCGGGTAATCGATCGCCTTTGGAAAAATTATAGCGGCGATCATTTCGGTTTTAGCAATCAGGTGAAGTTATATTTTGCCGTCGGGGGTAGTATTAACACCCTGCGTACCCAAGACGCGGAAACGATTAGAAAATTTGGGGAATTGGTAGGATGGCGCGACAAAGATGAATGGCGTATCGATGATTATGATCACTGGGATTTTAGTCTAGCAGCTCCTCAAGGCTGTTTTCCTGCCCTCTGGTGGAAGTCTCCCTACGGGTTAAAAATGGTGACTTTCTGCTTTACTCGCCTGATAGAGTGCGATTTATAGGTAATGAAAGGAATTATCGGCTATTTTCGGGCTTTATTATCCCCCCAATTTGCCCCCACCGGGATAAAAGTGGCTGTAGTAGTGGGGACAATTTTATTGACAATTAACCACGGTTATGCTATATTCAACGGGCGGATGACAAGCGATCGCTGGTTGGCGGCATTACTGACTTATCTAGTTCCCTATCTGGTCAATGTTCATGGGCAGTATAGCAGTTATCACCGTCAACAGTGGCCGAAAAAATCGGCGAAATAAGGCTCTTGGTTACTCTTTATGCTGAATTAGCAGACAAAATGCCAAGATAATATCCTTCTAACCCCAGAATTCCTCTAGCATTCTTTGAATTTCTTACGCTAAAGGTTTCTAGCCAAATTTCTGGTCATAGTAGCAGTAAAAACCAGCCCAGAATTAAAAGCTAGGCTTTCAGTATTAGGACTATTTCAGGTTAATGGCGGGAAGCGGATTTGAACCACTGACCTTCGGGTTATGAGCCCGACGAGCTACCAGACTGCTCTATCCCGCGTTGCTTTATCTAGTATAGAACTAAATTTCGGTAAATGCCAAGGAGTTTGTAATATTCCTTTACATTTACCGTCCGACCAGAGGTTAATACTTACGTTCCACGGGGGTGAAATCCTGAATCACCACGGGCATATAGTCGATATCGATGCCGGAGGGGGAATAATAGGCGAGGGTATGCTGAAGGAAATTTTGGTCATCCCGTTGGGGAAAATCCTCGCGGGAGTGGGCCCCTCGGCTTTCTTGACGATTGAGGGCAGAGGTGAGGATAATTTCCCCCACCACCATGAGACTTTGTAATTCCCAGGCCTCTATTAGTTCCGTATTCCAGCAATCCCCCCTATCATCGAGGTAAATCTGCTCGTATTGACGCTTTAACTCACCGATTTGTTTAATTCCCTCGCGCATGGTCGCTTCGGTGCGAAAAACGCCGCAATGTTGGGTCATACAGTCTTGGAATTGCTGACGTAGTTGACCGATGCGAATCGTGCCTTTTTTGGTCAATAAAGCGGTGATTTCCTCTTTAGCATCCTGAAGGTAAATATCGGGATTAAAGACGGGAAAAGCGCGTTTTTCGACGTATTTAGCGATCGATTTGCCAGTTCTTCTCCCATAGACCACACATTCTAACAGGGAATTACTGCCCAAACGATTGGCCCCGTGAACGGAGACACAGGAACATTCCCCGGCGGAGAAAAATCCCTCGCTGAGGGTATCGGCACTTAAGCGAACGCGACCATCGGTATTAACGGGAATGCCGCCCATACAATAGTGAACTGTAGGACGGACAGGCATCGGTTCATCAACGGCATCGACACCGACGAGACGGTGGGCCTCCTCCCAGCAGAAAGGAATCCGACTCATAATTTTTTCCCGACCTAAATGGCGTAAATCCAGATAGACAAAGGGACCCCCGGCGCTACCGTCCAGATTTACCCCCCGGCCGGCGCGAATTTCTAGGGTAATAGCCCTGGAAGTGATGTCCCGGGGTGCCAATTCCATGCGCGAGGGGGCGTAGTCTTCCATAAAACGACGACCTTCGCTATTGATTAAATAAGCACCTTCACCCCGGACTGCTTCCGAGATTAAAACACCGACTGGGTAGAGTCCAGTGGGGTGAAATTGGACAAATTCCATGTCTTCTAGAGGAATACCCGCTTTTGCCGATAAAGCTAAACCGTCTCCTGTACAGGCGAAATCGTTGGAGGTGGTGTTATAAACGCGACCATAGCCCCCCGTACCGAACATAATTGCTTTTGCCCGGAGGATTTCTAACTGTCCGGTAGCGATTTGGTACATTACTACCCCTTTAGCTGTACCTTCTTCGAGGATAAGGCGTAAAACGTACCATTCATCGTAGATTTTTACCTGATTACGGTGTAAATTGCTGACTAATTCGTGCAGCATGGCGTGACCGGTTTTATCGGCGGCGTAACAGGCCCGGTTATGGCTGTGACCGCCAAAGGCTCTTTGGGCAATGCGTCCATCTTCGAGACGGGAGAATAAAACGCCTAGATGTTCCAATTCGATGATAACTTCGGGGGCTTCTTGGGTGAGGATATCCACCGCATCCTGGTCAGCCAGAAAATCGGACCCTTTGACAGTATCGTAGGCGTGGGCCTTGGGATTATCGTTGGGGTCAACGTTTTGCAGGGCGGCGGCGATACCCCCCTGGGCAGCGACGGAGTGGGAACGAATCGGGTGGGTTTTGGCAACGACAGCAACATCGATAGTCGGGTTGAGGCGTTTGATTTCTAAGGCGGCGCGGCATCCTGCTAACCCACCGCCCACTATAACGACATCGTGTTCTTTCATGGCTGATTTTTCTACGGGCTTCTGTTTCTATGGTGGGGTTAGAATTGCTCGCAAGTGAGTTTTTGTAATCGAGACTTTATATTTCAGAAGGCAGTCCCGATGCCAAAGTTGGCACCGCCAAGCATGAAAATATGATAGCCTCCAATTAAGGCTAAGACAAAAAGGTTGTTCCCTCAATAGCGCTTTCTAGCCTGAAAGTCAGTCGAACCAGGATACCCAGAGGCATCGCCCATTGTCGCTACCACCCCTTAACCAAGGTCAAGGTAAGCACGCAAGTCAGAATCTACCGGTTTAGGTATCCATGTATTAGCCCAACTCACTCAGAGTAGGAAGGAAAAGCTATGCCAGTAGCCAACCAACATTGTGCCGGTCTAGATGTGCATAAAAAAACCGTAGGTGGTGATACTAAATCCGTTGAGTACAGGCTAGTTATGAGGAGAGGCAAAAGGCAAGAGGCAAAATGCAAAAGAGGAAATAGATAATCAGTTTTTAATAACCGGATTTAGTGTGATTCGGTGGTAGTGATGGCGACTTAATCCTTTGCTTTGCTGTGCATTGTAGTCATGGATAAAATACCAAAGGGTTCCCAAACGTGATTCTCCATTTTTTTAGAGAAAGATAGACTCTCTCTCACCAGCCGAGAAATCCTTTGTCGAAAGGTATTATTTAATCTTTCAATATGATTAGTTTGACCAGTTTTTTTACCTACTGCCCGATGACATTTACGAGGAATTACTGTCTTATATGACTTCCAAAAATCTGTGTAAGTAACAGCATATTGTCGATAAACTCCCGGAAGACTTTTTCAGAGCTTTTTAGATGATTCACAGCTTCTATCTCCTAAATAACAACCAATTACTTCTTGCGTAGTTCTATCGATAGCTAACCCAATATATAGCATTTCTCATACCTGTGTGACACAATTAAACCGTTGATAATTAAGCTTTTCAACATTGATAATGTACCTCTTGCGAACAGGAAACGCTATAATTAGCCGGCAATGCCCTGAAAAGGCAAGGTTAAATAGGAATTATATAGATTGTTTTTAGATTTACGCAATCGCTTTGGTGGTAGTCAATGATTTTAGTTAGTATTATTGTATTGTATTTGAGGGAAAACTCAGAAAAATTGCTAGAATATTAGCCTGATTAATTAATTTTCCCCTCGATCAAGTATGACTTTCTCCTCAGCCGCAGACTTTCAAGATGAATTTGATGTCATCGTCGTCGGGGCGGGCCATTCCGGCTGTGAAGCGGCCCTAGCTTGCGCCCGTCTCGGTTGTCGTACCCTTCTCCTCACCCTTAATCTCGATAAAATCGCTTGGCAACCCTGTAACCCCGCCGTCGGTGGTCCGGCTAAATCCCAATTAACCCACGAAGTGGACGCTTTAGGCGGCGAAATTGGCAAAATGGCCGACCGCACCTATCTGCAAAAACGCGTTCTTAATGCCTCTCGCGGACCGGCAGTCTGGGCCCTACGCGCCCAAACCGATAAACGGGAATACGCGGCGGTGATGAAAGGTATCGTCGAAACCCAGGCAAATCTGGTTATTCGGGAAGGCATGGCCACAGACCTGATTTTAGGGGCAAATGAGCAAGTTTTAGGGGTAGAAACCTATTTCGGCACTTGTTTCGCCGCTAAAGCCGTCATTTTAACCACTGGCACTTTTTTAGGCGGCAAAATCTGGATCGGCGGCAAGTCTATGGCCGCCGGACGCGCGGGCGAATTTGCGGCGGTGGGGTTAACAGAAACCCTAAATCGTCTCGGATTCGAGACCGATCGCCTAAAAACTGGCACTCCTGCCCGTGTGGATAAGCGTTCGGTGGATTACTCCCGCATGGAACCGCAACCGCCCGATGACGAGGTACGTTGGTTTAGTTTTGATCCGGAGGTGTGGATCAAACGAGAACAAATGAACTGTCATCTCACCCGCACCACGGCGGCAACTCATCAATTAATCAGAGATAATTTACATTTATCCCCCATTTATGGCGGTTTTATTGACTCTAAAGGGCCGCGTTATTGTCCTAGTATTGAGGATAAAATCGTCCGTTTTGCCGATAAAGAAAGTCATCAAATTTTTATTGAACCGGAAGGGCGCGATATTCCCGAACTTTATATCCAAGGCTTTTCAACCGGACTGCCGGAAAATGTTCAATTAGCAATGCTGCGGACTTTACCCGGTTTAGAAAACTGTGTGATGTTGCGGGCTGCCTATGCAGTGGAATACGATTATTTACCAGCAACTCAGTGTTATCCAACCCTGATGACGAAGAAAATTGAGGGGTTATTTTGTGCGGGACAAATTAACGGGACAACCGGTTATGAAGAAGCGGCAGCCCAAGGACTGGTGGCGGGGATTAATGCGGCGCGGTTTGCTTTAGGAAAAGAGTTAATTGTTTTTCCCCGGGAGGAAAGTTATCTGGGAACTTTGGTCGATGATTTGTGTACTAAGGATCTGCGGGAACCCTATCGAATGTTAACCAGTCGTTCTGAATATCGATTAGTATTGCGATCGGATAATGCCGATCAAAGATTAACACCTTTAGGGCGAGAAATTGGTTTAATTGATGACCGGCGTTGGCAATTATTCCAAACTAAACAGGTTAATATTATCGCTGAAAAAGAACGCCTACACGAAACGAGAATTAAAGAACGGGATCAGGTGGCAATTACCATCGTTAAGGATACAGAACAAAAAATCAAAGGTTCTCTCTCTTTAGCTGATTTACTGCGTCGTCCTAGCTTCCATTATCTCGATCTCGATCGCTATGGTTTGGGTAATCCCGATTTAAATTTAGCCGAAAGAGAAGGGGTAGAAATTGAGATTAAATATTCCGGTTATTTGAAGCGACAACAAAATCAAATCGACCAAATTAGTCGCCACAGTAACCGTCATTTATCTCCCGATATTGACTACATGAAAATCGAAACTTTGTCAATGGAATCGCGGGAAAAATTAACAAAAATTAAACCCGCTACCATCGGCCAAGCTTCGAGAATTGGCGGAGTCAATCCCGCCGATATTAACGCTTTATTAGTGTATTTAGAAATGCGGCAGATGTCGGCAGTTAAAAGTTAGGAAATAATCCTGATTATCAGCGATCGAGATGGCTGCCTCTCCTATTGGTCACTCTCTCCCATTGATTATTATCAAGATTCTGGCGACATAGTTGTAAAAGCTGACCAGCTTTCCAAGCTGAGGGTGGCAATTTCTTTTATTGTGGTGGACTGAGCCATTCTCGTCAACCTAAAAAGATTTAATTGTGTTCAAAGATTCGGTAACGTGAGCCTTAAAATCTAACATAGAGTCAAAAATATGTCTGACGATTCCCTCCTTATCAATGATATAGGTAACTCGTCCAGGGAGAACGAATAAGGTAGAGGGAACACCGAATAATTTCCGCACTCGGTTATCGGTATCACTTAAAAGGGTGAAGGGAAGATTATATTTTTGGGCAAATTGTTGATGAGATTGGGAACTATCGCCACTAATCCCAATAACTTCCGCACCCGCATCGGTAAACACTTCGTAACTATCGCGGAAAGCGCAGGATTCTGCGGTACAACCGGGAGTATCATCTTTGGGATAGAAATAAATTACTAGGGATTTTTTACCGATTAAATCGCCGATATTAATCGTTGCCCCTGTTTGGGAAGGGAGGGAAAAATTGGGAACTCGATCGCCTACTTTTATAGATGCCATAAGATTAATTAATGAATAGATAATCGTGGATAGGGTGGTACTTTATATTCTAACCTTTTTTGGCCTTTTGTTTAGCCCGTTTAGCAGCAGCTTTGGCCGCTTTTTCCTCTGCAATGCGTTTTTGTTCGGCTTTTTGTTTTTCTTCGTCTAGTTTTTCTAGATAATAGTGATAATCTCCCGCGTAGGCAATTAATTCGCCATCCCGAATCTCGACAATTTTGTTAGCTACCTGGGAGATAAAATAACGATCATGGGAAACAATTAAAACCGTGCCTTCATAAACTTTTAAAGCCGATTCTAACATTTCCTTGGCGGGAATATCGAGGTGATTAGTAGGTTCATCGAGAATTAATAAGTTAGCGGGAGCAAGTAACATTTTAGCTAAAGCAAGACGCGCTTTTTCTCCACCACTCAAGGATTCTACTTTTTTTAATACCGTTTCCCCACTGAATAAAAATCGCCCTAACAGACTACGAACTTCCACATCTTTCCAATCGGGAACTTCATCATGAATGGTATCTAAAACGGTTTTAGTTAGGTCTAAAGCTTCCGCTTGGTTCTGCTCAAAATAACTAGGAATAACGTTATGTTTACCGATTTCGATCGAGCCTTCTGTGGGGTTTTCTAACCCAACAATTAAACGTAAAAGCGTCGATTTTCCCGCACCATTTGGTCCTAAAAACGCCACTCGATCGCCCCTTTCTATTTCCAGATTTGCTCCCAAAAAGAGAATTTTGTTATCATAGATGTGAACAAGATTTTTAATAGTTACCACTTCTCGACCACTACGCACTGCCGGAGGAAACTGGAATTTTAAGGTACGCACATCTGCAATTGGTGCTTGAATTTTTTCCACCTTTTCTAATTGTTTTTCCCTGCTTTTTGCTTGGGTACTGCGGGTGGCACTGGCCCGGAAACGATCCACGAAAGCTTGCTGTTTTTCTAGTTCTTTTTGTTGACGTTCGTAGGCACTTAACTGAGAGGATTGTTGTTCGTATTTTTGCTCTAGATAGGCAGAATAATTACCTAAATAAGTGGTAGAAACTCCCCTTTCAGTTTCGACAATTTTGGTACAGAGACGATCAAGAAATTCTCGGTCGTGGGAAACTATGACCATGGGAGTGGTTAAATCCTTGAGGAATTTTTCTAACCATTCAATGGTTTCTAAGTCTAAATGGTTAGTCGGTTCATCGAGGAGTAAAATATCGGGAGTTTGTAGGAGAATTTTGCCTAAACTCATCCGCATTTGCCAACCACCACTAAAGGAACTGACCAAGCGATCGCCGTCATCAACAGTAAAGCCCATTTCCGGTAAAATTTTCTCGATGCGCGCTTCTAATCCGTAACCATCTAACCCTTCAAATTGTCTTTGTAGGCGATCCAATTGATGAATTAAGCGATCTAACTCTTCGGGCTCAGCTTTTTCCATGCGCTGGGGAATTTCTATTAGTTGATGGTGGACTTGATTCGCTTCTTGAAACACTGTCCAAAATTCCTCCCGTACCGTCCGACGGGGATCCACTTCAAATTCTTGGGTAAGATAGCCGATATGGAGACTGGTAGGACGGATGATCTCCCCAGCTGTAGGTTCCACTTGCCCCATAATAATCTTTAGTTGGGTAGATTTTCCCGCCCCATTGACTCCCACCAAGCCGATGCGATCGCCAGTTTTTACTTCCCAAGTGACATCTTTTAACACTTCTCCCGTCGGGTAAATCTTACTAATTCTCTCTAGTCGTAGCATCGCTGATTTTTCTCCAGTCCTAGGCCGGTGAGGCAGTCCGCTTTTATTGTAACATTTAGTTAAGCTTTATCTCCTCCCTGTCAAGTTTTCGGGGAAATATCTCGAAGCAATCAGGAGGAGAAATCAAAACTCCGCCATCTAATACTAAATCCGTTGAGTATAGGCTACATATCAGGGGAGGCAAAAGGCAAGAGGCAAAAGGCAAATAAAATAAAGTTAAACACTCAGAAAAACCATGACTTATTCTGGGGAAATGGGTAAATGCAACTAAAAACCCAAAACCCTAAAACCCCAACCCCCCCCGCAATCCCTTGATGTTGTTTATGTTAAAAGAGAACGCTTTTGTGGGGTAGAGCCTGCAACATTTATTGAGAAATATTAAAGATTCATTACTATGCCCAACTCTTGGGGTTAGAGAAAGATCAACTTGAGAATCTTAATTCAAATCTATTGACTCAAAATCAGTTTTACTTAATTTAAATGAAATAGCCCTACCCCACTCCCCACTGATCAGTGTTGACTGATCACTGAAAAATCTCCCTTCTCTTGTCTCTTAATCAAATTCTGCTTTTAAATCCCGACGCATTAATTCATCCACGGCAACTTGGGGAGAAATTTCCCTGCGTAAAAGACGATCAACTTGACAGGTAATCGGTACATATAAATTTTTGGGGGGGGCAATTCTCATCAAAACTTCTGTGGTGTTTATTCCCTCGGCAGTTCCCTCTAACTTAGCTAAAATTTCAGGCAAAGATAAACCTAAAGCTAATTGATAACCCACTTGATAATTGCGAGATAAAGGACTATTACAGGTGGCTAATAAATCCCCTAAACCAGATAAACCAAAGAAAGTTTCTTGACAACCTCCTAGACAAGTTCCCACCCGAACTATTTCTGGTAAAGCGCGAGTTAACAGGGCAGATTTGGCATTAGTACCCAACTGTAAACCGTCACAAACCCCAGAAGCGATCGCCATGACATTTTTGAGAGTGCCACCTAACTCAGTCCCCAAGGGATCGCTATTAAGATAAACCCGAAAAGATTCCCCAGATAATAATTTTTGTAACAATATTGCTGCTTTTTGAGTATAACTTGCTACCACCGTCGCCGCAGGTAAACCTTGATTAATTTCTTTAGCTAAATTGGGACCAGAAAGAACCACAAGAGAATTATCAGGAAACGCTTGATTCCACAGGTGAAAAGGGGTACGAGTGGTGATTGGATCTAAACCTTTAGTAGCGGTGACGATAACTATGCGAGAATTTAATTGTAATTGTTGTAATTTTTCGATTGTTGGGGCAACTCCTTTAATCGAAACTGCTGAAATAATTACCTCAGTATCTGCTATAACAGTCCCTAAATCTTCCCCGCTATGACGCGACCAAACCCGAACGGCTAAGTGATTACGTCTAGCCAAATTAGCGAGAGTTTGCCCCCAAATTCCCCCACCTATAACCGTAATTTTCTTGGCATTTTCTAACAACTTTTATTCTCCTCCTTATTGGTGATCCGTTATCAGTTAGCAGTTATAAAAGGGGGGTTAACAAGCAATTCTTGATAATTTGCCCTTCTGATTTGATTTTAAGGTTATGACTGGTGAACCACTCTCAACGGAAGCAAGAGTGCTGACTGCTGCAAGGATCGGTTGCCGTTCGATAGTATTTCTGTTCATTGCTCAATCTCAGAGGGAGATGTCTTCTATTTTACCCTGCAACTCAGCAATAGGGTTTATTTAACGCAGTCAATGCCTGCAAGAATCGCTTGAAAAATTTCTAAATGATATAAGATGGCTCCGATTCCCGCTTGATGTTCATTTACGAACAGTGTCTTAAGGCAGGGAGGATGTCAACAGGGCAATCAGCTATATAAGTAAAAGTTATGACATTGATAAAAAAACATTCCTTAAAACCCCTTTACATAACTATAAAAAAACGATACTATTAGTTCATGTCAAACAAAGAACCTTGACAACTAAATACATACAGGAATCATAAACCAATGACCACCACTCTACAACAGCGCGAGAGCGCTTCCCTGTGGGAGCAGTTCTGCCAGTGGATCACCAGCACCAACAACCGTCTCTATGTCGGCTGGTTCGGTGTCATCATGATCCCCACCCTGCTCACCGCCACCACCTGCTTCATCATCGCCTTTATCGCCGCTCCTCCCGTAGACATCGACGGTATTCGCGAGCCTGTAGCCGGTTCCC
>NZ_BJKP01000028.1 GCF_008974145.1 Microcystis aeruginosa NIES-4325 | reverse complement strand
ATGTTGGTTAAGTTCTTGTTGTTGCTCTGGAGTCATTTTTGTCTTTTCCCTACTCTTTTCTCTATCCCATACCCAATTGATGCTTTTGTCAAGTAGTTTATTTGTTCTTCAGCTTTGACTTGCTCCCGTAACAAACTTTTTGCCGCAAACTCTAATTCAACCTTTTGCTCCTGTACTTTTAGCAGCACAGGAGCAAAGCTGAAAATAAAAATTAATAACTGTCCTCATCGATGATAACTTCCACGGGAATCACTTCTTCTAACACTTTTTCCTGCATTTCTTGGCGACGAATTGGTATTTTAGTTTTTTCCAATTCTGGTAAAGCGACTAATTCCCGTTGTTTTTCCCGGACAGTATTGGGTAACAACATCGGTAAAGGTTCGGGAGTTTCTAACCAGTAGCTGGCCACCGGTAGGGTATGTTCTAAATCTTCCAATAAACGGGGAATAATCATCACCGCGTGCAGTTCACCGATTTTCTCTGCTTCCCGCATTCCTGCATCAATTGCCACGGCCACATTAGCGACGGAACCCCGGATAATGGCCGTACACAAACCATCCCCAATTGTTTCGTAGGAAGCTAACTGCACATCGGCCGATTTTAACATAGCATCGGCAGCCCCTACCATAGCAGGAAAACCCCTGGTTTCCAAGAGACCGATCGACATATTGCTCAGTTTGCTGAAACCCCGTTGACTTTGGGCAATTTCGGCTAAACGGCTACCAATTGGGAAAATTACCTCTAAATTGGGCATCGGTCGGGGAATAACCGATTTAGATACCAATTGTCCGAACTGTGCGGCGGTTTTTGCCCCTTCTTCCACTGCTAAACGCACATCGGCAATATTACCACGCACGATCGCCGTACAGTGACCACCGCCAATTTTTTCGTAACCCACGAGGGTAACTTCTGCGGATTTTAGCATCATATCCGCCGTCCCGACGATCGCTGGAAAGCTGAGGGTAGAGACTAAACCCAAGGCGCTATCTTTGGGGTGACGCTTGGTTTTCATCGTCCTTTGACTGGGGTTAGTTGTGGACGAGGGGGGAATGCTTCCATTAACTCTTAATCTAGACATTGAAGATAAACTTGCCCTAACAGGTACGAAGGGGGTGATTGTCAGCTATCCTGTTACTATCTAGTCTATCCTGTTAACCTTAATTGCTATTGAAGATTTTTGAGGGATTAGATAAATTTTAGTTATTGTAGCTTGACCAAGTTGTCTATGACAGAACAGCCTCGCAGTACAGATGATCGAATCAGCGAAACGGAAGCGACCGAATTAATGCGATCGCTGCTTCATAAGGAAGGAAATTGGGTGAATTGGGGGCAAAAATGTCAAAAACTGCAAAAAGCTGGCTACGATTCCCAGTTAATTTTTGAACAAACCGGGTTTCAAAATGCCCAACAAAATTTAATTATTGTCGCTGCCCAAGTTTTTGAGAGTTTAATCAAAGCGGGGGCAGATGAAGATTTATTAAGTTACTACATCGGGCCGCGCAGTGATGTGCTATACGAATTACGGATTCTCAACCAAGAACAAAGACTGGGAGCAGCGAAATTAGCGGCAGAAAAAAGGATTGAGGTGGCTGAAGCACACGATATCGCCAAAGCTATCCAAGATTTTTCCCGTTTATCCCAGATTCCCAGTGAATTTACCCGTCATCCTGGAGATGCGATCGCTTACCAATGTTGGAAACGGGGCAAACAAAAGCGAGATTTAGCCGAAAGAGCGAAATTAATCGCTAAAGGTTTGAGATTTGCCCATTCTGACTCGGCCAGACAGGCGATCGAGTCTTTACTACAAGATTTTACCGTTACTCCCACCCGTAGCGCACCGTTGCTGCCCGTCCATCGTTTACAGGATGAGGACGAATTAGCCAGAATTATTCCTTTAGTAGGAAGATTTCCGGTGACGGTAACTGATATAAAATGCACAGAAAGTTTGAGCGTCGAGGAACCTTTTAGATTGGTAACGGTGGGGGATAAACAAACGATTGTGCCTCTCCCCGGTTGGCAAGCAATTCTCAAGGCGATCGATCCTGTAGCTATTTTATGGCCTAGTGATCAATTACCTCGATCGATTGCCACCAGATCCGAGGAAGTGTTATTAGTGATCGATCGAGTTTTTGCCGAATGGGATGTGAACAATTATTATCTAGTGGAGAGAGATAATTCTGTCTTTTTACAATGGTTTGATAGTTCCCCCGATGTCACCATACTAGGTGAATTGATCTTGATTTTAAGAGCCAAAAATATCCTTGATGAAAAAAACATCACCGAACCCTGGCAAATGGACGACTAGGGACAAGTAAAAAGTAAGAAAGCGGACAAAGGAGACAGGAGACAAATTCAACCTACTTTTGCCTTTTGCCTTTTGCCTTTTGCCTTTTTCTAGCTAATAACTGACAACTGATAACTGAATATATGCGTGCAGTAATTTGTGGATATTATGGGAGAGGAAACGGAGGAGATGAGGCATTATTAGTGTCTCTATTGCAGATGTTGCCGTCAGAAATTAAACCTATTGTTTTGTCAAATAATCCCAGAGAAACCAGTCAACGTTATGGAGTGGAAACCTGTCCTAGTCGGGATTGGTGGCAAGTTTTTCAAACTCTTAAAAAAGCCGATATATTTATCTGGGGTGGTGGCAGTTTAATGCAGGATGTCACCAGTTTTGCCAGTCCAATGTACTACGGTGGGTTAATGGCTCTTGCTCAATTATTGGGCTTAAAAACTATTGCTTGGGGGCAAGGAATAGGACCATTAAATAGACCTTTTACCCGTTGGTTAACCAAAAAAGTCTTACAACAATGTAGTTTAGTTACTGTGCGCGATGATATATCGGCTCATTTAGTTGCTGATTGGGGTATTAGTCCCATTGTTGCCCCCGATCCAGTATGGGCTTTAGACGCTCAATCAGTCAAGGGATTATCGGATTTACCCGCCCCAAGAATCGCCGTCAATTTACGTCCCCATCCCCTATTAACCCCGGCAAAATTAGATAAATTAACCCAAGCTTTAATTGATTTACAAACCAGTACGGGGGCGTTTATTCTCCTAGTCCCTTTTCAAAAGTCGCGGGATTTGCCCCTCTGTGAAGCTGTAGCACGTCAATTGAGGGAAAATTATCAAATCATTAGTTTAGAGGATCCGAGACAGTTAAAAGGCTTATTTCGCGGGGTAGAAATGGTGATCGGAATGCGCTTTCATAGTTTGATTATGGCCGCAGCAGAAGATTGTCGTTGCTTTGCCCTTAGTTATGATCCGAAAGTGTCGCGATTAATTGCCGAAGTCCCGATGCCGGGTTGGGAATTAGATCAGTTACCAGAGGCAGTTAATGATATTAGTAACACTTGGATTAATTTTTATGCCAATGGAGATGGATTAACCAGCGATCGCAAACATTTTTTAATCGATCGAGCTTTAATTCATCGAGAAGTTTTATCTAGATTGGTGAGCTAATTTTTATGTCGAGTGCTATTACTGATGCTATCACGACTATTGCCCTAGCTGAGACAAGATTTAATCTCTCCTTAACAGAAGATAGGGCATTTTTTCCCGAATGGCAAAGTGATTTACTAGCCCTATCTAGCCATGAAAAAAAGAGTTTAGATGAACTAAGACAAAGGTATTTATACCAAAGATCGGCGGGACAGTTATTAGAAGGAACCGTGACCTTATTGTTAGTTTCTCCCTTACTAGCGATTGCGGGTTTTTACGATCCGCCTTTTCGAGTATGCGCAGAGGAATCGGTAAGCTTAACCATCGATGATGGGGAAGAAATACTATCGGGTAGAATTGATGTGTTAGTCTGGTTAAATCAGTTTTGGGTGGTAATTCTAGAATCCAAAAAAACCGCCTTATCGGTTTGGACTGCCTTACCGCAAACTTTAGCCTATTTGATGGCTAATCCCCGGACGGAAAAACCTAGCTTTGCCCTTGTCACCAATGGAGATGATATTTTATTGGTCAAATTGAGAGCTAATGTCCATCATTATGCCCTATCTAGGGTATTTGCTCCCTTTATTTCCAGAGAAGAACTATATAGGGTTTTGCAGATTTTAAAACATATCGCTGAGGCGATCAAATAAAATCAAGATTAGAGCTTATTAGCGAGAAAAAACCTAACCAGAAGAATTTTTGGGTAAATCCTAATTGAGATGGGAGTCTTTGGGAATAACATCCAAACCGAGGAGAACCTTTTGAGTATTGGACATATCGCCGATAATTCTTTGTAGGGGTGGGGGAAGTTGTTTGACTAAAGTAGGAGTTACGAGAATTTTATCCTGTTCCGCTAATTGGGGCTGTTCGAGAACATCAATTATTTCTACCGTATAAAGATCCGACAACTCCTCGCGACAGATACGAAAAATATTGGCGATCGCCCTCTGGGATTTACTGGAATCACCCATAATGTAGAGTTTGAGAAGATATTGACTCATGATTGCGTGTTATTGAACAGTTTAATGTTGCTGAGACCGATATAGTATTTACGATAGAAAGAGACGAGATAACCCATCAATTCCAAAACCATGAGACGACCTTCGCTAACGTAGGCCTGCGCTTTGGCCAGGGTGACATCCTGATTTTTTTGGCGTAGGGTGGTAGTATGAATGTCCACCACATCGCGAGGACTAGCTTTTAAGAATCCTAACTTATCGGCCAAGCTTCGCAGTCGTTCCGATAGATTATGTTCCACTTTGTATACTTGTTCTTCTAAAGCTAAATCTAATAAATCTCCGTAATTTTGGACTAATTCTTGAAAAATATCGGGAATACTCTGCCTTATTGCCTCAGAACCGAACATTTTCGCCGTGATGCTAGTTTGTCCTCCCTTGATTAACTGTTCCAGTTCGCGAAATTCCTCTTCCTGTTGTTGATGTTTAAGATTGAGAATATATTGCTGACGCTCGATCGCCACACGAATTTGATAGACTAAAAGACTACTATCGATATTATTTAACTGAATATAACCGTCAGCACCCAGTTGAAAGGCTTTAACGACTAATTTCTCATCATTGCTAGTAGTTTGAACCACTATCGGTATAGTAGAGGCTAATTCTCTGGTTTTGACTAGGATATTTAAACCGGGGGGGACAGAGATTTCCAAGCTTAAGAGGATGAGATCGAATTTCTCCCCTGCCAGTTTTTCAGCAGTTTCCTGTAGATCCTGAGCTTGGGTGAGGGTAAAAGTCAACCCCCCAGCCAGGGAACATTGGGGGGCCTTTAACAGCAATCTCTGGATTAATTTAACAGTCGTCGGCTCATCCTCTATCAATAAAATTCTACAGAGATCCCTGGTCATTGTTAATCGATCGCTAAAATTATCTTTTTTTCCCCTACTCTCATAGTAAGCCCATCTTTGGAAAACTCAAGGAAAGCTGCCCGCGCACTTAAATTGCTTGATGAGGCAAGGGGCAAGGGGTAACAATAAAAGGATAGGTGGTTAAAATGCGTCTTAGCTTATCTCCTGCAAAAGTCAGAGCCTAAGGGCGAAATCGCTCTTAAAGTCCTTAATTTAACGATTTTTCTGGAAAAATCGCTTTTATACCTGAAGAAAATAATCTATTTCTTTCTTATTCCCGCTCCCATTTCCCTTCTCCTATTTTGACTCAATTCGGCGAATTGCCACCACTGCCGGCCGGGGAGGTTGATTAACTTGACCACTGGGCCAATTCGACCCTAGGGGTACTTGTCGTATTTGTTCAAATTCCTGCCCATGAGTGGTTTTAATGGCAAATTTACGGTTTTCAAAGGCCAAATCCCGACGAATTCCCCCCGCTTCCCCCGGATGTTGTACTGCCAAAAATAACGTCTCTTGGTCGGGAGTAAAGTACAATCCCGTTAATTCCGCATCCATGGGAGCGATAGCAAAAGGATAGGGATGCTCTTGACCCTTGGCAAACACCCAAGCGCTATTATTGCCAAAAATCCCCAATAAATCCCGTTGACTAACTGGAACCCCTTGGGGATAACGAGTTTTCATCTCTCGATTTAACCCACCCGTGGAAATATCGCTAACCATCCAGAGATTTCCCTGTTGATCGAAAGCGAGGTTATCGGGATTAGAAAAACCCGCACCCTTCTCTGTCGGTTCCCCTCCGTAAGCGACCACATCCCAACGAAAACTTAAGGAAGCAGCATCGTTATTATCTTCCCTTAAGCTGATAATCCAACCAAATTCGTAGGGGATTTCACCATTTGGTCCATTAAATATCTCTTTATCAGCCCCTCCCTCCGTTTCACTGGGACTACCAGAGGTAAAGGTTATATATAAAGTGCCATTCTCGTCCACTTCCGTATCTTCCGGACGACCAGTACAAGTGACACCAACGGCGTTAGCGGCAAAATGAGCATCGATGAGAATTGCCCCCTGTTTTTCCGTCCCATTACCTTCATACAGGTCTGCGAGGGTCTTATATTTAGCTTTGTAGGCTAGAATCTCCTCATCGTCCTTAAATAGCAGTAATTTAGTCTCATTGACCGTTCTTTCGGGATTCGGTAAAGCTACTACCCCATCCCCGCGACTAGCGGCAATTTGACTCGGTAGGACGGGATTTATCTGCGTGTCGGGATTTAAAGGTATCCAATAACCGGTTTTATCGGGGTTGAATTTCGCCCCGTAGAGCATTCCTTTTTCTAGGAGTTTTGAGTTATTTTTGTCTTTAATATCGCTAATTTTGCCCTCGGAAACGAATTTATAGACATGACCGCCTCTGCGATCGCATCCTGAATAAACCGTCAAGGGTTGCCCCGTTTGAGCGAGAAAAGCGACCGCTTCATGGCGAAAACGCCCTAACCAAGTGTGTTTTGTGCCATAATCGTCAGGATTGGCCGGATCCACCTCCACCATCCAACCGTATTTATTTCCCGCTAACCCGAAAACGTTACCCCGGCCATCCACTTCCCAACTATTGAGAATAAAGGGAGTAGTATCTGGATGCAAAGAGGAACCATCTTTTAACACTACCTCGGTCACTTGGTCTTGAAAGTTTTCCTCGGCACTAAATACTGTCCCCCAAGGCGTTGTTCCCCCAGCACAATTTTGAAACGTTCCGATAATTTTTGCCCCTAATCCGTCATCGTAGCCAAGTTTATCGGTTTTGGTAAAAATTGCTACAGCAGGGCCGGTCGCTTTCAGGTAATGACCGTCCTTTAGTCCAGAAATACCAGTAATGCGGCGATCGGCTTTACTATGGGTACGTTGCCATTTTCCCGTTGCATCTTTCCCCAGGGAAATTACGCCAATTCCCTGATCAATTAAGCCTTCTAGGGATATTTCCTCAATTTTTGCCCTTAAGCTGGCATCTTGCAGGCGATAGGCGGCAATTTCACCCTTTTCGTTGGTTTTTTCCCGTAATTCCTTGACGGGTAGGGTTTTACCAATCACTTGTTCAAAGGTTTGTAGCCAAGTACGACCACTGATATATTCAAAATTAACGGTTAGATAACCTTGACCCGGACTGGTTTCGATAAAAGATAGATAATCATTGTTATAACCGAAACGGGAATCACCCACTTTATCCCCCCACTGTGCCAGCACATCATAGGTGAATCCTGGAGGAAGGACGAGATCATCTAGGACTTTATAGGTTTGATAGGCATTTTTTTGGCTTTCATCGCTCATACCGTCAATTTTTAAGGGAATCGGCAGTTTGACTGGGGCAAAGTTTAAGCCGAAACTATTAGCAGCGATCGCAGGACTGCTAATCAGAGAGGAATATTTTTTCTCTTGCAGACTGAAAAAAGAGACACCGGCAGTGGCAGTTAAAAAGGTGAGGAAATTACGGCGAGAAATACTCATATTTTCAGGAATAAAGTCAAAACTGCTGTTCTGACCTTGATTAGGTTAAATTTTATTACGGATACTTGACATAGGGATTATAAAGTATCCAAGTTATGACTAAGTTAACAGCCAGTTAAAAGTAATCAACCTCAGTTCGGGATAAGCTAAAACCCTGATGCTACCGTAGCCTGAAACTCCTATTCTTTCGTGGAAGTTATGGCAAAATTACCTTAAACCGAACTGGCGTTAATCAGTAAACAGTAAACAGTAAACAGTGCAAAGACAGCAGAAAACTGCCATTTAATACTGCTCACTTAATCCATACTGCACAATTAAAAATAAAATCTGATAACTGATAACTGAATAATCGCTTTGTTTGTCGCTATTTTTAGGAGGTGCGGCTAAACTTTTTGGGTTTTTCTCTCTTATTAATCTTTTGATAAAATTCCTTGTAAAAAAGCGGTAGTTTTTAAATCAATCCCTGTAATTGCCGTGCCAACAACTACGGAATATGCGCCAACTTCTAGTGCTTTTTTTGCTTCTTTTGGAGTCGATATTCCTCCTTCACAGATAACAGGAACTGATAACTTATTAACCAATTCTTCTAGGAAAGAAAAACTCGGCGGATGCAGATTTTTAGTGGCTTCTGTGTAACCGTAAAGAGTTGTACCGACAATATCAGCACCAGCTGCCACGGCATAAATAGCACTTTCGATCGAGTCTATATCTGCCATGACTAATTTACCAGTTTCCCGATGAATGTGATCGATAATTGTGGCTAAATTTTCATCATTAGGACGCTTTCTTGGGGTAGCATCCAAGGCAATTATATCGGCACCCGCATCGGCAATGGCGAGAGCATCTTGATATTTGGGAGTAATATATACCAAACAATCGCGATAATTGCGTTTCCAGAGTCCAATTATCGGTATATCCGGCAATTGTTGACGGGTAGCTTTCAGATGAGCGGGACTATCAATTCTTACCCCACAAGCACCCCTATCCACGCAAGCATGAGCCATGGCAGCAATAATTATAGGATCGTGCAGAGATGACTCTACTGGTGCTTGACAGGAGACGATTAAACCCGATTTTAAGGTTTCTATTCTCATAAATTGGGGTGTGGGGAGTATTGTCAGTGAACAGTGAATAGTAAACAGTAATCAGTGAAAAAACTCAAATCTAATCACTGATTACTGATAACTGATTTTGGACTTAGATTACTTATAGGCAGCAATACACTGTTCAACTAAAGCATTTACTGCGTCCACATCTTTCCAACCGAGAATTTCTGTGACTTTTTTCTCTAGATTTTTATAGGTTTTGAAAAACTCGGCGATTTCCTCCAAGCGATGGGGAGAGACATCTTTGAGAGATTTTACCTCTGCATAACGGGGATCTTTGGCGGGAACACAGAGAATTTTTTCATCGCGATCACCACCATCGATCATTTCTAACATACCAATGGGACGCGCCGTAATCACACAGCCGGGAAAAGTAGGCTGATCCATGATCACCATACCATCTAAAGGATCGCCGTCATCGGCGAGGGTATTGGGAACAAAACCATAATCACAGGGATATTGTACCGAAGAATAGAGAACGCGATCGAGAGCAAAGGCGTTTAAATCCTTATCAAACTCGTACTTATTCTTACTGCCGGCGGGAATTTCCACTAAAACGTTAATTAAACCGGGTTTCGGTTGAGCAGGAATGCGCGATAAATCCACAAGCTTTCTCCAAATACAAGACAATAGCGCCTTTAGAGTCACCTAAAAGCGCAAGCAAAATTAAAACACACTTTGATTGACTCCGATCCAAATTCTACCCATAAGGGGGATCGGGACGAAGAAAAAAAATTTTATCTTGGCAATCGCCTATCTCAATTCTGTCACCTCATTTGCCTCGTTAGGGAGTAGGATGTGTTACCGGTAAGGGGTTCTTCGGTATAGTTAGGCGTGGAGTTGTATCCAATCGCTAACAAGGGTAACGTTAGGGTCAGAATTGCGATCATGGTTCCGAGTAAATTGGCCCACCTATGACTAGGAGGTTCGGAAGTCTTCCCTGACGGGTTGCTTGATTCCATAAAGGGGTCGTGTTGAACTCGACAAGTAAAGAATACGAGAGATATATAGAGCAGTCAGCTATCTGCCTTGAGCTTTTAGCAAATTACTGCTATTTTTTGCCCTTGGGCTTGCTTAATGTCCCGTTAGAAAGCGAAACATTAACAGCAATATTCTCTCTGAGTAAGTGGTTCTAATCAAATAGAAGATAGATTTTGCCTTTGAGCCCCCACCTATCGGCGGGGGATTCTGACAATTTTTAACACCTACCTACTTACTAATTATATTTTACCCATTTTTTTCCAGGAGTTCACTCTGATACTTTTCTTGAGGCTCTCTCCAGATCATGGTCTGTTGATGTTCATCCCTGTTACATTGTGGGTGCAAGCACAGCTTCCTTGTCCGATCGCGAAATCAGGTTGTTTACTAATCAATCCACAAAAAAAATGTCTGAAAGGCTTAAATATTAAGCGATCCAAACATTTTTTCATTGCAATCGGAGGGTGATATTGACTTTATGTCTTAACTTCGAGCTTACGATAGAAAGCAGCCCGTTAATGTAGCCTATTTAACCAAAATATCGATTTTTTGCTTATTTATCCCAATAGACAATGACCTGTTCTTAAAATTATCTGAGTTTAGAGACAATTGGTTAGCTAATCTCCCCATAAGCCGGGCTCCAGAGACCAGCAAGGTATCCTCAAGCCTTGATTTGTCCTTCCCAGTCAGAGAGGGCGATCAGCGCAAGTGGGGTTAATCTATCACCAATATATAGCGTTTCTCACACCTATGTGGCACAGTTAAACCTTCGTTGATTAAGCTTTTAATCACCGGTCATGTACCTCTTGCAAACAGGAAACGCTATAGATGCACGCAACAAAATCGCTGAAAAATTGACGGATTTCCTGACCATTGCGATCGCAATGGTCAGGAAATCCACTGATGACGGGGGACAAAACCGCGCCAATTGGGGACACTGAGCCAACCTTCCCAACCCTTGACCATTTCCTCGCTGACCCGCAAAATACGCGGATTAATCATGGCAGTAGGTGGCATGATCGGAGCGTCGGGATAACGAGGATTGGGGAGAGAAGCAAGGATAAACAGAGGCAGAGACTGGACAAATTGGGGTGCGGCGATTCCCACCTTGTGAGCAGCTGGCACGGTGGTAATCAGGGAATCGATCAAATTTTGACGGTCAGAATCGAGAAGATTATCGATCGCTGGTGCTTTTTGCTGTAGAATTAGATTTCCTAATTGGGTAATTGTTAAAACTTGTGTCATCTGTCTAAAGATTAATTGTTTCCCTCTGAAAATCATTTTATCTTCAGGGGAAAAATCTCGCTAAACTGATAAGGTTTCCCCGCAGCAGCACTAGAGCAACTTTGTTAATCAAAATTAACCGTGGATAGCAGCACCCAACAACTTTGGCATAATCTCCTAGATCGTCTAAAATTACTATTAACCCGTCCCGCTTTTGAGACTTGGTTTCAAACAGCGACGGTTAAAGAATGGCACAATGATCGCTTAGTAATTCAGGCTGCCAATCCTTTTATTCTTAACCATCTTCAGAAAAATTATCTGTCAACAATTGCCGAAGTGGTGGAGGATATCGTCGGTTATCCCGTCGAGATTCAACTAACGGCACAACAGGGCGATTCGATCGCTATTTTCCAGCCTCACACTAGCTTAGAATCAGAATTATCACCCAGTAATCAACTTAACCCTAAATATAATTTTTCCCGTTTTGTTGTCGGGCCAACTAATCGCATGGCCCACGCGGCTGCTTTAGCGGTGGCGGAATTACCCGGACGCGAATTTAACCCGCTTTTTCTCTGTGGTGGGGTGGGATTAGGTAAAACCCATTTAATGCAAGCGATCGGTCATTATCGTCTAGAATTATATCCTCAATCCAGGGTTTTTTATGTATCGACGGAACAATTTACGAATGATTTAATCACCGCTATCCGTCAAGATAGTATGGAAAGTTTTCGTAATCATTATCGCCATGCCGATATATTATTAGTGGATGATCTGCAATTTATTGAAGGAAAAGAATACACTCAAGAAGAATTTTTTCATACCTTTAATACCCTGCACGAAGCGGGAAAACAGGTGGTTTTAGCCTCCGATCGCCTCCCTAAACAGATTCCCAGTTTACAGGATCGTTTAATTTCTCGCTTTTCTATGGGATTAGTCGCCGATATCCAAGCACCGGATATCGAAACTCGCATGGCAATTTTACAAAAAAAGGCCGAGTATGAAAATCTGCGTCTCCCAAGAGAAGTTATCGAATATATTGCCGTTAATTATACTTCTAATATTCGCGAATTAGAGGGGGCATTAATCCGGGCTACTACTTATATTTCTATCTCCGGATTGCCGATGACGGTAGAAAATATTGCGCCGGTTTTAAATCCACCAATGGCCAAAATTGCCACTTCTCCTGAGATTATTATGGCGGTAGTAGCGGAAAAATTTCAACTCTCGATCGCTGATCTAAAGGGAAATTCCCGCCGACGAGAAATTAGTTTTGCCCGACAGATTGGGATGTATTTGATGCGTCAACACACGGATTTAAGCTTACCGCGCATTGGCGAAGAATTTGGCGGTAAAGATCACACCACCGTTATTTATAGCTGTGATAAAATCAACCTTTCCCAACATCAAGACCGACAATTACAAGAAATCTTAGCCCAACTAATCGAGCGAATTAACTCCCTCAGTCGCAATCAGTAGTCGGGGGGAATGATGAATAATGAATTATGAATTGGGAAGTGGTGAGCAGGGGAGATGGGGAGACGGGAAGTATTTTCAGTGAACTGAAAACTCACATCTGAAAACTCACATCTGAAAACTCACATCTGATAACTCACATCTGATAACTGATAACTGAAAACTCACATCTGATAACTGATAACTGATAACTGATAACTGAGATTAACTACAGGGGAATAAACTGGCAATTGTAGCGAGGATACGAGAGGTCATGGGTAAACTATCGATCACCATAGCTGTACATAATAACATCATGTAAAGAATGGAATATTTAAACAGCGATCGAGCCATGTCCCGATCAAAAGGATTCTGTTTTAATTGCCAAGCTTTTTTCAGGAAAACAAACCCTAAAAATAAAGCCGCTACACCATAAACCACACCACAGGCAGCCAAGGGATAAATCAGGAGGAAAGTGAAAGGAACGACGATTAAAGTATAGAGCCAAATCTGATCGCTAGTGGCTTCTTCCCCTTTAACTACGGGCATCATCGGGATATCCACTTCCGCATAATCATCCTTGATCATTAAAGCCAAAGCCCAAAAATGAGGAGGAGTCCAGAGGAAAATAATGGCGAATAAAATCCAGGGAATCCAACCGAGATCACCCGTTACTGCCGCCCAACCGACGAGGGGAGGAATCGAGCCGGCTGCGCCACCGATAACAATATTTTGGATACTATGACGCTTGAGCAGATGGGTATAAATCAGCATATAAAATGCGATGCCGGTCATTGCTAAAAATCCGCTCAAAGTATTGACAAAAAAGACAAAAAGTGCTAGGGAAAGGGAGGCTAAAACGAGGGCAAAAATGAGGGCGTGGAGGGGTTGCACGCGACCGGAGGGAATAGGACGGGCGCGGGTGCGAAGCATGGTGTGATCGATGTCGCGATCATAGATGCAGTTTAAAGTTTGAGCGGCGGCGGCGGCGAGAGTGCCACCGAGGAGGGTAAGAAAGAGTAAGAGAGGGGAAACCTGACCTTTAGAGGCGATTTCCATAGAAGCGGCCGTGGTAATCAGCAGTAGAGGAATAATTCGGGGTTTAGTGAGTTGATAATAACTTTTAGCGACTTGTAAAAAATTATCGTGGTGGCGAAGGGCTTGAGTTCCAGTCATCGTGATTAAATCCTTAGAGATGGCTTATAAGTAATGGGACAAAATTAACTTCTTGGTTAGGATGGGCAATAGGCAATAGGTGGTTAGATATGTGCAATTAATTGTGTCTAGTTACTTAGGAGCGAAAGAACGATCGCGAAGGGCGAAAGTGGTAAAAGCGACGAGGGTTCCCACCAATAGCGCACCGATGCTGTGGTGGGTAATAGTTAAGGGTTCCACCTGGAGATGCAGTTTCAGGGTGGCAACGCCTAAAAACACCTGTAGGGCGACTAATCCGCCGGCGCTAAAAGCTAGTTTTTTGAGGAGAGGATGGATAGCGGCAGCTCGCCAAGCGAAGAAAACTAGGGTGAAAACCGAGATAGTGGCGGGAAAAACCCCGATAATGTGGCTATTCATCACCGTGCAGAGTTGCGAAACCGTTAAACACTGATGGGCAGCCCAACGGGAACCGACAAGACCGCCGAGAAGACATTGCAGATAAACTAGACCAGTGGCGACCATTCCCATCCCGGTTAGTTTCCCGACTGTACCTGTGCCACGGTAGGGAGTCAGACCGATAGCAATGACGATTAGGGTGGCAAAAAAGAGCAAAGCTGTGGCTAAATGGGCGGTTACGATGTCAAATCGCAGTAATTGGGTGACGGTTAATCCTCCCAGTACTCCTTGCAGGAGAATTAAAGCCAAGGCAGCGATCGCAGAGGGGAACAGCCAAGTAGGAAGATGGCGACGATACCACCAAGACAGACCGACGAGAGCGATCGTACTAAACCCGATCAAAGAGGCATCGAGACGGTGAAACCACTCCAGAAATACCTGTAGATTCATCTGCTGACTGGGAATCCATTGACCGTAACAGAGAGGCCAATCGGGACAAGCTAAACCGGCGTTCATAACTCTGGTGGCAGCGCCCACCACCATGAGGGCGAAAGTTGCGATCACAATTTTCCAGACTAAGCGGCGCATCCACACCTGAATATTGCCGGTTTCTCTTAGGGGTGTCGGGTTAAAAACAGATTCGGTCATCGGTTTGCCTGTTCTCAAGGAGTCTGTCATCAAAGATCATGGCTTTGTTTGCCAGTTAGTTATCACTGTGAATGAGTTTTTTTACGACAGGTAAAACCTTTTAGATATTCTTTAGATTTCTGTCCATTTCCGTTACATTTGTTTACATAAACTCAGAATAAGATATAAAAATTAGTTATTTAAAATACTTTCCCTGAAAACGATCCCAAAGAAAAGATGAAATTCTCAGAAGATGCTGGTTAAATTTCCCATCTATAGGGGAATCATGTTTTAGCCTTGAATAAGTAGCCACTATTAAAAATATTGAAAAGACCGTGAAAATTCCCAGCAGTATCCTGACGCTCGTACTCGGGATCACCTTAACCTTAATTAGTCTCTGGTATGGCCAAAATCATGGCTTAATGCCTGTGGCCGCTTCCGAAGATGCTCAGGAGATAGATAATATCTTTAATCTGATGATGACCATCGCCACGGGACTATTTTTAATAGTTGAAGGCGTGATTGTCTATATAGTGATTCGCTTTCGCCGCAAACCGGGGGATCAAACCGACGGGCCAGCAGTGGAGGGCAATGTCCCCCTAGAAATCTTCTGGACAGCCATCCCGACGGTAATCGTTTTTATCCTTGCCGTCTATAGCTTCGAGATTTATAACAATATTGGCGGTCTCGATCCCTTGATTTCCAAGGGTGGCAAAGGAGAAATCGCCCACCACGGTCATCACCACGGCACGATGATGGCCCTAGGCGGCGATCGCAGAGTAGCCCTAGGTATCGGCAATTCCTACGATGGTGAAGGAGTTCCCCCCCTAGTGGTCAATGTTAAAGGTATTCAATACGCTTGGATCTTCACCTATCCCGAAACTGGCATTGTTTCTGGGGAACTCCACGCCCCCGTCAATCGCCCCGTGCAACTGAATATGGAAGCGGGAGATGTGATCCATGCTTTCTGGGTTCCCCAATTGCGTCTAAAACAGGATGTTATCCCCGGACAGGAAACGGTGTTATCGTTCACATCCAACCAAATTGGTCAATATCCGATCATTTGTGCGGAACTTTGCGGGGCCTATCACGGCGGTATGAAATCTAGCTTTGTGGTTCACTCCCAAGCCGATTACGACCAATGGGTGCAGGACAACACGATCGCCGAAGTTGACAGCGATCGAACTGTAGCCATGACCACTAAAGATCGCTCTGATAGTCAATATTTGACCCCCTACACCGAAGAAATGGGCATCGACGCTGAAATCCTCGCCCAAGTTGCCCATCAGTAGCAAATGTAATTTTTCTTGTCATCTAAAATCTTGGTATTATGACAGCATCAACGGAAATAACCACCCCAGCAACCGTTCCCGAGGTGATCCATCACCGCAAGTGGACCGATTACTTTACTTTCTGCACCGATCATAAAGTCATCGGTATTCAATATCTGGTGACTGCCTTTCTTTTCTTCTTTATTGGCGGTGCTTTCGCGGAAGTGCTGCGGACAGAATTAGCCACTCCCGACCCCGATTTCGTCTCCCCAGAACTATATAACCAATTCATGACCATGCACGGAACGATCATGATCTTTCTTTGGATCGTTCCGGTTGGGGCGGGTTTTGCCAATTATCTGATTCCCCTGATGATTGGGGCCGAAGATATGGCTTTTCCTCGTCTTAACGCTGTGGCTTTCTGGCTTAATCCCCCCGGCGGGCTGCTATTATTATCCAGTTTCTTTGTCGGCGCACCCCAGTCCGGTTGGACTTCCTATCCACCTTTGAGCTTAATTAGCGGCAAATGGGGCGAAGAATTGTGGATTTTGAGCCTTTTATTGATCGGGACTTCTTCGATTTTAGGCTCGATTAATTTCATCACCACGATCCTGAAAATGCGGATTCCTGAGATGGATTTGTACAGTATGCCGCTATTTTGTTGGGCAATGCTGGCCACCTCGACTCTGGTACTGCTTTCCACCCCCGTTCTCGCTTCTGCTCTCGTTCTCTTGTCCTTTGATTTAATCGCTGGCACGAGCTTTTTTAACCCTGCCGGCGGCGGCGATCCGGTGGTTTATCAGCATATGTTCTGGTTTTACTCCCATCCTGCCGTTTATATCATGATTTTGCCCTTTTTCGGCACGATCTCGGAGATATTACCGGTTCACGCCCGCAAACCGATTTTTGGTTATCGAGCGATCGCCTATTCTAGTCTCACCATCTGTTTCTTGGGTTTAATCGTTTGGGCCCACCATATGTTCACCAGCGGCACCCCCGGCTGGTTACGGATGTTTTTCATGGCGGCAACTATGTTAATCGCCGTTCCCACGGGCATTAAAATCTTTAGTTGGTGTGCCACTCTTTGGGGGGGTAAACTGAGTCTCAATACGTCTTTATTATTTGGGATCGGTTTCCTGTCTTCTTTCCTCATCGGTGGTTTGACTGGGATTATGTTGGCTTCCGTTCCCTTCGATATTCATGTCCACGATACCTATTTTGTCGTCGGTCACTTCCATTATGTACTATTTGGTGGTACGGCAATGGCCCTATTTTCTGCCGTTTACCATTGGTTCCCGAAAATGACCGGACGGATGTATAACGAAACTCTCGGTCGTATCCACTTTGTTCTCACTTTTATCGGTTTGAATTTAACTTTCATGCCGATGCACGAATTGGGATTATTGGGTATGAACCGTCGTATTGCCCTGTATGATGTGCAGTTTCAGGATTTAAATGTTCTTAGTACCGCAGGGGCTTATATTCTCGGTATATCGAGTATTCCCTTCGCTATTAATATGGTCTGGAGTGCCTTTAAAGGTCAACCCGCCGGCCGTAATCCTTGGCGCGCTTTAACCCTAGAATGGCAAACCTCCTCTCCCCCAATTATCGAGAATTTCGAGGAAATGCCGATTCTTTGGTCCGGCCCCTACGATTACGGTATTGATATGGAAGAATCAGAAGCAGCGGAATCAGTACAAGATCTCCTCGCTGAAGTGGGCGCTGAATCCCAATAATTAGGGAGGATTAGCCCTGGGGTTAGGTGTTGGGGTAGTGGGGTAGTGAGGAATTTAGCTGAAATTTCCCTATCACCCTATCCCCCTAAATCCCTATCCCCCCATCTCCTCACTCCCCGTCTCCCGTGTAAACTAAGGATATTCAATTATGCAAGGTTCAACGCTCGAAGATTCTCAACTCTCTGTCAATTATCATCAGGAAACGGTGGAACACGGACATCATGGCCACCCAGATCATCGCTTATTCGGTGTGGTTTTGTTTCTAGTGGCGGAAAGTTCCATCTTTTTAGGCTTATTTGCCGCTTTCTTGTTCTATCGTACCATGTTACCCGTTTGGCCCCCCGCCGGCACGCCAGAATTAGAGTTAACTCTACCGACAATTAACACGATTATTCTGGTGTCCAGTAGTTTTGTTATGCACATAGGACAAAAGGCGATTAAACAAAACAATAATGCTGGTTTACAATTGTGGTTTGGCATTACTGCCCTGATGGGAATTATCTTCCTTTGTGGTCAAGGATACGAATATTATCACGCTGAATTCGGTCTGACAACTAATGTTTTCACCAGCGCTTTTTATGCCTTAACCGGATTCCACGGTCTCCACGTTACTTTTGGTTTAGTGCTAATTCTATCTGTCCTCTGGCGTTCTCGTCAAAAAGACCACTATTCTAGTCAATCTCATTTTGGTGTGGAAGCAGCAGAATTATACTGGCATTTCGTCGATGTGGTCTGGATTATCCTGTTTTTACTGGTGTATCTCTTGAGATAATTTTTGTTATTTAGTAGGAGAAAAGGGCGATCGCTTGATCGCCCTTTTTTGTATATTTCAATTTACCGCAGTTATCCCATAGATTATACTTCATCTTTATGAGAAAAGCTTTAACCGATAATTAACGACGACCGAATAAACTCCAACCTTTGCCACCACTAACGGCTGGTTCGGCTTTTTCAGCGACGGGGGCAACTTCTGCGGGGGTTTCCTCACAAGAAAGATTAGAAAGATCGTAGTTTTCTACTAGGAAAAGAGACGCTTTTTCAATAGTGGAATGATCCCAGAAAAGGGTAGAAGGTAACTCTTGACCAACCCAATCTTCTAGATCACCCACCATCGTTACCGCATCGATCGAATCTAAACCATAACGGGTTAAAGGTTCAGTCACATTAATCGTTTTTGCATCTAAAGACAACTGATCGGCTAACTGTTTGACTAACCAATTTTGTACGAGATTATTAAGATTGGAGCTGGAGTTCATGGGTTTTTTCCTCGGTAGTTTGTGAAGGGGCTAATTGAAAAGGTGCGATCGAAAAATGTTGATTTTCTCGATATAATTTCAGCAATTCTTGGGCAACATTTTCTACATATACCTCAGACAGAGTGTAAGGCAGCGGCCGGAGAGTTCGCAGTAATCGGTGTAAACTCAACACCAACCATTCCCCCCGGGCAAAAAATTCACCCAAGATGGAACGATTATAAAGCCAAGTGTGTAAACAAGCAGAAGCGGCGTGTAAAGTACAGTATTTCTTGGCAATCTCGAACAATTCGGGTGATTGGTCGTGACCATACTCGAATTTCGATTGACTAATCTGTTCATCGTGAGCATTTAGTTCCTCTAAAACTAAATTACTCAACATCAATAGATTTTCTAATACTTCCGGGTCCACCTCCTGAGAATCTTTCAATCCCTCCAGCATATCAAGGGCAATCTCTAAACCTTGCAGCGAATCATCCATTCCCCGGCCAAATAATTGTAAATTATTGGGTTCAAAGGGAGGAACCGACTTTTCTAGGCTAAAAATCGCCTCTAAACGGCTTTTTAACGCCGACATGGTGCGCGAGTTGCGTTTAGCCCGATATTTGGTTAAAGGACGCAATTGTAGGATTAAAGCATGAAGATTGACGATCGAACTGCCGTCAAACATACTGATAATCGAATTATCCCGCAGTAACTTCTGGAAGATGCCGAATTCGTGTTCTTCTCGCATATAAAAACGCGATCCCAAGACCACATAAACACTATTAACCATCTCCTCCAGACGGACGGTAACAAAATATTTTACCACCGAAGCCCAGACGCTAAACTGTTCGGGGATAATATGAAAACCTCTCGCGGCCGGAATCGTCTCGCAATCACAAATGAGGATGTCAAGGAAAGCATCCACGAGAGTGCGCCGGGGTTGGGGCAAATCCATCACAGTTTTGTTATAAATTACCCGATTAACGGCAAAACTGAGGGTAGTTCTTACAGCGGTATCGGCTGCCCCGTGGGAAAAAGCAGCGCACAACATTCGGGTAATCTGGAAACCTTTCAGGGCTAATTCTAAACCGTCTCCCTCCTCCCGTAAACGCATGGAATCGGGGACGAAACAATCCTTAAAACCAATGCCACTCATATCCGAGGCGCGCACGCCATGGGTGTATATTTTCGGCAAATTATAGTATTTTTCGGGGTCTAATTGCCGTTTATCGACCATAAATAGGGTTAAACACTTCGGCCCGCCGTTAGCATCGGTTTTCGCCAAAATAAAGGAAACTCCAGAGATAGTCGCCCGGTTAATCGGCCATTTCTCCCCATTGAGAATATAACCTCCTTCTACCTTCGTCGCAGTCAGATCACCATTGATCAGATCGCTGCCGTGTTCCTTTTCCGAGTAACCCAGACACATCGCTCCATAGTCATCCATGATAAAACGGGCGAGCTTCTGTTTCTGTTCTGGGGTTCCCGCCATCCAGTTTAAAAACGACCAGAATAGGGTAGTAAAAGCGATGCCGATAGTTTGATCCCGTCGGGAAAGTACCCGCACAAAAGCGACAAATTCCTCAAAAGAGGTAAATTCACCGCCGCAATCCGTGGGAATGTAGTAGTGTTGGAGTTTCCAGTCGTATAACCAGCGAATTTCCTCGTGGGGAAATTCTTCGCTCTCATCAATTTCGATCACCCGCTTGTAGGATAGAGGGTTATCGGGATTGAGAGGATCGCCTAAGTCTTTTTCCAGTGCTTCAGCAGTCCAGTATTGCTTAAGCTTTTTCATAGTGCCTCTAGGACAGATACAATGTGTTTTTTGTCAATGCCTTCGGTTAGAAGACCCGACCATGCACAAAAATTAATGACCATTCTAGACGTTTGGCCGTACAATGGCAACAATTCTTAATTTACCCTTTACCTTAAATGTGCTACAACCCACTTGGGTAGGGCGCTAGACTACCCTCTGCGGTAATTATGCCCCAATTGAGGTGATTAAACCGCCTGAGTTAAGGGGGTGTGAGACCTATGCAGGTGGGATAGTAGGATGGAGGCGGCTGCTAGACTGCGGGGAGGGGTATGATTAATATTTAAATGCCGCCATGGCTAACTTGAAGTGAGAGTATATGTTTACAGAAACTACTTATTTGCATAAGTTCAATTATTTTCTTGGATTGGTTCGAGAGATTGGTGGCTGGGATTTCCTATACCGCTATGTAGTACGAGCATTTTATAAAATAACCAAGCTCAATCAGAAAATGGTTCTATTTAATAATGTAGAAATGATTCTGCCCTACGATAGTCGATTCGGAACAGAAATTTTCCTTAAGGGAAGCAAGTTAGATTGGGGCTCTGAAATTATCCTTCATCGTTTCTTAGATATTAATAAAGACTTTATTGATGTTGGAGCTAATATTGGTTATTACAGTTTACTGGCTGCTCCTTTATCTAATCAGGTTTATGCCTTTGAACCCGATCCGAGAATGGTTGAACACTTAAAGAGAAATCTTTCCCAGTTTCAAAATTGTCATGTTCTAGAAGAAGCACTTTTTTCTGAGCCTGGCACTATGGATCTTAATTTGAACTCAATGCCTGAACTAAATTCCCTGGTCAGGCATAGTCCCCAAGAGAACAAGGTGACAGTCAAGGTAAATACTTTAGACCAATTGATGTCTGATTATCCATTACTAAGTGTTTCCTGTATCAAAACAGATGCTGAGGGAGCAGACTTCGATATACTAATAGGCGGTAAAAATCTTCTAATTCGAGATCAACCTTTGGTCTTGTCGGAAATTTATCCAACAAATAAGCTTCTTGAATTTATTAAATCTATTGAATTTACCTGTTTTGCTTTCGTCAAATCTAAGGATGAGGGGGGAGATAATTTGCGACCAAAATTCATGAAGATTGAAACAAAACCGACAAACTGTCATATTAAAATGATTTTCTTGGTTCCTAATAGGCTCTTGTCGAGGTTTGAAGAGCTAAAAGATGTCTAGGGGGCATCTCAGTGAAAGCAAAAATACTGAGTGTGGAAAGCTGACAATAGCTAAAATACTTATCTGTAGGGATTTACTGTAATGATTTGGTAGTATTGGTGAGCCTTGTTGCTTGTGTGGTATGAATTGAGTCAAATATTTATTAATAAAAATAATTGGATCAAATCAGTCCTTAAACCTCTAGCTTGATCATGACTTTTTCGATAAATATCTTGATTCTGGCTTACTCAAATATCAGCCTAGCACAGAACAAAATCACCCCCTCGCCTGTATTTACTTGTCTGGGGTTGTGGTTCTCACCATACTATCAAGAATGGTTCTATTCATAATGGTAAACCCAAAGGTCAATGTCAAGAATTTGGTCAACCGTTTGTGATCAATCCCACTAATAAAACTATCTCTCCCGATACCAAACAATTAATTGATCAACTCTTACTCGGTTGGTCATGGTTAGAAAATTACGTCAACGTCGAGCGAAGTCGAGACGTTAACCCTTCGACGTAGCTCAGGGTTAACAATAAATTGGCGGCTGTCCCGCATCAAGTAAAAGTTGGCTGAAAAATCAAAAGGCCAATTAATTATAGAGTGTGGTGAAATGTGGTCTTTGGTTTTTTATAAGACGATAAAGCTGTATATTTGGCTGGCAATTGATAGAAGAACAAGGGGAAATTATTGGCTTCTATTAATGCCCAATTAGCCAAGGTTTGAGCTATCAACACTACAATAAAATCACTACCCATTCTCGACCCCTAATAACTGAAGTTACCGACGCGGAACCAGATTTATCCGGCCTTCATCCATTTCATCCATGAGTAACTCTAGGGCCTCATAATCCACATCCGAAACATAGCCAAGACGACCGAGTAGTTCATTAATTCCGTTCTCGATTTCTGGCGTGATTTGACGATAATATAGGGCTTGTTCCACTAATTGGCGGATAGTCGGCTGGGTATCCACAATTTTCTTACTCTAGTTCAATAAATCTATTTTCTGTATCTTGCTTTACTTTATTCTAGCAAAAATACCAGTAGGATTTTGGGTCATCATCAGTCATTCGGGATTAGAGCTTAAACCTAACGACTTTTCCCTAGTGTTCGCCCTAGTAAGCCTTGATGACTGTTCCTCTTTACTGCCCAGACTACAAGGTTAACCTAAAAGTGGTTCCTTCCTACAGGGGGAAAGATTTAAAAAAGATTAATCTTGCTCGGGAGAGAGAAAATTGGTCAAGACCAAGGTTACAAAATCAGAAAGTTAGGACATAATAGCGGTATCTGATTTCCAGTTAAAAAGTACATTTTATGAATTTCAAAGCCCAGCCATGAAAAGTCCTGTAAAAGTCCCGGAAATTGCTCTATTTGAGCCAAACGGCTATATTACCGCCGCTAACGTCCTAGAATTTCAAGAGCAGCTCACCAATCTGGTTAACCAGAGTAGCTCTATCACTTTTCTCGTGGATATGAGTAGGGTGGAATTCCTCGACAGCGCTGGATTAATGGCTTTAGTTGCCGCCTTTCGTCTGGCTCAAAGTCAAGAAAAATCCTTCAATATCTGTTCTATTCCACCTTCAGTCAAGATTATCTTTGAATTAACCCAACTCGACCGGGTTCTCTCGATTTTCCCTAGCCGTGCTGACTTTGATACTGTCATCAACATCCCCCAAGCGGCGTAAGCCGACAAAATAGCGTTTCTCGCCCTAATTTCTTGGCTATAATCTGAATTCTACCCGTAAATCACCTCTTGACTGGGAAGATTCCCATTTACAAGATCGATTCTTCAGGACAACAATTTTTCTCAAGGAGAGCTATTATAATGTTGAGATGGCTCTCCTCCTTTTTGGATATTATTTCTAGGGACAAACTACCATACACCTGTTCCGAGCAGATAACAAAAGACTGTCTGTTAAGAAATTCCATGACTTTAGTGATGACAGAGGGGAAGGGGGGCAAGATGGTAGATAGGCAATGAGTAGTAATTTCCTAGAATCCATGACAGTCAACAATCTCCAGTATGCTTATTTTCCCGGTTGTGTCGCCCAAGGTGCCTGTCGGGAACTATATTTATCCACGGCAGCCCTGACGGAAGCTTTGGGGATTAATTTAGTCGAACTCAAAAAAGCTGCCTGTTGTGGTTCGGGAACCTATAAGGAAGATTCGCAACTGTTGGAAGATGCCGTCAATGCGCGCAATATTGCCCTAGCGGAAGCCCTCAATTTACCCCTGTTGACTCACTGTAGCACCTGTCAAGGGGTGATCGGTCATGTGGATGAGCGCTTGAAGGAAGCAAAGCATAATAATCCCAATTATGTCGAGGAAGTTAATAATTATTTACAGAAAGAACATTGTTCCCCCTACCAAGGTACGACGACGGTTAAGCACCTACTCTGGGCAATTGTCGGCGATTATGGCCTAGATAATCTGGCGGCCAAGGTGGTTCGTCCCTTATCAGGCTTAAATTGTGCCGGTTTTTATGGTTGTTATCTCCTTCGGGCCCAGGATACTCTCCCCTACGATAATCCTTTTCAGCCGGAATCCCTAGAAAATGTCTTTCGGACCGTGGGGGCCAATCCGATTTATTATCAAGGACGCACTCAATGCTGTGGTTGGCCCCTGTCCAGTTATGCCACCACCCAATCGTTCCAAATGGCAGGAAAACACATTTTAGAGGCCATGGCAGCGGGGGCCGATTGTTTAGTCACCCCTTGTCCTTTATGCCATCTTAATCTTGATTCCCGACAACCGGAAGTGGCAAAAGTGATCGATCGAAGTTTAGGTTTACCTGTATTACATTTTTCCCAATTAGTCGCCTTAGCGGTGGGAGTGAGTCCCGATCGTTTAGGATTAGATCGACACATCGTTTCAACGAAATCCCTTTTAAAGAAATTGGGGTTTTAGAACTCAATCAGGAGTGTTAGCAATGGATTGGTTAAAAAGAATTTTTGGCTTAGATAAACCGGCAGATGCCGCTAGTGCGATCACAGGGAAGGCCGCTGCTGCCGGTATTCCCCCCGAAAGAGTCGGATTAGATGGAAAATACGACGAAAGCGGCCTAGCTAAACGAGTAGTTTTAGCTTTTGACGAGACACCGGATTTAGCTGATGAAGACAAATTGTGGGTCGCTCAAACTGGTAGTAAAATTGTACTAAAAGGCAAGGTTTCCAATCAGGCGACTTTAAATAAAATGGTGGCCATTGCCGGTAAAGTCCATGGGGCAACCAGCGTCGATACCAGTCAAGTAACTATTGGGTGAAGTCGAACGGCTATATTCCCCGTGCAAATTAACCACTAAAACCCTATGGGTGAGTAAAACCCAGAGGGTTTTTGCTAGGGTAGATAACCCCAAGACTGGCAATCGCCCCCAGCCGGCTGCTGTAAAATGGGAGGGATAGATACAACTCAGGAGAAAAGACCCCAGTGCCGTACAACCCCGCAGAAATCGAACAGAAATGGCAGAAGATTTGGCAGCAAATGGGATTGGACAAAACCCCAGAAAACACCGATAAACCGAAATTTTACGCACTCTCCATGTTCCCCTATCCATCGGGCAACCTGCACATGGGTCACGTTCGCAACTATACTATCACCGATGTGATTGCCCGTCTGAAAAGAATGCAGGGTTATCGCGTGCTGCATCCCATGGGGTGGGATGCTTTCGGATTACCGGCAGAAAATGCCGCCATTGAAAGGGGAGTTCCTCCGGCAAAATGGACTGATCAAAATATTGCCCAGATGAAACGGCAATTACAACAGTTAGGATTATCTATCGATTGGGAAAGAGAAGTTGCCACCTGTTCCCCAGAATATTATCGTTGGACCCAATGGCTATTTTTACAGTTTTTTGAATCGGGATTGGCCTACCAAAAAGAAGCGGCAGTGAATTGGGATCCTATCGATCAAACTGTGTTGGCAAATGAACAGGTGGATAGTGAAGGAAAATCTTGGCGATCGGGTGCTAAAGTAGAAAGAAAATTACTCCGGCAATGGTTCCTAAAAATCACCGATTATGCCGAACAATTACTCACTGATTTAGATAAACTTACCGGTTGGCCGGAACGGGTTAAAACCATGCAGGCCAACTGGATTGGTAAATCGGTAGGTGCTTATTTAGAATTTCCTCTTGTTAACTCCACAGAAAAAGTTGCCGTTTTTACCACTCGTCCCGATACGGTTTATGGAGTCACTTATGTGGTAGTTGCTCCCGAACATCCCTTAACTTTACAAGTTACCACTCCCGAACAGAAATCGGCCGTAGAAACTTTTATTAAAGAGATAGCCAGCGAAAGCGAATTAGAAAGAACCGCCGAAGATAAACCCAAACGCGGTATTAAAACCGGAGGAATGGCAATTAATCCTTTTACTGGTGAAGAAATTCCGATTTTAATTGCTGATTATGTCCTCTACGAATACGGGACGGGGGCAGTGATGGGAGTCCCGGCTCACGATAGTCGCGATTTTAAATTTGCTCGGGAAAATAACCTGCCAATTAAGATAGTTATTACTCCAGAAAGTGGCGAAATTGAGTTAAAAGAGGCCTATACGGAAGCGGGAATTATGATTAATTCCGCTCAATTTAATGGACTAAATTCTACAGCAGGAAAAACCGCTATTATTGATTATGCCACTGCCCAAGGTTACGGCAAAGCTAGAATACAATATCGCCTCCGGGATTGGTTAATTTCCCGTCAAAGATATTGGGGTTGTCCGATTCCAGTTATCCACTGTCCCCACTGTGGAACCGTGCCAGTGCCTATCGATAATTTACCCGTTACTTTACCAGAAAATGTCGAATTTAGCGGTCGAGGTGCTTCTCCTTTAGCTAAATTAGAAGACTGGGTAAATGTGGATTGTCCTCGCTGTGGCACTCCCGCAAAACGGGAAACGGACACCATGGATACTTTCATCGATTCTAGTTGGTATTTCCTCCGTTATACCGATGCTAAAAATGAAGATATACCCTTTCAATTCGAGAAGGTTAATGATTGGATGCCCGTGGATCAATACGTCGGAGGAATCGAACACGCTATCCTACATTTACTCTATTCTCGTTTCTTTACCAAAGTTTTAAGAGACCGAGGTTTAGTTAATGTCGATGAACCTTTTAACCGTCTATTAACCCAGGGAATGGTACAGGGATTAACCTACAAAAATCCCGAAACTGGCAAATATGTCCCCGCAGAAAATGTTATCTATAAAGAGGATAAATATTGGGATAAAGACACGGGAGAAGTTCTTTCTTTCTTCTTTGAAAAAATGTCCAAGTCGAAATATAACGGCGTTGATCCTCTGAAAGTCCTTGAAAAATATGGGGCCGATACTGCCCGAATGTTTATACTTTTTACTGCACCCCCAGAAAAAGATTTACAGTGGGAAGATGCGGGGGTAGAAGGACAATTTCGCTTTCTTAATCGGGTGTGGCGTTTAGTCAGCGAATATATTGAAAATAAACCCAAGCAAGTCAAAAAAATAGAGACTTTCTCGAAAACTGACAAGGATTTAAGACGGGCAATTCACACCGCTATTAAAGAAATCTCCGACGATTTAGAAGGAGATTATCAATTTAATACCGCCATTTCCGAATTGATGAAACTCAGTAACGCTTTAGGGGATAATAAGTGTTTTGCATCCCCCATTTATCGGGAAGGAATCGAAACCTTATTAATCTTACTTTCCCTTTTTGCTCCCCATCTTAGCGAAGAATTATGGCAAGCTTTAGGTCATAGCCAATCAATTCACCTGCAACCCTGGCCAAAAGTTGATTCTACTGCCCTGATTGTGGACGAGATTACCCTTGTCATCCAAATTTTGGGAAAAACCAGAGGCACGATACAAGTTCCCGCTAGTGCCGATAAAAGCACCCTAGAAACCCTCGCCCTGGAATCGGAAATCGCCCAACGTTATTTAGAGGGTAAGGAAATCAAAAAAGTGATTGTTGTCCCGGGCAAATTAGTTAATTTTGTCGTGGGTTAATTGGCTTGGTTTCGGCTAATCCTTGAGCGATAGTGCGTCTTGGCATCTAACTTAAGAGGGAAATTTCGAGAAATCAATAAAATTAAAGTGATGGAGGGCTTCGAGAATACCACCAGCACAGGGGGATTTTGCCAGATAATGCCAAGGACGATCGCCATTGTAATACCACTGGAGGAGTTCCGACTGGGCATTTCTGACGATCACACCTCTGGCTGGCTGTTGGAACAAACTGATGTCATTGCCAGAGTCACCGCAAACGAGAGTTTTCTCTGGCGGAATCCCCAGCCATTCCCGTAGGTAGGTTGCCGCTTGTCCTTTGTTACTGCGACAGGGAAGGATATCCACATCTCGCCCACTGCTAAAAATAATCTGGGCATTGAGTCGAGCTTGCTGGAATTCTCTTTTTAACCGCTCGATCGCCTTGATATCCGCCGTTTCCTCCAGCCAAAAGCTGACTTTCCATGGATTTTGTTCGCTCTCGGGCTGGGGCAACAAGAATGGCAGCTGCTGTGCGATCGCTACAACCGCCTCCCGATTCCAATCTTGGGAGAGGTGTTTAGCCCATTGGGGATCGACTTCACCCCGATAATAGATTTCGCTGCCGACGGAGGTAATCCAGTAATCCGGTTCTAAAAGTCCCGCTTGCTGCTGCAAGCGACGGGCGGAAAGGTAAGAGCGCCCCGTGGCATAAACGAGATAAAATTGCTGCCGTTGAGCCATTAAGGATCGATTGAGTCGTTCCGTCGCCGGAGCGTCTCCCACTAGAGTATTATCCAGATCGGTAATCAGCAGAAATTTACTCATGGTCGTTTATCTTTGTCCGTGGAGTTCTAGGAGATGTTGCGCCCTGGGTTTAAAGAGGAGATAGAACAGGGTTTCGATATAGCGCAATAGTTCCTCGCGATTTTCTTGGGAAGTATGATTCCAGAAGCCGTAGATACGGGCGAGGGAAAGTAGACGCGTGGTGTGAATTTTCCAAGTATAGTGGCTGTAGACCCTTTGGATCGCCCGTTCAGAAATTTCTTGCCAGTAATCGGGATATTGCTGGCATTTAGCCAGAAAATCGAGGATCATAGTGGCGGTTTCTTCCGGATGAGTGGGATTAATCAGAAAACCGTTGGCCCCGTGTTGAATGATTTCCCGCGGCCCCCCGAATTCGGTGGCGAAGATCGGCAGTCCCGTGATCATTGCCTCCAAAACGGTTAAACCGAAGGCTTCAAATAGGGCGGGTTGGACGAAGATACCCTGGCGATCGGCAATAATACGATAGATTTCCCCGGCATCGGCTTTGGGCAACATTATCCCCAACCAGCGAATTTTGCCCTCTAGGTTGTACTGGTCGATGAGGTGGTACAGTTTATTGATCTCACTAATTTCCTCCCGATCCGTACTATCTTCGGCTCGCACCTTGCCCGCCACTAAAATCAGGTTGCACTGTTCCTGAAGTGCCTCGCTTTTGCCAAAACACTCCGCCAATCCCGTCAGGTTTTTGATTCGGTCGAGTCTGGCAAGGGAAAAAAGCGGGCGCTTGTCGGGGTTGTCCAGATGACCGAATACCCGTCTGGGAGCTTCTAGGGTAAAAAGCAGTTCTTCCAGACGCTCCCCTTCTCCCAGCAGACGTTCTTCCCGGTTGGTATAGGGGAAAAAGTAACTTTCATTCACCCCTGGGGGGACGACATTGAACTTGGGACTAAATAGCTCGATGCCACTGACCACATGGTACAGTTCAGGCATGGTAAAACACTGATAGGATTCGTACTGACCGACGCTATCGCTGGTTCCCACGATCTCCTGATAGGTGCTACTGACAATAAAGTTAGCGGCGTTCATGGAAATTAAATCCGCCGTAAATTGCAGGGAAAAGTGATATTGTTCCTCTAAGTCCTGCCAGTAGAGGTTACTGAACAGATATTTCGACTTTTCCAGGGCGTGGGCGATATTACACTGAGTCACCTTCAATTTGCGGGCAAGGAGAAAGGCGACGAGATTGCCGTCGGAATAGTTACCGATGATCAGGTCTGGTCGTCCCTGAAATTCCGCTAATATTTCCCTTTCAGCATCAAGGGCAAAGGTTTCTAAATAGGGCCAGATTTCAAAGCGAGAAATCCAGTGTTGGGTGAGTTTGGGATTAAATTCCCGGAAGGGAACCCGCAGGATCCAGGCATTATCCGTCCCGTAGACCTTTTCTAGTCTTTGATCGCAGCGAGTCCCCTCACTGTTAGGGAGCAATCGGGTCAGAATAATAATCTTCGGCTCGATGCCTAAGCCCTCCAATCCCGCCAAAAAGATATCTTCTCGCAATTGTTGCTCCAAGCTGCGAGCTTGGTCGAGGACGTAAACCACCTGACCGCCAGTATCTGGCCGTCCTAATACCCCCTCCTGTCCGAACCAACCGTGGACGGATACCAGAACAATACGGAAAAGCATAGGAATACGAGAGAGGAAGGCTTCTAGGGATTGGTGGTCGGGGGCATCGATCAATCCGTCGAGCAGTTCTAGGCTTTCCCGAATTCTGCTGGCTGTATTTCCCCAACCCGGCTCGAACCCCAGGTACTGAAGTTCAAAACGCAAGTTACTATAGGGTTCTTCGCTGGAATAGCTTTCCAACAAGTCTAGGGCTGTCTTAACCTGTTGGGATAGTTGCCGTTGATTAACGATGCGATCATTAATTAGCAGGGGAATACTATTGTATTGGTGCAGTCTCAAGAATTGAAAGGCGGATTCGAGCCACTGTTCTCCTGTTTGTTCGGCTTGAAAAAGCTTACTAGACAGGAACCGGTTCAAGAACTGCACCCCCTTGCCAATATTTTTCGGATCCCGAATGATGGGAGAGTAGTCATAAAAGGGACGGAAATCCAACTCTAGCAAGTCTCCCTCCTCTGGATGGAAGCGGTGGACTAGGCGATCGCGCAAGTCCAGCAGCTCCTGTACGCTTATCGGTTCACAGGTGAGGTCATCCGTCAGGCGAAAGGCTTGGGAGAGGGCAATCTGGGGTCGTACCACCAGACAGAAACTCTCGCTTTCTAGGATCGTTTCTTGGGTATAGTAGATCAGTTTAGCCAAAAGGGAGGACTGCCGAAACGATGCGGGTTTATCTAGACGTTGGCAGTAGTCGGCAAAGGCCGTAAGAAGATCATTTCTGAGCAGGTAAGGTTTTTCCTGTTGTCTGAGTTGGTGCAGAAATTGTTGTAGATCTTTTTTTTCATTGCTGTTGGCGACGGCTTCAATTAATTCAGCCATGGTGACTCCTTAAAAAATCGCTAGTTTGCTGGTTCGCAGAACCAACAGGGATTTTAGTTGGCAGATGCCCTTTATTCAAAAATTATAGAGTTGGTCCCTGGACACCTTTACCCCTTCCTGGAGAACCAAGATTAACTTTTCCATGGCGGCCAGATGCCCCGATTCACCCTCTTTGTTGCCCTTTTTTAATCCTAGCTCTTGCTGTATTCGCTTTTGTAAAGCTGTAATTAAACTTCGAGTCGGCAGAACACCTTCTAGGGCGGATTTTTCTGGGCTTAGAGATTGATAAAGGGAGAGGATTTGTTTGGCTACTGCCCCACTGCTAAAACGGGACTCGACCCACTCGCGGCCTGAGCGACCCAAGGACTGCAGCTTCTCAGGCTGGGCTAGTAGTTCCCCTAGGGCTTTCCCGAGGGCTTCCACATTCCGAGGGGGGACGAGCAGGCCTGTGCGATTATGGACGACCGTATGTCGGAGACCGCCCACATCACTGGCAACCACTGGCGTTCCCGCCGCCATAGCCTCGATGGCCACTAACCCGAAAGGCTCATAGTAGCTAGGCACGACACACACATCGGCGGCGGCGTAGTAGGCGGGTAAGTCGGTTTGGGAGACCCGACCAGTAAAGATAATTTTCGATTCTAAACCGAGAGTTTTCCCTAGGGAACGGATTCGTTGCTGTTCTTGGCAATCACTGCCCCCGTCCCGGCTACCTCCTACCAAGTACAATAGGAAGGGGCCAGATAATCGAGCGCAGGCTTTAACTAAGGTTTCGATGCCCTTGCGAGGATCGAAACGACCCACATAGAGAATGACTGGCATCTCTGGGTCGATGTTTAATTTTTGGCGGGCAATTTCTTGACTTACCGAACCGAAATGAGCAGCATTAATTCCACAGGGAACTATCTCGATTCTGCCTTGAGCCGACACTAATTGACGCAGATTTTCTGCTTCTTGGGGACTGGTGGCCACGACACAATCGGACTGTTCTAAACAGGCCCACTCCACCCCGTGGCGGATGGTGGCGATGGCAGGGGGAGTTTCCATATCCCGATACTTGATCGCCCCGAGGGAATGATAGGTGTGAACTTGCGGTAGTCCCAGCCGGAATTTTAGCTGCAAGCCGACCCAACCGGATAACCAGTAGTTGCTGTGGATCAGACTATAGGAAAGGTGAGAACGACGTTGGAAGTCCAACCAAGCCTCCACGAAGGCTGGTAGATGGTTAAATAACTCGGTTCTGGCAATGAATTGCGCCGGTCCAGCCGTTAGGCGGATTGTGCGGCAACCGGGGGCTAATTCTTCAATTTCAGGTTGATTTGGAGCTTCTCTGCGCGTGAACATATCCACTTGACATCCCTTTTGGGCAAGTCCTAATCCCAATTCGCGCACATAAATATTTTGACCTCCTGCCCCTTCTTGGCCAATTTCGGCGGTGGGATCTCCGTGGACGGATATCAGGGCATAGCGACGGGAACAAGAATTTTCCCTTGTAATCAATTCTCTTTCTGGTTGACTGGAAGATTTAGGTTTCATAAGTGTATTAATCGTGGATTTTCAAGTTTTCCAACGGTAAACACCACTAGAGCCGATAGGTAAAGTCGGTTTCGAGAAGGATGAAGACGGTCTTTTCCGACCCCTAATAGTAAATGAGCTAAGTGTCTTCGGTAAAAATAATACCGATATTTTTTCCTAATCTCAGAAAAGTTATTTTCTGGGTAAAAACGCCTATCTACCAGTGATATTTCCCTTTAGTGGGCTAACCTGACAGCTATTTAAGCTCTAAAGCTTTGCTTTATTGAACCCTCTCGGTCAAGTATGCTTATTCTCCAAAAGATTAAGTATTTTCAGGAATTTCTGGAGGAATATAACATCTTGAGATTAGATTAGGTTTGTGGTGATTGCGTCCATTTAAACATCTATTGAGCGCTTTTGTCAAGTTTCTTTCTCCTGCCAGAGTTCGCTGATCAATTAATCTCAGAGTAATTTCGGGAAAATAAGCAAGATTATTCCTGAATAACGGGGCTTAAATCCTTTAAAATCAAGAATTTATCTCGATAATAGCTATTATTATCTTGAAGAATGCTTGAGATCGATAGATCAAATTGGTTTTCGAGAAGAAAATAAATTGATTTTACCTCAAAACCAAGCTTTATATAGTTTTAATAGGCTGATAAATCTTAATTGCTTTACCTAGCTATCATCTACTACTTATTATTCACTTTTACTATCTAGTTCAGATTAAATACACGTCTCCCAATCCGATGAATTGCATAGAGCAGGTACAACATTTTTCAGTTGATCGCTTCTTTTCTGGGATTCGATCGCCTAGAAAATGGGTGTGAAGGGATTCCCGATTGATTTGCTAATGATGAGCTAACTGAAGGGGATTATTAAGTAACGTCAGTTCAGGCCTGCGGAAAATGTCGAGAACATAGGAGTCTGGGAACCAGAATCCCGAATTCAGGAGAAAGGAGCGACTTCCCCCCGCCGACTGGGACTAGAGACGATTCTCGCTGCGGAAATCAATAATTTTCGCTCTTTGAGTCAGAACTCCGCTCCCTCCCTTGACTCCTGACTCGGAGACTCCCTGACAACTTGAAGAATTCTCTTATCCCGAACTAAGGTTAAATAACTATAGTCTAGGTAATAGTAATTTAGCCCGATAATAAAGAAAAATTGTCCTAATAACTCTTGGTTTGCCTTGTTCTCAAGTCACCATTAATGAGGAAGTGAAACAGACCAAGCAGCAAAGATAAAAAGCGATTAGGCTAATCCTTTCTCAGCTAACCATTGAGGATTATATAAACGGGATTGATAACGCGCCCCGCCATCACAAAGAACAGTAACTATGGTGTGGCCCGGTCCCATTTGTTTAGCTAAAGCTACGGCAGCACCGACATTAATGCCCACAGAACCCCCCATAAATAAACCATCTTTTTGTAATAACTGATAGACCACTTTTATCGCTGTGGGATCATCAATTTGAATTGCATCATCAATCGGCACACCTTCCATATTAGCCGTAATACGACTATTACCAATTCCCTCAGTAATTGAACTACCTTCGAGGGTAATTGTCCCAGTTTTCACATAACTATATAAACCGCTACCCATCGGATCTGCCACCACACAGCGCAGGTTCGGATTTTGGTCTTTTAAAAACATCGCCACTCCCGCATAGGTTCCCCCAGTTCCCGTGGCAGCCACCCAAGCGTCAATTTTACCGTCGGTTTGTTCCCAGATTTCCCGGCCTGTGGTTTCGTAGTGAGCGCAACGATTAGCCAGATTATCAAATTGATTAGCCCAAATGGCATTTTCCATCTCGCTGGCCACTCGACCCGATAATTTAACGTAATTATTGGGATCCCGGTAGGGAACGGCGGGAACAGTACGCACTTCAGCCCCTAGGGTTCTCAATAGGTCGATTTTCTCTTGGGATTGGGTATCTGGGATAATAATCAGGCATTTATAACCTTTAGCATTGCAGATATGGGCTAAACCGATGCCCGTATTGCCAGCAGTTCCTTCTACCACTGTTCCTCCCGGTTGGAGAGTCCCAGCTTTTTCCGCTTCTTGAATAATATATAAAGCGGCGCGATCCTTGACCGAACCACCGGGGTTAAGAAATTCGGCCTTACCGAGAATCTCGCAGCCAGTCTCCTCACTAAAACTATTGAGACGAATTAGAGGAGTATTACCCACCGCATCGACGAAACCATTTTTAATATCCATAATCTTTTATTTTTCGTGCTGTTCGTAAGCTGAAACGATTTTTTGTACTAAGGGATGACGCACCACATCCGCTCGCGATAGGTAACAAAAAGCGATCCCTTCTACTGATTTTAGGATTTTTTGCGCCGCCATTAACCCCGATTCCTGTTGTGGCGGTAAATCGGTTTGGGTGACATCGCCGGTTACTACCATGCGCGAACCGAATCCCAAGCGCGTCAAGACCATTTTTAACTGTGCTGGGGTGGTATTCTGGGCCTCATCAACGATGACAAAAGCGTTGGTTAAGGTTCGTCCCCGCATATAAGCTAAGGGGGCAATTTCGATTTTACCCCGTTCCATTAAATCGGGAATTTTGGCCGCTTCGATAAATTCGTATAAAGCATCGTAGAGAGGACGCAGAAAAGGATCGACTTTTTGCTGGAGATCTCCCGGTAGAAAGCCGAGTTTTTCCCCCGCTTCCACGGCCGGACGGGTGAGGATAATCCGTTCTACTTTATCTTCTAATAAAGCTTGTACGGCTAAAACGGCGGCTAAAAAGGTTTTACCCGTGCCAGCCGGTCCAATACAAAAGGTGATATCGTGGCTTTGAATGGCTTGGATATATTGACGCTGACGGAAGGTTTTCGCCCGAATTAGCTCCCCGCGACGGGTACGAGCAAGAATATCCTGTTGAAGTTCTTTATACTCGCTAGAACGACCCGTATCGAGGGCATGGATAGCGGTCATAATATCGGCTTCGGCGATTAATTTGGCCTCTTGCCATAAAGTGCTTAAGGAGCGTACAATCGCTGTCGCACGCTCCCTGGGGGTGGGTTGCCCCGAAATCTGTAATTCTAGGCCTCTGAGGACTAAAGTTGCCCCAGTTTGCCGCGCAATCAGTTTTAGGTTAGCCTCTTGATGACCAGCCATTGCGATCGCACTTGCTAAACTGGGGAATTCAATGGTCTGCCAAGTTTCCGTCATGCTGTGGGCTAGATTTATCCTTTGGCTAGTTCTACCACTTTCGCAAAAGCGACGGGATCGAGGACGGCCAATTGGGCTAACATTTTGCGGTTTAATAAGATATTAGCTTTTTTCAGTTGTCCTGTCAGTTGGCTGTAACTAATGCCTTGTTGACGGGCTGCCGCATTAATCCGGGTAATCCAAAGACGGCGAAAATCGCGTTTGCGTTTGCGACGGTCTCTATAGGCATTCCGCAAGGCTTTCATTACTTGCTGATTAGCGGTACGGAATAAGCGGGAGTGGGAACCGCGAAATCCTTTGGCTAGTTTGAGAATTTTTTTGCGTCGCTTGCGGGCGACATTCCCCCGTTTTACTCTAGACATGATAATCCTTTAGACAATTTTTCTGGAAAACTTACAAGTAGGGCAACATTAAGCGCACTTCCTTCTCGTCGCTCTCGTGTACCAGGGTAATCTGGGACAAACGGCGGCGTTTGCGTTCGGCACTTTTATGATCGAGTAGGTGATTTTTGAAGGCTTTGCGACGTTTGATTTTTTTGCCGCTTCCTGTGGCCTCGAATCGTTTGGCCGCCGCCTTTCGCGTTTTTAGCTTGGGCATAAACTCCGTTTTATTAAATCGACACAATCACTAATACTATCACAAATAAAGGACTTTGGGCAAGGAGTGGCCAAAAGATTCCCCGGCTCATCCCGACTTTGGCCAGGTCTGTGCTTGGGAATTAAATCAATCGGGAATTTTTCCCCTTCCTCTCGATCGAATCGCTAAGATCCAGATAAAGTCTTGCGTTAACACGCATCTGGAGAAGTCATGGCTAAAACCCTACTAGAACAATTACGGGAATTTACAGTGGTTGTTGCCGATACCGGCGATATCCAAGCGATCGAAGCTTTTACCCCCCAAGATACCACCACTAACCCCTCCCTGATTACGGCCGCGGCCCAAATGCCCCAATATCAGCCCATTGTCGATCAAACCCTGCAAGCGGCCAGAAAAGAATTAGGAGAACAGGCCACCCCAGAAGATGTGGCCAAATTAGCTTTCGATCGCCTAGCGATCGGTTTTGGCCTACAAATCCTGCAAATCGTCCCCGGCCGCGTCTCCACCGAAGTAGATGCCCGTCTTTCCTACGATACCCAAGCTACCATCCACAAGGCCCGTTATCTCATTTCCCAGTATGAACAAGCAGGTATCTCTAGAGAAAGAGTCTTAATTAAAATTGCCTCGACGTGGGAAGGGATTAAAGCCGCAGAAGTCCTCGAAAAAGAGGGAATTCACTGTAATTTAACCCTATTATTCGGTTTTCATCAGGCGATCGCCTGTGCAGAAGCGGGAGTAACCTTAATTTCTCCCTTTGTCGGTCGGATTCTCGATTGGTATAAAAAAGAAACTGGTAAAGACTACGTTGGCGCTGAAGATCCAGGAGTCCAATCCGTTACCCAGATCTATAACTACTATAAAAAGTTTGGTTATAAAACCGAAGTTATGGGGGCAAGTTTCCGCAATATCGGTGAAATTTGCGAGTTAGCTGGTTGTGATCTTTTAACCATTTCTCCGAAACTTCTGGAACAATTGCAAGGGACAGAAGCCGATTTACCCCGTAAGCTCGATCCGGCACAGGCCGCAACCCTTGATATTGTCAAAATTGCCGTGGATCAAGCCACTTTTGAGAAAATGCACGCCGAAGATGCCATGGCTTCCGAAAAACTAACGGAAGGTATTCAAGGTTTTACCAAAGCTTTAGAATTATTAGAACAATTGCTGATTCAACGTTTAACCCAGTTGGAAGGTCAGTCAACCCTAGAACACGCCGCCGAAGATATTTTCCGAGTCTATGATCATGATGGGGATGGTTTCATCACCCGGGAAGAATGGGCGGGAACCGATGCGGTATTCGATGCGATCGATATTAACCATGATGGGAAAATTTCTCCCGATGAGATCGCTGTCGGTTTGGGTGCGGCTTTTCGTTTAGTGGAAGCTTAGAATTAGTCGTGAGTTGAACTAACCGGCATCAGTCCCCACCCGCACTCACCCACCGGTGGGGAAAATGCAGGGAGTGGGGAGTTTTTTGTTGTGAACAGTCAACAGTAACCAGCAATCAGTAAACAGTAATCAGTGGGGTGTGGGGAAGTGGAGCATTTGGCTGAAATTTCCCTAAACCCCTAAACCCCTATCACCTTATCACCCTATCTCCTGTCTCCTGTCTCCTGCCTCCTGATTAAGCTGTCTCTTGGGCAGCGGCTAATTCCGCCAGTTTTCCCTGTTGATCCTTGGCGATACAGGATTGGATCACCTCTTCGATGTCGCCGTCTAAAATGCGATCGAGGGAAAAATTCTGATTTAAGCGATGATCGGTGAGACGATTATCCTTATAGTTATAGGTGCGAATTTTTTCCGAACGGGAACCAGTTCCCACCTGAGAGCGTCGCATGGAACTGACCGCTTCCTGTTGTTCCTGCAACTTCATATCGTACAGTTTCGCCCGGAGAATCTGCATAGCTCGTTCCCGGTTTTGCAATTGCGATCGCTCTTCGGTGCAGAAAACTCGGATTCCCGTGGGTTTATGGATTAAATCGACGGCAGTTTCCACTTTATTGACATTTTGACCGCCTGCACCCCCGGATCTAGCCGTGGTTAACTCAATGTCCTTGGGATCGATATGCACTTCCACATCGTCCACTTCTGGCATAATTGCCACGGTAGCGGTGGAAGTGTGGACGCGACCACTCGCTTCCGTCAGAGGAACCCGCTGCACCCGATGGACTCCCGCCTCAAATTTCAGCTTACTATAGACGTTATCGCCTTTAATCTCTAAAATTGCCTCTTTAAATCCCCCCATATCCGCCGGAGATTCACTCAAAAGGCTAACTTTCCAGTTTTGAGTTTCGGCATATTTTGAGTACAAGCGAACTAAATCCCCCGCCCAAATACTGGCCTCATCACCTCCAGTCCCGGCGCGAATTTCTAGCATGATATTCTTTTCATCGAGGGGATCCCGGGGCAGCAGCAGGATCGTTAATTGGTCTTCCAATATGGCGATTTTTTCCTCTAACTCTGCCACTTCTAGGGCGGCCATTTCCCGTAATTCGGGATCGCCGGCGGATTCTTTGAAGATTTGTTTCGCACCGATTAAATCCTCTTGACTTTTTTGCCAAATTTCGTAGGTGTTGACCGTTTCCTCTAGGGAAGCGCGGGATTTGGCCAGACGATGCAATTCACCCGGATTACTGGTAACATCGGGATCCGCTAGACGACGGGTTAATTCTTTGTAGGTCTGTTCTACAGATTGCAGTTTGTTTAATAAATAACTTTCAGCCATAATCGATAGCCACCAATAGGGTTAAAGGGGGTGAATTTGAAGATAACCCGCAAATTCACTGGATTGGAAGCGTCTGACAGATAATAGAGACGCAATCCTTTTAATTGTCTTAGTTTTCTTTGTCTGGAGTTCTTCGAGCTAGGAAAAATCCCGCCCAACTGCTGACAGTCAGTCAGTTTTGCTAATACTTAGAAATATTTTTGGGCCAGCAAGCGGCAAGGGAAGACATTTTTTTTCTTAAACAGATTATTCCTATATCTGAAACTATCATTTTTTGGCTGGTTTGAGCAAGTAATCTTAAATTCTGTTTAAAAGTGGGGAAGTGGGGTAGTGGGGTAGTGGCGAGTATTTTCAGTTATCAGTGAGCAGTAACCAGTTATCAGTGGGGTAGTGGGGTAGTGGGGAGACCACTTCGTGCGCGACGTTCGGACGTTCCGCGAAGCTCAGTCGAGCCGTTGCGGGGGAGCAGGGAGAGGGGGAGCTTTTTTGCTGTGATCAGTAAACGTTAAAGAGTAATCAGCGAACTGAAAAGTCAACTCTGATAACTCAACTCTGATAACTGATCACTGATCACTGAATACTAAACCTTTCGGAAAGGGGGACAAAAAATGCTAGGATTGCCACAGCACAGAGAAAAGTGAAAGAAAGGAATATAACTTTACATGGAAGAGTTTGACAAGTCAATATCCTTTGATGGCAGGGATATTCGACTAAAAATAGGGCTTTTAGCCCCCCAAGCTGGCGGTAGTGTTCTGATCCAATCGGGAGAAACGGCAGTTTTAGTGACAGCAACCACCGCCAAAGCCAGAGAAGGAGTAGATTTCCTGCCCTTAACCGTTGATTACGAAGAAAGATTATACGCCGCTGGGCGCATACCGGGAGGATTTTTGCGTCGTGAAGGTCGTCCCCCGGAAAAAGCAATTCTGACGGGTCGTTTGATCGATCGCCCCCTGCGGCCCCTATTCCCCAGTTGGATGCGGGATGATATCCAAGTGGTCGCTACGACCCTCTCGATGGACGAGGAAGTACCCCCAGATGTTTTGGCCGTTACTGGAGCTTCTGTGGCGGTTTTGTTGGCAGGGATTCCCTTCCAAGGACCGATGGCAGCGGTGCGCGTCGGTTTACTAGGGGATGAATTTATCATCAATCCCACCTACAAGGAAATCCATAACGGAGAATTGGATCTAGTGGTGGCTGGTAGTCCCGAAGGGGTGGTGATGATCGAAGCGGGAGCCAATCAGTTACCGGAACGGGATATTATTGAGGCGATCGATTTTGGTTATGAAGCAGTCCGCGACCTGATCACCGCTCAACGGGAATTGATCGATCAGTTGGGTATTCCCCTCGTCACCCGAGAAGCACCAGCAGTAAACGAAACCGTGCAGAATTTCCTGAGAGAACAAGCTAAAGAGGAAATCAAACAGATTCTCTGTCAGTTTACCCTCAGCAAAACCGAACGGGATGAGAAATTAGACGCGATCGAAAATCGGATTAAGGAAACTATAACCGCTCTCCCCGATGAAGATCCCTTAAAATCTCCAACGCTGGAAGAGCCGAAGTTAATCGGTAATCTCTTTAAGGATCTGACCAAAAAACTGATGCGCGCCCAAATTATCGAGGATGGGGTGCGGGTTGATGGTCGCAAACTGGACGAAGTACGGCCGATTTCTTGCCGGGTGGGAGTTTTACCCCGTCGGGTTCACGGTAGCGGTTTGTTTAATCGCGGTTTAACCCAGGTGCTTTCGATCGCCACCCTAGGCACCCCCGGGGATGCTCAGGATTTGGGGGACGATCTCCATCCCGAAGACGAAAAACGCTATCTTCATCACTACAATTTCCCACCCTTTTCCGTCGGTGAAACCCGTCCCATGCGTTCTCCCGGCCGTCGAGAAATCGGTCACGGTGCTTTAGCGGAAAGGGCGATCGTGCCTGTCCTTCCTCCCCAGGAGGAATTTCCCTATGTGCTGCGGGTAGTGTCAGAAGTCCTCTCTTCTAATGGTTCCACCTCCATGGGTTCCGTGTGCGGTTCTACCCTGGCGCTGATGGATGCCGGTGTTCCCCTGAAAAAACCCGTTAGCGGTGCGGCCATGGGTTTAATTAAAGAAGGGGAAGAAGTGCGGATTTTGACCGATATCCAAGGTATCGAGGATTTTCTGGGAGATATGGACTTTAAGGTGGCTGGCACTGATTCCGGCATCACCGCTCTCCAGATGGATATGAAAATCCCCGGTTTAACCATGGAAGTGGTGGCCAAGGCGATCGAACAAGCTTTACCGGCCCGCAAACATATCCTCGAGAAGATGTTAGCGACCCTAGAAAAACCCCGCACGGAATTATCTCCCCACGCACCCCGGTTATTGACGATCAAGATCGATCCAGATCTGATCGGATTAGTAATCGGGCCGGGTGGTAAGACGGTTAAAGGGATTACTGAACAGACCGGCACGAAAATCGATATCGATGACGATGGGACTGTCACCATTTCCTCTACCGATGGGGAACAGGCCGAAAAAGCTAAACGACTGATCTACAATATGACCCGCAAACTCAATGAGGGTGAGGTCTATCTCGGTCGTGTGACTCGCATTATCCAAATCGGTGCTTTTGTGGAAGTTTTGCCGGGGAAAGAGGGAATGATCCATATTTCCCAATTGGCCGAGGGACGCGTCGGTAAGGTGGAGGATGAAGTGGCCGTGGGGGATGAGGTGTTAGTCAAAGTACGGGAGATCGATAGTAAAGGTCGTCTCAATCTCACCCGTCTCGGTATTCATCCCGATGAAGCCGCCGCTGCCCGTAAAGCTGCTACTGTAGTCTAGGTAAATTTTTTGTTGATGGTTAACCCTCGATCGAGCGATCGAGGGTTTTTGTTTGATCCCTAAAATCGCCTGAGTAGGGTTTGCTGAATAAATCTAAAAACCTGGCAGCATTGACTATAAACCTTCTAAAACCTCTTTAGCGGCGGCCAGAGTCCGTTCGATATCAGCCTCTGTGTGAGCTAAAGAGGTAAAACCAGCTTCAAACTGGGAAGGAGCTAGATAAACGCCTCTTTCCAACATTCCTCTGTGAAAACGACCGAATTTAGCCACATCGGCCTTTTTGGCATCTTCATAGTTATGCACGGGGTTGCCAGTGAAAAACATTCCGAACATGGCACTAATATAACCTCCAGAAACGCTATGACCAGCATCTCTAGCCACTTTCAGCAGCCCTTCAGTTAAGGATTTGGTCACTTTATCGAGATATTCGTAGGTGCCAGGGCGCTGGAGTAACTCGAGGGTTTTAATTCCCGCTGTCATGGCCAAAGGGTTGCCAGATAAGGTTCCCGCTTGGTACATCGGGCCGGACGGAGCCACCATCGCCATAATATCGGCCCGACCGCCGTAGGCCCCCACCGGCAGCCCACCACCGATAACTTTGCCGAGGGTGGTTAAATCGGGGGTGATGCCGAATTTTTCCTGAGCGCCACCGTAGGCGATGCGGAATCCGGTCATTACCTCATCAAACATTAATAGAGCCCCGTATTCCTTGGTTAATTCCCGCAATCCTTCCAAAAAGCCGGCATCCGGCACGATAAAGCCGGCATTACCCACCACTGGTTCTAAAATCACCCCGGCGATCGAGTCGGGATTTTCGACAAAGAGGGCTTTTACCGCTTCCAGGTCATTGTAGGGGGCGGTTAAAGTGTTGTTAGTGGTGGTTTTGGGAACCCCCGGCGAGTCGGGTAAGCCCAGGGTGGCTACACCAGAGCCGGCTTTAACCAGGAACATATCGGCGTGACCGTGGTAACAGCCCTCGAATTTGATGATTTTATCCCGGCCGGTAAAAGCCCGCATTAAGCGCAGGACGGACATACAGGCTTCGGTGCCGGAATTGACAAAACGCACCATTTCAATGCTGGGAACGGCATCAATCACCATTTCAGCGAGAATATTTTCCTGGACACAGGGAGCGCCGAAACTGGTCCCTTTGTCTAGGGCCTGGTGCAGGGCGGCAATCACTTCGGGATGGGCATGACCACAGATAGCTGGCCCCCAAGTTCCCACATAGTCGATGTATTCGTTACCGTCCACGTCGCGAATATAGGCCCCTTTGACGCTTTCAAAAACGATGGGTTGACCACCGACGGATTTAAAAGCCCGCACGGGGGAACTTACACCCCCCGGCATTAATTTTTGAGCGGCTGTAAAGATTTCTTTCGATTTTGTTGTTTGATACGAAGATGTGCTAACCAATCCTGTCTCCTTGTCTATTTGAGTCTATTGTTTCCGGGGGATGCCCGGAGTTTTGTTTTGTTAACTTCCTGCTGCTTGTTCCATTTTAAAGATCGCCGGCCTACATTTGACGCAATTTTTTCCCGAAGAACAGCAATGGTCGGCTAAAGTCTCGCTATTCTTGACTTGTAGCTTGATGGTTAACAACCTATGTAATTGGGTGAGAAGGGGCAAAAATTTCACTGTTGACAATTTTTCCACAATCTCTTCAGAATTGCTTAAAAAAACCTAGCAATGGGCGAAGTTATTGCTATTGATAGATTTTAGCCCGGAAAGAGCGCTCAAAAAAAGCTCCGGTTTTCCACAGATTTTCCACAGGGGAATTCTTGCTATTATTTTTTAGCGTACAAAAAAACTATTCCTGCTATGAAATTTACCAGTAGTCAAAGCGAACTCAACAGCAATTTATCCCTAGTTAGTCGGGCGGTTGCCAGTCGTCCTACCCATCCGGTTTTGGGCAATGTTCTCTTTTGCGCCGATGAGGAAAAGGGCGAAATTAGCCTGACTGCTTTTGATTTGAGTTTAGGGATTCGCACCAGTTTTCGGGCCGAGGTGGTGGAAGGGGGTAAAATTACCCTGCCGGCAAAATTGCTTAACGATATTGTCTCTCGTTTGGGAGAAGGGGAAATCACTATCTCTGTGGAAGAAAACGAGGATGATGGGGAGCATAGTCTCGCTTTCCTGAAAACTGCCTCGGCACAGTTCCAAATTCGCGGCATGAAGGCCGATGAGTTCCCAGAATTGCCCACGGTGGCCGATGGAGAAATTGTTAATTTACCTGTGGTTGCCTTGACAGAAGGGCTAAAAGGTGCATTGTTTGCCGCTAGTGGCGATGAAACTAAACAGGTGTTGACGGGGGTACATTTAACTAAAACCGTCGATTGTCTAGAATTTGCCGCTACAGACGGTCATCGTTTAGCGGTGGTACAAACTCCCCTAGAGGAGGTGGAAAGTGCCTCTGGTGGCTTTAATGTCACCATTCCGGCCCGGGCCCTGCGAGAATTGGAAAGAATGATGGCAACAAAACAAAATATCGAGACTATTACTCTGCATGTGGATGATTCTCAAGTCGTCTTTGAAATGGGGGAACAGAGGTTAACCAGTCGTAAGTTAGAAGGGGCCTATCCCACTTATAATCAGTTAATTCCTAAATCCTTCGAGCGCTCTTTAACTTTAGACCGCAAACAATTAATCCGTTGTTTGGAATTGGTGGCGGTTTTATCGGACCAAAAGAATAATTTAGTCAAGTTTAGTCTCGATAGCGAAAACGACCGTTTATCCCTAGCTGTGGAATCTCCCGATTTAGGTAGCGCCAAAGAGTCCATGGCGGCGGAAATTCAGGGAGAAAGTGGCGATATTGCCTTTAATGTTAAATATTTGATGGATGGTTTGAAGGCTTTGCCTAATAATGATATACAAATGCAGTTAAATGCTAATACCCAGCCGGTTATTTTTACTCCCTTGGGAGGTTTAAAGATGACCTATTTGGTAATGCCGGTACAAATTCGTCAGTAATTCTGACTTAATCGAGACCCTGGGATGTGTTTTTAACCTATCCCAAGGACTTGATTGTGTTGACTCAATCTTATTTTCTAGCCAAAGGATTGGGTTTATTCTCTCTATTTTGGCGATATAATTGAGAATATTTTTTGGCAAAATCAACTAGAATCGGACAACGAAATTGAGGAAGAAAATTTTAGATTTATCTCACTTCCGTCACAGCCCAGCTATGCAGCAATTGTCAGCATCGGACAACCAGAAGTTGGGCAATTAGCTGAACTTTATTATCCCTGTCAGGACTGCTTCTAGGGAATAAGTTACGGTTTCGTTAGACATTTTGGTAAACTTTCACTTTTGCTTATTTTATCTCTAAAGGATAACTTTTAGGGATTAGGGAAAAAGACGATTTTTCCCAGAATGCCTAGTATTCCTGTCACCAAAATTCCGACAATGCCAAGAAACCCATTAGTGGTAATATTCACCCGTGCATTCAGGTCGTCAATACGCTTTTCTATTTCCATAACTTTAGAATCTAGGGCTTTAATATCCCCTCTTATTTCTGATTGTCCTATCTCTAGCTTAGTTAGACGCTCATTAACATCTCTTTGTAAAGAGTCGATTTTTCCCTCAATCCTTGTCAGGACCGTTTCAAGGGAATAAGTTACGGTTTCGTTAGACATTTGCTAAACTCCCAGAGTTATGCTGCCGCTATCTTAATTATTAATCTTTTTTCTATTTTAAGATGGCTTACGGTTCACTGCCACGATTGCGCCAGACTTGCCAACCGACGTAACCGAGGAGGAGAGTCGCACCAAAGGCAAAACCCCAACCACTGGGAACATTCGAGAAACCGAGGGCTAAACTGCCCACCCAGAGAGTTAGGGCGTAGATAAATAATACTGTCAGACGGTGAGAGATACCCGCTTTGAGTAAACGATGGTGTAAATGACGTTTATCAGCCACAAAAGGGGATTTTCCGCGTTTGAGACGGGAAATAATCACCGTGGACATATCGAGGAGAGGAACCGCGAGGATGAGATAGGGTAATAGGACGGCGGTAACGGCAACGGTAGTCACAGCAGTGGTTTTAGCCAATCCAATCACCGCCACACCCGCCAGGGTAAAACCCATAAAATAAGCCCCACCATCCCCCATAAAAATTTGGGCGGGGTTAAAATTGTAACGCAGAAAACCCAAGGCCCCACCCGCTAAAGCGGCGGCGATAATAGCGGCGGCCGGTTGTCCCATCACCAAAGTTACAATAAAAATAACCACGGCAGATATCCCGGAACCCCCCGCCGCTAATCCATCTAAACCGTCAATCCAGTTAATCGCATTAGCCATCCCCACTAACCAGAGGAGAGTAACCGGTAAACTTAGCCAATGAATTTGTAATAAATCGCCGAAGGGAATAGAGAGAAAATCGATCCTAACGCCGGCTTGCCAAGCTAGAAAAGCGACGCTAAACTGCATTACCAGACGATTGAGGGGGGAAAGATTAAAAAGATCATCCGCTAGACCGATGAGAAAAAAGCCCAAACCGCCTAGGGTTACGCCCCACACTTCCCATTCTCGATCGCTGTTTAAACCGGCAAACCCTCCCAACCACCAAACGATCAGGAGGGCAGTTAAAGCGCCGATAAAGATCGAAACTCCCCCCAGTCGAACCATGGGCTTTTCATGGACTTTCCTTTCGTTGGGTTTATCGACGTAACCGCTTTTCAGTCCGACGGTTCTGACGAGGGGGGTACTCCAAAGCACCACGGTATGGGCGATCAGAAAAGCAATCAGATAGTATAAATCTCCGGACATGGGAATTGGGGGGGGCGATTTAATTCACAATTGGCAACTGACAGGCAATCAGCAATTATGAATTTTTATTATCTCTCGTTTCAGGCCAAGGCGGGGACGGAAATATGGAGATGGGGATAGAGGGGGAAGCTTTCACAGAGTTTCGCTACCCGTTGACGGCAAGTAGTTCTCAGGGCTTCATCCCCTGGATTAAGGAGAATATCGGCGATAATGTTGCCAATCTCGATAAATTCCGTTTCTCCTAGTCCTCTGGTGGTCATAGCTGGGGAACCCAAGCGCAGACCACTGGTGACAAAGGGAGACTCGGGATCGAAGGGAACGGTGTTTTTATTAGCGGTAATATTGATGGTACTCACCAAGCGATCGGCTTCTTTCCCGGTCATGCCCACGGATCTCAAATCGAGTAACATCAAGTGATTATCCGTACCATCGGTGACAATTTTAATCCCTCTAGCCTTCAACTGACCAGCTAAAGCTTGGGCATTAGCGATTACTTGGCCCGAATAGATTTTAAACTCTGGTTTCAGGGCCTCCCCAAAAGCCACCGCTTTCGCCGCGACCACGTGTTCTAGGGGTCCGCCTTGGGTACCGGGGAAAACGGATTTATCGAATTTTTTGCCTAATTCCTCGTCTTTGGTCATAATTAACCCCCCCCTAGGACCGCGCAGAGTTTTGTGAGTGGTGGTAGTGACCACATCACAGTGGGGTAGGGGGTTAGGATGATGACCAGTGGCCACTAAACCGGCAATATGGGCGATATCTGCCATCAGGTAGGCCCCCACTGCGTCAGCGATGGCGCGGAATTTCTCGAAATCAATCCGGCGCGAGTAGGCAGAATAACCGCAGATAATTAGTTTTGGTTTTTCTTTGCGGGCGATGTCAAGGATGAGATCGTAGTCGAGGAGTTCGCTTTCGGGACTTACTCCATACTGTACCACTCGGAACCATTTCCCGGAAACGTTAACGGGGGAACCGTGGGTAAGATGACCACCGTGGGAGAGATCCATGCCCATAATCGTATCGCCTGGCTGCAAGAGGGTCAGGAAAACGGCGAAATTAGCTTGGGCCCCGGAGTGGGGTTGTACGTTAGCGTGGTTTGCCCCAAATAGTCGTTTAACCCGATCGATCGCTAATTGTTCCGCTTCGTCAACGTATTCGCAACCGCCATAGTAGCGTTTTTTGGGCAGTCCTTCCGCGTATTTGTTGGTTAAAACCGAACCCTGGGCGGCCATGACGGCAGCCGAGGTAAAGTTTTCACTAGCGATTAATTCTAGGTGATCTCTTTGACGTTGCAGTTCTTTTTGCAAAATTCCTGCGATCGCTGGATCCGTCAGGGATAGTATATCTAGGTTGGTATCAGTCACGGTTACTCGATCCTTTTTTTAACAATTTACCTGTAATCATTGGGTCACTTTCTCCATTTTGGCACAATCTCTAATCTTCCGACACACCGGTGAGCTTAATTGCTTCTCTTCGGGATCGATCTTCGATTGTCAACTGTTAGGGGTCAAATCTTCATTTTTAGTCAATAAGTGATAGTAATATTAGCCAATAGGCTCTTCTCGACTTTGTGTGATAATTTTTGCTTATAGAACGCAAAATGCTTACCGGACAAGACTTTTAAGACTATTTTGCGGAAGAAACTATTAGTATAGATTTCGTTTCCACACAGAAACCAGAAGAGCCGCCAATAGAATCCTTCAAGGTGGGGATTGAGTGATAAAATCGGAAGTAATACTAAATCTGGTTATTAAAGACTGATTATTTATAGCGGTATGCACTTGCATGAGGTACAATAGAAGAGGACAATAAATTATAGACCTAGGCAGGAGCCACGACCCGATGAAGCCCTATTCTTTAGACTTGCGACAAAAGATCATCGAGACCTACGAG
>NZ_BJKP01000027.1 GCF_008974145.1 Microcystis aeruginosa NIES-4325 | reverse complement strand
GATATCGAACATGATTTTAGTGCATTAAAGAGGGCAAGAATGTATGCTCCTGTGGGGACACCCCTTGATGAAATTATTCGTACTTATTGTGTCGCCTAGTGTCTCGTTCTTATTTGAAATAACTATAAGCAGCACATCCCCCTGATCCTGTTTAAAGAAGACATCGCTGGCTTCCCGGGCATCTTTGGGTAGTACAGGCACGTTTTTATAGACATTACGGACGAAATTGGTCGCTTGTTGTTCGTTGCCTCCGTTCCGAGTTACCGATCCCCACAAAGCCAGAAAATTCCACCGGGCCACCCCAGAGGTTTTCGGATTGGCAGTAATGACTTTAATCCCCGATTTGGCTAGATCTGGCCAGTTGCGGATTCCTTTGGGATTGCCCTGACGAGTAACTAAAGCTACCACGGAACGAGTGGCGATGGCGTTATTGGGTAATTCTTTCTGCCAACCGGGGTTAACTAAACCCGCTTTTTGCAAGCGTTCCACATCGGAACCGATAGCCAAATTTACCACATCTGCATCTAATCCGTCGATAACAGCGCGGGTTTGGGAACCAGAGCCGCCATAACTCTGTTTAATCACTACATCCTGTTTTTTCTCTCTTTTCCATTTGTTGACGAATAAAGGAATGATTTTTGAGTAGGCCGATTGAGTCACCGCGTAGGAAACTAGGGTGATTTCCACAGTGTTTTGTTTAGCTTGCTGTTTATCCGGACCTGCCAGCAGATTCCCCGATGCCGATAGGGGACTAGAAGCTAGTCCAATTCCCGTTGTGACGACGGCAGCCGTAGCTAGAGAAATAAAAGGTAAGAGGGTTTTCGGTTTTTCGGGTCTAGATTCATGGATCACGATGTCATCGGCTCCTTTGTTTATGTATGGGAGATTGCTAGGTATTTTCTCTGGAATTGTATTCTATACGAAACAAAAAACAATTTCAATACAATGAAGAAAAAATATACGCTCTTATTTGGGTTAGATGCAAAGAAATCAAGCTATTAATGGCTTTATTGACTCAAAAAACTAGAAATATTCGATTTAGAACCCTTAAATGTGCCTTTAAACCCGACTAAAGCCTCTTTATGCTTCCAGAATAGAGATTTTATTGTCTTTATCGAGAAGAAAGAATTTTTTAGCGATCAAAAACCTCTCCCTATGTGGGTTCACCAGTGAAGTTAGCGGACCTGAGCAACTATTACCCCAAAATTAAAGCGATCCAACGACCCGCATCACCTGGCGGGAGCCTCTCGATCCAAACAGATAATCTCTCAAAGGTCGGTTACATGGGCGTTGTTAGAACAAGCCTCACCGATCACCTTATGCTACTTTAAGGCTTCAATCGTAACAGTGCCGCCTTCCACTGCCTCAATCTGAAGCTTAAAACCATAGAACAAACTCATCCAACAACGAAATGAAACTTTAAATCAGAATCCCTTACAAGTAGAGGGAGGAGACACCCTGTCCCTACTTGACGAAATTGATCAACATCTTTGGTTAGAGGAAACAATAAAACTACTCAAGGAAAATCGCTTAGATGAATTAGATGTAATCCATTGAATTGAGGAATTAGAAAACTTGAGTAAAAGAGATAAAAACCGAGTCAGTAGCTTACTTGAACAAGTGATCAGGCATTTATTTCTTTTACACTGGTGGAAGGAACCACAAAGACACAAAGGACACGAAGATTGATCGCTCCTATATAAGTTAAACTTATCACACAAAGAATAAGAGAGCCACATCCCCCTGGTCAGGGGCAAAATTTTGGCACTATTTCCCTCTCTACTCGCGCTTAGAAATTAGCTGAATCTCCCCCAATCCCTTTCCTGTTGACTCTTGCAAGAGTGCCTCATCTCAACAGACGATTTAAATGCGCGGGCAGCTTATCCTATATGGTAATGTTTAATTTTATTCCCGCAAAAGTTGATTATGTCGTTACCTGAACTCCCTCTTCATCTTCAATTAACCCAAATGGTTTCTGGTTACTGGCTATCTCAAGCCATCTATGCTGCGGCTAAATTAAGTCTAGCCGAACATTTAAGCACGGGAGGGAAATCTTGTCAAGATTTAGCATCCCTAACTGAGACTAACCCTGCTGCTTTATACCGACTGATGAGAGCATTAGCTAGTGTAGGAATTTTTCAAGAAACTGAATCTCAACAGTTTATACTAACTCCTTTAGCCGAACATTTATCTAGTGACCATCCCCGGTCAGTAAAAGCGACAGCGATTATGTTAGGAGAAGCCCCCCATTATCAAGCCTGGGGAAATGTGTTACATAGTATTAAAACGGGACAACCATCTTTTGATGATGTCTTTGGGATGGGAGTCTTTGAATATTTTCAAACCCATCCGCTGGATGCAGAGATTTTTGAACAGTCGATGAATAGTTTTTCTTTGTCGGAGGAAAAGGCTATTTTGGCTGTGTATAATTTCTCGGAATTTCAAACCTTAGTAGATGTGGGTGGTGGATACGGTGAAATGTTGGGAACAATCTTAGAGCAATATCCCCAGCTAAAAGGGATTCTTTTTGATGAAGAATATGTAATTTCCCATTGTCAACCCACTTTAGAAAAACACGGCATTCTCCATCGTTGTCAAACCGTTGGCGGTAGTTTTTTTGAATCCGTACCGTCGGGAGGAGATGGCTATTTATTAAAACATATTATTCATGATTGGGATGATCGACGGGCGATTGCTATTTTGAAAAACTGTTGTCAAGCCTTAGATAGTGACGGTAAAGTATTAATCTTGGAAATGGTTGTTCCTTCGGGTAATAATCCTTCTGCGGCTAAAATGTTAGACCTGAATATGTTGGTTATGTGTCCGGGAGGTAAAGAAAGAACCGCAGAAGAATTTGAGGAATTGTTGAGTCAAGCGGGATTAAAATTAAATCGAATTATTCGGACTCAAGAGGATATTTGTATTATTGAATGCATTAAAAAATAAGTCAACGAGATCAGGCGCAGGTTGTAGGTTCCTTGCGGATCTACAGGGTTCTTTCTACTCTTCTCGACTTTCTGTGATCATCAGCGCTTTGTCTCCTGCCAAGGTTCCACTTTCCCATCAGGGAAGGCAGAGTCTCCCTCCCTTCCCTAATGGGTTACACAAGAACTAGAACCTCTGGAAATGTGTTACAAGGGATACCCTGGCAACGAGGTAGAAATGAGAAGAGCCAAGTTATCTTTGAAACTGCTATAGCGGTTCTCGTATCTGTGCGGCACACTTAAACCTTTGCTGATTAAGTTGTTCAGGATCGGGAATGTACCTCGTGTGAATCAGAAACGCTATATAATGAATAAAATCTCAAGAATAGTAAAATTATATGAATGCACTAAAATACCAAACAATCATCAAAAATGGTCAACTTAGCTTACCTCCCCTCGACTTACCAGAAGGAACAGTTGTCGAAGCGATTTTATTGATTAAAGAAGCTGCTGAAATGGATGAAACCGACTATCTGCTTTCCACAGAAGCTAACCGTCAACATCTCCAAGAGGCAATAGAATCTCTGAAAAATCCTGATAGTTATATTTATGTAGATGCTGCTAACTTATCAGGAAAGTCGCCTTTCTAACCCGAAGTTTTGATGAGTTTAACCAATGGGCGATCGCAGACAAAAAAGTTTACGCTAAAATTGTCAGCCTTATTAAAGATGTTCAAAGAGAGCCTTTTTCTGGATTAGGAAAACCAGAAGCATTAAAACATGAACTATCAGGATTATGGTCACGACGCATTACAAAAGAACATCCCCTAGTTTATAGCGTGTCTGATCAAGAAATTGTGATCATTTCCTGTAAGTTTCACTACTAATAATCGCCAGAAATTCCTGAACTAGCTCAGAGCAGGAATTAGGGTACAGGAAAACTTAAGAAGAATTTCTGAAGAAAGTGAAAACCAACCTACATTTTTCTTTGATGAGAAAATAATTGAATAGAACATTGCAAGTCAGAACAGGATTATGTTGATTTTGGACCCGACTTTAACAGTCTTGAACACTTTAAACAGGATTTAGTATTACACAAGAGGTAGAACATCTGGAAGTGCGTTGCAAGGGATATCCTTGCAACGAGGTGGAAACGAGAAGAACCACTTACTGATTAATTTTCCACAAAAGTAAATTTACCATTTTTACCATCGGCATCCATTTTAATTTGTGCCACGGAGAATTTATCCTGAATGATTTCTCCTTCGGGAGTAAAAGCGATATCTCCCAGGACAGTGAAATACTTACCCGCTAAAATTTCCTGATTTAATTGTTGGCGAATTTGTTCGAGGGAAAGTGTACTGAGTTTATTTTTATCATCTACTCGTTTTAAGGCCTCGACAAAAACTTGAATTCCCGTAAAAGCTTGAGCGGTAAATTGGGGCGGTGCTTTTTTATTTTCTGCTGTATAAGCGGCGACAAAATCCCGATTAATAGGATTATCTAATTCCGGGTTATAAGCTTGAGCGATGAGAATACCATCACATTGAGCTTGACAAACCGGGAAAATATTAGAAGTATTTAAACCATTGCCACCAATAATTAACCCCTGATAGCCTAATTGTCGCAACTGTTTGACCAAATTGCCCCCGTCAGCAACCAAACCAGAAATAATCACTAAATCCGGTTTAATATTAATAGCGGCGGTGGCTTGATTTTGAAAATCTGTATCGGTGGTTTGGAATTTCTGCACGGTGACAATATCAAGATTTAAACTCTTTAGGGTTTCTTGAAAAGTTTCCGTTTCCGATTTACTAAAAGCATCATTTTGGGCAAAAAAGACAGCCACTTTTTTAATCTTGGGATCGATTTTTAAAGCGGTTTTAACCGCATTGGGAGCGACCACAGCCACAGGAGCAGACACCCTACCCACATATTCACCGATCTGGGGGATACCTTTAGCCGTGTTAGACGGGCCGAGAATGGGAACTTTGGCTCGATCGGCGATCGGACTAGCGGCAAAAGCTTGCTGGGACAGAGACGGACCGAGAATAGCCACCACCTTATCTTGAGTGATTAGGGTATTAATGGCGTTGATCGCGCCCTGTTCATCCCCGGCCACATCCTGCACAATAACTTTAATCGGTGTTCCATTGACTCCGCCCTTTTTATTAAAATATGTTTCAGCCATCTTGACACCGATCACCTGTTCCTGTCCCAATAGGGCGAGATTGCTGGTTTGAGCTAAAGCTGCACCGATGGGAATAGCAGCAGTGGCGGCGTTTTCGGCGGGACTGGGGTTAGTTTGACCGGTGGGAGTGCTGGAATTACAGGCTACCACTAGACCAAAAGTGACTAGGGATAGTATTAAGGGTATTAATAAACGTTTTTTGAGCATCTTAACTCTCCACGGGACTGATATTGTCGATGACACTATTATTTAGCTAATTGGGTTGATTTCAGCGATAATTCTCGACGCGATCGAATCGGATTTTGCTCCCTTAGCACCCTTTCTTCCCCCTAATTTTGTCGATTAACCGCCCCGTCTCACCTCCGTTTTCAGAAAAACGATTTGCCTTTTCTGGTTCTGTCGCCTAACCTAGTAGTTAGGGAATTTATATATCGCCCTTCCCGTCCACAAACTCCAGCAAGCGAAAACATCCATTTAAGATTATGACTAACCCCGTTATTCACGCCTTTTTCCTCGGGCGAGCGATCGCTGAAGTGATCGGTGAACAGCTAGAAGATGCGTTGACCAACGCTTTCAGCGAATTAGGCAAATTTGATGCCGAACAACGGGAAAACCTGCGGCAATTCGTCGAAGAAGTGCAAATGAGAGCCGATCGAGCCATGGAAAAGGGAGTATTTACTGAGACAGACTCCAGTGATTCCTCCAGTGCCGATGTGCAGGAAAACATCGACGAAATGCGGGCCGAAATCGCCCAATTGCGATCAGAACTAAAAAACTACCGTAATTAACCAAAAACCCTCTTTTAGTCGCTTTAAAGCCCCAAAAATTGCGTGTCAGCCCTTCTACCTGTCCCCGTTACCCCAGAGTTAAACCCAGCAATGCCGGCCCTCCAAGTCGCCAAAAATAGCTATCGTTGGAATCGAGAAAACTATTCCATCAATCGTCGTCGTCTAGATATTTGGCGATTCGTCCTGACTGTACTTTATCAATTCTGGCTCAACGGTAAAAAATGGAGCTATAACGGCGGCTATAGCGAGGAAAAACTCGCCAGCAGACGCAGAAAACAGGCCGCTTGGATTCGGGAAACCATGCTAGAATTGGGTCCGACTTTTATTAAAGTCGGTCAACTGTTCTCCACTCGCGCCGATCTTTTTCCCCTCGAATATGTGGAAGAACTCTCGAAACTACAGGATCAGGTTCCCGCATTTACCTACGAACAGGCCAGCAAAATTATCGAGGTATCCCTCGGTAAACCCCTGAATAAACTCTTTAAAAGCTTCGATCCCATCCCCCTAGCAGCCGCTAGTTTAGGACAAGTTCACCGGGCCCAACTGAAGACCGGGGAAGATGTGGTGGTCAAAGTCCAACGGCCCGGATTGAAAAAATTATTTAGTATCGATCTGGCTATCCTAAAAAAAATAGCCCAATACTTCCAAAATCATCCCAAATGGGGTAAAGGTCGCGATTGGACGGGTATTTATGAAGAATGCTGTAAAATTCTCTGGGAAGAAACCGATTATCTCAATGAAGGTCGTAACGCTGACACTTTTCGCCGTAATTTTCGCGGGGAAGATTGGGTCAAAGTACCGAAAGTCTATTGGCGCTACACCTCTCCCCGGGTTTTAACCCTAGAATACCTACCCGGCATCAAAATCAGTCATTATGAAGCCCTAGAAGCGGCTGGACTCGATCGCAAATTGTTGGCTAAACTAGGGGCAAAAGCCTATCTAATTCAACTACTCAATAACGGCTTTTTTCACGCGGATCCTCACCCCGGCAATATTGCCGTTGATAGTGACGGCTCCCTAATTTTCTACGATTTCGGCATGATGGGACAAATAAAAACCAACGTGCGCGAAAAATTAATGCAGACTCTCTTGGGAATTGCCCAAAAAGATGCCGAACGCGTGGTCACTTCTCTGGTAGATTTAGGAGCATTAACTGCTAATGGTGATATGGGAGCAGTGCGGCGATCGATCCAGTATATGCTCGATAACTTCATGGATAAACCCTTTGAGGAGCAATCCGTGGCCTCTATCAGCGATGATCTCTATGAAATCGCCTACGATCAGCCTTTTCGCTTTCCCGCTACCTTTACCTTCGTCATGCGGGCATTTTCTACCTTGGAAGGGGTAGGCAAAGGACTCGATCCCGATTTTAACTTTATGGAAGTAGCCCAACCTTTTGCCCTGCAATTAGTAAATGATATGACAGGAAATAATGGCAGTAATATCCTCGATGAGTTAGGACGACAAGCAGCCCAAGTGAGCAGCACCGCCCTGAGTTTACCCCGACGCATCGATGATACGATCGAAAAATTAGAACGGGGTGATATCCGTGTCCGGGTACGTTCCAGCGAATCCGATCGACTTTTGCGGCGATTGGGTATGATTCAAATGGGAACCAACTATACCTTACTGATCAGTGCTTTGCTGATCTCGGCGACGCTTCTCTTTGTCAGTGGTTTTGGTTGGTTAACTTTAGTACCGATGGCGATTTCCCTGCTGCCGGGGATAGCTCTTGTGAGACTTTGGCAAAAAATTGAACGTCAGGATCGCATGATGTAATCGATCGCGGGATAATAAATATTGTGTTAGAGGCAGAAATTTCCATGAACAATCTTTCTTTTGGAGGAATGACCGATCGTGGTGTAGTGCGATCGGTTAATCAGGATAGTTATTATATCGACCCCGATCGGCGCTTTTTTATCGTTGCTGATGGTATGGGGGGTCATGCGGGGGGGGAGGAAGCCAGTCAAATCGCCACTAAAACTATCCAAGCTCATCTAGAAGAACACTGGAATTCTCCCCTGACTGCTGGGGAATTGCTGCAGGCGGCAATTACTGCCGCTAACGAGCAGATTATTGAAGATCAGCTAAAAAATCCGCAAAGACAGGACATGGGGACAACCCTAGTCATGACTATCTTCCGAGGTGATGGCTCTTGGTACACCCATATTGGTGATTCCCGTCTCTATCGCTTTCGTGGGCAAAAATTAGAACAGGTGACGGAAGATCATACTTGGGTAGCTAGGGCCCTGAGAATGGGCGATCTGTCCGAAGAAGAGGCGAAAAACCACCCTTGGCGGCACGTTTTATTTCAATGTCTTGGTCGTCGCAATTTGCCCCCAGTGAAGGTATCTCCCCTGGATGTACAATCCGGCGATAGCTTTATTCTCTGTAGTGATGGTTTGACGGAAGAAGTGTCCGACGAGGAAATTAGCAATTATTTGCAAACCGGCGCCGATTGTCAGCAAATTGTCGAGAATTTAGTGGCAGCGGCCAAAAAAGCTGGCGGTTCCGATAATATCACCGTGGTCATGGTAACGCAGAATTGATACTAAATCCGTTGAGTACAGGCCAGTTATGAGGAGAGGCAAAAGGCAAAAGGCAAGAGGGAGAATAAATAATCAGTTTTTAATAACCGGATTTAGTATGAGAGGAAATAGCGATCGCAGATCGCTATACTTCTACTCCTACTCGATCGCACCCGCTTGTTGTAATAAAGAAACGATCGCCTGATGGTGATTAAACTTAGCTAACATTAAAGCAGTCATTCCCCCGTGATTTTTCTGATTTAAGTTCACTTTTCCCCCGTCTAACAAAACTTTAACCGTGTCGAGACAACCGTGATAACTCGCCCACATTAAAGGGGAGGCACCGCTAAAATCGAGTTTATTGACATCAGCACCGATATCGATTAACTGGCGCACCAATTGACTATTATTGCCCTCACAAGCTTTTATGAGGACGGTTTTTCCATCAGGATAAACGGCGTTGGCATTAGCTCCGTAGTCAAGGAGATAACGGCAGATTCCCTTAAATTGGCGCTGTAGAGCTAGAGTTAACGGTGTTTCTCCCTGCTGAGTTAGGTTAGGCTCCGCCCCCTGTTTTAACAATTCTAAAACGATCGCTTCGTACCCTTGCACAGTGGCGATGATCAGGGGTGTATCCCCAAAATGGTTACGGTGATTGACAAAAGCGCCGGCTTGTAGTAGGGCCTGGACGATCTCTAGATGTCCTTCGATCGTGGCTAAATGCAGGGCCGTTTCTCCAGCCTGATTTTGATTGTCAACACTGGCCCCCTGAGCGAGTAAAATTCGGACAATATGGAAATATCCCTCAGCAGCGGCGATCATTAGGGCAGTTTCTCCCTCCTCCGTGCTAATATTCGGATTGGCTCCCGCTTGCAGTAAAGTTTGCACACTGCCGAGATTTCCCTTCTCTACAGCCAAAATTAGGGGAGTTTCCCCGGATAAAGTGGCAGCATTGAGGGGCATACCACAGCTAATCAACAATTCGAGGATTTCTGGGCGATTGGCGACGAGAGCCTGTAACCAAGCTTCTTGACGGATTTCTTGATCTACACCACGATCGAGCAGTAAACGGACCATTGGGGCGTAATTTTGGCTAATCGCTACAGATAAAGCCGTATCTCCATCCCGATCGCGCATATTGACCCGAGCGCCGGCGATTAATAACTGTTCCGCGATCGCTGTATAACCCTTATAAGTGGCGATCATTAGTGCCGGTGTACCATCTTGATTGACCTGATTGATATTAGCACCGGCGGCGATTAATTGAGCGAGGATTTCACTGTGATTAAGGGCAGCCGCTAACATAAGGGGGCTTAAACCTTGGGGTTGTTTACTTTTGTCGATATCAGCCCCAAATTCTCGCAAAATTGCCACAATTTCCCTATGACCCCCCTGCACGGCATAGATTAAAGCCGTACTATTTTGGGCATCAGTGGCGTTGACATTTGCCCCCTGACTTAGTAAAGCTTGAACTCGCGCCAGATTGCCCTGACGCGCCGCTTGCATTAACAAGATATCCCAATTAGAAGCCATTAACAGTGACCGCTCGGCAGAAGGTATTTTTTCTATTATCGATCTTTCTGGACAGGTAAACGGACTTTAAAACTGCTACCCCGTTCACTAAATTTAATCCCATTGCCCACTTGCCACGAGCCACTTCCCCACCGGAAAACTAATTCTACTGATTTGCCAAGATCTGGTCATCGATCGCCAAGTCTATTTCTTGCTGATCGCGACCGGAAGCGAGATAATCATTCTGGAAGGAGTCTGTTAAACCACTGACCAGATCATATTCGGGCTGCCAGTTTAACTCACGGATGGCTTTATTAATATCAGCGTAGAAATGTTGAACCCGCAGGGGGAAAGGTTTCTTTTTGCCGAAGTCAAATTTTTTGGGGTTATAGTTAACAATCTCGATTTCATCGGCATTTTTTCCCATCGCTGCCGCGCAAGCTTTCGCTAAACCGTTAAAAGTTACATAGCGATCGCCTGAGATATTATACACTTGACCAATAGCCTGAGAATTACCCAATACTGCGGCCATAGACTTAGCTAGATCGACAACGTGACCAAATTGGGTAAAATGTTCCCCATGACCAGGTATAGGAATAGGACGATTACGAACCAAACGGTCAAAAAACCAAGCTTCTAGGTCATTATAGTTGCCCGGTCCGTAGATATAAACCGGACGGATGGAAGTCCAGGGTAAACCCATCTCGCTTAAATAGTTTTCTGTTTCGTATTTTCCCTTGTGGCGACTTTTGGGATCTAGTTTATCCCCTTCCTTATGGGGCATTTGGTCAGATTTTAAATAAACCCCCGCCGAGCTAACATAGATAAAATGCCCGATTCTGTCGCCAAAAATCTCGACGAGGGGCAGAGTATCCCTTAATTCTCTGCCATTATTATCGAAAATTGCCTCAAAATCTTCATTTTTAAGCTTTTCTTTCAGTTGCACTGGGTCAGTGCGATCGCCATAAATCTGTCGTACTCCAGCAACCGGAGCGGGTTTATTGCCACGATTGAATAATACCACCTCATGACCCTGTTCTACTAATACTTTAGTCAAAGAAACACCGATAAATCGGGTTCCACCCATAATTAAAATTTTCATAGTCGCCATTGTCAATATCAAGGTTACATTATCCCTCGATCGGTGCAGTTTGTCGCTTGTTAGTTGTCGGGTTTTGGGTGCATCCCATAAATCCGTTGAGTAACGCACAGAAAACGGGTTTCTCCCAGAAACCCGTTTTCTACTCATGCACTCATGCAAAAAGGGTAATAAATAATCAGTTTTTAATAACCAGATTTAGTATGAATTGGCGAAGTTTCGGTAAAATGAAGGTAATTAGTCAACAGAGGAGGTCAAAATTATGACTGTAGCCAAGGTAAAAAATCTGTATGATCAAGATTTTGCTTTGTGGATAGAGAAGACAGTCAAACAATTAAAATCTGGGGATTTATCCCGGGTTGATTTAGAGAATTTGATCGAGGAGGTGGAATCTTTGGGAAGACGGGACAAAAGAGAACTGAAAAACCGTTTAATTACATTATTTGAACACGCTTTAAAACGGCGTTATCTTCCTTTGTCCGAATGTTATCGAGGTTGGGAAGTAACAATTAAACGCTGTCAATTTAAGTTAAAAGATATTCTTAAAGATTCTCCTAGCTTATGCAGTTTTTTAACCGATATTTGCAATGATTGTTATCAGGAAGCAGTGGAAAATATGCGAATTAAATATGATGCTAATTTTCCCGATGTTTGTCCCTTTACTAAGGATATTGATGGCTTATTAAATCATAAGTTTTGGGAAAGTTAAACTTTGATACTAAATCCGTTGAGGAGAGGCACTCTTGGGATAGGGAGAATAGGTAATCATACTATAGCGTTTCTAATTCACAAAAGGTACATTTACAATCCTGAACAGCTTAATCAGCAAAGGTTTAGCTGTACCGCACAGATGCGAGAACCGCTATAAATCCGTTGAGTAACGCACAGAAAACGGGTTTCTCCGAGAAACCCGTTTTCTACTCATGCACTCATGCAAAAAGGGGAATAAATAATCAGTTTTTAATAACCAGATTTAGTCTGAGTTGGTGAAGTTTCGGTAAAATGAAGGTAATTAGTCAACAGAGGAGGTCAAAATTATGACTGTAGCCAAGGTAAAAAATCTGTATGATCAAGATTTTGCTTTGTGGATAGAGGAAACGGTCAAGCAATTAAAATCTGGGGATTTATCCCGGGTTGATTTAGATAATTTGATCGAGGAGGTGGAATCTTTGGGAAAAAGTCAACGCAAAGCGGTCGATAATTTTTTAACTCGTTTATTAGAACATTTATTAAAACGTTGTTATGTGGCTCTTCCCGATTGTTATCGGGGGTGGGAAATTGAAATTAGAAATTTTCGCAAGGAGTTGAAGAAGGAATTTAAGTATTCTCCTAGTTTGAAAAGGTTTATGATAGAGATTTTAGAGGAATGTTATCGAGAAGCTTTAGAAGCGGTGAAAGAGGATTATCCAGACTCTAATTTTCCCGATGTTTGTCCCTTTACTAAGGATATTGATGGCTTATTAAATCATAAGTTTTGGGAGGAGTAAAAATAGGTCAAACCCTAATCTTTGGGGGGAATTGCCATCACTTGATTATCATTAATCACAACCAATTTACCACCCAATTTTTCGATATTTTCCTTAGCTAACCTGCGGGTTTCTGCTTCTTTGCTATTCAGCCAGACTAACATCCAGGCACCGACTCTAGGGGCGCGACTATCGGGATTAGTTTCTAAAAATTTTACTGTTCCCCTAGCGGATTTTTCGATAAATTCATTACCGGCAATTTTCGCCCAATCAGCGGCCATTTGATTAGATTTTTTTGCTGCGGGAATATCACCTAAAAATAATAGTTCATCCACTCCTTTATATAACCAAATAAAATAGGCATCGGTGACATCAGGAGTGAGTTTTGATAAACCCTTATTCATCACTTCAATGGTTCTTTCGGGTTTGCCAGCATTCACGGAAGAAGCCACGGACATCATCAAATAGGCGCGGACAAATTTCGGGTCATTTTTGGTGACAATCTCCATAAAATCGGGACTTAAACCGTAACCAGTTTCCCGGCGAGCATCCACATCTCCATAGTATTGTATAAACTGTAACATTGACCAATTGGCTAACATATTGTCAAAGCCAAAGGAAGGTATATTTTTTAATAACTCAACCTGAGCATTTTCTAGGCGAGATTCTTGAGCATAATTCCTCTCTAATAACTTTTCTTTGGTCAAGGTTTTCACCTTTTCCTGTTGCATTTCCACAATAGCCATGATTAGTCCACCGATAATGGCGACTAAACCAAGAGTTTTAAGTAAGGATAGATTGAGAGACTTTTTTGCGCCTAGCATAGATTTAAACAAAAGTCAATAACTTTATGAAAAATAAAAGTTGGGAATGGGCAAGAGGCAAAAGGCAAGGGGCAAGAGACAAGAGGCAAGAGGCAAGGGGCAAGGGGCAAGGGGCAAGGGGCAAAATATTTTAAGAATTTAGTTTTTTAAGAAGAGAAGAAATCATTCTGGTTTCTTCTAGGAGCAGAGAAATGATTGATTTAATATGTTTTTCCTCGCAAAGCCCTACTCTTTGACAAAGAATTAAATGTGTCTGAAGCTCATTAATTGAGCCTTGAGAGATGTTGAGAAATCTCGCATAGTCTCCTGAACTTCGCCTCCCATAACCTTCGGAAATGTTGGCGGGAATAGATGCGGATGCTTTTCTAATCTGTTGAACCATACCATAGAGTTCTTCCCTGAAAAAAGATTTAGTCAAATAATAGCACTTTTCAGCAATATCCATTCCTTTTTGCCAGATTATTAAGTCTTTAAAATCTTTGATTTCAGACATTTAAAACTCCTTTATTTTCTTACTTTTGCCTGTTGCCTCTTGCCTTAAAAACTCCTTTATTTTCTTACTTTTGCCTATTGCCTATTGCCTGTTGCCTATCCTAACCAAGAAATTAATTTTGCACAGCTACTTAATTAATTCTAATGCCATCAACACAGCTAAGAATGCCAGCGGAATTACTGGTAGAAACATTATCTTCCAAAGGAGTTTCATCCTCACAAATAATCCCAGTATAGACCCCCGCTGCCGTTTGTCCGGCTGCTCCTGCATAATTTTTAATCTCGTCATCAAATTCAGTCACAGCATTCGCTTGATAGGCGGCTCCAAAAGGACTGGGAGTAACGCTAGAATTATCGACAAAAGTATAAAATTTAGCATCGTTAATCGCAACAGGTAATTGCTCCAAAGTGGTAAAAGTGGCATTTTCTAGGCGATAACCCTGTTGGGCGCGATTAATTGCTCCCAGTACTGAGCGAGCTTCTGCTTGCTTACCTTTGACGATTTGTCCTAATAGTGATGGTATGGCAAGGGCAGCAAAAATTCCCAATAAAATCACCACTACTAACAATTCTATTAAGGTAAAACCTCTCGCTTTTTTTCTTGGTGATTTGATTGCTAAAAAAAGAAAGTATTCCATAATTAGTCCCTAGCAATATTGACTATAGCGTTTCCTGTTCCCAAAAGGTACATTGATGTGAGAAACCCTATATGTTTTCCGTGTTGGGGTGTTAAGGTGCTAGGGTGTCAGTTGAAATTCCCCCATTCCCCCACTTGCCCACTTCCCCACTTCCCCACTTCCCCAAAAAAACCAAAAGCGCAAGGTTTGCAAGAGAATATTTCCCTGCCACCTTCCGCTAAAGTTATGATTAAGTTGAGTTGTGAAATTGCCATTATCAGAGAAGTATGCAAGCACAACCCGCATACTTTTCGAGACTGGGATTACTGTATAGTACGACCAAGACAAGTTGCGGTTGCAGCCGCAGTACCAGGAGTAGACCAAGTACCAGCCCCACTGATGGCTGGGCTACTAGGGTTAGTGGTTTGTTCACAGATAACAGCAGAATAAACGCCAGCGTCGGTTTGACCTACAGCAGATTCGTATTCTAGGATGTCATTAGTGTAAGTGCTGTTAGGGATAGCGGCGTGGTTAGTACCAACTTGGCTGGCAGAACCACCAACAACGCCAGCAGTAGCGGCAGTACCATAGTAAGTACCAGTGGTTACAACAGGTAAGTTAGTAACTGCGGTAAAGGTGGCGTTTTCTAAGCGGTTAGCTTGTTGAGCGCGGTTAACGGTACCTAAGTTGTTGCGGGCTTCCGCTTGTCTGCCTTTGGCTACCTGACCGAGGAGGTTGGGGAGAGCAATAGCGGCGAGTACACCGATGATGATAACCACAACTAAGAGTTCGATGAGGGTGAAACCTTTGTTACCGTTCTTTTTGTTGAGAGCTTGGATGAGTTTGAATTTAAAAGTAGAGTTCATAGGAGTATCCTTGTGGTGGGTAGGTGTGGTTTGTCTTTCCTACAAACAACTTACCCACCTGTTTCAGGAAACCTATCACCCTTGGCAAAAATTTTTTTTGGGGAGTTGGGGGGCCGTTTTTAGGGGCCACTTCTAGGGATTGGGGAAAAAACCAAAAAGTTTAGCAGCACCTCCTAAGACAGCGACCACCAAAGCGATGAGAATCCCCCGGTTGGTGAACTCCTGATAAGCAACCCGTACAGTTAAACCCTCGATTTTCTCATCTAATACTTTAATATCTCCTTTTAAATCAGCTTGGCCTATCTCCAGTTTCGTCAACCGGTCTTCTACCTTGTCAAATCTCTCGTCAACCTTGTCAAATCTCTCATCCATCCGTTTTTCCAGGGAGTCGATTTTCTCATTCATCGGTTTTTCCAGGGAGTCGATTTTACTCTCAATCCTTGTCAGGACGGATTCAAGGGAATAGGTGACGGTTTCGTCAGACATTTTGCTAAACTCCTAGAGTTATCAATAGTTTTTAGAGTATGAGATTTTGCTAAAATTTAAGGATTTTAGGGATTGTTACCGAAGAAAAGGATTCGGATAGCAACGGTGATAATTGCACCAATAGCGGCACTCATGGCACCGATAAGGATAGGGACAATCAGACCTCGAAAACCCTGTAGGTCAGAAATAGCCTTAACTAGAGTGTATTGCTCATTTTCTACTTTTTCTAGTCTTTTATCCATCCCCTCGACTTTCTCGGTTAGTTTAGCTTGTCCTACCTTTAAATCATTCACATCTCTTTGCAAGGTATCGATTTTCTGGTTGACTTCCTGTTGCAAGTTATCGATTTTCTGGTTGACTTCCTTGATGCTGTCTTTAATTTCTTTAAGGACGGATTCAAGGGAATAGGTGACGGTTTCGTCAGACATTTTGCTAAACTCCTAGACTTATCTGGCGACTATAGCGTTTTTCAGTCTGCTGAGGTACAAAAGTTATGGGTTTTAGGCAAAAGGGAAGAAAAATCGGTGTACCTCACTAGCTTAGGAAACGCTATATCTTAATTATTAACGGTTTTCATGGTCTGAGACTTGAGGATTTTAGGGATTGCCGCTCAAATATCTGGTACTATCCAAGCAAGTACCTAAAACTAGAAAAGGGATGAAGCAGCAGTTTTTTCCCCTTCTTAAAATGTTACTGCGATAATTAAACTGGAGACTAATAGGCCAAAACCGCTAATCAAAGACCAAAAACGGGTATAAACCCGAATATTTTCGCCAGAGTCAGTTATTTGACTTCTCACGACGAAACCAACCGAGAATTTGTACTGATGTATTGTTTATTGCTTCTTAGGTTTTAGATTCGTCCCTTGTCAACTTAAAACCCAAATCTGATAACTGATAACTGATTAAAGTACCATTTCTCTGGTGGCTTCTGCATCTATGGGTTTAATCAGATACAATCGCAATAGATCCCCGACGATACCTAGCTGTAAGGGTAACTTACGGACTGTTTTTAGCCATTGAGGAGCGCTACTTTCATCGATCGCTTTTAATTGTAAATTACGTTCCGCACAACGGTTTAAACGGGGGAAAAATTGGGGATGGTCCACATTTAAAATGGTGGGAAAAGCGCGGGCGGAGGTATTATTAGTCTGACGAATTACCTCTTGATCAAAAGCGATCGCATCCATTCCCAAAGCATCATAAAAGTCTGAGCGCTCCCGTACAGTTAAACTATGGGTAGCAAAGACGGAAAGCAGGAAAAAACGACTCCATAATCTCGATCGCCAATTATTCCACAATTGCGGTTTAGCGCGCAGCAAGGTTTTAAAGATATCTCCGTGGCGATTTTCGTCCTGACACCAACTCTCGAAGTAATTAAAGAGAGGATTAAATTTATACTCTGGATGTTCTTCTAAATGACGATAAATGAGGATATAACGCCAATAACCGATTTTTTCGGAGAGATAGACCGTATATAACACCCATTCAAGGGGGAAAAAGGTGTAGGTACGGGTTTTAGTAATTTTGGCTAGATCGAGGGAAATATTAAAATCAGCCATGGCTTTATTGAGAAATCCTGCATGGCGCGCCTCATCTCTAGCCATAAGATGAAATATCTCCCCTAACAAGGGATTACGGCTTTTTAGTTGTCGTGACAGTTCCTTAAATAACAAAAAGCCAGAAAATTCGGAGATACAGGAGCGTTCTAGGTAATCTATAAAGGCATTTCTCGTTGTTTCATCGAGATTGTCTTGATAGTTCTCAAATTCTTGCTGACGTTCAAAGTGATGCCGGTTGTAATCGGTCCGCATCTCCTCTAACATGGCTTTGATTTCGGTTTCTTGCAAAGAAAGGTCAAAATTAGCGGCAGCCTCAAAATCGGTGGTATAAAAACGCGGGGTGAGGATAGTTTCGCGCAGAACAGCTTTTTTCTGGGAGGGAGGTTCGACGGTAGTTACCATGATGGAAATTACTTGACTACATAGCTATATAGGATTTTAAACATAAATAGGTAAGCCAATGATAAATATTAAGTTTTATCAATATTTTGGTTAGTAGTGAGCGAGGGAATCAGACAAGTGAGCGAGCCGATTAGGGAAATAGGGAGTAGAATAGAAAGGTTGTGAGTCTATAACTATCGTTAAAATACTATGGCTTGTCCCAAGAAGAAAACCTCAAATGCCAAGCGCGACCAACGGAGAGCGCACTGGAGAAAGCAAGCGGCTCGGGAAGCGCAAAAAGCCTTATCTTTGGGTAAATCTGTTCTTTCTGGTCGTTCTAACAGCTTTGTCTATCCCACTAAAGAGGAGGAAGAAGGGGAAGACGAGGAATAACTTGATGGTGGGGAGTGAGGTAGAGAAAACCTTTTCGCTCCCTAATATTTTAAGATTTGTTTAGGGTGTTCGTCGTGAGTCTCAAATAATGTTAGGCAAATTCTTTAAAAAACCAGAATCTCCCGATCAGGACAGAGTTCCTCCGGGCCAATATCTCGCTAGTGGTTTTCCTGTGCTTACCTACGGAGATACTCCCCAAATCAACACCGAGGAATGGTTATTCAAGGTTTGGGGAAAGGTGGGCACGACTAAAACTTTTAACTGGTCGGATTTTATGGCCCTACCGCAGTCGGAATTTACCAAGGATTTTCACTGTGTCACCCGTTGGTCAAAATTAGATGTGACTTGGACGGGAGTTAAGGTATCGGATTTTATCACCTTAATTGACCTGTTGCCGGAAGCTACCCACGTCATGCAACACTGTTACGGGGGTTATACCACTAACCTCACTCTAGAGGAATTCCTGCACGAGGATAATTTTTTCGCTTTTCAACTGTTTGGTCAACCTTTACCCCCCGACCACGGGGGGCCGCTGCGCTTAGTTGTCCCCCATCTCTACGCTTGGAAAAGTTCTAAATGGATTAATGGCCTAGAATTTCTCGATCGAGAGCAATTGGGTTTCTGGGAACTTAATGGCTACCATCGACGAGGTGATCCCTGGTTAGAGGAACGTTATGGCGGTTTTTAAGGATTTTTGGCTTAAAACTGGGTGAGATAAGCAATCAAGTCTGGTAATTGTTATCATTAAAACAAGCAAAAGTCAAGGGGTAAGCAACAAATTTTTACTCGATCGTGACCGTGTAATTACAATTGCCGAATTGCCTGATCGCAATTTTGAACATACCCGGCTAACCCCAATGCTTGAAATAATTTCCGCGCTTGAAGAATTGCTTCTTTCGCTTCCGATATATGTTTGAGTTCATAGTAGGTAAAACCCTGATTTTACCTAGATTTCGCTTCACCCCCCCGATCACCGATTTCGGCTCTCTTATTCTTTGTGTGATCAGTTTAACTTAGATAGGATCGATCAATCTTTGTGTCCTCTGTGTCTGGAGTGGTTCCTTCCACTCGGTCTCGCGTAGCGAGCGCGTTGCGACCGCCAGCAGGACTGTATCTTAGAATACATTTTACCCACCAAACCTAAGAGAGCCAAAAAATTAACTGACAACTGACAACTGATAATTAATAACTGTTATTTTTCTGCTGCCCAACTTTCGGGAGTGTAGGTTTTTAATGCCAAAGCATGGATGGCTTCGGTAGCCAGTGCCGATTGTAAAGCCCCATAAACCATTTGATGCTGTTTAACGCGGGTTTTGCCGGCAAATTCGCCAGAAATAACCACAGCTTCCAAATGATCGCCACCTCCCGTTAAATCCCGAACCATCACCTGTGCATCGGGGATTTGTTCTTGAATCATCGCTTCTACTTGGCGAAAGTCAACCATCGTAACTCCTCAAAACAATTTAAAGATACTCTGATCCCATTGTTACCGAAAGCTCGTCAATGGGGACAAAATTTACTGCCTTGGCGGGGGATTGCTAGGAGTTGCCGATGTGGGAGTCGGTGCGGAGATGGGTGTGCTGACAAATCCCATCTCGTAGAGTTGTTGATAGCTTTTTTGTCCTAATTCACTGGTGGGGTTTTGGGATTGAATCACCTGAATTAACAAAGGAACCGCCAATTCTGGCTGATTTTGCGCCCTATGGACTAAAGCAAGCTTATAGGTGGCTTCATCCCGCATTTGTCCCGTGTTTAAAGCACTTTGACGCTGAGAATCGAATACTTTCGGGTCAATTCCTGAGAAACTATTAGCTAATTGCAGATGATAGTTAGATAGTTGGTTAAAAATCCGGCGCGCTTGATTGAGTTTGTCCACAGCGACATCGTATTTAGCGGCATTAATAGCAGTGTTCGCTTCTTCCACTAAACGTTGTCCCCCCTGAAGACTCAGGACACTATCGGCTTGATTTAAGGGCTTTAATTCGTTAGGATCGCTGGCGGGATTGTTAGAGTCGGGGGTTTGTGCTTGTCCGTTAGGTGCGATCGCAATCACTAAACCGATCGCCAGACTGAACAGATAAATTAAACTATAAGGCTGTTTTCGCTTAACCATAAAATTTCTCGACTTAATGTTCCAGATGGGAACGGCTATTTTTTTTTACATCGACAACTGACCTATAGTAGCTTTTTTGGGGCAGTTTCGATCCGACCCCAGCTTTCTAGACGTTAGATTTAGCGGTTTTGTCGCTATGGCAAGCGCTGATTTTTCCCAAAAAATCAGTACAAGTCCCCAAAAAGTTAGTTTATTCCCCCCGATTAATGGTTTAAATACCGATAAGTCACCCCTTGGCAAGCTGTCCAGATAGAATAAAGAAAAAGCAGGAGTTTAGTTAAAATGTCTTTATCACTGATTACCCGTAAATTTACGGTGGAAGAATACGAAAAAATGGCAACCGAGGGAATAATCAAACCCGATGAAAAAGTGGAATTAATTCGAGGAGAAATCATCAAAATGTCACCGATGGGAACCCGTCATGCTTCCAGTGTAGATAGATTAATACAATTATTCTATCAAAAGTTAGGACAAAAAATTATTCTCAGGGTGCAAAATCCGATTAGATTAAATAATAATTCTCAACCAGAACCAGATTTAAGTTTACTAATACCTCGATCGGATTTTTATGTTGCTGCCCATCCTTGTCCTCAAGATATCTATTTAATTACTGAAGTTTCCGATTCTACCCTCGATTATGATCGCTATACTAAAATCCCTCTTTATGCAGAAGCAAATATTAAAGAGGTTTGGATTATAAATCTCAAGGAAGAATGTGTAGAAGTTTATCGCTATCCGCTGCAGGGTAGTTATCAGGATATTCAGAAATATTATCGAGGTGAAAGTATTTTTATTGAATCCTTTCCAGAAATAGAGTTAACTTTAATTGAAATACTCGGTAATATTTGTTAAATTAAATTCTAGAGCGTTTTTCTTTATTCCTGGCAGGCATCCTACTATTAGTTTTCTAAGAGATGGCGGTACTTTTCTTCGAGATTTTCCGTTGCTTTGGTTAATTTTCCCCTTTCGTCTAGGATGGGTAGTTTCATGATTTCCGATGAGGCTTTAATTAAAAGTAGTACCTCCCGAAACTTGGCCACATCTTCCTCTAAATGGGGATTAAAATTAGCTCCTGACTCCAGTTCATTTAAACTATTAATAGCTCTACTATTAAGACTATTAACGAGGTATTGTAACTCCTTAATTCTGCGCTGAACTTGTCCTAAAAAACCCTTACTTTTATCTAATTGAGCTATTTTATTATCCACTTCCTTGGCGTATTCGATAGCTTTACTTAGGGACTTTTTCCCTTCTCCTCCTAAGACAAAACCACCAATCATTAAAGCAGGTCCGACGGTAATACCTCCTAAAACCACTGTTCCCAAAGCCATACCACCACCACCGGCAGCTAAAGAACCACCTCCTAACCATGCTAGGGTAGCATTCCAAGCGGCTGCCCCACTAAGTCCACTAATTGCTGTTCCTGTACTAGCAGTACCGAAAAGACCAATTAATACTAGGGTTCCTTGACTGGCTGCCGAGGCGCCTCTCACTGCTTTTAAACCCCCTAAAGCCAAACTTTGCGCGTCTAACACTTCTGCTTTATATTCCTTGAATTGTTCGGCAGAAAATCCCTCAAACCCTTCTAAGAAGCGTTGATGGGATGGGGAAGAATTTTGACCAATTCTTTGACCAATTCTTTGATCAATTCTGCTAATAAACTTAACAAATCTGCCGATAGTGTTGATTTTGACATTAATTTGCAGTTGACCGTATTCTTCCGCGAATTTTTGGGTAGCTTGAAACTTTTTTTCTAGGGATTTATTGGCTTTTTTATATCTTTGTTCGGCACTTTTGCCAATTTTTTCCGCCTTTTGTAGCTTGGAGACACCATTAGCACCCGCACTAACACCAACGCCAGCAGTAACTAAGGCCGCCGCACCGAGAATAATCGGGATAATAAAGATCATGACCGAAAAGCTCCTAGTCTATTCAGTTTTGCAAAATTCTACCAACATAGTTAAAAAAAATCAAGTAGGTGCATCTCACATTTGCAGAAATACCGACAATCAGCAATTATCAGTGACGCTTAAATTATTACAGATGCGTCAGCGGCTGCCTGTAAGCATCCCACCGAAAAACTAATGCGCGGGGGGTTTGGGGGGTAGAACCCCCCAAAAGCTTGGATTGAGTAATAAAATCAAAAGTAAAGCCCAATTTTAAAAGAGAGTTTCCCCGTAAAAATCCCCACTTGCTAGATTGACAAAATTGTATCGGTAGAATCGCTGAATAGCTGATAGCTGGTAGCTGAGGATTTATAACTTGCGTTCGTAACTTAACAACGTATTTTTTAATAACATTGCCACCGTCATCGGACCGACACCCCCGGGGACAGGAGTAAGATAACTAGCTACTTCTAAAACCCCAGCATAGTCCACATCGCCCACCAAACGGTCAGCGACGCGATTAATCCCCACATCCACCACCACCGCACCTGGTTTTACCATATCTTTAGTGATTAAATTGGCTTTACCGACAGCAGGTACTAAAATATCGGCACTTCTGGTTATTTCTGCCAGATTTTCTGTGCGCGAGTGAGCAATAGTCACCGTAGCGTTTTCCTCCAATAACATTAAAGCTAAAGGTTTCCCCACTAGAATACTGCGACCCAGCACCACCGCGTGCTTACCAGCTATGGGAATATTATATTCTTTCAGCAGTGCCATGACCCCCGCAGGAGTACAACTGCGGATACAGTCCTCACCCCGCACTAAACCGCCTAAATTGAGAGGATGTAAGCCATCAGCATCTTTTTTCGGGTCAATTTGGTAGAGAAGGGAAACCGCATCTAAATGCTTAGGTAAGGGTAATTGAATTAAAATCCCGTCCACCCGCTCATCTTGATTAAGACGGACAATTTCCGCCAAAATTTCTGATTCACTTGTATCGGTGGGAAAATGACGACCAAAAGAGGCCATGCCGATTTTAGTACAAGCTTTCTCCTTATTGCGGACATAAACAGCACTAGCGGGATTATCCCCCACCATCAACACCGCTAACCCCGGAGGTCTTCCCATTGAAGATTTTAGCGTCTGGATGCGCTCTCCTAGACCAAGTTGGATTTTTTGAGCTAAGGCTTTCCCGTCGAGAATTTGGCAAGTAGTTACGGACATTCTATGATAATACCGAGAACAAAAATCTTTCGGATCCATTCTATGGTCAAAAAGATTGGCTAATAGCACTCGTTAAGGTTAAAGCAAGAATGTCTATTCAGACTCGTGTAGGGCGCATCGGCAGTCTATTATTATTGCTAGGGTTATTCGGTTGTAGTACCCTTGCTGACCTCGGTATTGCCGTTCCCTACATCGGTGATCCTCCCCTAACAGCGATCGAGCAATTACAGGAAAAACCAAAAGGCGCTTTAGTTTATCTTAGGGGAACTGTGAGCAATTATGCCCCTTTTTTAGCGGGAGGGGCCTATCTTTTGCGGGATGGTTCCGGCAAGATTTGGATTCGCACCAATAGCAATAAATTACCCCGTCAAGGCGAAGAAATCGTCATTAAGGGCAAAATTGACTTTGAGGCTATTCCCCAGGGTTCCCAAACCGTCAACGAAGTGTATGTGGTGGAATTAGAACAGATGGATGCAGTAGCGGTTAATTCGGTTCCCACTCCTTCCCCGTCCCCGGAAATTAAACCTTCCCCCACCTCAGAAGTTAAACCCCCAGAAAATAATTCTCCCCCAGTTTCAACTAAACCCCTGGAAAATCCCCGACAGGTGACAATTCCCAGCGCAACCGCAACAAAACCCCCAGAAACTCCCGTCCTTACCCCCGTTAAACCCCAACCCCCCGCAGTGGTTAAACCCATCCCAGATCCCCTCGATGCTTTCTTTTTACCCCATAAACAAAGGGAAAAATAACTAGGGGGTGGGTGTGGGAATTATGAATTATGAATTATGAAGTGGGGAGTGGGGAGTGGGAAGTGGGGAGAGAATAAAAATAATCTCCTGTCTCCTATCTCCTGTCTCCCGATAACCAATAACTAAAAAACTGATAACTGATGATATTTGTTGCTTTGGCGATTTTAGAACAGGACGGTCGCTTTTTAATGCAGTTGCGCGACGACATCCCGACGATTCTCTATCCGGGGGTGTGGGGTTTATTTGGTGGTCACTTAGAAGCGGGTGAAAGTCCAGAAATAGGGTTAAAACGAGAGTTAAAAGAAGAAATTAACTACGAAGTCCCTAGTTTACACTATTTTCGCTCTTATAACGATGATAATCTCTCCCGTTATCTTTATCATGTACCCCTGACCCTGGAATTAGAAAAATTAGTGCAAACGGAAGGGCAAGATTTAGCTTTATTACCCCCAGCTGCCATCCGTCAAGGGGAATACTATTCCCAGAAGATTAATCAGACTCGTTCTTTAGGAAAAATTCATCGCCAGATATTACTCGATTTTCTAGAAGTAGAATTATAGTGGATATTAGAGCCAGACAAGGAACTCCCTTATCTATACGGAAGTCGTAGTTAACACCGCTCCTCACCTCCCTCGAAGGCAAAATGCTCTCGCTTTTTGAATGGCTTTATTGAAACGTCAATCTTATTTTGGCCTTGTCTTTATGAACCAGTCGCGTCCCTCGTTCGTTTCCGTGCAGAAACTCCTATCTGGAGGTGCGATCGCTACTCTAGCAGTTAGTTCCCTGATGGTCCTCACTCCCGCAGCCAAAGGGGAAAAACCCTTAGAAGATAACCCGAAAGCAGTCATCGACCAGGTTTGGCAAATTGTTAACAATGAATTTGTAGATCGTAGTTTTCATCAAATTGATTGGCAAAAAAAACGTCAAGAATTGTTAAGCAGAAATTATACTAATTCCCAACAAGCTTACACAGCAATTCGCGAAGCTTTAAAGGAATTGGGTGATACTTATACCCGTTTTTTAACTCCTAGTGAATTTTCTGTCCTCACCAGTCAAACTTCCGGAGAATTATCGGGAATTGGGGTACGTTTAGCTCTCGATAAACGCACTAGCGATCTGGTCGTTGTCGATACGGTGAAAAAATCCCCCGCCAAGGAAGCGGGAGTGAAAAGCGGCGATCGCCTGATTAGAATTAACGGCAAACCCACCGCTTTAATGACATTAGAACAGGCAATGGAGGCACTACAGGGAGAAGTGGGTACTAGCGTTAGTTTACAGCTTGCCCGTCCTGATCAAGGGGTATTTGAAGTGACTTTGACCCGGGTAGATATCGAAATCCCGTCGGTTAGCTATACCCTTAAACAGGAAGGTGGGGTGAAAGTTGGTTATATTAAACTAGATGAATTTAGTTCCCACGCAGCCGAACAAATGAAACAGGCGATCGAGGAATTAAGTCAACAACAGGTATCTGGCTATGTTCTCGATCTGCGGGGCAACCCCGGCGGGTTACTATTTGCTAGTGTCGATATCGCTCGCATGTGGATGAAACAGGGCAAAATCGTTAGCACCATCGATCGACGGGGCGGAGATCGCCAATTTAGTGCCAATAACACCGCTATTACCGATTTACCCCTAGTAGTCTTGGTTAATAAAGGTTCAGCGAGTGCCAGCGAAATCCTCGCCGGGGCGCTGAAAGAAAATGGCCGGGCGACTTTAGTGGGTACATCGACCTATGGCAAGAGTACCGTCCAATCGGTACACACCCTCTCCGATGGTTCTGGTTTAGCGGTGACAATTGCCCGTTATTATCCCCCCAACGGCGAAAATATTTACAAAAAAGGCATTAAACCCGATGTGCAGATCGAGTTAACCCGGGAACAACAGCTGCGCTTCCGCGACGATCCTTCTTTGCTGGGAACTAAGGATGATCCCCAGTATCAACAGGCGATCTCACTCCTACAATCCCATAGTGTTAAACGTCCTCCCAATAACAATCTCAATAACCCTTTGAGTAGTCGGGCTGAATAATTGTCCTAGAAAATCTGGGGAAACAGCGACTGTTTCGGCGAAATGGCGATTATAGAACAGCCTTTAAAGCATTTAAAAGCGATTGCTCTTGCTCCCGTGCAGTTGCTCGTGATTCCCCCCCAAAGATTTCTGCATCTACAAATTCTGCGACTAACCATAATACGCATTATAAAACTGTATCGCCGGCTACAAATGCTCGATTATTCGCCAAAAAGTAACCTGATCAAAACCCCACATCCTGCTCTATAATTCCCGACGACCTTCTAAAGCTCTCGCTAAGGTTACTTCATCAGCGTATTCTAGATCGCCGCCCATGGGCAACCCGAAAGCGATACGGGTAACTTTAGTGAAGGGTTTTAGTAAACCCGCGATATACAAAGTCGTGGTTTCCCCCTCGACACTGGGACTGACAGCCAAGATAACTTCCTGAATTTTTTTCTGGCTGACTCTGGTGACTAAAGACTGTATATTTAATTGATCTGGTCCAATCCCATCCATAGGTGAGATAACACCCCCTAAAACATGATATTTGCCCGAATATTCCCTTGTTTTCTCCAAAGCAATCACATCTCTGGAGTCAGCTACCACACAGATAGTCCCCGTTTCTCGGTTGGGATTGCGGCAAATTTCACAAATCGGTTCGGCCGAAAGATGAAAACAAACCTGACATAATCCTACTTGTTTTTTGGCTGCTACGATCGCTTGGGCCAATTCGATCGCATCTTGTTCTGGTCGTTTGAGAATATACAGGGCCAGACGTTGGGCGCTTTTTGGTCCGACTCCGGGTAATTTTTGTAACTGCTCGATCAAACGAGCTAAAGGCGGTGTATAAATAGCAGTTAATCCTCTTATCAGTTATCAGTTATCAGTTATCAGTTATCAGTGGGTAAGTTATCAGTTATCAGATTTGAGTTTTCAAGTGAGCAGTGTTATTAAATAGAAGTTTCCTACTGTCTTTTCACTGTTTACTGTTTACTGCTCACTGTTCACTGATTACTGAATCACTGATCACTGTTTAAGACCTTTTTGGTAAACGGACATCGATAACACTGGTGTTGAAATTATAGTTATCTCCTTCTAACTCGATTAAAGTGCCAATTTTCACCTTTTGACCGCCCACAACCGCACCAGTATCGGTAACTTCCGCTTGACCACTGAGAGTCATAATCATATCTTGAGAATAGTTTTCCGTGCGGGGATCGGGTAGGACTTTCACACTACCATCCGGCTGCGGAACTAAGACATTTCTGGATAAAGCTTTAACATTTTTTATATCCACTTGACCGGCCGGTTGATTACGAATAACAATATTAGTTTTCTTCTCGGTATTGAATTGATTAATCAAAGCATTGGGATTGAGAACACTTAAACCCCGGACAATAACATCCACTTCTATGGGTTCTTTGGTAACTTGAGCGATCGTACTTTTACCACTTGTCCCTGGTACAACAAAAATACCGATAATTGTCAATAAAATTACTAAGGCCGCTCCGATATCAAGCAAGCTAAATTTACCGAATAAACGTCCTTTTGAGTCTAATAACTGCATAGCCTTGAATTTATATAGATGACTATTCCTAGAGATCGAACCTAGGGAGTAAATTCTATCATGATCGGAATCTTGGTCGCAGACAGGAAGTCTGACTTAAGATAGAAGATCGGAGTCTCACACGGAGCGATCGATAGACAATGGCAGGTAAAACTCAACTTAAGAAACAAGAAAAGCAATTATCTCCAGTCGATCTGACCCCTTCTGACGGTAACAACCTCGAAAAAGTTGCCCCCGTCAAACACTGGTCGATCGAAGATAGCGAAAATCTCTATCGCATCCAAGGCTGGGGAGAACCCTATTTCTCGATCAATGCCGCAGGAAATATTACCGTCTCGCCCCAAGGAGAAAGGGGCGGTTCTTTGGACTTATACGAGTTAGTTTCGGCGATTAAGCGGCGGAATATCGGTTTACCCCTGTTAATTCGGTTTAGTGACATCCTCGAGGATCGGATCGAGCGCCTGAATGCCTGTTTTAGCCGAGCGATCGCCCGTTATAATTATCCCAATGTCTATCGCGGTGTCTATCCGATCAAGTGCAATCAACACCGTCACATCGTCGAGTCTTTAGTGCGTTTTGGTAAACCCTATCAATTTGGGCTGGAGGCTGGTTCAAAACCTGAGCTAATGATTGCTTTAGCTACCCTAGAACCTGCCTTAAACGGCAAAAATGACAAAACACAACCACTGCTAATTTGTAACGGCTATAAGGACAAAGAATACCTGGAAACTGCCCTATTGACCACTCGTCTCGGTCATCGGCCTTTGATTGTCATCGAACAATTGGAAGAATTATATTTAACCCTGCGCGTCAGTCGTCAGTTAGGAATTGCCCCTCATTTGGGAGTGCGCGCGAAACTGGGGACAAAAGGGGTGGGCCGTTGGGGATGTTCCACGGGAGACCGGGCAAAATTCGGTTTAACCGTTCCGGAAATCCTAACGGTGGTGACGGAATTAGAACAAGCGGGGATGTTAGATTGTCTGCAACTGCTGCACTATCATATCGGGTCGCAAATCTCCGCTATTAGCGTCATTAAGGATGCCATTCGCGAAGCTAGTCAGATTTATGTGGAATTAACAAAATTAGGGGCAAATATGACCTATCTCGATGTGGGAGGTGGTTTAGGGGTCGATTACGATGGCTCAAAAACTAACTTCTACGCCTCGAAAAACTACAATATGCAGAATTATGCTAATGATATCGTGGCTGAGGTCAAAGAAGCTTGTGAAGATGCCCAGATTTCACCCCCAATTCTCATCAGTGAAAGTGGCCGGGCGATCGCTTCTCATCAATCGGTGTTAGTCTTTGATATCTTGGGAAGTAGTGAGGTTCCCCAAAATCCCCCCGATCCCTGCAATGGGAAAGAACATCTTATCCTCCGTAATCTCTGGGAAACCTACACGGGTATCGATGAGCGCAATTATCAGGAAGCTTATCACGATGCGGGACAGTTCAAAGAGGAGGCGATTAGTCTGTTTAATTTCGGTTATCTCAGTCTCAAAGAACGAGCTAGAGCCGAACAATTGTACTGGGCTTGTTGTCACAAAATTCTGCAAGTGGCCCGACAACAGGATTATGTTCCCGATGACTTGGAAGACTTAGAGCAAATTATGGCCTCAATTTATTATGCCAATCTCTCGGTTTTTCAGTCAGTTCCCGATAGTTGGGCGATCGATCAACTATTTCCAATTATGCCGATCCATCGTCTCGATCGAGAACCTACCCAAAGAGGAATTCTCGCCGATTTAACCTGTGATAGTGATGGGAAAATTGCCCAGTTTATCGATTTGCGCGGGGACGTAAAATCTGTTTTAGAATTGCATCCGTTGGAGTACAAAAACGGTAAACATTCTCCAGAACCCTATTATCTAGGAATGTTTCTGGTGGGTGCTTATCAAGAGATTATGGGCAATTTACATAATCTTTTTGGCGATACTAACGTGGTACATATTCAGATGAGTCCCAAGGGATACGATATCGAGTATCTAGTCAAAGGGGATACGATCACGGAAGTATTAGGTTATGTACAATATTCTGCGGAAGACCTGTTAGAAAGAATTCGTCTTCGTTGTGAACAAGCTTTGCAGGAAAATCGCATGACTGTAGAAGAATCCCAATTACTACTACAGGATTATGAACGCAGTTTGCGACGTTATACCTATCTAGTGGGTGGGGATTGATGATTGCTCTTGCCGATTGAGTAATCGATCGAGGATGATAGAAAATAGACAAAATAGATAGGCAGTAAGGGGAAGCAGTGGATAAGGGAACGCTGGTAGAATTTCGAGTCCAAGGAGAAAGGCGCTTAGGGGTGATCGATCGCCCAGAAGGTAAAAAAGATTGGATCGTCATCGATCAAGGGGGAAACCCGCATAAACTGCGTCCCCAACGCTTCGATTACATTATCAAAGCAGGTCCATCCAACTATAAAGAGATTGGCAATTTTCTGCGGGAAGTCCAACCCTATCTAGATACTAGTGGTTTAGAAGTGGCCTGGGAATTATTAGCCGGGGAAAATCAGTTAGTCACTCCCGAAACCATGGCCGAGATTCTCTTTTCCGATCGCAGTCCGCAGTTTTGCTATGCAGCCCATTGTCTCTTGAGTGATGATAAAGTTTATTTTAAAAATAAAGGGGATGGTTACGAAGCCCGCTCGGAAAATCAGGTAGAGGAAATCAAACACCAGCTAGAGGTAGAACAACAGCGTCAACGGGAAAAAAGCCAATTTCTCCAACGTCTCCAACAGGCCCTGGCCGGTGAAACGGTAGAATGGTCAGAAAGCGATCGAATTCGTCTGGAGTCTCTAGAAAAATTTATCCTCCAACCCGAACAAAAATATCCAGCAGCCATGGAAATACTCTCGCTGCTGGGCCGTTCCCAAACCCCCGAGGCCGCTTTTGAATTGTTAGTCGATTTGAAATGGTGGAGTAGTCACGAAAACCTTTTCCTGCGACGCAGTTCCTACCCTGTTCAATTCTCGAAAAAGGTACTTGATGTGGCGCGTCTTAATTTACTCAATCCCCCTGCGGATGCGGATGTCAACAATCGTCTCGATTTAACCCACCAAAAAATTTATACCATCGACGATGAAAGTACCGAGGAAATCGATGACGGATTATCGGTAGAAATTCTCGCGGATGGTGGTCATCGTCTCTGGATTCATATTGCCGATCCTAGCCGTTTAGTGCTTCCCGATGATGAATTAGACCTAGAAGCGCGTCGTCGCAGTACCAGTCTTTATCTTCCCACGGGAATGGTTCCCATGTTTCCCCTAGAGTTGGCCGCCGGTCCGATGAGTTTGGTACAGGGTAAACTTTGTCCTGCCTTGAGTTTTGGGGTAATCCTCGATGAAACGGGGGCGATCGCCGATTATCGGATCCATCCTAGTACAATTAAACCCACCTATCGCCTCACCTACGAAGATGTGGACGAAATGTTACATCTGGATCTGCAGCATGAACCGGAAGTGAGGATTCTCAACCGTTGGGCAAAACAACGCCACGCATGGCGCAAATCTCAGGGATCGATTAACATCCAAATGCCAGAATCATCGATTAAGGTGAAGGATAACGACGAAATTATCATAGAATTGCAGGAGGTATCCCCATCTCGGCAATTAGTGGCGGAAATGATGATTTTAGCTGGAGAAATCGCCGGTCGCTACTGTCAGCAACACGAGATACCCGTGCCTTTCCGCGGACAACCACAACCAGAATTACCCCCCGATGAGGAGTTAATCTTACTACCTGCCGGCCCCGTGCGTTCCTGTGCCTTGCGTCGCTGTATGCCGCGCAGTGAGATGACGACGATTCCTAACCGTCATGCTAGTCTGGGATTGAATACCTATTCCCAAGTAACTTCGCCAATTCGCCGTTATACTGACCTTTTGACCCATTTTCAACTAAAAGCTCATCTCCGGGGCGATAAACTGCCTTTTACCCGGGATAGAATGCAAGAAATTCTCTATAGTGTCGCTAGTTCGGCCCAAGAGGCCACCTCGGTGGAACGACAAACTAATCGTTATTGGAGTTTGGAATTTTTGCGACGACAGGGAGATCAAGTTTGGCAAGCTTTGGTGTTGCGCTGGCTACGAGAAGAAGAAAATTTAGGCTTGATTTTATTGGAGGAATTGGGGTTAGAATTACCCCATCGTTTTGAGCGATCGGTATCTTTAGGCGATCGCTTTCAAGTACAAGTTAGTCGCGCCGATCCCCACCGCGATGAGATCCGCTTTCGCGAGTTATCGGGTTTTGTCTCCTCGCAAGCAAGTTAATCTCTCGCGGAGTCAGGAGTTAGGAGTCGGGAGATAGGGTGATAGGGATTTAGGGGTTTAGGGAAATTTCAGCCAAATGCTCCACTACCCCACACCCCATCACCCCACTTCCTCTTTTGGAGTTAGCGGGTTAGGCTTCGATCTGTCAGAATACAAGTATTGAAACAAACCCTTTAAGAGGCTTCATGGTGGAAGTTAAAGTCGTTCCCCCGAAACGCAATTGGGTTCAGACGTGGTGGCAATCCCTGAATTCCTTATCTCGCTTACTGGTAATTGCTCTAGCTGCACCACTTATAGTTCTGAATGCCTGGGCATTATCGGCAATTTTTGGCTATTTTGAATCTTTATTTGTTATTTTACTGATAGCGGCCGTTCTATCTTTTCTCTTGGGTTATCCGGTGACTTGGTTGGAACGTCAGGGATTAAAACGGGGTTTAGCTGCGATCGTGGTTTCCCTGATCACGATTTTAATTTTTGTGGCTGTGGGTATAACCCTAGTTCCTTTAGTCTTCACCCAAGCACAGCAATTCGTCAACAGATTGCCAGAATGGTTAGACTCGGGACAGCGCCAACTGATGCAACTAGATACCAAAATCGACACGATGAATCTGCCAATTCCGATCAGTTTCGATGGTGTTATCGCCCAGTTTAACAGTCGTTTAGGGGCAGAATTGCAGATTCTAGCGGGAAGAAGCGTTAATTTAGCCCTTAATCTCACCGTTTTTACCGTGGTGCGGGTGCTTGATGTGCTGCTAACCATTATCCTCACCTTTTATCTACTTCTCCACAGTCCCGATATCTGGAGGAGTATTATCCAATGGTTGCCCAAACCCGTCCAACAACCCTTTTCCCTAACCCTACGCTTAAGTTTTCAGAATTACTTTGTCGGCCAGGTAATTTGTGCTACCTGCATGGCCCTGGGATTAGTCACGGCATTTTTATCGATTAAAGTCCCTTTTGGTCTCCTATTCGGCCTCTTGATTGGTACCATGGCCTTAATCCCTTTTGGGGGAACCGTAGGCATTGTCACGGTGACAGCTTTACTAGCTTTGCGCGATATTGGTTTAGCTCTGCAAGTTTTAGCCGTGGCTGTAGTGGTGCAGCAAATTGTCGAAAACGGCATTGCTCCCCGGATTTTGGGCAGTGTTACCGGGTTAAATCCCTTTTGGGTGTTGGTCTCGGTCTTGACGGGGGCGCGAGTGGGCGGTTTACTGGGGGTGATTGTCGCGGTTCCCATGGCGGTAATGATCAAGGAAGCTTTGGAGGTTATCCGTCAAGTGACACCAGAGGAGACAAAACACGGGATAATTAAACCCTCTCTCCCCCTAGAATCAGAATCCTCTAGCGAGGTGGTTTCTCGCTGAAGAATGACTGACGGCCTGATCTGGGGGGATGTGTGCAGTAATATTGGACGGGAGAAATCGGCAATTTTCTCGCAGCTTCTTGGCTTTTCTCCCTCGATCGAGTTACCGCTCTTCTGGAACTCTAGGCAGAAGAGAAATAGGAATTGCGTGGAAAAACCTTCTCTAAAAGAGAATTTATTAATTTATTAAGCAGGGAAAATAACCGACAGAACAAGCGAAGTTTTGAGGACTAAAAACAACGACTAACCAAGGTTTTAAGAGATTGAAATAACGTAAAAGTTGAACAAATAATCGTAGATTATTTAAGATATTTTTCCACCCCTTACCTTGATTACACTAAGGATGTTTTTTAATTTCTTCCTTAGCTGGGTTAGCCAAATCTAAATTAGCTTCTTTCGATTCACTTAGTTGTTCTGACTGTAGGCTTACCATTAAGTAAGCACTCATGACCATTTCCCACCATCTTTCAATTCGGCTATAGTCAGTTACTCGAAAGTCTGCCCAACCCAATTCATTTTTACTCTGTTTTAACCAGTACTCTACCCAATTTCTTAACCCGTATAAGTTGCCTACCTCTTGATACCTAATCTGCGGTACTTTCGTCATAATGTACCAAGTTGATTTCTCTGGTAGGCTTTCTTTATTATTAGTGACTTGTCAATATTTGATTTCTCTTTTCTTGCCAAAGATAATCTCCCTTATCTACCTTTTTCTATCTTGCCTGTTGAGAATATTCTGTCAAACTCTCGCCATTTATTGTATCTTACTCTTTGCCCTGATGGCGGCCACACTCCGTGATTGCTCCGAATCGCAAGCACAAAGTTCAGCTTTTCTTTATTTAAGATACTAACCAAATTTTCCTTGCTTTCCCCATATTCACTGTCTGCCAGCACCAGCTTGATTTTAAATCACATTTCTTTCAGTTTTTTGATTAGTTCTCTCCCGATTTGTGGCTTAGTTTTATATTGATATCCTTCTTTTAATCTCTCTCTTGGTTTATAGCGGTTCTCACGCCCGTGTGACACACTTAAACCTTTGATAATTAAGCTTTTCAACATTGATAATGTACCTCTTGCGAACAGGAAACGCTATATAAACTTTAGCTATTAGAGGAAAGGTCATTAATCTAAATAAACCATAAGCCGTTACTGCTACAATTCCATTTTCAATCTTTCCGAGATTACCAATATATTGTATCTTGACATAATCGGTTGTTTTACCTTTCTTTTTATCTCCTGTTTCGTCGATAATTACCATGATTTCTTCCCCCCTAATCAGATTGAGAATTAATTTCAATCTTCTATTTCTCAATTCTTCTACTGATCAGGGTGTCTCGGTTAAAAAGTGATCTAATCCTTCGGCATCTTCCAATACTACTACCTTGGCTATCGCTGGTAAAGTTTTCCTTTTTATCTCTGAAATTAGCCCCAGATGTAGATACTTGAAATATTCAAAAGTTCTAACTTCTGGAAATAAGTCTCTATAGTTTTCGCAGTAGTCATCAATGAATTTAAGCGTTGGTTCGGCTGGGCGTGGCTTAACCATATACCACCTGTTGATTTCAGGCTATATATAGCGGTTCTCGCATCTGTGCGGCACACTTAAACCTTTGCTGATTAAGCTGTTCAGAATCGGGAATGTACCTCGTGTGAATCAGAAACGCTATATATTAATTCTATCTCCCCCAGAGTCCCAGAAGATCGATAGCTTTGCTAGTAGAGGCAAGATTCAGCCCAAGAATCCCCACGCCTTTAGGCAACGGGAGTGTTAACAATGCTAGGATAAAGGCTTGAGTAGAGAACGATCGAGCCAAAGCTATGTCATCGACAGAAGTAAAAACCCCACCCCCAGACAGCCCTGAATTCCTCGATGAGTTGCCCGGAGAAGTGGAAATGTCCTTATTTGACCACTTGGAGGAGTTGCGGCACCGGATTTTTTATAGTTTAATTGCCGTGGCTGTAGGTGCGGTGGGATGTTTTATCTTCGTTAAACCCCTAGTGCAAGTGCTGGAAGTTCCCGCCCAAGGGGTAAAATTTTTGCAGTTAGCTCCGGGAGAATTTTTTTTCGTCTCCCTAAAAGTAGCTGGATATAGCGGCATACTGGTGGCTAGTCCGGTCATTCTCTTGCAAATTATCCTCTTTGTGCTGCCGGGGTTAACCCGTCGCGAACGGCGTTTAATTGTCCCGGTAGTCTTAGGATCGAGTGTTTTATTTTTTGCCGGTTTATTTTTTGCCTATATTGCCCTGATTCCCGCCGCTTTAAACTTTTTTGTCAATTATGGGGCGGAAGTGGTCGAACAAGCTTGGTCGATCGAGCGCTATTTTGAATTTGTCTTACTTTTGCTGTTTAGTACCGGCATCGCCTTTCAAATTCCCGTTATTCAATTGATTTTGAGCTTTTTAGGCATTATTTCCTCGCAAACGATGTTATCGGGTTGGCGTTTCGTGGTTTTAGGGGCGGTGATTTTGGGCGCGATTTTAACCCCTTCCACAGATCCTCTCACTCAATCCCTGTTAGCAGGGGCGGTCTTGGGTCTATACTTTGGGGGCATTGGGGTGGTGAAATTAACGGGACGTTAACAGTTTTTTGATAAAATTTGACGGCTGAAAACTAATTAAGCCAGAAAGCTAGAGATTGATTCTAGATTGAGTAACAAAGTGAAATATTTTTTCTTAACGGCAGGTTGGACAATAGGACGAGTGTGGGAATTTGGCGGTTTGTGGGACCATGCGAGTAGTTGGCGACGACCACCGCAGATAGAGCGATTAAATATCGGTATTTTAGAGGGAGAACAGGTTTTATGGCTTTATAAGGTGGAAGAAGCTGTGATTATGGTAGAAGTTGCCCCCAAGAGTGCAGAAATTGCCGATACTGTCCCCACCATCGGGCAAGTGGTGCTAAAACGCTTGATTAGTGCCGAACAAGTCCTCGAAATCCTGCAAAATGCCGAAGAATTGCTGAGGAAGTAATCAGGAGAGAGGAGACAGAAGAGAGGAGACAGGAGATTATTTTTATTTATTCTCCCCACACCCCATCACCCCATCACCCCATCACCCCATCACCCCATCACTGGCACTCCCTGATTTCTGGCCGAAAATCGATCGCAAAGACTTGAAATCTGTTCTAACAATAGTTACACTTCTTTAGAATAGATACACTTTTCAAGGGATAATGTAGGTCGGCTAACTCTTGCACTTAACAGTCGAGATTGTTGGGCTTATATTTTGACCCTGAATATAAAAAGCGTCTAAGTGGACACTAAATTGTCAATAGGAGGAGCGTAGTCAATGGGACTACCTTGGTATCGAGTACACACAGTCGTTCTCAACGACCCGGGCCGTTTAATTTCCGTTCACCTGATGCACACCGCACTGGTAGCGGGTTGGGCTGGCTCCATGGCCCTCTATGAGCTTGCTATTTTTGACCCCAGTGACCCCGTATTAAACCCGATGTGGCGGCAGGGAATGTTCGTGCTGCCCTTCATGGCCCGTTTAGGTGTCACCGGTTCTTGGGGTGGCTGGAGCGTCACCGGCGAAACTGGTGTTGACCCCGGTTTCTGGTCTTTTGAAGGCGTTGCCGCCGCTCATATCGTCTTATCCGGTCTGCTATTCCTAGCGGCCGTTTGGCACTGGGTTTTCTGGGATTTAGAATTATTCGTCGATCCCCGCACGGGCGAATCTGCCCTCGATTTGCCGAAAATGTTCGGTATTCACCTGTTCTTATCCGGTTTACTTTGCTTTGGTTTCGGTGCTTTCCATCAAACAGGCCTTTGGGGTCCCGGGATGTGGGTTTCCGATGCCTACGGTTTAACCGGTCATGTGCAGCCCGTAGCTCCCGAATGGGGACCGGCTGGTTTTAACCCCTTTAACCCTGGAGGTGTGGTAGCTCACCACATTGCTGCGGGTATCGTCGGGATTATCGCTGGTTTATTCCATTTAACCGTTCGTCCCCCCGAAAGACTCTATAAAGCCCTGAGAATGGGTAATATCGAAACGGTGCTTTCTAGCAGTATCGCCGCCGTTTTCTTTGCCGCTTTCGTCGTGGCTGGAACCATGTGGTATGGTAATGCTACCACCCCGATCGAACTCTTTGGCCCGACCCGTTACCAATGGGATAAGGGCTATTTCCAAGAAGAAATTGAGCGTCGTGTGGAGGCCAGCATCGCCAATGGGGCCACCATCGCTGAAGCTTACCAAGCAATCCCCGAAAAACTGGCTTTCTATGATTATGTCGGTAATAGCCCCGCTAAAGGTGGTTTATTCCGTACTGGTGCCATGGATAGCGGTGACGGTATCGCAAAATCTTGGTTAGGACACCCTGTTTTCAAAGATGGCGAAGGTCGCGTCCTGAGCGTGCGTCGGATGCCTAACTTCTTTGAAACCTTCCCCGTTGTCCTGACTGACTCGGAAGGTATCGTTCGCGCCGATATTCCTTTCCGTCGTGCGGAATCGAAACTGAGTATCGAACAAAGTGGTGTTACCGTTTCTTTCTACGGTGGTGCTCTCGATGGTCAGGTCTTCAGCGATCCTGCTGATGTGAAGAAATTTGCCCGTAAAGCGCAACTCGGTGAAGCTTTCGAGTTTGACACCGAAACTCTTAAGTCTGACGGGGTATTCCGCACTTCTCCGAGAGGTTGGTTTACTTTCGGTCATGCTGTCTTTGCTTTACTATTCTTCTTTGGTCACATCTGGCACGGTTCTCGTACCCTCTACCGCGACGTATTCGCCGGGGTTGATCCAGATCTGGAAGAACAAGTGGAATTCGGTTTATTCCAAAAATTGGGTGATCTTAGCACTCGTAAACAAGAAGTTTAGTTTTAGCTAAATCATCTATATAAAAAAAGGAGTCAAGTCTTTGACTCCTTTTTTTAATTATTAGTTCTCCTGCAAACGTGAGACTAAATCCTGTTTAAAGGGTACAGGAAAGTGGGAATTGGGTTTTTAAAGTTCGATCGAGCTTTACCTTTAAGCGAATATTGAAAAAACCGCTAGTTATAGAAATAACTAGCGGCTTTTTGCCGGGGGAAATTACCTGCAATGGAATTACAGAGAGGAACCTAAACCAGCGTAAGCTCCGTAGAAGAAAAGACCAACCACGGCTATAACGCCTAGACCGGCGATGGTGGCGACTAACCACAAAGGAATACGACCTTCTGCGAACATGAATAACACCTCCTAATTGCGATGACAATAAATCGGGACTAATTAGTTAAAGAAATAGCTGGAAAATAAAATTCCCAAGACAGCAACTAGGAGTAAACCTAGGTAAAGAGAAGTACGATTTAACTCGACGGCTTGCCGATTCGGATTAGGTGTTCTTTCCATAATTGTTCTCCTAGCGTTGAATAAACTGCATTGCCGCAATTGCACCGATAAAGAAGACAGTGGGGACAGCTAAGGTATGAACTGCCAACCAGCGAACGGTGAAAATGGGGTAAGAAATGGGTTGATTGGGATTACCACTAGCCATTGTTTTTATCCTTAATTAAAGTAAACTACTGATTAAACTGCTCGATTTGATTTTTGGCCTCAAAGCGATCATTAACGATCGGCAATTCTTGACGCTCTTGAGTGTAATACTCATCGGGACGGGGAGTGCCAAAAACATCGTAAGCTAAACCAGTGCTCACGAATAACCAACCTGCGATAAAGAGCATGGGGATGGTGATGCTATGGATAATCCAGTAACGAATACTGGTAACGATATCGCCAAAAGGACGTTCGCCGGTACTACCTGACATGGACGGTTCTCCTCGGAATGATAGGACTTGAAAAATTCAATCTCTATAATAGAGACTTTGTTGACCCTGAGACAAGTTTTAGGCCGGTTCGCTAGGGGGATTATATTTCAGTAAAACCCCATTTTGTCCCAAGACAAAACCCTTGTCGGAATTGATAAAAACAATTCGATAGAGATTGGAGGGGACACTTTCCACCGCGCGATCTTTTTGCCAAGATTGGCCGCCGTCATCACTGACCAAGAGATTGCCGCTACCACCAGCGACCCAAATTTCTTCGGGAGTGCGGTAGTTGAGGTCTAAAAGTCCCCAACTGGTGGAAAACTCCGGGAATACCTTATCTTCCCATGTATCGAGATCATTGGGGCTAGTAAATTGTAGTTGACCACCCCGGGCCAGGGCCCACAGTTCCCCTTTTTCACCATAACCGACTTTTTGTAAGCGGCGGGAAGAAAGACGATTGTGGGGTTGCCATTCTGTTGACCCCGGTTCCCAAGTGGAATAAAAGTTCCCGCGTGCGGAAACGGCCACGTATTTACCATCATGGGAACGAACAATTGTCCGGGCCACACCCACAGCACCTTCCACTAAAGCTTGCCAAGTTTTGCCCCCGTCTTTGGTACGGTAGATAGCACCTAAATCCGTGACCATTTCGGCGGTTTTGTCGTTGAGGGCGATAATTCCGTAGGGAGAACCGGGTAATTTTTCACTTAAGGGGATACGGGACCAGCTGCTGCCCCCGTCTTCGCTATGGAGAAGAATCGAGGGTTTACCGACAATCCAACCCTCTTGGTCGTGGAAACTGACGGCGCTAAAGCTAACTTTTTCGTCGCCAAGGTTGAGGACTTTTTGCTGCCAACTGTTCCCCCCATCGCTGGTTTCAAAGAGGGTAGATTTGGTTCCCACTAACCAACCGTGCTGCAGGTCGTCGGTAAAGGAGATATCGGCAAAAGTGGAGTCAGTGTCGAGGGTGAGGATTTGCCAAGGACTACTGCTCAGGGATGGCACACTACTACAGCTAAAGCAGAAAAAGGCTACAGCTAGAACTATTACGAATTGTTTCAGTTTTCTCATCAATGGTTCAGAGGTATTGGTCAAGGAATCGGGAGGGATTAAGGTTTGTACCCGATGGGTAACAGGCTCATAAGAGCCGTTGGATTAAAGATAATGAGTGCTTGAGTTAGTTTAAACCATATAAACTAATAAAGAAAACAAATCCTAGCGCTAAAGCCCCGAAAATCAAAATATTTTTTTGTGCGGGAGTGAGACGGTTGACTCCAAAACCATAGCTAAGATTTTCTTGGAATCCCGAAGGAGCATCTTTAGCTCCAATGTTGATAAATTGGGAACGACGCACACCACACACGGGACAGCGCCACGTTTCTGGCAATTCCTCGAAGGGGGTTCCAGCGGCAGTGTTGGTTTTACCATCTCCCTTGCTGGGGTCGTAAACATAGCCGCAGGAGCGACATTCGTAGTTGGCAGGGGCCTGGTCGGCTAGAGTTAGTTCTGGTGGGCGATCGCTCATGACTAAGATTAAAGGAATTTTCAACACTCTGTTACAAATTATCCTTGAAAATTGACCCCTCTCACGGGCAAGCCCTGACAGAATAGCCAGTTTTCAAGTCTGAAAAGGATTAGCGAGGCAGCATATCAGCTTTAAAAAAAGGAACATTAATCTATTAGGGCTTAAATGTCTATTAAAACTTTATTAAGTTTATATTTGGGCTATTTACCCTGATTTTGGTACTCAAATTTATTCCGAGAAATTGAGAAATTTCAGGCAGGGAAGAAATTAGGGGTCTGATTTCTCACCTCTAACCGATTATTCTTGACCAAATTGACTAAATCTCTGGCTTAATTTCTTCTTAGAGGTGAGAGTAAAGCTAAATTACTTGTCTCCATATTGAATCAATTTATAGCGGTTCTCACATCTGTGTGGCACACTTAAACCTTTGCTGATTAAAATTTTCAACATCGATGATGTACCTCTTACTAACAAGAAACGCTATAATCAATTTTAGCGATCGCTTTTATATTCTGGCATAAATGGGCTGCTCCCCCAAGCAACAAGGTTGATAACAATTGAGTAATCTGCTTATAGGAGAGTCGCTACTCATCTAATTGTTGTGACTTAGTTTAAATCTTTGATCCGAAAAAATATTTGATACTTGACGATTTCTTTTCAATATCTGATTGGTTGAGTATTTTTTTTTGATTATTCAGATTTTTTTCTTTGAAAAGACCTATAGTTGTTTATGCTTCAAACTGAAGTGGGTAATATGGGTTTTAAAATAAGGCTTTTGACCAGTTAAAATCCGATGTTAGTGCAAGAACATAGGATTGGGAACTTCAAAAGTCTTCCATTATCCTTCTTGTCGTACACACACTGGTACTAAAAAGGAGGGCAACAAGGCCTGAAACTCCTGACTACCGACTACTGAAGCCTGACTCCGTTCGGCGGTTCGGCGGTTCGGCTGAGCTCACCGTCGAAGCCTGAGCTCAGGGCCGAAGCCTAACCCCACCAACAAACTTTTTCAGCAAACCCTAATTAAGCTCAAAGAATATTTTCTTGAGGTGGAATAGGAAGATGAAATTTATCAATAAACTAATAAAATATCATCACCTAAACCACTTTCTAGCCTAATTAATAAGGCCATTTCCAGTTAGTAATCTCGTCCTTATCGATACCATTGGTAAAAGCATAATCGAGGTTGTCGATAATAGCATTTTTCATCCGTTCTTTCACATGACCAGCAGCAGAACCTAATTTCGGCACGCGATCGATGACATCAATTACTAAATGAAAACGATCAACTTGGTTACGAATCGCTAATTCTAGGGGAGTATTAATATTCCCTTCTTCTTTGTAACCGCGCACATGAATACGTTCTTGATTACTGCGACGGTAGGTAAGTTTATGAATCAGCCAAGGATAACCGTGAAAATTAAAGATAATTGGCTTATCAGGGGTAAATAAACTATCAAAATCCCGTTCCGATAAACCGTGAGTGTGTTCACTTTCCGACTGTAATTTAAACAGATCAACCACATTGATAAAGCGAACTTTTAAGTAAGGAAATTCCTCCCGTAAAATTGCAGTTGCTGCCAAAGATTCTTTAGTGACAATATCCCCACAGCAAGCCATAATTACATCCGGTTTATCGGGATTAGTTCCGTCATCATCGTTACTTGCCCAATCCCAAATACCGATACCTTTGGTGCAGTGTTTAATTGCTTCTTCAATGGTCAAGTATTGCAGGTGTTTCTGTTTATCCGCAACGATAATATTAGTGTAATCCTTGCTCTTGAGACAGTGATTAGCCACACTTAATAAACAATTCCCATCGGGGGGAAGATAAACACGCACCACGTCGGCACTTTTATTGGTTACTAAATCGATAAAACCAGGATCTTGGTGACTAAAACCATTGTGATCCTGCCGCCAAACCACCGAGGATAATAACAGATTCCAAGAGGAAACAGAAGCACGCCAAGGCACATGATTTTTGCAGATATCGAGCCATTTAGCGTGTTGGTTGAACATGGAATCGATAACGTGGGCAAAAGCTTCGTAGGAGTGAAATAAACCGTGACGACCGGATAATAAATAACCCTCTAACCAACCGACTAAAGTATGTTCACTCAGCATCTCCATCACACGACCATCGGGAGATAATTGACTACCATCTAAATCCTCTGGATAGGTATCAGCTAACCAAGTTTTTTTAGTCACTTCATAGAGAGCCGCTAAACGATTAGAAGCGGTTTCATCTGGACCAAAAACGCGAAAATTAGTCATATTATTTCGCATGACATCCCGCAAAAATACCCCCATCACTCCCGTGTTTTCCGCTTCCACTTGGCCCGGGTGGGTGACATCTACGGCATACTGACGAAAATCGGGCATTTTTAGGTCTTTACGCAGCAAACCGCCGTTAGCGTGCGGATTAGCACTCATGCGACGATGACCAATAGGAGCGAGTTCTTTAAATTCCGGCTTAAATTGACCCGTGGTATAGTCAAATAATTCCTCCGGGTTATAGCTTTTCATCCACTCCTCTAATTTTCTCAAGTGGTCGGGGTTTTCGTGCATAGCACCCATGGGGACTTGGTGAGCGCGCCAGAATCCTTCCACTTTATGACCATCAACATTTTTCGGACCCGTCCAACCCTTGGGAGACCGCAGGATAATCATCGGCCAGGGGTAACGTTTAGCCACTCCCGTGCTGCGAGCTTCCTGTTGATAGGAGCGAATCTGATTGACACAGTGTTCTAGGGTAGCGGCCATTTTTTGATGGCAGTGCAGCAGGTCTTCATCTTCCTTACATTCGACGATGTAGGGAGTGTAACCGTAACCGACAAAGAGACTTTCTAACTCGTGGGTCGAAATACGGGAGAGAATGGTGGGATTAGCGATTTTATAACCGTTTAAGTTTAAAATTGGCAGTACCGCACCATCGCGAATCGGGTTGAGGAATTTATTCGAGTGCCACGCGGTAGCAAGGGGACCGGTTTCTGATTCCCCATCACCAACGACCACGGCCGTAATTAGGTCGGGATTGTCAAAAACAGAACCGTAGGCATGGGAAACACTATAACCTAGTTCGCCGCCCTCATGGATAGAACCAGGGGTTTCGGGGGTGACGTGACTACCGATGTGACCGGGAAAAGAAAATTGTTTAAAGAATTTTTGTAATCCTTCCTCGTCTTGACTTTTATCGGGGTAAATTTCCGAATAGGTTCCTTCTAGATAAACCGGACCGAGTACCCCCGGCGCGCCATGGCCGGGACCTGCCATAAAAATCACATCGAGGTCGTATTTTTTGATTAAACGGTTGAGGTGAACGTAGGTAAAACTTAAGGCCGGACTTGCTCCCCAGTGACCAAGCAAACGATACTTAACGTGTTCGGGTTTAAGATGTTCTTTGAGCAGGGGATTATCGCGCAGATAAATCATACCTACAGCTAAATAGTTACAGGCGCGCCAATAGGCATGGGTTTTATAGAGTTCGTCTTGAGAAAGGGGATTTTGCTCTGTTAAGGGTCTTTCTGGTGCGAATACCATGAATATTTCTCCGATATCTATGAACGATGAGATTAAGAGAGTTGATAGACAATTTCTCCAGATTATCGAGAGGGTTAACCCTCGGCTGGTTTTCAAACTATAATCAAGAGTTTAACCTTTTGATCCGTAAAAAACTATTAAAATAAGCTATATTTTACTGATTCTGCTTGGGGAATTTATGTCAGTCTGGCGGGGTTTTTAAATAGCTTTTAAAGGCATATTAATTTCTTCTTAACTTAGGGAACAATAAATTCTCAGAAATCTTTTCATTATTTTTTAATGTCAACTTTTCCCAAAAGGCTATACGATCTCGTTCTCGTTTGTCGGCAAAGGCCTAATCAGGTTTTCTCGATGCCGGTGGCGGGGACGACTGGGGTAGCAAATTGATGATTTTTTATCTTGGAAGTACTGAAACTTAAAATCTTTCTATACTTCATCTAGCGATCGATAAAAGCTGATTAACATATTAGGTGATTCTCTACAGGCTAATCAATTCTCGAATTGTTTTTTCTTGATCGTGCCTAAGCTTATCGCAGCTGCAAAGGAGTTTTTTTCATGACAAAAGTAAGAGTCGCTATCAACGGATTTGGTCGTATTGGTCGCCTCGTTTTTAGGGCGGGTATCCAAAATCCTGATTTCGAGTTTGTTGGTATAAATGATCTTGTCCCCCCCGATAATATTGCCTATCTGCTCAAATACGACTCCACCCACGGACGTTTTCAGGGTACGGTAGAAGCAAAAGAAGATGGCATCGTCGTGGATGGTAAGTTTATCCCCTGTTACTCCATCAAAGACCCCGCGCAACTGCCCTGGGGTGCAACCGGGGCCGATTATGTGGTCGAGTCCACCGGTTTATTTACCACCGCCGAAGGAGCAGGAAAACACCTAGAAGCTGGGGCCAAACGGGTGGTTATTTCCGCACCCACCAAAGATCCCGACAAGATTCGTACCATTGTACTAGGTGTTAACGATAATGAGTACGATCCCGCTAAAGATCTGATTGTCTCTAACGCTAGTTGTACCACCAATTGTTTAGCCCCGATCACCAAAGTTATTAATGATAACTTTGGACTAGCGGAAGGATTAATGACCACAGTACACTCGATGACCGCCACTCAACCCACCGTGGATGGTCCATCGAAAAAAGATTGGCGCGGTGGTCGCGGTGCTGGTCAAAATATTATCCCCTCCTCCACGGGAGCAGCCAAAGCAGTAACCCTAGTTATTCCTTCCCTAAAAGGCAAATTAACGGGTATGGCCTTCCGTGTGCCAACTCCCAACGTTTCGGCGGTGGATTTGACCTTTAAAACCGAAAAAGCCACCAGTTACGAGGAAATTTGCGCAGCTATGAAAGCCGCCAGCGAAGGACCGATGAAAGGTATCCTGGGTTATACCGATGAGGAAGTGGTATCGAGTGACTTTATCACTGACCCCCGTTCCAGTATCTTTGATGCTAAAGCTGGCATTCAACTTAATGCCAATTTCTTTAAGGTCGTCTCTTGGTACGATAACGAGTGGGGTTACTCCTGCCGGATGTTAGACCTGATGAAAATGATGGCAGCTAAGGAAGCAACCCTAGTAACAGCCTAAATCAGCTATCAGTTATCAGTAACCAGTAAACAGTGAACAGTGAAAAAACAGCACTTTTAATGCCTTTATCACTTAATACTCAAATCTGATAACTGATAACTGATAAGATGAATCCAAAATTTAAAGATATTACTGCTTGGGAACAGGCACAATTATTAATGCAGCCGGCATTTATTCGGGTGCTGGATAATCTGCGTAAACAGTTAGAAAATTCCCTCTGGAAAGGAACTTATACAGAAATTCAAGATCCCTATCCCAGTTATCTGCTCTGTTTGACTTATCTCGATCGCTCCGTTACTGTAAATATTTGGGAACTTTGTTTTCAAGTCTGTTTTCTCGATTATCCCACCGATGAAGGAGAGAGCGTCACCATCGATACCAGTCTCCTCGATCCCACCGGTGAACTAGATTGGCAGAGTTTGGAAACGAAAACCGAGCGCATTATTAAGCAATTATTCGCTAATTTACCCCATTGACATCCTCACCGCCGTAAAACGGACGGCGATTCCCAAGCCTCACGATTTGGGCTTCGGCCGTGAGCTCAGCCGAACGGTTTCTGCTTCTTTCCCGAAGGATTTTTCGCACCTGCCTTAACAGATTTACTCTGTTCTGGTCTTATGGTCGCTCTACAGACTGACACCGCAAGCCCTGCGGCCAAAATATTTTTACTGGCGTTAATATCTCGGTCATGGTGAGTCCCACAGTCTGGACAGTCCCACTCTCGAACATTTAACGGCATTTTCTCAGCAATATGCCCACAATTACTACATCTTTTAGAACTAGGAAACCATCTATCTATTTCGATGTAATTTCTGCCGTACCAACGGCATTTATAGGCTAATTGTCGAGTGATTTCTCCCCAACTAACGTCAGATATTGCCTGAGATAATTTCGGGTTTTTGACCATATTCTTGACGGCTAAATTCTCAACCACAATTGTTTGGTTTTCCCGAACTAATTGAGTGGTTAGCTTGTGTAAATGGTCTTTTCTGCTATCGGTGACTTGAGCGTGAATCCTGGCTACTTTGATTCTTGCCTTTTCTCGATTCTTTGAGCCTTTCTGTTTTCTAGAAAGATTTTTTTGTGCCTTTCGCAGTCTCCGATAATGCTTGTTAAAATGCTTGGGATTAGATACTTTATCGCCATCGCTGGTAATTACTAGGCTACTAATTCCTAAGTCAATTCCGATGGCTTTATCTGTTACTGGTAAAGGCTTAATCGTTGGGTCATCAAATCTTATTGAGATATGCCAACGTCCAGAAGGATGTAATCTGACTGTTACTGTGCTTGGTTCACAGCTTTCTGGGATTTGTCGTGACCATCGAATAGGTAAAGGTTCTGTGCATTTAGCTAAATAGATTTGTCTGTCTTTAAATTTAAAAGCAGACTTGGTAAATTCGGCACTTCCTCCTTGATGTTTTTTCTTAAAGTTAGGATACTTAGTACGACCAGCAAAGAAGTTAGTAAAAGCTGTTTGTAAATGTCTTAACCCTTGTTGTAAAGGTACACAGCTTACCTCGTTGAGAAAGTCTAATTCTTCTTGTTTTTTCCACTCGGTTAGCATTGAAGAAGTTTGGGCATATCCTACTCTTTCTTGCTTTTCGTACCAAGCTTGTGTTCTGGCATGGAGAGCTTTGTTGTAAACTAATCTTACACAGCCCAATGTGCGCAGCAATAGCGACTCTTGTGTTGGTGTGGGGTAAAATCGAAACGAATAGGCTTTTTCCATGTCTCACATTTTAGCATATATTTCGTAAATGCGCTAATATTTAACAGTAAAGCCGTCGTTCTACGACGGGGTTTCAGAACCAAAATTTTCGATGAAAGCAGCGTTAGAAACGATCAAGGCAGCGTATGCCGCTAATTTTCTGAAAGATTACAGCAATGATCCCCAAAGTTTAGCATCCCAAACAATTTTAATCGATCGCTCCGATTGGGGTTTATTAGAATTAAAAGGCCAGGATCGACTGCGTTTTCTTCACAATCAAACCAGTAACGCTATCGATCGCCTGAAACCGGGTCAGGGTTGTGAGACAATTTTCCTTAACTCTACCGGTCGTACCCTCGATTTTGTCACAGTTTACGCCAGCGATGATTCCCTCCTCATCCTCGTTTCTCCCCAACGTCGTCAATTTTTACTGGAATTGATCGATCGCTATATTTTCCCCTTCGATAAGGTGGAAATTAGCGACTTAACCGATAATTTTGGCATTTTCACCCTAATCGGTACTGAAAGCGGGCAATACCTGCAAAAAATCGCCGTTCCAGAGCAGATTTTAACGGGGGTGCAGCATAGTCATTATCTCCTTTCTCAACCCCCCCTGAGAGTGGCCGTCGGCACCGGCTTAGACCTACCCGGATATACTTTAATCGTTGCCGCCGCCGAAGCAGGCCCCTTTTGGGAAAATTTAATTAAAAATGGCGTTACCCCCGCCGATGAGCAGGTGTGGGAATACCTGAGAATCCATCAAGGCCGACCAGCAGCCGATCGAGAATTAACCGAAGATTATAACCCTTTAGAGGCCGGTTTATGGCGAGCGATTGTCTTTGATAAGGGCTGTTATATTGGTCAAGAAACTATCGCCCGTCTCAACACCTATAAAGGCGTAAAACAAAGACTTTGGGGCATAAAACTCAGCCAACCCGTCCCTAGTAATACCCCGATTATTTTAGAAGCGCAAAAAGTCGGTTTACTCACCAGTGTGCTGGAGGATTTTGGCTTGGGTTATATGAAAACAAAAGCGGGGGGAGAGGGTTTAAAAGTACAAATCGGCGAGGCAACAGGAGAATTAATCCCTTTACCCTTCCTCTCTCACGAATACCCCTAGAAAACTGGGAAGTGGGAACTGGGAAGTGGGAACTGGGAATTATGAATTATGAATTATGAAGAACGTAGCGACTGTCTTGATTGTCAAGGGGTAATTCAAAAAAACTCAAGCAGTTGCCGTAAAACTCAAAATCTCAAGCCGGAAAAAAGCGCAGCAAAAGCTAAGCTGCTCAGGTTAAACCAAAGCAAGCG
>NZ_BJKP01000026.1 GCF_008974145.1 Microcystis aeruginosa NIES-4325 | reverse complement strand
AAATCACCCAATACCTCATCCATACCCTCGATAAAAAGGGCGAAACCGGAGCGGCGGAACTCCTAGCCAAACTAGGAAACAAAGCCCACCTAGCCAAAGAACTCGCCTATAGACTTTATAGCCTCTGCGACAGAAAAGGTTGGACCCAAGAAGGCATAGCCTACAATAGCCTCGTCACCTCTTGGCCAGAAATCACCCGCCTAGCCAACGAATATAAACCCTCTCCCGAACAACTATCCTTTTCTTTGTGACCTCTGTGCCTCTGTGGTAAATCCCCCTTAGTGACCTTTGTGCCTCTGTGGTAAATCCCCCTTAGTGACCTTTGTGCCTTTGTGGTAAATCCCCCTTCGTGTGGTTATCTCTCCGATTACTATGACCGAATATGGTTTTCCCGTGTTCACTCTTTGCTCTGTCGTCCTTGACCTGCTACCCCTTACACAAGATGTGTCAGGCACTCAGGACGGCGACAGTCAAGCAGGTTAATTGATAATATTTAAATTCTCGCTCATTTATTAACTATCGATGCTTTTGGCTTAGTAGCTTTGTCCAATCTATTAATCAACTTCGTGCAGATTTTTTCTAATCGTGGGAAGCGGAAGGTGGGGAGAAGGGAGAGCCGTATAGATATTTCGGCAAAAATGAGATGCCACGGATCTTTATCTGGGGAAATTATTCTTTGTTTCTCCGTAATTCTCTAAATTACCACTATATTTAGGGTTTGCTGACAAAGTTTTTTCTAGGGGCAGGGTGTCCGGACTGAAAACGAAAACTTCCTATCTGATTCGGACGGCAAGCTAACTCAGCAATTTAAGCGAAAACTCTGCCATTCTCTAGGATGCCATTCTGGGTTAATCTGGGTTTTGTGACAATTTGTTACTAAATTTTAAGAGGCAGTATGGAACGCACTTTCTTAATGATTAAACCCGACGGTGTGCAGCGCAATCTGGTGGGGGGAATTATTCAACGCTTTGAAACTAAAGGTTTTACCCTTGTTGGTCTGAAAATGATGCAGGTTTCTCGCGAATTAGCAGAAAAACACTACGCTGTTCACAAAGAAAGACCTTTTTTCGGTTCTTTAGTCGATTTTATTACTTCTTCTCCCGTGGTAGCGATGGTGTGGGAAGGAGAAGGAGTCATTGCCTCCGCTAGAAAAATTATTGGGGCAACTAATCCCCTGAATGCTGAACCAGGTACGATTCGCGGTGATTTTGGCATTAGTGTCGGACGCAATCTTATCCATGGTTCCGATGGTCCAGATACCGCCAAAGATGAAGTTAGTCTCTGGTTTAGCGATGCAGAATTGGCTAATTGGACTCCCGCCATCACTACCTGGGTGGTGGAATAAACCCCTACTTGAAGCCGTCAGCAGACAGGAGACCAGAGATAGGAGATAGGGTGTTGGGGTGGTCACTGCGTGCGCGTTGCGGGGGGTGTTAGGGTTTTAGTTGAAATTCCCCCACTTCCCCATTCCCCACTTCCCACATCCCACACCCCACTTCCCCAATGCCCAATCAAGGCTGGATTTATCGAGATAAAATTAGCAAAAATCAGGCAGGATTAAGCTTATTAGCCTACTATACGGGTAAATATCCCCATTCTAGCCCCGAAGAATGGCTCGATCGCATTTTATCAGGAGCAATTCTAGTCAATGGTTATGCTGCTTCTCCTGAAACAGTCTTAGAAATCGGGCAGCAATTGACCTATCAGCGCCAGCCGTGGACAGAACCGGATGTACCGCTCTTTTTTGAGGTACTCTACGAAGATGCGGAGGTGTTAGTAGTGGCGAAACCTTCAGGATTACCCGTATTAGCGGGGGGTGGATTTCTCGAACATACTCTTATCCATCTGGTACATCAGCATTATGCCGAGGTCACTCCCTATCCAATTCATCGTCTTGGTCGCGGCACTTCGGGCATAGTCTTAATGGCGAAATCAAAGCCCGCTAGAGCTAAATTAAGTCAACAGATGCGAGAGGGGAAAATTACCAAAATCTATCGAGCTTTAGTGGGTCGGGGCGACATACCAGATAACTTTACTATTAATCAAGCGATCGGGAAAATCGCTCATCCCATTTTAGGCTACGTTTACGGTGCGGTGACAGATGGGTTATCGGCCCGCAGTGATGGTCGAGTCCTAAAAAAACATCCCGATAGTACCCTATTAAAAGTACAAATTTTTACGGGCAGACCCCATCAAATTCGCATTCATCTGGCCTTTTTTGGCTATCCTTTAATCGGCGATCCCTTGTATGGCGTGGGAGGATTACCACGACCAGATGCAGTGCCGGGAGATTGTGGTTATTATCTCCATGCCAAGGAAATCGTTTTTAATCATCCCAGTACGGGCAGAACAATCTCTATTTCCTGTCAGCCGCCACCCGAATTAGTGAATAGGGAAAATCTGAAAATCTAGCCATATTTTCATCCCCCCCAAACCTGAGTGTCAGCGATCACTAAAAGACCACTTCGGTAATCACACCCTCAATCCCCGCTAAACGATAGCGAGAAACTAACACAATTCGATACAATATTGTCAACAAGCATTAAGCGATTTAAACTATCGATCGAACGTAAAAGTCCCGAAGTTATCGAAATCTAGGGGGAGACAAAAACAAGCATGGGTAGAGTAGTAGGCATTGATCTAGGGACAACTAACTCCGTCGTCGCTGTGATGGAAGGCGGAAAGCCAGTGGTCATCGCCAACTCAGAGGGCATGAGAACCACCCCTTCTGTGGTCGGTTTTAATAAAGATGGGGAGTTAGTGGTCGGTCAAATGGCCCGGCGACAAGGGGTACTCAATCCCCAAAACACCTACTATGCAATCAAACGCTACATAGGTCGTCGCTACTCGGAATTAAACCCCGAATCGAAGCGCGTCCCCTACACCATCCGCCGGGATGAGATGGGCAATATCAAAATTAAATGCCCCCGTCTGCAAAAAGAATTCGCCCCCGAAGAAATTTCCGCCCTAGTTTTACGCCGATTAGCCGAAGAAGCCGGCCGTTATCTAGGGGAAGAAGTCACCGGGGCCGTAATCACCGTCCCTGCCTATTTTAATGACTCCCAACGTCAAGCCACCAGGGATGCGGGCCGAATCGCGGGGTTAGAAGTGCTGCGGATTCTCAATGAACCCACCGCCGCCGCCCTAGCCTACGGTCTCGATGAACAGGAAAGCAAGAAAATCCTCGTTTTTGACCTAGGAGGCGGTACTTTTGATGTTTCTATCCTGGAAGTGGGTGACGGCGTTTTTGAGGTGAAAGCCACCAGTGGCGACACCCAATTAGGCGGTAATGATTTCGATAAAAGAATCGTCGATTGGTTAGCCAATCAATTTTTGGAACAGGAAGGCGTGGAGCTGCGCCAAGACCGGCAAGCCCTACAAAGACTGACAGAAGCGGCAGAAAAAGCCAAAATTGAACTGTCTGGGGTCAGCGTCACCGATATTAATCTACCCTTTATCATCGCCACGGAAGACGGACCCAAACACATCGAAACTCGTCTGAGTCGCGCCCAATTTGAGGAATTATGCGGCGATTTAATCAGTCGTCTCCGTCGTCCTCTCAAACGCGCCCTTTCCGATGCCGGTTTGTCCCCCGTCCAACTAGACGAAGTGGTACTGGTGGGCGGCGGCACGCGGATGCCGGTGGTTAAGGATTTAGTGCGGAGTTTTATCGATAGGGAACCCAATCAAAATGTTAACCCTGATGAGGTTGTAGCGGTCGGGGCGGCTATTCAAGCGGGAATTTTAGGCGGCGAGGTCAAAGACGTGCTGCTCCTCGATGTGACCCCTTTATCCTTGGGTTTAGAAACCATCGGCGGTGTGATGAAAAAGTTAATCCCCCGCAATACCACTATTCCCGTCCGCAGATCTGACCTTTTTTCCACTTCCGAAAATAATCAAACTGTGGTGGAAATCCACGTTTTGCAGGGAGAAAGGGAAATGGCCAGCGATAATAAATCCCTGGGACGTTTTAAATTAACTGGTATCCCCCCCGCACCCCGGGGTATTCCCCAAGTGCAGGTGTCCCTCGATATCGATGCTAACGGTATTCTACAAGTCACTGCTAGGGATAAAATGACCGGACGGGAGCAAAGTGTCACCATTCAAGGTGCTTCTACCCTCAGCGAAGGGGAAATTAACCGCATGATCGGCGATGCTGCCCGATTTGCGGAAGCAGATCGTACCCGTCGCGAAAAGGTCGATAAACGCAATCGCGCCCGCTCTCTGGTGGATCAAGCCCAACGACGCTTAAAAGATGTTACTCTCGATTTTGGTAATGAGTTTACCCGTTCCTATCGTCGTCAAATTGAGTCTTTGAGTACGGAAATTATCGACGCTTTGGAGAAAAATGATGATCGTCGCATCGATCGCGCCCAGGCAGACCTACAGGATGTTATCTATGAATTAAATCGCGAGGTACGCCTACAATACGACGAGGAAGACGAGGGCTTTTTTAGTGCTATTCGCAAGACTTTTACCGGAGATAAGGAAGATGATCTTCCCTATGAACCGCGCCGCGATCGTTATCGCCAGGATTATCGTCCGGGTACACCGGGTTATCAGAGTGATTATCGACCCAATTATTCGGCTAATCAAGAGAGTTATCGCCCCCAGGGTCAGGACAATTACGACAATGGCCGCGATAGCGATTGGTCAAGTCCCCCTCGTTCGGAGGAAAAAAGTTATAACAATAATAAAAGTAGCCGCAGCGGCGGCAATCGTTCCCGCAATATTCCCCCCCAAAATAACTGGGATGATGACGATGACGATTGGTTCTAATTAGTGAGCGGTAAACAGTGACCAGTAAACAGTAAACAGTAATCAGTGAAAAGACAGTGGGAAACTACTATTTAATACTGCTCGCTTAATACATACTGCTCACTTAGAACCCAAATCTGAAAACTGAAAACTGAAAAATCAAATCTGAAAACTCAAATCTGATAACTGAATATATGCCAGAATTAGTTAATTATTATAATGTTTTAGGTGTATCTCGCACGGCTACTGGTGACGAGATAAAAAAGGCTTTTCGACGACTGGCGCGCCAATATCACCCCGATCTCAATCCGGGTAATAAATCCGCAGAGGAAAAATTCAAAGATATTAATGAAGCTTATCATGTTCTCTCCGATGATCAAAGGCGAATTCAGTATAATAGTACCTTTAAGGGGAATAACCACCGTGAGAAGCGTGCGGGGGAAAAAGGGAATAGTGGTGGTAATGGGAAAGCACCCCGTACAGAAGAGGATTTATGGAAGTTTAAAGATGACGCTGATGCTAAACGCGCTAAAATTACCTCCTCTACCCGTTTAAATCGTCGAGATGTGGAGGCGAAATTGACTTTACCGTTGGAGAAAGCTTATCAAGGTGGTAGACAAAGAATTCGTCTGGAAGATGGCCGATCGATCGAGGTTGATATGCCAGCAGCCATGATCGATGGGCAGAAAATTCGTCTCAAAGATCAGGGTATTGACGGGGGTGATTTATATTTAAAAATAACTGTCTCTAAGCATCCTTTTTTTAGGATTCAAGGTTCTGATATTGTCTGTCAAGTACCGATTACTCCTAGCGAGGCAATTGTGGGGGGGTTTGTGGAAATTCCTACTATTGACGGTTTAGTTAAAATGATGATTCCTAATGGAGTTAAAAGTGGTCAAAGATTACGTTTGGCTAACAAAGGCTATCCCACTTCCAAAGGAGAAAGGGGCGATCAATTAGTGGAAATTCAATTAGTTAATCCTCCCTATCCTAGCCCCGAAGAATTAGAACTTTATCAAAAAATACGAGCGATCGAAACCTTTAATCCTCGACAAGGTTTATAAAGATGATGCTAGGTGGGTTAGGGCAAATTTGTCCTCGCCGAACCCACCCTACACCTTAATCCCGCTTAATTATGACAAATATAATTGATACAATTAAACCTTTTTATCCTCTAGCTTTCAAGGCTATTCGGGGCAATTTAGAGGAAACACAAAAACAATTATTAAATACTCTGCAAAAAATTGATCGCTCGCGGGGGGAATTTTGGGGACAATGGTTAATCTCACAATTATCAGAATCCCTCAGTTTTAGCGATTCTCGCCTATCTCAAAGCCTCTGGGGGTTAAATTTCCCCAATCCCGTCGGATTAGCGGCAGGATTCGATAAAGACGGTGTAGGGGCAGGACTTTGGCATAGTTTCGGCTTTGGTTTTGCCGAGGTGGGTGCTGTCACCCTAGAAGGGCAACCGGGCAACCCAAAACCGAGATTATTTCGTTTACCGAAAGATTTGGCCGGATTAAACCGTATGGGGGCAAATAACCTCGGTGCGCCAGTTCTAGCGGCAACTCTCCAGCAATCTTGGCAAAGACAACCCCGACAGATTCCCATCGGCATTAACCTCTGTAAATCGAAAAATACGCCCCTAGAAAAGGCCCCAGAGGACTATTTAGGCAGTTTTCGCTATTTATTCCCCCATGCTGATTATTTTGTCGTTAATGTTAGTTCTCCCAATACTCCCGGTTTGCGTTCCCTGCAAAGTGGTGAACAACTCGATAAAATCCTCGACATTTTACAAACAGAAAATCAAGGCAGAAAACCCCTATTAGTGAAAATTTCTCCCGATTTGGAATGGCAAGATATCATAACGATTATTGAGTTAGCTTTCTCCTATGAGTTAGCCGGAATTGTCGCTACTAATACCACCACTAAACGCACGGGATTAAAAACTACAATTCTGCCTGAAACTGGTAAACCAATCACTGAAGAAGCGGGGGGAATTAGTGGGCAACCTTTGCGGGAACGTTCCACGGCAGTGATCCGTTTTATCTATCAGCAAACCCAAGGCAATTTACCGATAATTGGAGTGGGAGGCATTTTTTCTCTCGATGATGCTTGGGAAAAAATTACCGCCGGTGCGAGTTTATTACAGATTTATACCGGTTGGTTATACCGAGGACCCTGGCTAGTATCAAATATTTTACAAGGATTAACAGAAAAATTAGAGGCTAATGGGTTGACTAATATTAATCAAGCAGTGGGAATTAATAATGAACTTCTGCCAAAAATCAAAAATATTCCCTTAGGGAAAGAGTCACGGGACAGTATTAAGGAGTCAGAATAAGCAAAAGAAAGACATTGTTTACTAGGCTCGATGATTAAATAACAATTGTTAACAGAAAGAATCTAGGTCGTGAGCATCCAGCTTTTTTACAATTGTTTGCATAAATATTAATAATTATGACAAAGCATCAGTTCTTAAAGAGTTTTTATTCTGGGCTTATCAATCCCTTAATAAAAGCCTTCTAATCTCAAGAGAGAACGTTTTGTTTCCTTGAGATTAGAGGACTAAAAAATTAATGATTGCTTCACATTCTAACCCCAAAAATGTTCTAGCGGCAACTCTGCTAACAGTGGGAATTTCCCTAATAAACGTACCGACGGTTTTAGCGCAAGCCCATACTAATACAGGCGGACCGCAGGTGACAGGATTAAATGGTTATAAATATACGCCCCTATTTACAGTGGGTGAAACCATCAACAATTACACTCCCATCGGTATTCTGGATGGAATTGGCGTTATCGATCTAGGAAATGGGACGATTCGTGCCTTGGTCAACCACGAAGTTAGAAATAACCAAGGAGCCTCTTATGCCCTGAATCCGGGTACTGCTAACCAGCTTTCCGTGAGAGGAGCAAGAATCAGTTACTTTGACATCGACACCAGTAGTCGTCAAATTATCGGTTCTGGATTAGCCTTCGATAAAATCTACGATCGCTCTTACAATCTAATCACCAGTACCAGTCAATTTGAACTCGCTCCCACTATTGGAGGTTTAGATCGTTTTTGTGCTGGTGCCGCTTTCGGTCGTTATTCCTTCGGTCAGGGGATCGGTTTTGAAGATAATATCTACTTTGCTGGAGAAGAAACCAGCAATGGGACTCAATGGGTTCTCGATCCTACCAATTTCGATATCTGGGCTGCCCCAGAAATGGGTCGCGGTGGTTGGGAAAATTGGACAGAAATTGATACTGGTAGAAGTGATCGCATTGCGATGATCGGGGGTGATGATACCGAGTCCGCGCCTCTCTATCTCTACATTGGGGAGAAAAACGGGGTCGGAGATGGTAGTTTTCTCGATCGCAATGGTCTCAAACAGGGCAAACTGTATGTTTGGGTAGGCGATAAAGGTATCGATCCCCGGGACTTTGGCGGTACTGGTAACACCAGTGCCGGACGTTGGGTAGAAGTGGTGAACGAGGGAAATGGGGTTGGTTTTCTCAATGGTTTTGCCACCGATAGCAATCTTCGCGCCCAAGCGGACGCTTTAGGAGCTTTTTCCTTCTCCCGTCCGGAAGATGTTTCGACTAATCCCAGTGATGGTTCCCAAATTGTTCTTGCTTCCACCGGACGCAGTTCTTTATTCAATGGGGCCGATAGCTGGGGAACCGTTTATATCTTCGATAATAATCTGGTTTTCGATCAAAACGGCAATCTCGACACCGCTGCTTCTAGCGTCAGCGCTCGCATTCTCTACGATGGTAATGATGCGGGTGGCGGTCAATTTAGCGGTCCCGATTTTGGGGTGAGAAGTCCTGATAACCTCGATTGGTCCGATGACGGTACTATCTATATCCAAGAAGACCGTTCTTTCTCTGGTTTCGGTCAAACCTCTGGAGAAGAAGCCTCGATTTGGCGACTTGATGCCACCACTGGACGAGCGACACGAGTAGGTCAGATCGATCGTAGTCCTAGTTTACCAGGTGGTCAAACCGACAGCAGCCCCAATGATTTAGGTAACTGGGAAACTTCGGGGATTTTGGATATTACTGAATTCTTTCCGGGCGCTCGACCGGGAGAAAAAATTCTGATTCTCGACGTGCAGGCCCACAGTGTGCGAAATGGCAGCATCGGCGGTCCTAATAATCTTGTCGAAGGTGGTCAATTAGGTTTATTAGCTGTCCAAACCCCGGAACCGACTCTCCTTTTTGGTTTAGGTTTCTTTGGTTTATCTGCCTTGGCATTAAAACGGAAACAACGCTAAAACGATAATTTCTTGTAGTTTAGGGGACTGAAAATAATCCAGCCCCTATTTTTTGTCATTTTTGGCTCTCTTGGATATTGGGTTAAAAAGGGGCTCTTCGTTACTTGTTATGGTTCGATAGGGTGGCATAAATAAACTAAATCCTTATCTGGCAAGAGATTTAATTGATTAGTTCGCTCTAGATCAAAAACAATTGACAAAAATCGCCAAACGTCTTTCTCTATAAGGGTTCCATCCCTTATAACCCGCGTACATTGCATAACACAAACCGAAGAACCTAAAAAGGTCTAATACTAAATCCGTTGAGTATAGGCTACATATCAGGAGAGGCAATAGGCAATAGGCAAAAGGAGCAATAGATAATCAGTTTTTAATAACCAGATTTAGTATAATATAGGTTCATAATAACCTTATTTTTTCAAAAAGCTGTACTTTTCAACGAAATTATTATCATTCTGATAGCTTTTTAAGCATCAGAGTTAACAGCAGGAGTTTTAATATTTTTACATAAATATATTTGAAATAAATGCACCAATTCAGCAACAATATTTTTTAATCTCAACTATTTTCTAATAACAGGGATTTTTCTTGTCTGTATTTCTGCATACTTAGTAATCAGAAAATTTTCCAGAATCATGTCCAGTTTAATGATAAAATTAGCCCTTGATGGTGTTCATATCAACAATATTTGAGCATTCTAAGCTGTACTGCATTTAAACTGAGCATTCGATCTGTTATTACAAATGCCAAAACTCCCTCTCCCTGCTCCATTTTACCATCTTCCGTAAAGTCTTAACGAGTAATTTAGATAGTCAACAGCCTAGCACCTCCAGAAGCTATAATAATAGTTAAAGCTTACTAAAGATTAACCAATTCTCGAGAAACTACAACCAGAGACAAATCGATCGCCAAGTATTGAACTTTTTTAACCAAACCACAATTCTATGTCAAAAAAATCATTTTTACCCGGTTGTTTAGTCGTCCTAGGACTAACAGCAGTAACCGCAGGAGGTGTCTATCTTTATCTACGAGGACAACTACCTTGGCAAAGATTCACCCCCTTAGAATCGGCAAAAGTTATCCCAGAAACTGCCTTTGCTAGTAGTTTTGTCTCCACGGATGCAAAAGCTTGGTCAGTGTTAGCTAAATATGGTACACCAGAATCACGAACTGCGGTTAGTCAAGGACTAGAAGAATTACAAAAAAATATCTTCACCGATAAGATTGATTATCAACGGGATATCGAACCTTGGATCGGTAGTATTAGCTTTGCTTTCCTTCCCGCAACTGACCCCGGACAATCAGAATTATTAACGGTTATCGGGATCAAAGATAAAATTAAAGCGTCAGAATTCCAGAAACAACTAGGACAAAAAGTTAATCGCAAAACTAGCACCAGTGACTACAAAGGTATTACAATTACTGCTATAGATTGGCAGGATAACACCACCATTTATACTGCCGTTACTGGCGATTTTTTGTTGCTATCCTACGATAAAAAGGTGTTAGAAGCGGCGATCGATACCTACCAAGGACAGCCCTCTTTTAGCAGTAAACCGGAAGTGAGAAAACTGCTTTCCCAATCCCTCAACCTACCCAATACCCTAGCGACAATTTATATTGATGATTATGCCAAAATCTTGGGAGCAGATGCTAATTTATCTCCCCAAAGTCGGCAAGAATTAGCAAAAATTCAAGATATTGTCGCGGGAGTGGGTGTCACCGATACGGGATTACAATTACAAATGGTGGCTAAACTTGCCCCTGAAACTATTTCTAATCTACCTTCCCCTAGCAAAAATCAAGTTTTAAATTATTTACCCGGAGATACCATCGCACTCTGGAGTGGGAATAATCTTAAACAGGGATGGGAAGAAGCAGAAAAACAGTCCCAAACTAACCCAGAATTACAAGTTTTTCTGCGTCAGATCCGTGAGAATTTTCAGATGGCAACCCTTGACCCGGATAAGGAAGTTTTTAACTGGATGGATCGAGAATTTGCCTTCGGAATTATCCCCAACCAGCAAGCGGTGGGAGGGTTAGGTTTTGGGGGAATGATGATCTGGCAAACTGGCGATCAGAAAGCGGCAAAAACTACCCTCGATAAGTTAAGTCAATTGGTGAAAACTGTTCCTCTTATCACCATAGAAAACAGTCAAATTTCTGGTCAAGATGTGACCCAATGGAAAGCGGAAGAACAAGCGATTTTAACCTATGCTTGGCCTAATAATGATACCTTAAAAATGACCGTCGGAATTCCCTATCAACCCCAACCGAATCAACCGATTAGCAAAAGTGAGAATTTCCAAGCATCGATCGCAAATTTGCCTAAAAATAATCTCGGTTATTTCTTCATCGATGTGGAACAAATTATCGCTAAAGCAGGGGGAATTAATAATCTTCCTGCCACGGAATTAACCCCAGAAACAAAAGCCTTTTTAGAATCGGTACGCGGGATCGGAATTACTGCCACTATGCCTGATAAAACCACCAGTAAAATTGATGTTTTATTTTCCCTGAAACAAACTCCCTAAAAAGTAACCAACTAGATAAAGCGATCCACAGAGAATTATCTGACTATCGGCCGATTCTTGGAGGGCTTTTTTTAGTCCTAAAAATAAATCGGAACAAGTCTCTAGGTGAGATAATTCTGGACAAATTGATGCCGCTAATTCCGCTAAGTTTTCAGGATTGGCACTGCTATGATCGGGGACAGGAACTAAATATAAACTATCGCTTTTTTTTAATAAAGCTTGGAATATTTCCCGATGATCTTTAGTCGATAAAATTCCCATCACCCAGATAATTTTTGGAGCTTTTAAGCCATCTACATACTGCCTTAAACCCATGGCAGCAGCGGGATTATGAGCGCCATCTATTAAAATTTCTCGCTGACACCAATTAACGGTTTGTAAACGTCCTAACCAGCGAGTTTTTGCCATTCCTTCTTGCACGACTTCATCGCTAATTTGCCAACCTTGCTGGCGTAAAATATTAACAACAGCGATCGCTATAGCGGAATTAGTTAATTGAAAATCTCCTGCTAAGGATAAAGGGTATTCTAACCCTTGATATTTAGCCCGATTATCGGCAATTTTTTCGGCAGCTTCTACCCATACCGTCGGACAATTTAACAGCTTGATTCTCTCCCTAACTACCCCCCGCGCTGATTCCGGTAATTGTCCGATAACTGCGGGACAATTCGCTTTTAATATACCCGCTTTCTCCCCGGCAATATCGGCAACCGTCGGGCCTAAATTTTGCCAATGTTCCCGACTGATAGAAGTGATGACAGTAACCAAAGGTTGAGCGCAAACATTAGTCGCATCTAATCTTCCTCCTAAACCCACTTCTATCACGGCAATATCCACCTTTTCCATGGCAAAATACAGCCAAGCAGCGGCAGTAATTACCTCAAATTGAGTAGGACTTTCCTGCTGGGGATCGATAAGCGATTCTATATCTTTAAGCAGGTTTTCTAAAGTGGCGGTTTCAATATTTTCGCCATTAATAGAGATTCTTTCTGTCCAATCAATTAAATGGGGAGAAATATAACGTCCGACTTTGTAACCGGCAGTGCTGAGAATGGAGGATAGATAGGCACAAACTGAACCTTTGCCATTAGTTCCCGTGACATGAATAATCGGAATTTTATCTTGGGGATTGCCTAAAATCTCCAGCAGATTTTTTATTCTTTCTAAACTGAGATTGACACCAAAACGCTGAAAAGATTGCAGTAAAGAATCGATAGTCATGGTTGGCAAACTATAAATAAAAGAATCCGGGTAGGATTGATGCTCCTACCGGCACGGATGACCCTTTCTCTGGGGGGCAATGTCTAAAGTTTGACTAAAATGCTCGGTTCTTTTTGGATCGGTAAAACATCAAGAGAGTCAATATTAGCGCAGTATTTTAAATCTTCTTGACAGTGGAGACGCAAGAGGCGCTGACCGTGACTACAACTGTGGAACATTCCTAAAAGATCATTTTGCCATTGACGATAAAGAGCGATCGAGGCGATCACCTCATCATTACCGATCGCCATTTGCCCCGATTGTTCTTGTAGCGCATTGGCGATCGCTCCAGCACAGGCTGTATCTTCCAGAGAATAACCCCCTTCCCAACCAGAGCCAACAATCCAGACGGTGTCGGGCTGCCTATCCAATAAGTAATTAACCGCAGCTTGCCGATTGATCATAGCCGCAGTGATCACGATTGGGGATTCTTCCACTCTTTGCAGAGCGCGGGTGCCGTTAGTGGTGCTGATGAACAGACGACGACCTTTCATTAAATCAGGGGTACAATCGAGGGGAGAATTGCCCAGATCGCAGCCTTCCACTTTCGCGCCGCCTCTTTCTCCTGCCCGGAGACGTTTTTCTGGTTGCCAGGTATCGCTCACCTGCATCAGGGTTTTCAGATCGCTGAAGGTTTGCACTGCTTCTGCACCGGCATTGAGGGCAGTGGCGATCGTGGTTGTTGCTCTTAAAACATCGATAACGACGGCGCAATCGGGTAGAGTATGGACGGGGGTAAGTTCGGGAGTATGATAAATGAAAACCTGCACGATTTATACCAAGTAAAAAGTAAAAGGGGAAATAAGCTCAATATACCGCCGCTCGGTGTTGCGCTGGCAGAAGAAACACAAGGCCGATTTTATCACGATGGATGTCAGCTAGTTACCTAGGGTTGGCTGAAAAAGTAGGGGCGAAGCATTCGGACAATAACCTATCGCTGAAACCGTAGATTCTCTAACCGAATGCTTCGCCCTGACAGGATGCGATCGCCAGTTCAGATGTGGTGAGTCAGACCAAATTAGGCAAAATTTTGCTTGCTTTTGTCGGGAGATTTTGCGATAATATTTTTAAAGGATTTTATTCATAATGGGAATCTGTACGTTTTTAAAAATTTTGCACAGATTGCCATTATAAAAAGAGCATAGCGCAAGTCGCCAGCGAAGTCAAGTCCTTTCCCATTACTTATGGGTGAGAATTTCTAGGAATCAAAAAAGGGGGGCTGGTGTTGGGGAGATTTTTGCTGTGTTCGGTGAACATTTATAAGTGATCAAGGATAAATTGTATCATAAGCTACATTTTTTCCCTAAAAGCGAAATCCTTATATTTTCTTGACAATCTTCAAGGAAAATTCTGTATTTCTAAAATTCTACACTTAGGTTTTCCGAAAATGGCTCAGGGCAGATTTGAACTGCCGACCTTGGGCTTATGAGTCCCCTGCTCTGACCAACTGAGCTACTAAGCCGTTGTTTACACAGTTATCAATCATAACACACAATCACCCAATTGCACAAGAGCAAAAAAGGGAAGATTTTCTCTTCCCTTTGCGGGCATCTTTAACGTCTGCCTGGCAGGAAAGCGATGGGATTAACTGCGCCCTGGCCGGAAGGGTGAATCTCGAAATGGAGGTGGGGGCCAGTGCTAAAACCGGTGCTACCCATCTGGGCGATTGGCTCACCTTGCTGAACAGTTTGGCCGCGACGCACGAGCAGACGGCTGTTATGGGCATAGAGAGTGACGCTACCATCGGGGTGACGAAGTTTGACCAGATTGCCATAACCGCCAGAATTCCAACCGGAGGAGATTACTTCACCGGCAGCTGCCGCCACAACTGGAGTTCCCACTGGACCGGCGATATCGATGCCGCGATGAGGTCGGCCCCAGCGCCAACCAAAACCGGAGGTTAACACGCCCCTAGTGGGCCAGATAAAGCCGGTAAAAATGGGGGCTGGATTAGGTAAATACTCATCGGGATTAGTGAGGGGAGGAAGGGAAGGTTCTACGGTTTCGCCGACGGGAATTCGGAGGCGGTCATTATATTCTTCCACATTAGTAGGAGCCGAACCGATAATCTGGGGGGGGGGGCTTTGGTTAGAACGCGAACGAATGGCAGCCCATTGAGGATTAGGGGTTATTTGCCGATCATCGACGGTTTCTGCGGGATTATCGACGGGAATAGTGATACTTTTCTGGGTTTCCGAAAGGTTAGTTTCCCGCAGATTAGCCACCTCTTGGCGCAATCTTTCCCGATAGCTGCCAGTGATATTTTCGGGGAATTCTTCCGTCCCTGTGGTGGTAGTTTCTGCGGGCAAATTTTGTCGATTGCCAGGGTTAAAGGACAATCTTGGGCGATCGCCGACCAAGGGGGTGAGATTTTGATTAACTCTAGCGTTGGCAGAGCGATCGGGAACCACTAGGGTTTGATTAACTTTAATCCGGTTAGGGTTGTCAATGCCGTTTTCCCTGGCTAATTCGGCGGGAGTGATGCCGAGAGCGCGAGCGATCGTGTTTAAGGTATCCCCTGGCCGAACCCGATAAACTTGGTTTTCTGGGGGAACTATGACCCGAGGATTGGGAATAGCGGGAATTTCAGTCACAGGAGCCGGATTTCGTAGGGCAACGCTGGGAATTTCCGGTCTGCTGGTTAAGGGAGGATTAAGGGGAATTGTGGCTATCGGGCGATCGCTTTCAGGGGTGGGAACGGGAATCGGGATCACCTGGCCAGTGGGTCGGGGGGATTCTTCGGGAGCAATAACGGGAATCTCGACGCTAGTTGGCGAATTATCGGGAACGAGAGCGGTAGTTTCAGTAACGATTACCGTTTCCCCAGAATTGGACTGATGGGTGGTTTCCTCAGTCCGTAAGGCGGCCAAACTTTCTTGAAGACGTTGACGGGTTTGACGCAGACTAGCAGAGGAACTATCCAACTGCTCAGGAGTTGCTGCCGGGGCTGCCGGGGGCAACTGCTCAGGAGTGGGAATTTTTAAGGTTTGTCCGATAATCAGGTCCGATTGGGGGGAGAGATTATTGCTGTTAGCGATCGCTGTGGGAGTGGTTTGATAGCTGTCGGCTAAACTCCACAGGGATTCTCCCGGTTTTACCTGATGCTCAACCACTGATGTGGCGATGAATTTGACGGTGGCGAGTGCTTGGGATTGGATTATTTGCGGTTCTTTTAGTTTTTTCCCCGCATCCTTGGCTTTTGGGGACAGGTCGATCACTTCCCATTCTAAGGGTACAGAATTGGCGGCCTGGGCTGATTCTGAGGTGGAGTTGAGAATGCTAGGTACTCCCAGAGAGAGTGCTAATCCCAGCAGGGCAACTGAGTAACGGACTCGGTTAGACTCAGCAGTGCAATTCTGTGCTGGGGTAGCGGATGTCATGGGGTTGTGGATAAAAGTCTCTTTCAAACAGACCTCCTGTGGTGTAAAGAGTTAGCTAGAGCCAGTCGATTAAGCCGATGATTTTAGCTTTCAGCATTAGCCTTGAGGCTAGAGTAGAAGTTAGGCCACTTTATTTTTTAGTCAAAATACCTAAAGGTGACTTTTAGGTGAGACTAACTCAGATTTTGAAATTATGCAAGTCTCCCTCTGACTGTTAGCATCGGGATCACGGCAAGTTGCTGACATTTTGAATGTCCAGATTGACGATGCTCTATCTCAGATGTTCCAAGCTGATCAGCATTTTTCGTCCTGCCAATTTTTGCCAGTTTTTTGATAGAAATTTTTTATCGGTTTTGCCGTTTACAAAGAAATTATTAATCATTCGCTGCTCGAAAGGGGCAACGATGGTTATTTAGGAGGCAATACCGGATAATACTAAATCCTGTTGAGAAAGTATAAGAGAGTGGCAAGTGGGGAGCACCGGAGCCTGGTGTGAGGTGTGGGGTTTTACCGAGAACAATACGGGGCGTTGATGTCATAACAAATACAGCCCAACGCCTACTGGTTCCTCATAGAAATTCCCGAAGCTAGAGAAAATTATTGGGATGAGCCTCAAAGATATTATTGGTGCGTTACCTGCGGGTTTTTGCACCCGACAAGATCGGTGATCGTACTATCCTCATAATTGGTATCCTAATGTTACCAACACAACATCTTCTAGTTGAGCTATTGTTTCAGTCCTAAGTTGGCTCTTCTGGTTTCTGTGTGGAAACGAGGTCTATACTGAAAGTTTCTTCCGCAAAATAGCCCTAAAAGTCTTGCCCGATCAGCATTTCACGATTCCATAAGCAAAAATTATCACACAAAGTCGAGAAGAGCCAGATAGTGACAATGAACTACCCCGCCGCAAGCGGACGGGGTAGTTCATTAAGGATTTTTACTTACTTATTTAACCCCCAAAAAAAACTGGATTTACATCCAGTTTTTCGGGTTCCTTGTTTTTTGGTTCATGAATAATGCAGGTTAGAATAACAAAGAGTTTTTCTATGTAGCCTAGCCAAATAATGTCTTAGCTTAGTATTTTCTCCCTCTACTCTAGTCATATAGGTTTTGCTAATAATCTGATCTCCGTCGGGGATAAAATTAGGATAAACTTTCCATCCATCTGTCACATAAAAATGACATCTCCACCGACTAACAATTTCCCATAAGTCCGCACAAGTTTTAGCACTATGTTGCCGAAGGCACTCGCCTTGCAAGACCGCCTAAAACTCACCCTAAAATCCCTGTTTTAAAGTGGTCTACCGATGTCCATAACCAGATTTTGTTTTTTTTGAGTGGTTAACGGTCGTACACCCCTGTAATCCAGCGAAAAGCAGGGGTTATATAACTCACTAAAGAACGCTCTTCTACCACGGCATGGACATCTGCGGTAGTCCCGTTGGTAATTCTTTGGGGCGCTCCCTTAGCTTGAGTCCAGTAAAAACCACTCGGTGTATTGCGATCAACCTTCAGCGCTAAAGTGGCTTTGATAACACTTGCATTGACGGGTATAGGCTTATCGCGATCGTCTTCATCTCTACCCAGAAACAGCTTGCTGGCGAGTTCATTACTTCCGACTATATTTGCCAGTTCTGCGACAGTTACCGGCTGCTGATCGACGGAAACGACCTTAGCGACGATACCCCCATAGCGTTCGCGATCATAGAGATCTGGAACGACTTCTACTTCCTTGCCCGGTTCTAATCGTTTGGCATCACCACTCTTAAACAAGGCTACCACGTTGGTCTTGGCCTTTAGATTGGAGACTTCTAACGTACCTATGCGCCCCCCCGGAGCCAGAACTTCCCCCGGATTAACAGATAAGTCTAAAATCTTGCCGTTGTACAGACTCACTACATTTTTGTTGGCTTGAATAGTGGTTTTTAACGTATTAATCTCTCGTTGCTGATCAGCGATCGCATTGTAACGAAGAATATCACTGGCTGTATCTTGGAGGTCTATTTGCCGTTTTTCTGTGTTTAGTATATTATTCTGTGCCGTCAAGGCGTTCATCTGCGCTCGCAGGCTTTCATCAACCCCCTTCAGGCGATCGAGTTCTATTTGGACGCGATTGATACTATTAGAAGCCTCTAGATTATTGAACTGAAATAAATAGGAGGGAAAATCTAGCTTGGCGACAGCTCCCTCTTCGATAAGTTTATCGTAGGCGGCCAGTCTTTGATCCGTTGAGTTCTGGAAATTTTTAAGGTATCGAGCATGGGAGAGATAGGCTTCTCGCTGTTTTTGATTACTGGATAATTGAACTTGAAGTGCTTTAATCTGAAGCTGATTCGCCTTTTGCTGGCGATCTATTGAGGCTGCATTCAATTGGCGACGACTCACTTCAATAGAGTCAACTCTTTTATCCTGCTGCTTGAGATCTGCTAGTCTATCCTTTTTATCCTTTAATTCTGTTTCTAATTCAGGAAACTCTAAAGTTGCCAGTAATTGCCCTTTTTTGACAGAATCTCCCGGTTGAATCAGGAGGGTTAACACCCGCCCACCTTGACGGGGTTCGATATTAACAATAGAACGAGGAATCAAAATGACCGCTCGTCCTTGAATAGGAGTCGGAATCTTGCCAACTATCGCCCAATAACTCAGTCCTCCGAGCAAAAGACCCACCGGCATTAAGCGCAGGATTATCTCCCCTAATCTTCCTGTTGGCTCCGAATATTTAAACGTTTTTTCCGAATCAATTTTAGGATCAACTCCCGTTTTTATTTGCTTATTATCCTGATCTTCTATCCTAGCCTGCGTTGTTTTCTTCGCACCCATATCTGGTTGCTGATGATTCTGATCAGACATAGATTCGGCTTGATTTTTTGCCATTGTAATGAGTAAAAATCACTTAATTTGTAACATGATAAACATTCAGAGGATATTACTTTAGATTAGGAAAATCCTCTTAAAAAATCGCTCAAGCTATTTTTGACGTAAGATAACTAGGCTACCTCGAAAGATTTACCGAAGGCTCAAACCTTTAAAATTTCCTGTAAGAAACCTAATAAAGTAGTACACTTGATGTGACCTAAAACAAACTAATAGGCAGCAAGTGTTTGAGTCTAACACTCCGACTAGAGAGATAATCAATCGAACGAGTTTACACCATTCCAGTTTCTAACTTACATAAGGCGTATAGTCTCATTGTAACCGTTCAGGGGGGGGATGTCAAGCCGCCAGTATCATTGACTCAGTGGAAGAACTCTCCTGGTGCAGGAGAGAGGGAGGAGAACTCCCTTGACGAGAGGTGCGAATCGCCTCGGTCATGAATTCCAAGACATTAGGGGGGGGGCATCTCATTTATGCAAGTAAGTAATTATAGCGTTTCTGATTCACAAGAGGTACATTCCCGATCCTGAACAACTTAATCAGCAAAGGTTTAAGTGTGCCGCACAGATACGAGAACCGCTATATATTTATTCCTAAAACTGGTTTCTAGCAAGGCTTTCAAAATAGCTTGACATAAAAACCTGATTTAGGGGTTACAAAGGTGAGATGCTCCCCATTAGGGTTTGTCAAGAAGTTTGTGTTGAGAGAGAAAAAGCTATCAAGGAAACCGCCCATCAAACTCAATAGCAAAACGTAGGAGCTTACCTATTGGGTGTAGGCAGGTAAGTCTTGACTCATTTGATTTAAGTTGCTGGCAATGGCTTTCATCGTCATAAAAGCCGAGCTAAAGGCGATTAGCTCATTTAAGGGATAACTTCGACTCTCAACCCGCAAGCTCAGTAACTGCTTCTCAAGAGATTCAATTTCTTGGATGAGCAATCCTAACTTTGGTGGGTTGAGAATTACCTGGGCAGCGATCGCAGTTTGTTGTGCGGTCTCGCGTAGCGAGCGCGTTGCGACCGCTGGTAATTCATTTGGTTGCTAAAACTGTGGAAATTTGTTCGAGACTGGCAATCTTAACCGAGGCTCGCTCGACCCCGTGTCGGTTGAATGACAGTGACCACTGCACCTACTATCTAACAAAAATAGCATTTTCTGAATTAGAAATTATTTGTCTTGCTGACTTACTCAGAGTTTTATTATTATCTAACCACCAAAGCAAAATATGAGTATCTAGTAAATATTTTAAAATTACTCTCTTTCAAAACTGTTGATAATATCATCGGGTAAAACATCAAAATCATCAGCCATTTTTAGCTACTAATAATTAAGGTTCCAATATCGATAACGGTAGCAGTCATAATTTAATAATTCCCTGGTTTATTATGTAAATTATAGACTATCTGTCATTACCAATCAGTCAATCATCAAGGGGACTTCTCACACCTCTGCCACCTCTGGCTAAAACGTGGGTATAAATCATCGTCGTCCTCACATCTTTATGACCTAACAATTCTTGAACGGTGCGAATATCATAGCCATTTTGCAGGAGATGGGTAGCAAAACTATGGCGAAAGGTATGGCAACTCACTCGCTTCGGCACACCGGATTGCTGAACGGCTTGTTTGAGAGCTTTTTGGATGGTGCTTTCGTGGAGATGATGGCGGCGGGTTTCGCCGGAACGGGGATCTTGGGATAGGGTGTAGGACGGAAAAATATATTGCCAAATCCATTCACGGTCAGCCGTTGGATATTTTTGCGCCAGGGCAGAGGGCAAATAAACAGAACCGTAACCTCTTTCCAAGTCTTGTCGATGTAGGCGTTGTACAGTTTGGAGATGTTCTTTGAGAGAGGTTTGAAGGCGTTGGGGTAGGGGTGTTACGCGGTCTTCTTTGCCTTTGGTATCACGGATAATCAGTTGATTTTGGGCAAAATCCACATCCTTGACTCGCAGATTGAGGGCTTCAGCCAATCTTAACCCGCTACCGTAAAGGAGTTGAACGATAAGATGATCCACGCCACTGAGGTGCTTCATGACGTTTTGCACTTCTTCTTTGGTGAGGACGGTAGGCAGGCGTTTGTGGCCTTTTGCCCGTAAATATGAACCGATATTTTCCAGTTCAATTTTAAGAACTTCTCGATAAAGAAAGAGGATGGCGTTGAGGGCTTGGTTTTGGGTGGCGGCGGCAACGTTTTTATCAACGGCAAGATGGGTCAAAAAGGCTCTAATTTCTTCACCCCCCATTTCACGGGGATGTTTTTTCTGATGGAAGAGCAGGTAACGCTTAATCCAGTCCACATAGGTCTGTTCGGTGCGGTAGGAGTAATGCGGTAGGGCGGATCGTCTCTCGCACTACGTCTAGGAGTTTTCGGGGTGGGGGAGGGTTCATCACAGAGTACGCTAATCGGCATAACACGCTTATCGTAATATTATACGGAAAACTTCTTGCGATCACTCCATTTGAGCGTAATATACGGAAAGATTCTTTAAAAAGTGCGTATTTAGCGTGATATACGGAAAATTTCCGCATAATATATAGTTAGCTGGCTTCCCATAGAGACTTTGCACTCTTTTGTTAGTCATACAGTGCTCCGGAAATACGGTGTCGTACACCTGAACCACTCAAGAATAAGGATGGTAAGAAAATGGGAAAATCTCAGTCAATTGCGGATTTGGAAAGTCAAGACGACAGTTTCAGCAAATACATTGCACATGCAACAGACAATCTCAAACAGCGAGCAACATCAGACCAAAATACATTCGATCAATATGTCAAATCATTCTACGAACAAAATGGATGGGATCAACAGCCTATAGCAGGTGGTTCGTTCATGAACTACCATCAGGAAGCTGAGTTCGCTCTAGATTCAATCAAGACTACGCTCAATTCAGTTGCTGACTCCATTTTCAAAGGTGGCTCACCTCCTGACGGGACAACAGTAGATAAAGCTGAAGCAGTGGCAAAGGTTGTTACTGAGATCATGAGCTATGAAGCCCTTGCTTTATGTGCGGCAGAAGCATTTGTCCTGAATATTTTAGGTGCTTTCGACACAAGTATTTCAGCTGAATACCATTCAATCGTGAAGAGTCAGAGTCTTGCCCCAGGACTAATGTTACATGCTTGGAACTTTGGTGATGCCTTCCACCAAAGTGATTATTTTAATAACGAATTCATTGTCGAGAACGCCATTAACTTCAAGCTCATCTATTCATTCGCTCAAGCTGCTATGGAACAGGATATTGAGTACATGAAAAATCATTCCAAGCTAATTGAGGATCAAGAGACGCAAATTGAAAATATGCAGAAGAAGATGGATGAGTTGACGTTAGATCCAGATACTGACCAGAAAAAAATAGATACGTATCAAGCTCGTATTGACGGTGTGAAAAAGCAACTCGAAGCCTACAGAAATGAGGTAGATGCAGTTGTCAAGAAGCATGGAGGACATTCATGAACTACGACCAAATTGTGTCTCGAATTGATGGACAGGGCATTCAGGCATATGATCAGGGCGAAGAATCAGTTCAAGAACATATCAATATTGGTAATGGTGTTTGTCGAGCATTGGTTGTGATGTGGCTCAGAGCTAAAAAGGACAATCAAGATTTTTGGAGTAGTAGAGGTACAGTTGAAGAGCCATTGTTAGCTGCGAGTAAGAAGCTTGAGGACGCTGTTGATCTACAAGATGAATATGAGCGTGTAAATGAATCTCGTTTCATACCTGATTCGGCTACAGTCACTGAACTTCTACAATCTCATCTTCAATACAAACAAGAGGATGTTATTGCTTCTGCTCAAGAAGGGTTTGCTCAGGAACTTCCGAATGACGAACCAGCGAAGATTGCCAAACAAGTGCTTTCATCTAGCTCCCGTTTCTTCATCCTATCTGCGAAAGGTGATAGTGGTGCTCATTCAATTGGCATTCACAGACCATATAGCCTAGTTGGCAAGTCTAGCGATGCATATCTGTTCGACCCTAACATCGGAGAATTCAAAGTCAATGGTGAGCAAAATCTTAGGAACTTGTTGATTGAACTCAATGCCATTGGATATGTCAACTCTGGGATAGATTTGAACAAAAGCTATATTCTCTGGAGTTACTATGGCAACCCTATTTGAAATTGGAGGTGAGCAACACATCTTGTAAAACTTACGCTGTATTGAATATAGACAAGTATGGGGGCATTTTACCTTCTGTAAGGTTGAGATGCTCCCACAATACTTTTTAGATCTGTTAGCTGTAAGCAATGTGGCATGATTAACAGTAGAAGCATGGAGTAAAGGACATGACCACCTATCAAGAAGTTCGCCGCCAAGTTGAGACTCTTACCCCAGACGAGCAACTTCGCTTGTTAGAAGAGTTAGCTGTAATGTTACGTCGCCGTATGCTTGTTAAGCCCAAGCGTAGCATTATGGAACTAGAAGGACTAGGAAAAGAAATTTGGAATGGGCTTGATGCTCAAGAGTACGTTAATCAGGAACGTGCTTCATGGAATGGCTAATTCAACTGCAAGGTCAGGTTGTGGGCTTGGATACTGCGCCACTCATTTACTTCATTGAGCAAAATGAGGCATACTTGGAGCTTGTTCGTGCCTTTTTTGGGGCGGTGAGTCGAGGCGAGTTTCAAGTTGTTACGTCTACGTTGACGCTAACGGAAGTTTTGGTTCATCCATTACGGTCAGGCAATGTAGAACTTGCTGGACAGTATCGTGATATTCTTCTCGATCAAGAAAACTTAATTACAGTACCTGTTTCCGTTGAGATTTCCCAAGTTGCTGCCCAGTTAAGAGCAACACAAAACTTGCGAACTCCAGACGCAATCCAGATTGCAACTGCTATACGAGAAGGTGCTATGTTTTTCTTGACCAACGATTCCCGTTTAGCTGCTGTCCCAGATTTAGAAGTTTTGGTTTTGGATGCTCTTTAAATTACATGGAAGATAGTAAGCAGCCAGCTAACAACGCCCATGCACCTGACCGGCAAAAGGTTATCTGTGAGCAGTTGAGGTTATCTGCGGCAGGTGATGGGCAACGTTAGGCATACCAAATAATTTTGATGCCCAGAAGAAAATGTTTAATACTGTCCTTGTTGCTGGTGCCAGTCGTGGAATCGGCCTTGCAGTCGCCACACATCTTGCACCCAAGTCCCACCGATTGGTAGCTGTATCTCGAACAGTAGCTTCTGTTGGCGAGTGGGTAAGTGCTGATTTATCTTCTGTGTCTGGTGTTGAGATATCAAAAGAGGCAGTTGGCAGCGATATTCTTGATGCATTGTTGTATATGGGAGGTACATGGGAAACAAACGCTTTTACCAATCAGTATAGCTTTGAGGATTGTTCAGATGAAGATATTGCACGAGTGATCGCTGTGAACTTAGTCGCACCAATTCGTCTGGTTAAGGCACTCCTGCCCGCACTTTGTCGCTCTAAAAATCCGAAAATTATATTCATGGGCGCACTGTCTGGACGAGATAATTTCCCATCAAGAGAAGTTGCAAACTCGGCATCCAAGTTTGGTTTACGTGGAGCGGTTCATGCACTTCGAGAAGAGCTAAGGTCACAACAGATTGGAGTGACCGTGATTAATCCTGGAAACGTTGGAACGCCAGAAGTGCTAGAAGATCTTGGAGAGGGAGCGCTTGTAAGTGGCAATGCAATTCCTCTGAATGACTTAATAAGTATTATTGACTGTGTGCTGTCTTTGTCTAGGGCAACCTGCCTCAAGGAAATAGATGTACCTGCAATGCTTGGCAAAGGTGCCTAAACGCAAGCCGTTAGACTGCAACTCCAAGCCAAACTGACCTGAAGTTTCTGATGAAAATAAAAGCTATGCGTTACGTTTTACAGTCTCCACTTATTGCACTTATTGTTATTGGTGGAACTGCTATATCCAGCGAAGCTCGTCCACCAGGAGTTCCTAGTCAACACTGCTCAGACATCAGCAGACCGCGACCAGGGACTTTGTGCTATGTTCTGCACGATAATCTAGGTGGAAAAGCTACTGCTGGTGGTTCTCCTCAGGGAGGTGATCTTATTATTCAGCCCCAGGCAGGTAATTACGTTGTAGACTCCACGGCCATTGAAGTAACTAGCCAAGCTGGTAATGGCACACATAGTAAACGAGTTCTGTCGACTGGAGCTTCTGTCAGCTCTGTAAATGGCTATCAGTCTAAACTTGAAGAAGTAGATAGAGTTATTAATGAGCTTGAAGGTATAGTAGTTGGAGCCTGTGGCCAAGCTCTCTGTGAAGCAAGAAACAAGCTGACTTACCTGAAAGAGAGAAGAGCAGAATATGCCACATATTATCAAACAGCCGTGTCTGCTGGCAGAGATGCACCCAAGACACAATACACGTGGAGTGCAAGTTCTAGGAAATGTGGAACGTTTAATCTCGACACCTGTGGTTCTTGGATCAATTTTAGAGTTTATGAAGTAAGAAGATATTTAGGAGACCCAATTGCTGAATATAATGCTCTGATTGTTCCCGCCATAAACCAAGCGAAATCTGCTATACCGAGTGGAGGTCGACCCGCTACTACTTCGTTTGGTGCGATCGCGATTGGGAATGTAGGTAATAAACGCTACTATGGTTGGTCTTGGAATTCAAGTTCCTTAGGGAATGCTACAAGCCTCGCTTTACGCTCATGTGGTCAAACTAATTGCGAAGCCTATGGAGGCAGTAATGGATTTACATCCATTGCAGTTTCAAACGACTTTTATTGGGGTATTGGAACAAGCAATTCAGCTAATGGATCTCGTGATAATGCCATTAAATTTTGCAGACAAAGTTCCCGTGTGCCAGATACTTGTCAAGTAGTCCTCGTGATCGATCATAAAGACGGTGTTGTCTTTAAGGATTTACGTTAGTGGGGCGATTTCCTAGCGTCCTACCTGAAGTTAGCGAGGGGAAGTCCTTAACCTATGCTGAAACAATATGACCATGCAAGTTAGAATGAAAGGGTAATCGTTAAAACGAGGTCAAGCCGATGGCAATTCGACAGCCCCGCTATAGCAAAGAGGAGTTTGCCCAAAGAGGTAATGCGCTCTATGAAGCTCAGATACGTTCTCAAGTGGAGGAGGGAAATCAGGGGAGAATTGTGGCGATCGACATCGAAACTGGAGCGTTTGAGCTTGCCGACGATACGATTACTGCTACCGATCATCTCTATGAGCGTGTCCCTGATGCTCAACCTTGGGTGATTCGTATTGGACATAGAGCCGTCTTCCGTTTTGGCAGTCGCAGCCAGAGAAAGCCAGTATGATGTTCGGTGTGGTCAATAATAATTGTGAAGCAATCATCAAGGTGGCAGTTGGTCGCATTGGCTCACCGAAAATAGCACTCGATGCTATCATTGACACTGGATTCACTAGCTTTTTGTCTCTACCGCTTTCTATCATCACAGATATGGGATTGCCTTGGTACTATCGAGATATTGGCACATTAGGCGATGGGAGCGAAGTCGTTTTTGAAATATACAAAGCTTCTGTGATCTGGGATGGTCAAGATCAGATTATTGATGTGGCAGCTTCTGATGCAGAGCCGTTAGTGGGGATGGGTCTTTTGTATGGCTTTAAACTTGAGATTGAGGCAGTGGAAGGTGGGCGCGTTACGATTGAAGCGCTATGACTCGGCCAAAGTTATCGGTGAAGACGGTCTAACTTTACCGTTATACTGAATCGGTTTTTAATAGCATGATTAACCCCCAATCCAACTTGAAAAACCCGCTCCCTTCTCCCCACTGCTGTAACAAAAAACAACTATGGCATAGAACGAGTTAGTTAGGACGCTTTCAATTTTCAAACTCTTATCGGTCAAGGTTTTCAGCGATTGATTGTCCTAACCACCCCGAACTTTGCTATATCTCCCGATAGCGATCGCTAAAGGTCGAATAATTGTAAATTTCTGTCAAGGGGTGCGGTCAGATTATTGGGATAATGGATCGGCATCAGCACAATTCGTATTTATAAATTTGCAAGAAAGAGGTGATTACTCGGTGAAATGTGAGTAGAAACCATATCGTGCTGGTGTTGCATATTACAAAATACCTCGTTGATAAAGTGTTAGATCTTGTAGGTTGGGTTGACGGCTGTTACCCAACGCCCTCGAAACCAAGATTAAATGCGGTAGGATAGGCATTGGATAGATTTTCTAGATTGCCGTGAGCGAAACCGTTTATATTGAAACCAGTATCTTAGGCTATCTTACTGCTCGACACACCAGAGATATTGTTGTGGCCGCAAATATTGAGGTGACGAAGGAGTGGTGGAATACACGTCGCGGTGATTTTCAACTTTACTCATCCCAAGCGGTCGTGAAAGAAACCTCACAAGGTGATGTTGTGATCGCATCTCAACGACTAGAAATCCTTGCTAATCTATCTTTACTCGACTTGAACCAAGCTGTGCTAGATTTAGCAGAGCAATTTTTGGAACGCAGCAACCTTCCCGCAAAAGCTGATATTGATGCTGTTCATATCGCCGCCGCAACCGTTCACGGCATGGATTACCTGCTCACCTGGAATTGCAAGCACATCGCCAATGCTCAAATTCAGGGAAAGTTGGCAGAGATCAGCCTTGATTTTGGATACGAGTTGCCAATTCTTTGTACACCCTATGAACTTCTCGGAGGTTGATTATGTTTCAGGATGAGATTGTGGAAGAGATCCACAAAATTCGTGAAGAGTACTCTCGGTCATTCAATCATGACTTGAAAGCCATCTTTGCTGATTTGCAAAAGCAACAAGCTGAAAGTGGCAGAGAAGTTGTAACCTTATCTCGAAAACACGGTCTAACAACACGTTGGAGCGGACGAGCGAGAGATATTGATAGTGGTGCAAAGGATATTAGCCGCCGCTCAACTTAGCCGTTATGCCTAACCGATACGCTCATTAAAGTTGTCTATTATCAGCCAAGTTTAAGCAAGCAAAAATTGTCAGCTTCGTTGATGAGTTCCGAGAGATTGTCGGCGATCGCAAAGATAAATAATTGATAAGCGATCGGAGCATAACACACCGTTGGACCTGACTTAATAAAGCAACGGCTTTCTAAACCTATGACCATCCGGTTCTACGACTATAAATGTTCCTGCTATAGCAAAAAATGGGTTATTTAGGACGCTTTCAATTTTCAAACTCTTATCGGTCAAGGGTTTCAGCGATTGATTGTCCTAACCACCCCGATCTTTGCTATAGTTCCACTTCGGAGTAATTTTTGATGATTCGCGCTAATTCCCCATGAACTGCATTAACTGTCGTGGGTAATACCCGAAGGTAAATAACTCCAGTTCCTAATGCTCTGACGAAAACAAGATTCCCGTAATCCCTATCTCGTGTGACGAGGATACGATTTTCCTGCTGAGATGTCCTCAGTATTTCTTCATCACTAGCTTGTGATAGACCAAGCTGAGCAACAAGAACCACATCATGTCCAGCATCAATTAGAAATCTCGCAGTGATTGCGTAAACGTCTTGATCGAGAAGAAATTTCATTATTAAGCCTCGTAGGTTGGGCTTCCTTGCGTCAACCCAACAAACTCATCACGATTTGACAATTAGTTTTAGTGCGATCGTTTATCTCCGTAGGCTGGGTTGACGGCAGGAAACCCAGCATTGCTTTTCTCTATCAACACTAACCAAAAGCACGATCCCACCCAAAACACATCGACCCTTATTAGAAGCGGATAATTTCGATCGTGCATCGCGATCGTTGAAAACAGACATCAAATTCTCGAAAAAAGTTCGTTTGCCCAAGAATTAAGGGTATCTGAGAGGTTTTTGCCCAAGCAAAGGCTAGACGAACAGGTTCCAAATTCCCAATTTGAACATACACAAATAACCCTCGTGCTTCAACCCTTGCAAGATTTCCAGCCAATGGCAAGCGGACAGTTTGTTCCTCCCAAATTGCACCCAATTGCGGCCCGATGTCGTAAGGTAATAGATTGACCGTAGATCCGGTATCCAGCAGGGCATTCGCAGAAACAGAAAGGCCTGCATGACTCAGAGTGATGGGAATCGTGGGTAATGCTTCATCGTCGGAAAGGGGAAATTCGACTGTACTAGGCATGGGTAGATGCCTCTCGGTCATCCTGAATCATATGCATCAGAATATTGGCGGCTTCCGTGGCATCGTAGGGCGACCAAATCGGATACTCTGATGCGGAAAAGATAACCTGTAGTTCAGCATCCGGGATTTGTGCAGCTAGGAGTTTGAAGAGTGATAATTTGTCTGTCTGGCTCAGATTGTTGACCAGAAGAATTAACTCAGTGAGTGACATGGCTTAAACTTCTAGATATGCGAGAATAAATTGATCATACGCGATCTGTGAGGTACGGTCTAACAATCCCGTTGCACACCGACCGTATCAGGTTGGTCGGTGCTGAGTAACAAGAACCACATCATGTCCAGCATCAATTAGAAATCTCGCAGTGATTGCGTAAACGTCTTGATCGAGAAGAAATTTCATTATTAAGCCGACACGAGTTTAATGTCTTCAGCCGCTACTAAAGCGATAGCATATTGCAGACAAGCACGAATGTCTTCAATTTGTAAATCAGGGTAATAATCCTGAATAATTATACTGAAAGAGAGTCCCTCATTTAGCAACTCAAGAACACTCTGCACAGTGATGCGCGTCCCTTCTATGCAGGGCTTCCCAAAATTAATTTGAGGGTTAACAGAAATTTTATACATTGTTGTCACCTAGTCGTAAGATGCCCTTATTTTAGATCACATTGCACAAAAAAGCCGTATAACAAGTCGCTGCACCGGAACGCCGTCATTTGGTTGGTTGAGTGCGATGCCGAAGGCACTGCGTAGCAGCACGCCGATCTTGTAGGGTGCGTTACGGCGAATTATTAATTTTAGTTTTTTGACTAAATTGATAGCCGCCTAACGCACCCTACACTCTACTGAATATACAGCCCTGAGAGCAGAGATCCTTCAGGCTGATAATATTTGCCTATTACCTATTGGGTGTAGGCAGGTAAGTCTTGACTCATTTGATTTAAGTTGCTGGCAATGGCTTTCATCGTCATAAAAGCCGAGCTAAAGGCGATTAGCTCATTTAAGGGGTAACTTCGACTCTCAACCCGCAAGCTCAGTAATTGCTTCTCAAGAGATTCAATTTCTTCGATGAGCAATCCTAACTTTGGTGGGTTGAGAATTACCTGGGCAGCGATCGCCTCAGCAATTTCATCAAAAGCGATCGCGGTCTGTTGTGCGATCGCTTGTAATTCAGGTAAAAACTTTTGTCGTATCGGTTCAGGAAGCGGTTGCTGTAGCCCATCTTGTAAAGCATCCAATTGAGCCCAGAGTTTTTGTTCGTAGCCAATGGAGAAATTCCAAAAATTTTGGTGTTTGGTTGCTAAAACTGTGGAAATTTGTTCGAGACTGGCAATCTTAACCGAGGCTGGATGTTGGGCGATCGCCACTGTGATTGCCTGCTTCAGTTGGGCGATATCTGACGGTGGTATCGTATCCTGAAAATAGCCCGTCAGCAGTTTTTGATATAGCTGTCCCATTTTCTTAAAAGTCACAGAAAAATCTGTTTCCAGTTGGTTTGTAGCCGATTTTGTCATAAATACAGTGGTCAGCAACACCCCCAGAAACGCGCCTACGGGAACTGAAATCAGTGCAGCCCAAATTCCTTGCTCGAAAAAAGGAAAAATATCCTTCCCGATGGCATCGGCTGCTACAATCGCACCGATGCGAGCGATGGGCGTAAACCCCAGCCAAGCACAACTGAAGTAGGCGAAAAAATAAGCCAGACTGCTACTAAAAGGATTATAACCAAAGGACTTGACCAACAAGTAAATACAGAGAATTGTCAAACTCAAGGAAACAGTGGCCGCCCAACCGATTGCGATCGCTCGACCCCGTGTCGGTTGAATGACAGTGACCACTGCACCTACTATCACAATATCTGCCACTTTTTCGTAAGCAGAAGGATAGGGAAACTCGATGTGACGAATAATAGCCAGTAACAAACCAATAACCACGCCAAGACTGACAATTTCTCTCAGGCGTTTTAGGGGTATAGGGGCCCATTTGGGAAAGGTAATCAGGTGTCTTCGCCTGAAAGTTGCAGTTACTTTGGTTTTATCGATTATCCTACCTCCTAATCCCTCGCATTGTTGGATAAATCGAGATACAAGTTGAATAAATTGATAAAACTGTAGTGATTCTTGAACATCATACCGATCAATCTCTCCACTGGTTCGGAGATGATCAAGTTTACCCCCAATATTCGCTAAATCTTCTTCTAATTCTGTGAGGTAAGGGGTAGCTAAGATTTTTTTGCCGTTACTCAGCTCCCTCAAGCTATCAAAGCTGTCGGTAAGATGAGTCGCCAATTGGTGAAATTCCGCCCTGAACTGATGCACTAAATTTTGTTCATGCTTTTCGCCTTTAAAAGCCATCAGATCAGCTAATTGTCGAGTCAATTGGTTCTGAATTGCCAAGATTTCACTCCAATTTTCTGCCACCAATATCTCACTACCGAATTCATGGGTTGCTTTTGTGAGTGTTGAAAGGCTAGTTTGTGTTGATTTTTTAATCTGATTGAGCAAGTTAAGCTCGTTCTGCTCAATAGAAAGAGAATAATCCCGCTCGTCGACCTCAGTTTTTAGGTAGCGATCGAGGATTTTTTTGAACAAGTGCGGTATATCTTGAAGGATTCCCATCAAGTTCCGGTTGAGATCGGCTCGAGTATTCTGGGGCCAAAATAGTAAGGCCACAGCAATTCCGACAGCGATTCCGATCCAGTTATCGATCAGGCGCGATCGCAAGTAGAGCCAGATATTTTGTTGTGCTGATGTTCCTACCACTCTCATGGCAATTAAAGCGCCCAGTAGTGTGGCTTGGGAATAAGCGGCTTGCCATCGGTAAGTTTCACAGATCAGGGCGGCTAAAATGTAGGTGAGAGAGGGAATTACAAAAAAACTTGAGCCTTGGATTCCGTAGGCGTTCACCAGGATAGCCGCAATGATTCCCCCCAAAGCACTTCCCCCCAAACGCCCCAAACCGGCAGCGATCGCACCTCCCATCGATGGCTCAATCAGTACAGATACATACCCAAAGACGGGATAGACAAAGTTGTCTAATACATTTCCTCGGTGCCAAAAGAAACTCGTTAAGAGAGCAGCACCTAACGAAAACTTCAATCCCTGTCTGAGCATTAGCCCGTTTTTACTGTCCAAGGTATCTCTATATCCTTTTTCGGCTTACTCATTGTTACTCATTAATCGCCCGCTCAATCCCATATAAAATCAGTGCCAAAAACGTCACCAACCAAAACCAAAGCTGAGGAGGCTCACTATGGATCAAGATTACTAAAACAAAGGCTGCGGCAATAATCCACCACTTAAACCACCAAGTCCACCATTGAGAACGTCTTTTCGGATTTTCCATATTAGGTTTAACCGCTTATTCTAGTCGTTGTTTCTTCAAGCTACTTGCGATTGAGGTGGTCCCCATCGGTTGGACAATTTTAGCGGGGAGTCAAGCTCTAACCTGATTGACTCCCTGTAGCCGCCTCATCGTCAGCCTATTTCAAGCTCTTCCGATAAACTTGATCGGGAGTTTTATATTCTATAGCTTGATGAGGTATTTAACTGTTACACCAATTAACCCACTTCTTTACCGCTTCTGTCAAGTGTTTTCGGTTCTTCGGTTTGTGTTATGCAATGAACTGGGGTTATCAGGGATGTAACCCTTATATAGAATGGCATTTGGCGATTTTTGTCAATTGTTTTTGATCTAGAGCGAACTCATCAATTAAGTCTCTTGCCAGAGAAGGATTTAGTCAATTTATGCCCCCCTATCGAACCATAACAAGTAACGAAGAGCCAGTTTTTGCCTTTGTCGAGGTGTATTAGGTGTTTAACATTTTCCAGAAGAATTATTTTCGGCTTTTTTAATTCGACTATTTCGCAGATGTGAAAAAATAGAGTTCCCCTTGTATCTCTAAATCCGGCTCGTTTTCCAGAAATGCTAAAGGGTTGACAGGGAAATCCTGCTGTCAACACTTCAAAATCAGGCAGGTCATGGATAGCAATTTTTCTAATATCTTGATCGGGAATTTCTTGAAAATTATTGAAATATACTTTTCGACAGTTTTCGTCTATTTCACAAGAATATACACAGTCATAACCAACGCTCTCGAAAGCTAATCTAAATCCTCCAATACCAGCAAAAAGATCGATAAATCTGAGTTTTTCGTTTGTCATTGCAAAATTATGACACCAAAGAAATTAATCAATGGGTGCGTTAACCAAGAGTAACGCACCCCAAAGAAATTATACCGAAGTTAAGGTTTTCTCCGCGCTAATTTGCGCTTCGGGACTATCCGCTTCCGAGGGAGGGACTACTTGCCAGAATTGACCGAGATAGCTATCCCAATTAGCTAAAATTAACTTACCTTTGGGGCTATTAGTGCGTTCTACATGGGACTCAATTAAAGATTTTAACTGTTCCGCACCGGCAGCCGTGCCAACCCGTTGAATCTTGACAATTTCGGGGTTAAGTTTCTCCGGTAGGGACGGATCAAGGATATAAGCTAATCCTCCCGTCATCCCGGCGCCGACGTTGCGACCGACGGAACCAAGCACGACAATTACCCCCCCAGTCATATATTCACAGAGGTGATCCCCGGCTCCTTCGATAACCGCTTTCCCGGTGGAATTGCGGACAGCAAAGCGTTCACCAGCGCGACCATTGGCGTATAATACCCCACCGGTAGACCCGTAGAGACAGGTATTACCGATAATAGCGTTATCTTCGGGCTGATAATTGGCGTTTTGGGGCGGTACAATGACAATTTCGCCGCCGTAGATACCTTTACCCACATAATCGTTAGCTTCTCCCTCTAAATGGAGATTGACACCGGGTAAATTAAAGGCTCCGAAACTTTGACCAGCCGCACCCTGGAAATTGAGCTTAATTTCGCCTTCAAAGCCGTCATTCCCGTATTTTTGGGCAATTACCCCCGCAATTCTCGCTCCGACAGAGCGATCAGTATTGACAATCCTGTAGGTTTTGCTGACGGTTTCCTGTTGCTCGATCGCTTGTTTAATCTCGCTATCGGCTAGAATATCGTCATCGAGAACAGCACCGTTACTATGTACTTCCTCGTGCTGCAACCAAGAGCGATCGCTGCGGCCATCGGGTAAATTCAACAAACAATCGAGATTGAGGGATTCTGTCTTAGTTAAACGAGCATCGGAGCGCACTTTTAACAGATCTGCCCGGCCAATCACCTCATTTAAACTGTGATAGCCTAATTTCGCCAATAATTGCCGCGTTTCCTCAGCCACCAAAGTAAAGAAATTGACCACATGAGCGGGAATTCCTGGAAAACGAGTGCGGAGACGTTCCTGCTGGGTAGCGACTCCCACAGGGCAATTATTCGTGTGACAGACGCGGGCCATGATACACCCCTCGGCAATCATGGAAATGGAGCCAAAACCGAATTCCTCCGCACCCATCACGGCAGCCATGAGGATATCCCAACCGGTTTTCAGTCCCCCATCCGCACGCAAAATCACCCGATGACGCAGTTGATTTTCCATTAACATCCGATGCACTTCCGTTACTCCCAATTCCCAGGGACTACCCGCGTGTTTGATCGAACTTAGGGGTGATGCACCTGTACCACCATCGTGGCCGGAAATCTGGATAATATCAGCGTTAGCTTTGGCAACTCCGGCCGCAATTGTGCCGATACCGATCTCGGCCACTAATTTGACAGAAACTTTAGCCCGGGGGTTAATTTGGTGTAAATCGTAGATTAATTGCGCTAAATCTTCGATCGAGTAGATGTCGTGGTGAGGAGGGGGAGAAATCAAGGTAACACCCGGTTTCGAGCGCCGTAACATGGCAATATAGGGACTGACTTTTTTCCCAGGTAATTGACCTCCTTCTCCCGGTTTTGCTCCTTGGGCCATTTTAATCTCTAGCTGTTTTCCACTCATTAAGTATTCGGGAGTGACTCCAAAACGTCCCGAAGCTATCTGTTTAATGGCAGAATTGGCCGTATCACCGTTTTTTAAGCCGTTTAGGTGGGGCATGGTCACGGAATGTCCCTCGGCATCCACATCGCTTAAGCTGGTGTAGCGGATCGGATCTTCTCCCCCTTCTCCGGAATTGGACTTACCTCCGATGCGATTCATGGCGATCGCTAGGGTTTCGTGTGCTTCCCGTCCCAAGGCACCGAGGGACATTCCCCCTGTGCAGAAGCGTTGCAGGATACTTTCGATCGATTCTACTTCTTCGATGGCAATTGAGGCTCGATCGCTGTTAAATTCTAATAGATCCCGTAACGCAGTAGCGGGTCTTTGCTGCAAGATTTGGCGATAGGTTTCGTAATGGTCATATCCTTGACCTTGGGAGTGAGCGGCCACGGCTTTATGGAGTGCTTTCGCCATTTCTGGGGAATTCATGTGGTATTCTCCCCCCGGACGGTAGTTGACAAAACCGTAGTTTTCTAGTTTTCTAGCGGTAAGATTGGGGAAAGCTTGACGGTGGAATGCGATCGCTTCTTGGGCCACTTCAGCAATGCTTAAACCCCCAACGCGACTGGTAGTGCCGTTAAAAGCTAGTTTAACTAAATCTGCCGACAGACCGATGGCCTCGAAAATTTGCGCCCCATGGTAGGAAGATAGGAGAGAAATACCCATTTTCGAGAGGATTTTCAGCAATCCTGCTTCTACGGATTTGCGGTAATTAATTAGGGCTTTTTCGAGGCTAATAGCTTCTAATTTGCCATTTTCCATCAATTTCTGAGTTTTTGGCTCGATCCACCACTGGGCGATCGTTTCTAGGGCCAGATAGGGACAAACTGCGGAAGCGCCATAACCAATTAGACAAGCGAAGTGATGGGTACTCCAACATTGGGCTGTGTCGATAACGATCGAAGCTTTTAAACGCAAGTGAGAGCGAATCAGGTGATGATGGACGGCACCAACGGCCAATAAAGGGGGAATATAGCTAGTTTTTTCGTCAATAGGAGCAGTTCTGTCACTGAGAATTAAAATTTCCGCTCCCGATGCTACTTTCTTGGCGGCCTCAGCGCACAAATTAGCGATCGCGGTTTCTAATCCCCCCGGTCCGGTGGTCAGATCATAAAGGGTAGAAAGTTCGGCTGTTTTGTAGCTAGAGGTTTTAACCTTGGCTAATTCCGCATTATTGAGCAAGGGAGAGTCTAATTTCAGTAAATGTGCGTCATCAACCCCCAATTTCAGGATATTGCCCCGTCGTCCCAGATACATAGTCAGGGACATGACTAAACTTTCCCGTAAAGGATCGATGGGAGGGTTAGTAACTTGGGCAAAACGTTGTTTAAAGTAATCGTAGAGAAGATGAGGTTTACTGGAGAGGACTGCTAGGGGAGTGTCATCACCCATACAGAAAGTCGGTTCTTTTCCCTGTTCTGCCATGGGGACGATAATCATATCCACATCTTCGGCAGTATAACCGAAAGCGGTTTGCAGAGGAAGGAGATGACTAGGAGCGGGAATATTGATCGCTGTTTCTTTATCAATAAAGGTGCGTTGGGATTGCACCCATTCACCGTAGGGATTAGATCGGGCAATTTCCTGTTTTATCTGCCAATTACGCTTAATTTCGCCTTTTTCTAGGTCAACTGCGATCATTTGACCGGGGCCGAGACGACCTTTTTCGATAATGGTGGTTTCATCGAGGGGAATAGTTCCCGCTTCCGAGGAAACGACGATATAACCGTTGTTAGTAATGCTATAACGGGCCGGCCGTAAACCGTTGCGATCCAAACAAGCACCGACGATTCCCCCGTCACTGAATACCAGTAAAGCTGGACCGTCCCAGGGTTCCTGTAAACCGCTATAGTATTCGTAAAAGTCGATAATTTCGGGATAATCCTCTAAATCAGGCTGATTATTGTAGGCCTCTGGCACTAGGATCATAGCCGCTTCTAGGGGACTGCGACCGGTTCTGACCAATAATTCTAGGGCGCTATCGAGGTTATAGGAGTCGCTGTTAGCGGGGTTAACAATGGGAGTCAGGGATTGTAACTCTTCGTGGGTCCAACCTTGGGTTTCTAAAGCGGGTTCCCGGGCCGACATCCAGTTAATATTGCCCAAAAGGGTGTTAATTTCGCCGTTATGACCCAATAAGCGCATCGGTTGAGCGAGGGGCCATTTTGGTTGGGTATTGGTGCTAAAACGTCGGTGATAAATAGCAAATTGACTGCTATAGGCGGGATTTTGCAGGTCTAGATAGAACTCTCGCAGGATTTCGCCCCTTACCATGCCTTTATAGACAATGGTGCGACAGGAAAAGGAACAGAAATAGAAATCATCGGCCAGTTGCTTACCGACTTCAGAACGGGCAATATAGAGTAGGCGATCGAATTGAGAACCAGCTAAATCGGGGGAAGTAACCAGAATTTGCTCGACGTAGGGTTGATTTTCCCTTGCTTGTCTGCCGAGGACTTCGGGACGGACGGGAACAGCACGCCAACCTAAAATCTTAATATTATATTTATTGACAATTTCCTCAATGTGTGCTTTGGCTTCGGATCGTTCCAGGTTCGCTTGGGGAAGAAAGACCATACCCACCCCTAGGTGCTCAGATTCTGGCATATTTAAGCCATTTTCGGCGAACCAAGGAGCGAGGACATCTCTGGGGATAGCGGTCATCATACCGGAACCGTCACCGGAATCCTGATCGGCGCTGCAGCCTCCCCGGTGTTCCAAACAACCTAAGGCTAAAAGGGCCTGTTCAATCAGTTGATGGCTGCCAGAACCGCGCACATCGGCAATAAAACCGACTCCGCAAGCGTCCCGTTCCTCTACGAGCCATCGGGGACCCCAATAGGGATCGATTTGGTGTATATTGTCGGTTTTTAGGTTATTTTGTTGCGCCATAGAAGTTATCCTTAGGGTCGTTGTCTAGAAGGGTGGGATAGTTAGTCTGCTGATAAGGTCAATCTAGAATAGAATTTTTTTTGATCTTGCCGTTTCGATTGTCGCTGATTTTTCCTAATTTTTGCCTGTTGCCATCTTTATCTTGGCCAGTCTGAGGAATCACAGGTGATCTACCATGATATAGTAGCTCTCAGGAATTGTCATTGAAAATCCCCTGGATAAGATGGGGGTTAAACATCTGAATTTCCCTGTTCTATCAATTGCCAGCCAAATATATACCTTTATCTTCTTACAATAAACCAAAGACCACATTTGATCACACTCTATAACTAATTGGCCTTTTGATTTTTCAACAAACCTTTACTTAACGGGGGACAGCCACCAATTTATTGTTGACCCTTCGGCTTCGGGATGGGTCAACGTCGAGCGAAGTCGAGACGTTGACGTAATTTTGTAACCACGACCAACTTACACCTCTAACTCTGGTAATACTTCCTGGAGAAATTCCTGCAGGAATTTCTGGAACTGAAGAATTTTTCGGTGGGAGCAGTTAACCATCTATGGATAAAAGAAATTAGCATGATGTTTTTTAGATTGGGATAACAGGTTAAAATTCTCTAAAACAAAGGGCGATTGTGACAAGTAATATCCACTATAAATAAGGACAATCCTAACTGTTTCGCCTGTAATCTTGCACTCCTTATACAGCCCTTCTCGTCAAGGTGAGGCACAATCTGAGAAACGCTGTAATAGCTACTTCAGTCATTTATTTGATTGGCCTTTACTTCAATAGATATAATAGCATCTAGAACGCAATAGTCTTGAATCATAAAGAAGATTGAAGAATACATTTTGCTTCCAATAACAGCAATTTTTCGCTCTCAAAAACCGTGCATTGTTCCTTGAGATTAGTAAGGACAGGAACAGAACCTTGTTCTAACTTTCGTAAAGCTTCTTCGGTGGCAGGCTGAAACGGATTCAACCAAGCATTTCTTCGTATATAGTCAGGACTAAAAGAGTCTCGCTCTAATAACCAAAAATCTACTCCATACTTATTAATAAAAGTTTTGATGGTTTCCAAATTTTCATTATATTGAGCGTCTATCAAATCGATCGCTTGTGAACGAAACCGATTATAATAGCCTAACTCATAGGGAAGGGCGAATTCTGGGGCGACGAGAACTGAACGTTGAGTAAAACTGGGTAAGTTGGAGGCTTCGTGGGCTAAAGAAGCGGTTAGTGAGTCTTTAGGCTGCCTAGTTAAGAAGTCGTATAATTGAGGTTCGTCGCCATAAACATACCAGTTTTTGGGAACTAATAAAAAACTAGGGTAGGTTAGAACCGTCGCCGCCAGAATTACCGCCACCAGCTGTACAAATAATCGCCTTTGAGAACTCAATTGAGAGCCAGAATTTTTACTATCGGCAAACCAATATTGTAATTGCAAGAAAAGTGCATCTAAAATTATGACTATAGCGATTGCGGTTGCTAGTCGTAAGACGAAGTCTAGGCCTTGAGCGTATCGATTGGGAAGATAAAGTTTAAAAAGTATAGCATGGGCGGCAAAAAATAGACCGAGAGAAACCACTATCATTTGGGTGAGGATATTCACTCCTGAATTAACTCGTTTAGCCAGGGGGAAGCGAGCAGGAAAGTTCATGAGTATTGGCAAAAACAACCCTAACCAGATTATGGGTGGATTAAAAATTTGCTGAAGTTGTAAACTGCTCCGTTTGCCTTTGAAAAACCAATAATTCTGAAAACTATTGCCAAAAAAAGCCGTTCGTCCCCCAGGTTGGAATTCAATCATTGTTTTAGCTTGAGCATGGGTCACTGTTGGTCCGTATTCCGAGGGACTCAAGACATAGGGCAATAACACCAGAATAGCGACTATCAGTTCAGTGCCGCATAGCCAATAATTATTAGGATCTAAGGATAGAGTTGGCCAACCTCGTTGCCAACGTAATGCGCGTAAGGCTAAAATACCAGCGATGATCAGGACATAAGGAGGATAAAATAACCCCTGCAGAAAGATAGCTGCTAAACAAGGCCAAAGAGAACGTCGCAGTAAATAATACAAAAATGCTAAGAAAAAGAGAGCGGAAAATGCTCTAGGAGTAGCACTAACTAAAATAGGTGTATTCCACTGCATATAATTAATTAGAACCGTGGACAAAAAACCAACTGTTGGCACTGGTAAAATTTCTAGTGCCAGGAGGAAACTATAAACAGAGGTTAATACACCTAGAATGATGGGCAAGAGTTTACTCGCTAGAATCGGGTCAATACCAACTTTGGCTAATAATTGATAGAGAGTCGTGTAACCGAATGGTAGTGAAGAAAGATAATAATCAGCAATAAAATCACCCCGAAATAGCTCCTCATCCCAAAAACGAAAAAGCCAAGTAATATGTTGTCGAACATCATCTTGAACGACATAATTTTGGCTAAAAGCTTCTCGTAAAGCCATAACTCCAAAAATCGCCCCAAAAATTAAACTTAAACTGAACCAAAATAAGTTTCTGGCACTGAAGAATTTTTCGGTGGGAGCAGTTAACCATCTATGGATAAAAGAAATTAGCATGATGTTTTTTAGATTGGGATAACAGGTTAAAATTCTCTAAAACAAAGGGAGATTTTGATGGGTATCATTTTCCAAGAAATATATTTGTTGAAATTTTAGTCTTTCCTAATTGAGTTAAAACCTTAGTTTGCCTGTTAATGAGTTTATATTTAAGCTGGCAAAATTTCAAGATATGGTAATTATAATCAAGTTTTTTTCGCAAAAATATTAAAGACTTTTTTAGCAGTGAAAGTCACTAAAATTAGGGTAGTAAGCGACAAAATGCTAGGCAAAAAAACTGAATAAGCTTGGGTATATCGTGGTATAGGTCGTGCTACTAAAATAGTTAAAAAAGTCCCTCCTAAAAAGAAAAGTATTCCTGTCATAGTTATAGCAGATAGCTCGGTAGGTATGGGCAAGAAAAACTTAAGATCACTTGAACTAAATTTGAAAATACCGATAATTCTAATCAACACAAAAATAACTATAGCAGCGATTATTACTAAGAAATTATACCACAAAATAATTATCAAGAAATCGGAGAAATCAAATCCCCACCGCAACAATAGACCATAAACAATCAACAGAGATGAACTAATAATTGCTAAAAAGGAAGTTGGTGATTCCAGAAAAGCTGGTTTCTCTAAGTAAGTAATACCGATAATTTTAAGTAAAAATAATAAACATAGTAAGACTAGAACAAAAGTAATAACTTTAGCGATATAACTTAAAAATACATCTTCTGTAAGACTTTTTTCTACGCCCCCAACTTCTGGATACGTCAATCTCTTCAAAGCTAATTTTAGTCCGTTATATATCCATTTAAAATAGAGACGAGGTTGAATTTTTATAATCGATAAAGATAAATCTTTTAGAGAGTCATTAACAAGGACGGGATTGTCTCCGTACAGATTGTTAGCTACTTTAATGGCAGTTCTCCAACTATTAAATCCGAAGCAGTAGTACCATTGAGTGTAGGTAGCTTTAGAGGCAGGAATAAGACATGGTGTCATATTTTCATGGTTGAATTGTTCATCTATAGCTTGAGATAATTCTTCAGGACTCATATTTTTTAATTGCTCACGCCAATCCACAATCGCCTGGGCTAATTGTTGCTGTTCAACAGGTAATTCTGGGATTATATCAGCTGTCAACATTTGGGTGGTAATGCCACTCAGACTATATCCAGAAAAAGAAACAACTCCTGATGTATTGACTAAAGAAGTGCGGAGAATATTAAATAACAAATAAGGAATAAAACAGGCAATTACAACCTTGATTAATATGTTTCTGTAAAAGTTATTTCTTACTCTATGGTGATAATTAAAAAAGAATACTAGAACAAAAGTAAGCAGAGGTACTAGAGGGATGAGAAACAAAAAGGAAGGTCGAGTTTGATAGGTTAGGAATAAGCTCAACGACAGAGTAATTAGGAGAAAAGGGTTATAGGTTTGTTTAACAAACATAAACATAAAAGCTATGGTTAGGATAGCCATAGATACCGATAAAATCTCTGGCAATTGCGCCGGAACAAGTCTCCAAAGAATTTGGGTATGTAGCAGAGGCAAAGCAGTGACAAGGGCTTGAATTTTGGAAAAGTTTGCTATCCTTAGACCTCTAAAAAAAACAAATACCGCTAAGGCATACACAACAAACTGAGCAGCTGGTAGCAGATGAAAATCTGGGGAGATTACTTTGACTAAATTGAGAAATAGTGGATAAAAAAAGGTTCTTTGTTGGGAAATTATGGCACTCAGAGAATTAAAACTAAAATTGACATAACCAGGTGAATCAGTAGCCACCCATAGATCGAAACGATCTTTTGTTTGAAAGTATAAAAATACAGAAACTGCGTAAACCCAATAGATCAGCGAAGGATTTGTAATTAATTTTGCTATCTTATTTTTCATGATTGAATACCATTAATTTTTTCTGTTAAACTACTGTGCAGAAACTAATTTGGTTTTCTCTATCTTTCTTTTTCCATAATAAATTAACAACAACAAAAATGTTTAGTAGGGAAAAGGCAGAAAATAAAGGCATACCCGGGAAAGAATAGCGCATATGCACCAACAGTAAACTTGCATCCACTAAAGAATATAAAAGCAAGCGAAGGAAATTAATCACAATAATAAACAAGAGAATAAATACATAATTAGATAATAAGGGCGATTTAGGTTTACTATAAAAATAGTATATCAGTAAGAATACTATAGAAATTATCCCGATGGTATTGATGATATGAATAGCTCTAGTTATCACTTTAACTAGCAGTAATCTTATTCTACTAGTCCGTTCTTTTCCCGTCCAAGCTGCACGAAGATTAGCTACCTTATTAAAGAGGGTAATACTTGACCTGGGATCGTCCACAAGAAAAATTTTTTCTACTTCTGAAAAGGGAGGATAGAGAAACTTAGTGATAACCTTTATAGAAGATTCCTTAAGGTGAGGCAACCAAATCCCAAAATTAGGATCTATATAGCTAAAACCAAAAGCTTTTGTTGGTAAAAGACGATTACGAAAAGCAGTTTTTAATTCTTGATTTATCTCGGTAAATTTTTTATAAACTTGCCGAGTAGTTACCGACCTAGGGTTAACAGGGTTGATGCTATCACCCACAGCATCTGCTAACAGCCAGACTGTAAATTTACTGCGAATTTCTTCTTTAGGAAGGAAAGGTTCTAGGGTTTTGAAGGTGGGACTAACTTGATAAGCTGCTTCTAACTGTGCTGGATTAATAGGAACCTGTCTGACTGGAGTACCAGCATCTATTTTCATTAATCCTGTGTACATACCCTTAAAACTAGGTGCATTCCACAAACTTACCCCCGGCACACCCAAGAAAATTGAGTTAAGTGAGACTATGGCAAAATTTACCATAATGAAGACTAACAGAGGTAAAAATACTAAAAAACAAGACTGTTGGATTTTTTCTCTTAATTTCCACTGAGGCTTGGTTAAAAACATAATTAGAATTAAACTTAAAATATAGATGTATTCAATTCCTTTTTCTGGTCGAGTAATGCCGATAAATCCGAGGGTTAATCCAGCCAAACAGGAATAAATAATTTTTTCTGATATTTTTTTCTTAAACAACAAAAATAAGATCAACGCAATCAATATATTAAACAATGAAACCGTTATTGCTTCGCTTCTCGCATCATTAAAAAATCTGAACGTCAGGGGATAGAAAATTAGTAGAGAAAAAATTAAAACACAGACAATTTTCGGTACTTTTAGTAAGCGAATAGAATAAATCAATAAAAACACTGAAAAAATGTAAAATAGTTCGTGAAATATTCGCAAAGGTATCCCTGTAAAACTGACTAACCAAACCAATAAGGAATAACCTGGGGGATGGCCTAAATTTAATATACCGATACCATCGGAAAACCAAACCGCTCTTTCCGCACGACTTAGATAATTCTGGGGATCACTGGGAGAAGCCACTATTTCACTGGTTCTGATTAAGAATAGTTTAATTAAACAAATTAAAGTCAAAATAATTGGGAAAATTTTCGACACGACTTGACGCTTAATTTCTACTGTACCTTTACTTATCATAGTTTTTGTACTTAACCAATAGCTCATTTTATACCTCTCCAAATTGTCGCAAAAAATGCTAGTTATACCGATATTTATTATCAAGTTCGTTTATCAATCATGTCTGCTAAAAGAGCAAACATTCCCGTTTGTGTTGCTGCTATCAAGAGCAAGAGACTCCTTTCGGTAAGATTTTCGCGAACAAAAATATCTTGAATAAAAGTAAATAAAAATGCCAGAAAAAACAAGCCAGCAATCGGTAGAAAAACTCGAAGCGGTGCAAAATACATTCCCACCCGGAGGATTAACTGGACAAAGCGCAAAGTATCGCGTATAGGTTTAATTTTACTGTTGCCCTGGCGAGCAAAATAGTCAATCGGTTCATAATGGACTAAATAACCATTAGTCAACATGGCTAGGGTAATCGTAGTGGTAAAACTAAAAGTATCGGGTAAGATATTAAAAAATCTCTCGACTACGCTCTTACGAAAAACCCGTAAGCCACTATTAAGATCTGGAATGCGACTATTGCTAATCCATTCGGCAAAACGGACAAGAAACCACTTAGGAATTTTGCGAATTGTTGGATAACTGACATTGGCCCCAGTACGCGCTCCTACCACCATATCAGCATTTTCTAGCAGGGCAACTAATTGGGGAATTCTTTCGTTAGGATAGGTTCCATCCCCATCCGTAATCACGATTGCCCCATATTTAGCCTGTCTAATTCCCGTTTTCAGTGCCGCACCATAGCCACGATTTCTGGGATGTTCGATTACCCTAAATGTCATCAATTCCTGAAGTTCTCGCAGGATTTCACCCGTTCGATCCTTAGAACCATCATTAACCACCACAATCTCATAGGTACAATTAGAGAGTTTTAGTTGTTCTTGGAGAAGTTCTAAAGTCGGAGTAATACCCTTTTCCTCATTATAGACGGGAATGACAATAGAAAAAGCGGCATTGTTCTCCTTTCTTGCTGAACTTGACGATAATTGACTCTCCAATTTTGCACTGCTTTCCATTATTTCCAGGTGGATTGTTATTGGTTGAACCTCTGATTATGATTGGTTTTTTCAGAGATAGCCTCGTCGGGGTTAACCATAACCATATTTAGTCAATGGCTATAGGCGAGCAAGGTTAAGAAAATTTTTTCCTCAACCGCACGAACTTTTTCTCCCTAGTTAGTATATAAGTGTATATTGAACAGTTGTCAAGTCTTTCAGAAAAAATTAGGGAATAGATTTATGGTAGAAAAATTAGGCATCGATTATTTTGGCAAAAACCGCCCCCTGGCGAAACTTCACGGCAAGACCACCCTGCAAATGCGCCGCAAAATGTATGATTTTTTAGAGAATGCCGTGGATGGTGTGAGGGGAAAAAAATTTTTAGACCATGGTTCTACACCGGAAACCACCAGACAAGCGAGTAATTGCTTGATTCGCTGGTTGTTGGAAGACGATGCTAGGGTTTGTGCCTGCTCTCCCGAAGAAATTAGCCATTTAGCGGCAGTTTTTCCCGGATTAGTTGTCCTTGATTGGCCTCCCACACCTTCCCAAGTAGAAGGAATTGACTATATCATCTCATCGGCGGTTATCGAACACGTCGGCAATGAACAATCGCAGATTGAATACGTCAGCAGCCTGCTGCGATTATGTCCCCGCTTATTTATCACCACTCCTAATCGCTACCACTGGCTAGAATTTCATACGCGCTTGCCCCTCTTGCACTGGCTGCCGAGAAGTTGGCATCGCTCTGTCTTAAACTTAATTGGGATGAAGTTTTGGGCTAGTGAAAAAAATCTGCGCTTGCTTGCGGAAGATGAATTTGCCCGTATTATTGAACAAGCTGCCCGAATTAATGGTTTAAAAGTTACTCTCCACTGGTATAAGCCGAAATTTCTGGGCTTAGTGTCTAATCTCTGCGTTTTAGTTAACTAAGGCTCTCAGTCCTAAAACCACAAATCTATTCCTGGCCACAAACAGAAAATAAGTTATCAAAAAAAGACGAAAAGAAGGGACTTTTTCCGATAATAAAGGGCAGAGTTAGACCTGCCCTTTGATCTTCTTTCTTGCCACTGATTACTGATTAATGATTAACGTCAGTTCGGGATAAGGAGGGAAGGAAAAGAGGGCGGCTAGTAAGCTGAAAAATATATAACCATATCCTCGATAGTTCCAGTGCCCCCAACTCCAGTGCAGTCTTAACGAGTAATTTAGGTAGTCAACGGCTTACTATTGAGGCAATGGGGACAAATTCAGGACAAGACTTTCCCTAAACAGGCGGGTAAATCGGCCAATTTTTCCACCACTGTCACCCCAGCTTCTTGAAAATGACGTAAGCTATCTTTTCTGGTATTCTTAGCGGCAACAGAGTAGGAAAGTTGGTTAGAAATAATTGTTTCTGTATCGCCGAAATTGGTTTCAATCGCTGCATTTAACCCCACAAGATAGGCAATCACCGGTTTTTCGATCGCCGAGGCAATATATTTGGCTGCCTCGATTTCGGCCTTTCCTCCCACCTGACTGACGAGGAGAATCGCCTCGGTATTTTCATCTTCCTCAAAAACCTGCAACCATTGAGACAAATTTGAGCCAATAATGCCATCAGTACCCAAATTTACCGCCATAGATTCACCATACCCAGCTGCTGTTAAAGTTTTCGCCACTTCATCCCCTATGCGATCGCCACGCGTAATCAGACCGATTGTCCCCAATTGATAAAAACTTGGTTCACAAATACCCAACCAAAGATAATTGGGAATAATTACACCTTGGCTGCCGGGTCCGAGAATTAATGTCCCGGTGGTACTAGCTATCTTTAATAATTCCACCAGATCCAAGGGGGGAACTGCGGGGGTGACGATAATTAATTGGGGAATACCCGATGCGATCGCTTCTAAGGCCGCATCTAGGACTTGATTGGGGGGGACTAAAATTAAACTGGTTTTGATTTCTCCGGCTTCAGCAACGGCCTCGGCCACTAGATCAAAGACTGGTATCTCTGCGATTATCTCACCACCTTGGCCACTAGCTACCCCCGCTACTAAACAGGTTCCCTGGGTTTTCAATCTTGCCGCATAATATTTGCCCAGGGGTCGATCGATCCCTTGCATAATTATCTGATCTTTATCTGTCCATTTCATATATTAAGTGTTGGGGTTAGGTGTTGGGGTGTTGGGGTGTTGGGTTGTTAGGGTGTTGGGGTGTTGGGGTGTTGGGGTATCAGTTGAAATTCCCCCATTCCCCCCCGCAACGGCTCGACTGAGCTTCGCCGAACGTCGCGCACGAAGTGGTCTCCCCATTCTCCCATTCCCCTGCTAGGCTAATTTAATGGCTGCAGTGACCACCTCTTCTAAAGACTCTAACCAATGAAAGTTAACATCAGCTAAACTCTGACTGAGATCGATCGCTTGGTTGTCACCTAGGACGCGAAAAATTATTTGTGGTGGGGTGGGATTGAGAAAAGTTCGGGGTTCCAAGGTTTGTCTTTCCTGTCGGGTGGCCCGGATCGTTCGTTCGCCGCTGCCCTGGCCGGGTGATAATTGGCTATAACTGCGGTAGTAATTGCTAATAGTCTCGATCGCTTTTTGGCCAAAGTCGGGATAACCGACGATATCAACGATAACCACTTTTAAATTAGGTAATAGTTGGAATTGTTGCAGACCACCCTCTATTTGCTTGGTTAATTGCTCTAACTCTAGTCTTTCCTCCAGTATAAGCCATGCTGCTAGTTTTGCCCCCTGGCCAGCTAAGACATCCCAGATACTGGACATCAAACCCTGGCCATTGCTGATCATCGCTATTCGGCCAGTTTGATCAATTATCGACCAAGGGTATTGTAATTGGGGTGGGGCCAAGGCCAGAAGATCGAGATGTCTAGCTAAAGCGGCATCATTAACAGTTATTTTGCCATCTAGGGCCATCACTTCCCCAACTTCGTTGATACCCAGGGGATTAATCTCGATAATATCGAGATCTTTGCTGACAAAGAGACTATACATTTTTTCGAGAATTTGACTGATAGACTCGATCAAAGACCCTCTTAAACCCATAGATACGGCTAATTGCCGACAGAGATAGGGGGAAAATCTCTCTTCAATGACCACTTTTTGCATGGTTGCCAGCAAACTGTCCACATCCATCCCCCCTTGACTCGCACCCAGTAAAACCGGTCTTTGCAGATGATAATCGAGTAAAATCGCTAAAAATATCTCCTGTTGCGGATTATACCTGGCTTCTGCTAGGATTACCTCTGGATATTCTCCGGCGATCGGTAAATGAAAGATAGCATGGGCAGCAGCGATCGCATCGATGGTATTAGCGACAAATTTCACCCCTCCTGCTTTTCCTCGTCCTCCCGCTCGTACCTGGGACTTCAGCACGATAGGATAGGGAATGTTTAATCTTTTTAGTCCCCCCGGTTCGTGGATTGGTTGGGAAGGTAAAATGGGGATGCCGACTTGAGCAAATATTTCCTTGGCCTGGTATTCGAGTAAATCCATAATTGATTAATTGATAAAGTGGCGATTCTCTCTTTGCTCGTTTCGGTAGCTTGGGGACCATGAAGATTATTTTAGCAACAGCATCCGGTTTGCGGGTGATCAGGGAGAATGTTTTTGGCTTACTCGATCGCAAAACTTAAAGTTAATTCGATCGGGTGATTTTTTTTTGATAGGATTTAACCTATAATTTTTCCATAAATAGTTCTTGTTCCCCATTAACCGTGCCAAGCTAAGAACTGCGGACAAATCAAGAGTTTTGGCGTTTCAATAGACCAAATAAAATAATAACTGGCAATTAGTCGGAAATCTCAGCTATTTTTTGCTAAAACTATCCTTTTTCCCGCATTTTATTGCTTGGAAACAAACCTTTTCCCGCTTTCGTCTCTATCTTTAAATTCGCTCCCACTAGGAAACTCAAGGGTAAGATGCTAAATTTTCAAAAGCAGGGTCGTCATCATCCTCTGACCCTATTAACAATGCTTTTAAGTGCTTCTTTCGTTGTGGTCTTCCTTTCCTTGACTCCTGCGATCGCACGTCAATTCGCCCCAATTAACCCGATTAAACCAATGCCTTTGGGGAATGATCGATTAATTCCGGCCGGGACAGATATCCCTGTAAAATACGAGCAAGGAGAAAAAATTCTTTTAACCAAACAGGAAACTTTTTCTTTATCCCTGACCGTCACCGATAATATCAAAAATCACCAGGGACAGACAATTATTCCCGATGGTAGTCAGATTATCGGAGAAATTAAACCCGATGGTCAAGGTTCGCGTTTTCTATCCCAAAAAATCTTTTTAAAAACCCGTCAACCCCAAGAAAAATCTATTGATGCTATTTCGGCAGTTTTCACCCGTATAGAAAGGCTAATTAAGGGAGTTAACCCCGATAAAATTATTCAGGGTGCAGTATTAGGAAAATCCGCCGCTTCTGTCCTCGCTTCTTTTACTTCTGACCGACCGGTTAGCGAGGGATTATTAAGAGGAGGGGGATTAGAAGTATTAGCCGGCTGGTTATTACGAGGAGAATCGGTGGAATTATTGTCAATTAACCCCAAGGAAGATTTAAAATTAACCCTTCGTTCTGATTTTACCGGTCAGTAAGCTTAAAAAAATTAGGTGTGTTAGTTATTAATCTAACACACCAGCTATCGAGACTAAGCGGCGTTTTGCCGATACCATTCAATGGTTTTCCGCAAACCTTCTTTAAATTCCATTTGGGCAACAAAACCGAATTTTTCCTCAGCGCGGGTTGTATCTAAACAGCGCCGCGGTTGACCATTCGGTTTATCTATTTCCCAAACAATTTCGCCATCAAAACCCATTAAACCACAGATTAATTCCACTAAATCTTTGATAGAAATCTCATAATTTGTACCAAGATTAACCGGGTCTGATTCATTATAGAATTGACTGGCCATGACAATGCCTCGCGCTGCATCGGTGGAGTAGAGAAACTCCCGGGTTGGACTACCATCTCCCCAGACAGGAAGTTGTTTATCTCCCCGTTGTTGTGCCTCATAAACCTTGCGAATTAAAGCAGGAATTACATGGGAACTACCCGGATCAAAATTATCCTCCGGCCCGTATAAATTCACTGGTAAAAGATAAATTCCGTTGAAACCATACTGTAAACGATAGGACTCTAATTGTACCAATAAAGCCTTTTTAGCGATACCATAAGGCGCATTGGTTTCTTCGGGATATCCTGACCATAAATCGTCTTCACGGAAAGGTACTGGAGTAAATTTTGGGTAGGCACAAATTGTCCCCACACAGACAAATTTTTGCACTCCTGCTAGATAGGCAGCGTGAATTAATTGGGTTCCCATCATCAAATTATCATAGAATAATTCGGCGGGTTTTTCCCGATTGAGACCGATACCTCCCACATGGGCCGCCAAATGGATAATTAAATCTTCTTCGTCGGCTAAACGTTGACAGTTTTCCCAAACTCTTAAATCACAATCCTTTGACCGAGGAATTGTAATTTTTTCGGGATTTGCCCCCGCTTCGATTAATTGATTAACTACTTGCCGACCTAAAAATCCGGCCCCCCCGGTGACGACGATTCTTTGTTCGCTTAAATTCCGCATATTTTCACCTCTTTAATCCACAGTTGTCATCGAACGATTGCGAAGATAAGCCAAATCTTTTAATAACTGTTGGCTATCACCACCGTTATTAAGATTAATCCCCAAAGCCGCTAAATCCGCATCTACCATTAATTTTACCAGTCCCTCGAATGTCACCGACGGCTGCCAACCTAATTTCTCTCTGGCTTTCGTGGAATCTCCTATCAGTAAATCTACTTCCGCTGGACGCAAATAACGTTCGTCAAACTCCACATAATCCTGCCAATTTAAATTAACGTATTGGAAAGAAATATCGAGAAACTCCCGGATAGAATAGGTTTCATTTGTCGCCACCACATAATCATCCGGTT
>NZ_BJKP01000025.1 GCF_008974145.1 Microcystis aeruginosa NIES-4325 | reverse complement strand
GGGGGGGGGGGAGGGGGGGAGGGGGGGGGGGGGGGAGGGGGGGTGGGGGGTGTGGGGTGTGGGGTGTGGGGAGAACAAAGCTGCCTTTTGCCTTTTGCCTTTTGCCTTTTGCCTTTTGCCTTTTGCCTTTTGCCTTTTGCCTTTTGCCTTTTGCCTTCGTTATAACCATTGTTGTAATTCCGGCCAACCCAAACCCTGACGCACGATATCCGGTTGATCGCCAGTAAAATCAACAATGGTTGACAGTTCCGAACCAGGGACTGAACCATCTTCGATAATTAAATCAACGATATGATCGAGGGCATCGAATAACCTAGCGGATTCTAATCCCTTGGTGGGAAAATCCCCCTCTTCATCGGGAAGATGGGCAGAACTAGAGATAATGGGATTTTCTAGGGTTTCGAGAATGGTGCGACAGATAACGTGATCGGGAACCCGGATACCGGTGGTTTTCCGCTTCGGATTCATCACCACTTTCGGCACTAATTTAGTCGCCGGTAAGAGAAAAGTGTACGGACCCGGTATGACTCGTCGCATAATCTTATAGGCATAATCGCTGACCACTGCGTACTCGGAAATATTCGACAAAGAAGAACAGAGAAACGTCAAGGGTTTATCATTAGATAGTTGCTTGATTTGGCGAACTCGTTCGACGGCGGATTTCACATTGAGATCGCAACCGATCGCATAGACGGTATCGGTAGGATAAAGCATAATTGCCCCATTTTTCAGGGCATGACAGATTTCTTGGATAGAACGTTGTTGGGGATTTTCGGGATGGAGAGAGTAAATAGTAGCCATGATAGCAAAATCGTCGCCTATTGGGATTGTCCCACGGGAATCGCCGGGGATATGTTTTTAGGGGCATTAGTAGATTTAGGAGTCCCCTTAGAATACCTGATTGCACAACTAAAAACTTTAGGAATTGAGAATGAATATCAGTTAAGGGCCGACAAAGTGCATCGTCGCGGTCAAATTGCCACTAAGGTTCACGTCGATGTCACTACCGAGAAGTCCGCTGATCATCACCACCATCACCATCATACCCCCACTCGCCATTTACCAGAGATTGAAAATTTAATTAAACAGGCAAATTTACCCCAGAAAGTCCAAGAATGGAGTTTAGCGGTTTTCCAACAACTTGCGATCGCGGAAGGGGCTGTTCACGGGATCGCGCCGGAAAAAGTGCATTTTCACGAAGTCGGGGCAACCGATGCCATTGTTGATATCGTCGGGACTTGTTTGGGTTTGGATTGGCTATCGGTGAGTGAATTATACTGTTCTTCTCTACCCACCGGCGGCGGTACAGTTCAGGCTGCCCATGGTCGTTTGCCGGTTCCCGTACCAGCAGTAGTACAATTGTTCAGTCAGCGACAAGTACCAATTTATAGTAATGGCATCGAAGCAGAATTAGTAACACCCACAGGGGCAGCTATTGTGACAACTTTAGCTAAAAGTTTCGGTAAACCGCCGAAAATGCAGTTAGAAAAGGTCGGTTTAGGAGCAGGTACAAAAGATTTACCGATTCCCAATCTTGTCCGACTTTGGTTAGGGAAAAAAGAATCAGAAAAGCTAGATGAAAGCCAAACCGTGGCAGTTTTAGAAACTCAAATTGATGACTTAAATCCGCAAGCGATCGCCTATTTAAGCGAGGCTTTATTACAAGCGGGGGCTTTGGACGTATTTAGTCAATCAATTACTATGAAAAAATCTCGTTTGGGGATACTTTTGACAGTAATTTGTGCTTTGGATAAAACTGCTATTTGTGAAAATATGATCTTTCAGGAAACCACAACTTTAGGCATTAGAAGAACGATTCAAGAGCGATCAATCTTAAAAAGAGAAATACAATTGATCGATACTGTCTATGGACAAATTCGGCTTAAAGTTGCCTACAAAGAGTCAATTAATCAACCGATTACCGTACAACCAGAATACGAAGATTGTGCCGCTATTGCCCGTCAGCATCATCTACCTTGGCGATTTGTTCATCAAATGGCTTTAACTATTTGGCAAGAAAAAAGCAGTCTTGACAGCAGGGCAATTTTATCATAAAACTGCTATATCCATTTTTCAAAAGGTATTTTCAGGAAAATAATCCCAATTTAAAATCTGTTCTTGGCTAAAAGGACAATCAACTGGAAAAGTTTCTTTTGGTCAATTAGTTTCATTTACCGTCCCTCGCACTGCTTTTTGATAACATTCTGCGAAAATATCGGCTAAATAGGGTTTTAAGCCAGGACTATCCCTTAAAATAAGCTCTAATTGTTCTCTTTGCTCATCAATGGCATTTATCCAGCTATTAGTTACTTTTTCTGGTTGATATTGCCATTTAAGTAAGTGCATCAAGAGAACTTTTAAACGACTGAATACCTCCCGTCTATTATTACTTACCATATCGGATATTTCTTCGATTAAGTTATAGCTTTTCTCACACCTGAGTGGCACACTTAAACCTTTGCTGATCAGACTTTTCAACATCGATAATGTACCTCTTGCGAACAGGAAACGCTATATCTAAATCAAGATGTTCTAAATTGCCCTTTTTTAAGTGATTTACGGTTTGCTCAAGCCACAAGTTAAAATCAGTTTCATAAAGCTGAGATAATTTAGTTTTCATTTTGAAAATATCCCATTTAGAAGTCGGTAGTCGGTAGGCTGCATTAACAGAGGGGAACCTCTTTGGGAATATTGAAAATCGAGAATGGTGATCGCTATATAAAAAACTTTTTTGTAATTTTATCTTTTTATTTCTAGCTGTTTCATCTTTTGCCCACGAATATACTTATCTAATCCAACTTGTACTTCTTCTAACTGAAACTCAAATTCTTACAGTTCTAAAATACCTTATTTTTTTAACAAACGTTCTCTAGTTTCTTCGTCAGGAATGATAAGTACCTAAGTAAAATTAATTACACATTTCGATAAAGCTTTTGCCTTTTGCCTTTTGCCTATCTTCACTAGGAAATTTATTTTGCACGACTACTTAGATTGCTCATTCATGGTACATTCCACTCTATTTTGATTTCTTGTACAGTAAGTTCTCAAGCAGCAATTCTTGACTGACTCTGACCTATGGCTTAATACAGAAATCTTAGCATATCAGTAGCGGGATATGGTTGAGCTTCTACCATCCGCAGTCGGGTCTTAGCCAACCCGATGTACAATCAAAAATACTAAATTTAGCCAATAAAATAAGGACGCTGCCAATTGCGTCCTCAAGGTATCTGGAAAAGGCTTTTTTCCTAGACTTTCCGAGAGTAGTATTCCACTACTAACAGTTCATTAATCGAGAGGGCAATCCATTCTCTTTCCACAACGCCATTCACTTTGCCCACGAGGGTGTTTTTGTCAAATTCCAAATGACTCGGCAGGTTGGCTAAACCGGGGTATTCCATATTTCTTTTGACGAGATCCTGGGAACGCTCTTGATTTCTAACTCCAATCACATCACCCGGACGGCATTGATAACTGGCAATATCCACAACTCTACCGTTAACGGTGACGTGACCGTGATTGACTAATTGTCGCGCCCCCGGAATTGTCCCGGCCATACCGAGACGGAAAACGGTATTATCCAGACGCATTTCTAAGAGTTGCAGCAGTACCTGACCAGTGGAACCAGTAGCCCGGCGAGCTTTACGGACATAGCGAATTAATTGTTTTTCGCTGACACCGTAGTTAAAACGCAGTTTTTGTTTTTCTTCTAGACGAATGGCATATTCTGAACGTTTTTTGCGGGCTTGACCATGTTGCCCCGGTGCATAGGCACGACGGGCATTTTTACGGGTTAAGCCTGGTAATTCCCCTAAACGACGCACAACGCGCAAGCGCGGTCCTCTATAACGAGACATACAGACAGTCTGCTCCTATTTAAATTTATCCGAAAACTATTATCGTAGCACAAATTAAGTAATTTAGATGGGAAGTGGGGTGTGGGAAGTGGGAAGGTGGAGCATTTGGCTGAAATTTCCCTAAACCCCTATCAACCTATCTCCTGTCTCCTATGACTCCCGTCTCCTGTCTCCCGACGGCAGGGGATGTATTTTTTTCGTTAAAGATGAGGCTAATCTCTGCCATCTTAGGGCATACTGTGAGTGTAGCGAAGCACTATATTATTCGGGTTGCTTTCCCACTCCTTCCCTAGCTGAATCTCTATCTTGGAGAAGCCATTAGTCATGATCGAAATGAAAGTCGCTGGAATTGCCCTAGACGCTATCACTCGCAGTCCCATTGTACTGCTGAAGGATGGTTCCGAGCGTCGCGCCCTACCTATCTACATCGGACAAGATCAGGCTAAGGCCATTATGACCGTCCTCGAACAACAAAGACCTCCTCGTCCTCTCACCCACGATTTGATCGTTAATATTTTTAAAGCTTGGGATATGGATTTAGAAAAGATTATCATCCATTCTCTCCAAGATAATACTTTTTATGCTGTTCTCTGTCTCCAGCGCGGCGAAGTCAAAAAAGAAATTGATTGTCGTCCCAGTGATGCGATCGCCATTGCCCTGCGTACTAACAGTCCTGTCTGGGTAATGGAAGAAGTGATCGCTTCCGCTTCTATCCCTGTCGATCGTGACGCAGATGAACAGGAACGTCAAGCTTTTCGCAATTTCGTCTCCAATCTTAGCCCCTCAGACCTGATCCAACGTCGCGGTGATTTTAGTGATCAGTGAAAATTCAGGAGATAGAAGTCAGGAGACAGCTTTTATTTATTCACCCCACACCCCACACCCTATCACCCAATACCTTCTAACTGACAACTGACAACTGATAACTGAATCAATGCGTTATCGACGATTTGGCCGTACTAATTGGCAATTTTCGCTGTTTTCCCTGGGGACAATGCGCTGTTTGTCCTCAGAGTCGGTGTTTACTGCAACAGTTGATCGCGCCCTAGAATTGGGGATTAATCACCTAGAAACGGCCAGAGGTTACGGTAATAGCGAAGTTTTTCTCGGTCGCTACCTGCAGCGTCAAGGAGTGCGGGATCGGGTTTATCTGACCACGAAATTAGTCCCCACTCCCGATCGCCAAACTATGGAAAAAGCGATCGCTGAATCCCTAGAACGATTACAATTAAATTACCTCGATTGTCTAGCAATTCACGGCATTAACACCCGCGAGCATTTAAACTGGATTAAAGACCCGCAAGGCTGCATGAAAGCCGTTTTTATAGCCCAAGAAGCTGGAAAAATCGGTCATATTGGCTTTTCTACCCATGCACCCCTAGAAATTATTCTGGAGACCATCAATACAGATTTCTTTGCTTTTGTCAATATCCATTACTATTTTTTTTGGCAAAGACAGCAACCAGCGATCGCTTTAGCCCAAACAAAGGACATGGGTGTGTTTATTATCTCCCCTGCTGATAAGGGAGGTAGTCTCCACAGACCTCCCAAGAAGCTAGAGGAATTATGCGCTCCTTTTTCACCCCTAGAGCTAAATTATCGCTTTTTATTGAGTGATCCGCGCATTACTACCCTCAGCGTCGGGGCAGCGATCCCAGAGGAATTAGAGGCAATTATTAACGTATGCGAAGGAGATCAGCCCCTAGATGCGGCGGAAATTGCCGTTTTTAAGGGTTTAGAGGCACATTTAACCGATAAATTGACTACAGATTTATGTAGCCAATGTTATCAATGTTTACCCTGTCCCGAAAATATTAATATCCCTGAAGTGTTGAGACTGCGGAATCTGGCAGTAGCTTACGAAATGACCGATTTTGGCCAGTATCGCTATCGAATGCTGGAAAATGCCGGTCATTGGTTCCCCGGACGCAAGGCGAATAATTGTACTGAATGTGGTGATTGTTTACCTCGCTGCCCGGAAAAATTGCCGATTCCCCCGCTGCTATTTAATACACACGAACTACTTAAAGGTCCAGCGCAACGGAGATTGTGGTCATCTTAGGACGAAACCCGAAAAAATTTTTTTTGGGGATCGTCAAAGTGTAAAAACTATCTTAAGATTAACAGGTAAGAGAATTAACTTTCTTGAATTTAAAGAGACAAAAAACAAGAAATAGATTAAGGAGTAAAGGATATGGCACTCGTCCCCATGCGGTTATTGTTGGATCACGCGGCTGAGAACGGATATGGCATCCCCGCTTTTAACGTAAATAATATGGAGCAGATCCAAGCGATCATGCAAGCGGCGGCAGCCACCGATAGCCCCGTTATCCTGCAAGCTTCTCGCGGTGCGCGCAAATATGCAGGGGAAAACTTCCTGCGTCACTTGATCACCGCCGCGGTGGAAACCTATCCTCATATCCCCATCGTGATGCACCAAGATCACGGTAATGAACCCGCCACCTGCTACTCGGCCATCCGTAACGGTTTCACCAGTGTCATGATGGATGGTTCCTTAGAAGCGGATGCTAAAACTCCCGCCACCTACGAGTACAACGTTAACGTTACTGCTGAAGTAGTAAAAGTTGCCCACTCGATCGGTGCTAGTGTAGAAGGGGAACTCGGTTGTTTAGGTTCCTTAGAAACTGGTAAAGGAGAAGCGGAAGATGGCCACGGTTTTGAAGGGGAATTAGATCACTCGATGCTGTTAACCGATCCCGATGAAGCGGTGGATTTCGTCGAAAGAACCCAAGTAGATGCTTTAGCAGTAGCCATTGGTACTAGCCACGGTGCTTACAAATTCACCCGCAAACCCACCGGCGAAATTCTCGCTATTAGCCGCATTGAAGAAATTCACAGCCGCTTACCCAATACTCACTTGGTCATGCACGGTTCTTCCTCGGTTCCCGAAGATCTCCTCGAATTAATCAACCAATTCGGTGGCGCTATCCCTGAAACCTACGGTGTTCCCGTGGAAGAAATCCAAAAAGGCATCAAGAGTGGTGTGCGTAAAATCAATATCGACACCGACTGCCGTTTAGCAATTACCGCCGCAGTTCGGGAAGCACTATTCAGCAACCCGAAAGAGTTTGATCCCCGTTTCTTCCTGAACCCCTCGATCACTTATATGCAGAAAGTTTGTGCCGATCGCTATCAACAATTTGGTACCGCCGGTAACGCCAGCAAAATCAAACAAATGTCCCTCGATGACTACGCAACCAAATATGCTAAAGGACAATTAACCCAAGTCAGCAAAAAAGTTGTGGCTGTCTAGTAGCTGAACAATTAAGCGATCGCTTAATTGCACCGATCTAGTAGAATTTTTTGGGGTAGTTAACCATAACTACCCTCTTTTTTATCAGGAACGATCGATCTTTGTGTTCTTTGTGTCTGGAGTGGTTCGTTCCACTAATTCGCACGGAAGACTGTATGTTAGAATACATTTTATCCACCAAGCCTAAGAGAGTCAAGAGTTGCCGCGTAAGAATCGATTTCAGAGAAAAGACTATACTGAGAATAATCAGCAGATCAGCACTTGATTTATAAGAGAAGCAAGATGAGAAAAAAATCGTTGTGGGTGGGATTATTGGTGGGATTTTGGTTTTGTCTAACTTGGATGGCATGGACACCCACAGCAGCCGCCTTTAGCGAAGAACAAAAATTAATACTGCAATCTTGGCGATTAGTCAACCAATCTTATTATGATGACACATTTAATCATCAAAACTGGTGGCAGGTGCGGGAACAATTCATCAAAAAACCCCTCAATGATCGGACGGCGGCCTACAATGCGATCGAACAGATGTTAGCCACTCTCGATGAACCCTTTACCCGTCTCTTGCGACCGGATCAATACCATAACCTACAAATTAGCACCACGGGGGAATTATCGGGGGTAGGACTACAAATTAATATCAATCCCGACAATGGTTACTTAGAAGTGGTTTCCCCCCTTGCTGGTTCTCCTGCCGAGGCCGCTGGTTTAACTAGCCACGATCGCATTTTGTTTATTGATGGCATCGATACCACTACTTTAACCCTCGATGCAGCAGCCGCCAAAATGCGCGGGACCGCCGGAACAGAAGTTTCCTTAGTCATTCTTCCCTATCAAAAAAGTCAACCAAAAACTCTATCTTTAACCCGTCAACGCATTTCTTTAAGTCCAGTGGTAGCGGTTTTAGATAAAAATTCCAGTTCCTTGCCCATCGGTTATGTGCGTTTAAATCAATTTAGTGCTAACGCTGCCAAAGAAGTCTCGGAAGCTGTGACGAATTTACAAAAACAAGGAGCCAAGGGTTATATTTTGGATCTAAGAAATAACCCCGGTGGGTTACTGCAAGCGGGCATAGAAATCGCTCGGATGTGGATTAATCAGGGAACGATCGTTTATACGGTTAATCGCGAGGGAATTGCCGATAGTTTTACCGCTTCTGGTAATGCTTTAACTGCTGCCCCTTTAGCAGTTTTAGTCAATCAGGGAACCGCCAGCGCCAGCGAGATTTTAGCGGGAGCATTACAGGATAATCAACGGGGGGTTTTAGTGGGAGAAAAGACCTTCGGTAAGGGGTTAATTCAGTCTTTATTTGAGTTACCCGATGGGGCAGGATTAGCGATTACCGTGGCTAAATATGAAACTCCCGCCCACCATGATATTCATAAGTTAGGAATTATGCCAGATCAAGTGGTGGCACAAGAACCGATCACATATCAGGAAATCGGCACCGAAAAAGATAGTCAATACCAAACCGCGATTCAGTTTTTAAACCAGAACACCGTTTTAGCCAAAGCTTCCTAAGTGGGTTTTCAGTCATCAGTTACCAGTGATCAGTAAACAGTAATCAGATGCGAGTTTTCATGGTTCTTCGTTACTTGGTATGGTTTGATCGGGTGGCATAAATCGACTAAATCCTTATCTGGCAAGAGACTTAATTGATTAGTTCGTTAAAGAGGGAAAACAATTGACCAATATCCCATCAATGTCTTTTTCTATAAGGGTTTCATCCCTTATAACCCCCTCCATTGCCTAACACAAACAAAAAGAACCGTTTTCAGTTCACTGTTTACTGATCACTGAAAAAACTTCCTACACCCCACGTCCTAGGGCATAGATCGAACAAATTAGCCATTTTTTCCATCAATATCTAAATTAAGATGAAAACCTGTTTGATTTGGAGAGAATGCTAACATCGATTAGAATTTTCCCAGTCCGGGTTTTTCAGCCTTGCAACCTTAACTCATCCTTGATTTTACTGCCATGCAGAGATATATTCGATCGCCCCTAGCCCTAACCCTGAGTATCAGCCTCTTAGCTAATTTTTTAACCGCTTGTAATAATGCCCAAACCCCAGATAACAACGCCTCTAGTCCCACCACCACTGCCCCCGGTGATGAGGGCTTAAAATTAGGGGCTTTGCTGCCCATTACCGGAGATTTAGCCGCTATTGGTCAAAATATGCCCGAAGCGGCTGCCCTAGCGGTAGAGACTATCAATGCCTGTGGTGGAGTCAATGGCAAACCCGTCACCCTCGTGAAAGAAGATGACCAAACCGAGCCTGCCGCCGGTGCTTCAGCGATGACGAAACTAGCGGAGGTGGATAAAGTAGCTGGTGTGGTCGGTTCCTTTGCCAGTAGCGTCTCAGGAGCAGCCGTAGATGTGGCGGTGAGAAATAAAGTTATGTTAGTCTCTCCGGGTAGCACCAGTCCCGTATTTACTGACAGGGCGAAAAAAGGCGATTTTCAAGGTTTTTGGGCGCGGACGGCTCCCCCAGACACCTACCAAGCTCAAGCTTTAGCAGCCCTTGCTAAGAAAAAGGATTTTCAAAATGTGGCCACCGTCGTGATCAATAACGATTATGGAGTGGGATTTGAACGGGAATTCGTGAGTGCTTTCGATAAATTAGGCGGCACTATCACTAATAAGCAAAATCCTGTCCGTTATGACCCGAAAGCTGCCACTCTCGATAGTGAAGCGGCAGCTGCCTTCGCTAACCAACCGGATGCTGTAGCGGCAGTCCTTTACGCTGAAACGGGCAGTTTATTACTACAAGCGGCCTATAAACAGGGATTGACCAAAGGAGTTACTGTCCTCCTCACCGATGGGGTTTATTCGGAAGATTTCACCAAGCAGGTGGGGAAAGGAACCGATGGTAAGTCAATTATTGCTGGCGCCCTAGGCACGGTCCCCGGGGCCGACGGTCAAGCTTTAAGCGCTTTTACTACTCTCTGGAAAGAAAAAACCGGCAAGGATGTCACCGCTTTTGTTCCCCATACTTGGGACGCAGCGATCTTATTGATGTTAGCAGCCGAGGCGGCTAAATCTAACACCGGAGAAGGTATTCAAAGCAAGATTCGTGAGGTGGCTAATGGTCCGGGGACGGAAGTAACCGATGCTTGTCAAGCGATGGAAATGATTCGCAAAGGCGAAGATATTAACTATCAGGGAGCCAGTGGCAATGTGGATATCGATGAAAATGGCGATGTGGTCGGTAGTTACGATGTCTGGACTGTTAAGGATGACGGGACTCTCAAGGTTATTGATAAGGTGACACCCAATCAGTAATCAGTGATCAGTAATCAGGAGTCAGGAGTCAGTATTCAGGAGATTGCTTTTATTTATTCTCCCCACTCCCCACTCCCCACTCCCCACTCCCCACTCCCCACTCCCCACTCCCCACTCCCCACTTCATACTTTGTGCTTTTTGTCAAAAAAACTTTTTTTTTGCAATAAAACTACACAAAAAAAAGATCATCGTTGTGGGTGAAATTGGCTGATTTACCTGTCTTAATTAGGATCACCTTCTAGCTGTGGCAAGGGTTTCAACCGTTGCTGTCCAAAAAAGCACCGAATGGCCGATCATGAAATTCAGTAAAATCGCTGTAACCATCATAACATCGTTGTTAAATAAAAATCTTTCTCAATTAATTTTTAAGAATTTGTAAATATTGCGGAATGTTAATTTAAATATTCTCAAGTTTCTGGAGTCAATGAATAAACTTTGCTTATACCTTTTCCGATCAAGATCCTGTCTTTTAGACAAAAAATCTCTCCCTAAAGAGGAGAGAAGACAAAAAAAGCACGAATAACAATGGGGGGAGGCGGTTTTTATAGGTCACCACCACGAAAAGCTAGTAGGAAAATGACAAAGGGGCCAGCTAACATGATTAGCGCCACGAAGGTGAGTTGAAAAATGGGTTCTAAATTGAGAGCCGCAAATAATTCCATGATGTCTCCTAACCTGTTTACAATGATTTAAAAGGCTAATCTGGTCAAAACCATTGTCTATCATACAGGGGATGATTCGCTGGTTTTCCTGATTCGATACAAAAATACATAAAGTTTTGTTGCAATTCTGAATTTTCCCGCTTTCCTATTTCCTTCCCACTAGGGGCAATCTCAATGCTCAACTCTCTGGCCACCTCTCCCGACTCGTTAACCCAGATTTATACTGGTTTTCAGGCACTCTCGGACCCCCTGCGACTGCAAATTCTGCAACTGTTGCGACATCAGGAATTATGCGTCTGTGAACTGCGCGACCATCTCGATATTGCCCAATCTAAATTATCTTTTCACCTAAAAACGCTAAAAGAAGCCAATTTAGTCCGCAGTCGTCAAGAGGGTCGCTGGATCTACTACAGCCTGAATCTATCTCAATTTCTTCTCCTAGAAGAATATCTATCGGAATATCGTCGTTTTGCTGCCCTCGTCCCCGCTCGTTTCTGCGAGGAAAATCAGTAACCAATCAAGATTTTTAGAAATATTAAAGCTTTATGACTAGCTTTTACCATTGACATATCAACTTTTTTTGAAATAATGAAGATGGGTTGCCCAATCTCCCATTATTCCCTTTCCACCTTTGTGCGATGACTAATCAAATCAATCCTAAAGCCGCTAAAGCTGGTGGTAGCCTGAGTGTTTTTGAAAAATACCTTACCCTTTGGGTTATTTTCTGTATTTTGGCGGGAATTGCCCTCGGTCGGTCATTTCCGGACGTAGCGCGGACTTTAGATGCCATGAGTGTCTATAACGTTTCTATTCCGATCGCCATCTGTCTTTTCTTCATGATGTATCCGATCATGGTTAAGATCGACTTTTCTCAGGCTCTTCGGGCTGCCCGTACTCCCAAACCAGTTATTTTAACTTTAGTGGTTAATTGGCTGATCAAACCCTTTACCATGGTGGCGCTGGCTCAATTTTTTCTCGGCTGGCTGTTTCTGCCTTGGTTGAGTCAAACGGAGATTATCCGAGGACAGACGGTAAGTTTAGCTAATTCCTACACTGCTGGAGCTATTTTACTAGGAATTGCTCCCTGTACGGCCATGGTCTTGATGTGGGGCTATCTTTCCTACAGTAACCAGGGTCATACCCTAATTATGGTAGCAGTCAATTCCTTAGCGATGCTTTTTCTCTACGCTCCTCTAGGTAAATGGTTACTGGCAGCTAATAATTTTGTAGTCCCTTGGCAGACCATTGTTTTTTCTGTGTTAATCTACGTTGGTTTACCGCTTATTGCTGGTATCTATAGCCGTCACTGGATTTTTAAACATAAAGGACGCGCCTGGTTTGAATCGCGTTTTCTTCACTATCTCAGTCCTGTGGCAATCACTGCCTTATTGTTAACCTTAATCCTGCTCTTTGCTTTCAAAGGCGATTTAATTGTTAGTAATCCCCTGCATATTTTCCTGATTGCTATTCCCCTCTTTATTCAAACTAATCTGATTTTTTTACTTAGTTATGTGGCCGCTCTCAAACTCAATTTAGTTTACGAAGATGCCGCTCCCGCTGCTTTAATTGGTGCTAGTAATCATTTTGAGGTAGCGATCGCCACTGCGGTGATGTTATTCGGATTGAATTCGGGGGCTGCTTTAGCCACAGTAGTGGGGGTATTGATTGAAGTACCTGTGATGTTAATGTTGGTAGAATTCTGTAAAAAAACCGCCTTTTGGTTTCCCAGAGATCCAGAAAAAGCCACCCTTCTTGATCCTCGTTGCTTGAGTTCTTATAAATAATTATTCACCATGATCCAATCGACTCACAAACCGAGAATTCTTTTTCTGTATGGTTCTTTGCGGGAACGTTCCTACAGTCGTTTATTAGCAGAAGAAGCGGCCAGAATTATCACTGAATTTGGGGCAGAAGTGCGCTTTTTTGATCCCCGTGAATTGCCGATTTATGGCAGTGTTCCCGATACTCATGCCAAGGTGCAAGAATTACGAGAATTAAGTCAATGGTCCGAGGGTCAAGTCTGGTCATCTCCCGAACTTCACGGTAATATTAGCGGCATTATCAAAAACCAAATTGATTGGATTCCCTTAAGTATTGGTGCGATTCGGCCAACTCAAGGCCGCACCTTAGCAGTCATGCAAGTAAGCGGAGGTTCCCAATCTTTTAACGCGGTTAATACTTTGCGAATTCTTGGTCGTTGGATGCGAATGTTTACTATTCCTAATCAATCTTCGGTGGCTAAAGCTTATCAAGAGTTTCACGAGGATGGCAGGATGAAAGATTCCCCCTATCGAGATCGGGTTATTGATGTGATGGAGGAACTTTATAAGTTTACCATTCTCCTGCGAGATCAGGTAGATTATCTGACCGATCGCTATAGTGAAAGGAAGGAAAAAGCTGCCCAAGACATAGCCACAATTGCCCATAAAGCTATTAATTAAATCAATTACTAGGAGTTAAAATCATGAAAAAAGTCATGTTTGCCTGTAGAAAAAATTCCTGTCGTTCCCAAATCGCCGAAGGTTTCGCTAAAACTTTAGGTGCGGGTAAAATTGCTGTCACCAGTTCTGGATTGGAAGCGGCCAAAGTTCACCCCGGGGCAATCGAAGTTATGGGGGAAATTGGTATCGATATTACTGACCAAACTTCTAAATCAATTAGGGATTTTAATCCCGAAGATTACGATGCCGTTATATCCCTATGTGGTTGCGGTGTCAATCTGCCGGAAGGATGGGTTTTACAGGAAATTTTCGAGGATTGGTTAATTGATGATCCCGATGGTCAACCCATCGAAACTTTTCGCCGAGTTCGCGATGAGATTAAGGCTAAAGTTGTCGGATTAATTGAGCAGTTAAGTTAATTTTCCAAAAATTTTTGCAGCTCTCTTGTTTTTTGTGTGATAGATTTTACCGATCAAATCTGTCTTCCTCTCTGTGTCCTTTGTGCCTCTGTGGTTTATCCCCAAGAGGATCTTTTTTCCAGTCTATCCCTTCGGTGAGAAAAATAAGAGCGGAAACCACAGTTGATGAAGAATATCTTCATTAATCCGACGCACGGCTAACCATTCCAACATATTAGAACGATGGCAGGTAGCCACTGCGATGGCACTGATGTCATCTTCTTCCGCTGCCGTCAAAACTTCTAATACAGGTGTTCCTTGTCGCACTTGGCTCTGTACTTGCAAACCGAGTTTTTCTAGTCGCGCTTGCACCGATTCTAGTTCCCGACGGGCATCATTTAAACGGTATTCGGTGACATTGGGATCCCGACTGATATTTTCCACTACCCGGACGAGAAGACATTGCTCAAAAGAGCCGGGGGCGCAAGTTTGGGCGTATTTTTCTATCTGTTCAATTAGATAAGTTGCGTCGGAACTGCCATCGTAGGGAATTAATAAATGTTTCCAGAGATGCTGACAGCGCAGGGCCAATTCATCGCGGGTATAAACTGATAATAATTGCGGTCGGAAAATCAGCAGCGGAATATCAGTAATACCTGCGATCGCTAAACTGGTACTACCGAATAATTTTTCTTGGACAGCACCGCGCATGGGATTTCCCATCAAAATCACGTCAATAGAGTGATGCGCGAGGATTTCCCGCACAGCATCCACGGGACGACGGTTAGAGATTTCGACAATAACTGTCATACCGTCGGGAATATTTGCTAAAGCTGGGGATAATTTTTCTTTGGCCGCATCAATTTTCCCTTGATCTACGGTGGCTAGGGTGGGTTGTTCCCAAATCGGAATACTGTGGAGGAAGATAACTTGTTTTAAGCCGCTCAGGGCTAAGTGTGGCACACAATGGACAAGACGATGGAGACCATCGAAAAGATCTGTACAGATCAAAGCGCGCTCGAACATAAATTAACCCCTAGCAATTCGGTTATCCTTCCCTAAGAATAGCTAAAAAGGGGAAGAAATGCGCCCCGCATCCCTAGCTCGTTTCTGGAGAAACCCAGCCGGAGAAAGAGGTCGCCCGCAGGGGTGAAATGAGTTACTGGGGGGCCCAGGGATTAGAATCTAGACCCCACTGGTGTTTGAGAAAAGCTTTGTACATATTTTCCCTGACCATCATTTGTTCGTAGAGCTTGATCAGGAAATCCTGCGCTTGCTCCTGACTCATTTTTTCTACCTGAGTCTGAAAAGAACGAATGTTGAACTGTTGTTCTAAGGAAAGTTCGATCGGTTGAGACATGGTGTTCCTCCTTGATGAAGGCAGTGGTTGATAACAAGCGAGATGGGTGATCGGTATCACCTTTTTTAACTAATGTAACAAATACTTGACAAAGTGTCAATGTATCTGTAAAGAGGGTTTTGCTTTTTCCCTCCTGTTAGCTAGGATACCCCGCCGCCAAAAGGAAATAAGCATATAATGATACATTTAGCAAGAGTTTTCAGAAAAATTTGTTTACTGTGAACAAATACTTAAGTATTTATACTTATTTCTTTCTAGGGCAGCCCAGAGCGAGAGAAAATATTTGACAAATTGTGTAAACATTCTGTAATAATCGAAGAGAGCGACAGAAATCGGGTAAGTTGAATGATTAGCCCTGTTAACAGCTAAAAAACGTAACCCCTAGATTCCGTCCCTCTCGTTGAAATCGTTAAGGATAGTCAAAATTGACGGCCACAGCCGCTATCGTGCAGAAACTACAAGCTTATCGCTGGGAAATATCTTCCTTAGCTCTGTTTGCCTTAAAAAAATCAGCATACAGGCACGGAATGTCGCACAAGTTTTTACATCAACCTATACTTGGAGGAATCCATCATGTCCGTTCGTCTATACGTTGGTAATTTGCCCAAAGAATCCGTCGAGCGCGAAAAATTACAGGCGCTTTTTGCCGATGAAGGGGATACGATCACCACTAAAGTCATCAAAGACCGCAAAACCGGCAAATGTCGCGGTTTTGCTTTCGTTACCGTCCCTAGCGATGAACTAGCTGACCAGTTTATCGAAAAATACAACGGTCAATCCTTCATGGAAAACCCGATCAAAATCGAGAAAGCCCTCCCCCGCAGCAAGGGAGGTAAAGAAGAAGGAGAAGAAGCAGAAGGCACCGAGGCAAGCGTAGAAACCCCAGAAAAAGTCGAAAGACCGACTCCAAAACCGACGACGGCAGCACCGCGCAAATCCAGTGGTGGTGGTGGTGGCGGCAAAAAACGCAAGGCTGAACGGGGTGGCAATAATACCCCGAAAGTTACCGGCGATGGTGACGCTTTACAGCCAGATCCCCGTTGGGCCAATGAATTGGCTAAACTCAAGGAAATGTTAGCAGCTCAGGCCACTAATCCCTAATTGCATTGACAAGAGGGCAAGGGATAGCCGATAACTAAGAGGTTCAAAACATCGCTTTTAGGAATGTGCATCATGACAGCAATCGATCCGGTCATTATCATGAAACAGGAGGTCGGTAAGGCCGCCGCTAATCTAGTTCAATCTAATTCGGTCGTGGGATTAGGAACTGGTTCAACAACGGCCTACGCGATCGAATATCTGGGCGCTAGACTGCAAAGCGGGGAAATCAGCAATATTGTCGGGGTTCCTACTTCTTTTCAAGCGCAAGTTTTGGCTAGGAAGTACGGAATTCCCCTCACTACCCTCGATGTCATCGTCAAGATGGATATCGCTATCGATGGGGCCGATGAGGTGGATCCACAGAAAAACCTGATTAAAGGTGGCGGTGCTGCCCATACTCAGGAGAAAATTGTCGATAGTCTCGCCGATATTTTCGTCGTGGTAGTGGATGGCAATAAGCTGGTGGATAAGTTGGGATCGACTTTTCTTTTGCCGGTGGAAGTGTTACCCATGGCCATGACTCCAGTTATGCTGAAATTAGAGGCCCTCGGTGGTAAACCTTCCCTGCGCATGGGAGTGAAAAAAGCCGGCCCCGTGGTGACAGATCAAGGCAATTTAGTTATCGATGTTAAATTTGATAGTATCGATGATCCGGCTGATTTGGAAAGAACTATTAATAATATGCCGGGGGTTTTAGAAAATGGTTTATTTGTCGGGGTTGCTGATCTGATTCTCGTCGGTGAAATTATCGACGGTAAGCCGGTAGTGCGCGAAATTAAGTAGGATTAATTATTCTTAATCTAATAGTGAAACAGGCCGCAGGCCTGTTTTGTTATTATGGGTGTATATAGACAAAGAGCAAAATAACCAGAGGGCTATAGGCTAATAAAAAATATGTCCCCTTTTGACAGAAAATATCTGGGAAGATTGCAACCAGCGAGACTCAAAAGAACTGAGATGAGTGGTGGTAATTAAAGTTTGAAACCGGTCTTCGATCGCATCTAATAATTGATTTTGTCGTTCGATATCTAATTCCGCTAAAACATCATCGAGGAGTAGTAGGGGAGGTTCCCCGATAATCTGCTCTAATAACTGTAATTCTGCTAATTTCAAGGCTAAAACTAAGGTTCTTTGTTGTCCTTGGGAACCGTAGGATTTAGCGGGGTTTTGGTTAATTAAAAAATCCACTTCATCCCGGTGCGGACCGACTACCGATGTCCCTAGTTGTTTCTCGGCCAAACGACGGGTTTCAATCTTATCTAAAAAAGCCCTTTGTACCCCATTGACATCATCTTCCACCCAAGGCACATTGGGAACATATTGTAATTCTAGATATTCAGTTTTTCCGCTAATACTTTCGTGCCATTTTTGGGCTAAAGGAATTAATCTTTGCAGGACTCGCGCCCTTCTTCTCGTTACTCTTGAGCCTGTTTCTGCTAATTGTAAATCCCAGAGTTTTAGTTGGGATAAATCTTCATAAACTTTTCCCTCTAATTCCTGTTTACGAATCTCTTTTAAGAGGGCATTTCTTTGTCGTAAAACCTGATTATATTGCTGTAAAATATGAACGTATAGTGGTTCTAATTGAATTAATAAAGTATCTAACCAATCCCGGCGAGCTTCCGGACCACCGCGCACTAAATCCAGATCGAGACTAGAAAATTGTACCGCATTAATCACGCCCAAAAAATCGAGATGACGGCGTAGGGGTTGACGGTCGCGGATCACAGTCCGACGACCGGAAGAACGGAGAATTAAACTTAATTCTGATGCCCCATAAAGACGATTAACCCTAGCAAAAATTCTCGCCTCTGAGTCCGATTCTAGCACCAGATCCCGATCCTTGCTGACTCGATGACTCTTGAGAGTGGCCAAAAGTTCGATCGCTTCTAGTAAATTAGATTTTCCCTGAGCATTATTGCCCAATAATATTGTTTTTTTGGACTCGAATTTTAGCAACTGTTCAGCATAATTTCTAAAACTGTGAAGGTGCAGGTGTTCTAGATACATTGCAAGTTGGGGGTTAAGTGTTGGGGGGTGGGGAAGTGGGGAGAAAAAAGCTGATAACTGATCACTGATAATGGCAGCGGTTGAGGGTTAAGTGAATTTGGTATAATTCCCCTTGACAATCAATATTTTATAGTAGCTTTTACTTTGAAAATTCCTTTTTTGCCTTTAAAACAGATTGAAAGTCTGTATAAGCTGGCTTTGATTGCTATACTCGCTTTTGATGCTTCTGTCTCTCTCGCAGGACAATTTCCCGACGGCAGAATATTTTTTGAGAGTTCTCCCACTCTGGTTAATTTCTTCGCTACTTTCCAATCCGTGCGTGCTTGGGGAGCAAAATACTATCTTACCATCGCTCTGCCGCCGTCTCTCGGAGCGCCCTTGGGCAAAGTAACCCTACAACAGCAGCCTAATATTCAAACTATTGCTTTTCTTATCGATCAAACTTTTGCTTTTCTTGGCGATCGCAATCAGCGAGGCGAAAAATTAACCCTAAAATCCACTACCTTTGACCCCAATACTAAGACGATCACGGTCATTTTTGATCCTCCTGTCCCGCCGGGTAATACCGTTTCTATCGGTCTGAAACCGGTACGAAATCCCGATTATGCTGGTGTCTATCAGTTTGGAATCACTGCTTATCCCCCCAGAGAGAATTCCCCTGGATTATATCTGGGAGTCGGACGCTTAGCAATTTATGAGGCTGGCGATCGCTGGTAGGCTGTTCCTCGTCTAAAAACAGTAATCAGTGAACTGAAAACTCAAATCTGATCACTGATCACTGATAACTTCCTACCTCACCCTTGAGATAACTGCCCTAACTTTCCCGTCTGAGTTTTAGAAACATTTAACTTTATTCAATTCCTGAACATCTGTTCAGATGTTATACTAAACTCAGTAAAGAAGTTCAGAGGTAGTAGCTATGATCGCTGTAACCACCATGAAATGTGCTTGTGAATCCTGTTTGTGTGTAGTCTCGATCGCCGATGCGATCAAAAAAAACGATCAATACTACTGTTGCCAAGCTTGTGCCGATGGTCACGTTAACGAAAAAGGCTGTGGACACAAGGGCTGTGGTTGCGGTTAAATTTAGTTAGGGTTTGCCGAATAAATCTAAAAACCTTTCAGCAAACCCTAGTTATTGGGAAGAACGGGAAAGTATCGGAATTAATAACCGATCGGGAAAAAACATGGCCATAGAGAAAATAGCACCGGTTTGTGGGGAATCCCATCACCAAGAGGCGAAATTCCAGCACTTGCAGGGATTAGAACTAGAAAAAGCCCAAAAAATGGCCGAATTTTTCAGCCTTTTGGGGGATGCCAACCGCCTCAGAATTCTGTCGCTTTTAGCCAAACAAGAATTATGTGTTTGTGACTTAGCCGACGACTTAGGGATGAGTGAATCGGCCGTATCGCACCAGTTAAGAACCCTAAGAGCCTTAAGATTAGTTAAATACCAAAAACAGGGACGGAGAGTCTTTTATCGCCTTGCCGATCATCATGTTCTTGACCTTTATTACGCGGTCTCGGAACATTTAGAAGAGCCAGCGGACGAAGACTAAAACAGTCCCAAAGCGGGTAAAACAAACTGTAAGAGCAGAGAACCAATCCCCTGCACCATTTGGTCTAATTGAGCGTTGCCACCACCTTGTTCTCGCGGTTTTAGGGCGATTTCCATGCCTTTAATAAAATTCTCTGCCGCTTCGTAACCAGGGGTGTTACCTTGCTGTTCAAAGAGAGTCGAAGCCATTTGAGCATCCTGGGCCGCTAGAGCATTTTGTCCCAGACGATAGTGAGCCATGGCCCGGGCTAGATAAGCTGGAGCATATTCTGAGTTAATTGTCAATGCCTTATTAAAATTTTCTATAGCGGCGCTGGTGCGTCCCTGTTTTCCTTCCACCATCCCTAGACCATAGAATAGTTCAGACGTACCAGCGCTACTGGGAATTCCCACCGCACCCTGCACGTATGCAGTGTCTAGCTTGGTGTTGTCGAGGTTAGCATTATTGAGATAAGCGCCTCTTAAATCCGCACCCGTCAAGATTGCCCCAGTTAAGTTCGATCCAGTCAGATTAGCACCAAAAAGAGAGGCACCGGTTAAATTTGCTCCACTCAGATCCGCCCCACTTAAATTAGCTTGACTAAGATTGGCTCCGACGAGATTAGCCCCATTTAATTTTGCCCCAGCTAGATTCGATTGCACTAACCCCGAACCGCTGAGATCGCATTGGGGACATTTTCGGGTGGATAATAATTGCTGTAGGTGGTTTAAATCTTCCGTCTGTCCAACTAGGGACAAGTTAAGGGGAAGACTGAGGGCTAGGGTTAGGGCGATCGATTTGTACATAATTTAAAAATAACTCTATCTATTATTATTGATAATAACCATGCGATCGGGGCTAATCGCTGAACTAGATTTTGCTTGAGAAATCAGCCCTTGTCAACTAAAATAGAGGCTAGAGGCTCTTAACGTCAGAAAAAGCGACAAAATCGAGATTTGTTACCTTTTCAACAGCAGGTTTTTTAGAGGAATTTCCCTATCTCATAATGACTACTCTACACGGTAATTGGCTGATTGGTTCGCAGGATAGTGTTTTTTTTCTTTGGGGTGAACAGTGGCAAGGGAAGGAATTAAGTGAAACAAAGGACAATCATCCTTTTTGTCTGGAATCTGGGGCATTAGCCCAATTTATCCAAAAATTTTCTCCTCAGCTTGACCAGTATTCTCCAGAATCAATCAAGCTGAGTTTGCCTAGTTATTCTCCCCCAAGGAAAAAATATTTTTTACCGCTGCTGTCGGGGCAAATTCTCGAACCCACACCTAAATCCTTGTCTTGGCAACCATGGCAGGTATCGGGATTAACTTTTTCTGCGGGGATGATAGTACAGTTATGGGAAAAATTACCCCTAGCTAAGGCCGAATTTATCGGCAATGATCTACGATTTTGGCTGTATTTGCACCGTTGGAGTTTAGATTTATTAGCAAGGGGGAAATTTTTAGCGGGAATAAATCAGGGTGAAAGTTGCTGGTATCCGCTGCTAGATAGTACCATCGATCGCACTCGTTTAGCTAAGTTTATCCAAACCATCCCCCCGGTCTGTCTTACCTATCAAGAAAATAGCGAACCACAAACAATTATTCTCGATTGCTTAAAAAATATTGTCGATTCTCGTTTGCGACAAAAGATAGATAGCACTGTTAATGTTTCCCCCTCATTGATGGTGAAACCCTGGCTACAATCTTTAAGCAGTGATCATCATGACATTGCCTTAGAAGCCAAGAATTTACAGCGTCTAGAAAATGCTTATAATAACTGGGTGTTTCCTATCCAAGAAAGTTTAGTTAATGGCAATAATCGCCAATTAATCGAGAATCAATACCGTGTTTGTTTATGTTTACAACCTCCCACTCTAGGGACAGCCTGGAAACTCACCTATTATTTACAAGCGTTAGATGATCCCGAATTTCTCATTAGTGCCAAGTTGATTTGGTTAGAGGGCAAAGAAAGTTATCATAGTTATCAAAGAGTTGTCAATAATCCCCAAGAAATTCTCTTAAAAGGATTGGGACTAGCGGTGCGATTGTACGAACCGATTAGAATTAGTTTAGAGCAAAGACACCCGGAGGAATGTTCTCTTGATTCGATCGAAGTTTATCAGTTTATTCGCTCGATCGCTTGGCAATTGCAAGAGCAGGGATTAGGGGTAATTTTGCCCACGGGTTTAACTGCCGGTAGTAATGAACAAAGATTAGGAATTAAGATTGCTGCCAGTGTAACTCCCAAAAAAGGAGAAAGATTAAGTTTAACCAGTTTGTTAAACTTTCAGCTTAAATTAGTGGTAGGGGAACAGGAAATATCGAAAAAAGATTTTGATAAGTTATTAGAGAAGAAATCGCCAGTGGTGGAAGTGGGGGGTAAATGGTTAATCCTACAACCTAGCGATGTTAAAGCAGCTCAGGCAATTTTAAATAATACCATCACTCCCCTGAATCTCTCGGTGGAGGATGCCCTGCGCTTGAGTTCAGGAGATAATAATCTCATTGCTAAACTGCCGGTAGTCAACTTCCAAGCGGAGGGAGCATTAAAGGAATTAATTGATAATTTAAACAACAATCAAGGGATTCAATTAATCAACCCACCGCGGGAATTTCGGGGAGAATTACGTCCCTATCAACTCAAGGGAGTTAGTTGGTTAGCTTTCCTAGAAAAGTGGGGTTTAGGTGCTTGTTTAGCCGATGATATGGGTTTAGGAAAAACCCCGCAATTAATCGCTTTTTTACTAGCATTAAAAGAAGAGGATATGTTAGTTAATCCTGTGTTAGTGGTGGCTCCCACTTCTGTGGTCAATAACTGGGAACATGAGTTAAGAAAATTTGCTCCCACCCTGGCGGTTTTTGTGCATCATGGCGAAAAAAGATTAAAAGGGCAAGCTTTTGCTCAAGAGATAAAAAATAAATCGGTTGTTATTACCAGTTATCCTTTAATCTATCGCGATCTCTCCACTTTGGAAGCAGTACAATGGCAAGGTTTAGTTTTAGATGAGGCTCAAAATATCAAAAATTCTACGGCTAAACAATCCCAAACAGTGCGAAAAATACCCGCAGGATTTCGGATTGCCTTAACGGGAACTCCCGTAGAAAATCGCCTGACAGAATTATGGTCAATTTTGGATTTTCTCAATCCCAATTTTTTAGGAACTCAAGCCTTTTTTCAGCGTCGTTTTGCCCTTCCCATTGAAAAATACGGCGATCAAGAATCCCTGCATAATTTGCGTTCCCTTGTCCGTCCTTTTATTTTACGGAGATTAAAAACCGATAAAACTATTATCGAAGATTTACCAGAAAAACAGGAAATGAATGTCCTGTGTGGTTTATCGAAAGAACAGGGACAACTTTATCAACAATTAGTCGAGACAACTCTCCAAAAAATTGAAGAAACTCAAGGAATTCAGAGACATGGATTAATTTTAACCTTGCTAATGCAGCTCAAACAAGTTTGTAATCATCCCGCTCACTTTTTGAAAGAAAATAGTTTAGAAAGCAGTCAAAGATCGGGAAAATTATTACGCTTAGAAGCCATGGTAGAGGAAGTGATAGCAGAAGGCGATCGAGCTTTAATTTTTACACAATTTGCCGAGTGGGGAAAACTCCTACAAACCCATCTCCAGAAAAAATTAGCCGAGGAAATATTATTTCTCTCCGGTTCTACCAAAACAAAAGATCGGGTAGAAATGATCGAGCGCTTTCAAAATGATCCCCAAGGACCGAAGATTTTTATTCTCTCCCTGAAAGCGGGGGGAACGGGATTAAATCTAACCCGCGCTAATCACGTTTTTCATATCGATCGTTGGTGGAATCCGGCCGTAGAAAACCAGGCCACCGATCGCGCTTTCCGCATCGGACAAAAACGCAACGTTCAGGTGCATAAATTCATCTGTACGGGAACCCTAGAGGAACGCATTAATGAGATGATCGAAAGCAAGAAACAATTAGCGGAACAAACCGTAGATGCTGGGGAAAATTGGTTAACAGAATTAGATACCGATCGCCTGCGAGATTTATTATTATTAGATCGATCGGCAATTATCGATGAAGAAGAAACCGATTAGAAGCGAACCACCTGATAAACCGTGCAAACATTCTGAAACAGAGGCCGATAGTAAATGCCGCTGCAATTGTAATAAAGCGTATTGTCAGCCGTAAGGATTTTGAGAATGTCCCGATCAGAACAGAATCGGCTTAATTCTTCTGAGAACATCCTGGAGCAACTGTTCTGGACACTTGCCGATAAAGCTCGCTTTTCTCGCTCGGAAGTCCAACGATCGCAGTTGATCTACCATAATAACTCCTGTCACCGCCTCTCCATCTGGAATCTTGACGTAGAAAGGTTTCTGGCGTTGCGTACTGCTCACCGGGCAGACAAAGGCAAAACCAATCTTGCGATTAAAATCAATATGGCTTACCACCAGTGCTGGACGATTACCCATTTGCTCATGCCCAATTTGTGGGTCAAAGCTCAACCGCACGAAATCTCCACGTTCTGGAATGTATGTCACCAAACCTCCTCTCCCGTTGGCCGTCCCCAATCCACCTCCGGCTCCGGTGATTCAACAACCTCAGTCAGTAGTTCTTCTAGGCTTAACTCAGGCAAGGCTTGAATTAGCTCAATTACTAGCTTTCCGTTTTCCACAGAACATTCAACAACGTCATTAGGATTGAGGTTCAGTGCCTCCACCGCATACTTGGGAATCCGAATCGCTAAAGAATTACCCCAGCGTCCAATCTGCGACTTCATGATCCCACCTCGAATTCGTTAGATATTCAAAGTATATCAAAACTCTGATTTCGGGGAATACCGACAAGCGATCGCATTTTATGAACGGGCTTTAAGGCGGGGATTGATTATCCCTAGGGGGTAGAAGTTCGATACCGATCGACTCTGACCCCGGTTGGAAAGTGAAAGTATCGGCGGGTGTACTAGGCTTAAAATTCCAATCGGATAATATTGCCGTGTACTGGGGTGAACCGGGTAGAGTTTTATAGGTGATAATCGCTTTCCTCAGTAGGGGGGTGGCATCCTGCGTGACCCAGATTTGATAATCGCGATCGCTACCGATCAGCAAGCAACAAGCAATACGTTTGTTCGCCATTGACCATGTTGTTGCCGATAAAAATAATTTGCTCGACATCAGCCATTAGATCTGCACAGGGATCGTTCGCTGCTAGATTTGACATGGGAATGGTGACTCCGTACCTTTGCTCTACCTAGTCTAAGGCTTCATCTAGAGTATTCGGTGCCGGTTTCGTGACGTATAGATCCCGTTCCAGATCTGCGAGGGTGAAGGTTTTACCGTCGTAAAAAAAGCGGGTAACTCGTTCATCCCCAGTGTAGTCCGAGCGCAGGCGATCGGGTTTCTTTACCCAGATGTTTTGATAGGCACTGTACTGAACTTTCGCTCCGGAGTCGAGTATATCGTCATAGGTGACATCCATATTGACGGTGAACGATCGCTGTTTGGTTAAATTAGCACAGAGTTGCTCGATCACCTGTTCCGCCGTTTTTGGGCGGATTTCCTGGGATAGAGTCGGTATTTCCGCCAAGACTCCTGCGGCGGCGACCCAGGGCAAAAGCCGAGAAAGAATCGGCACGAAGCGAGGCATAATCATCTAATATTCCCCCAAGGCCATGGATTGTTTTGGTTAACGACCATTGTGTAAACTGACTAAACGAGCAATAAAAACGGCGGGATAGAGAACCCCAGTCATTCCCTCTAAATTGGCCAGAACTCTGGCCAATTTACTGGTAGGAACGATATCACCGTAGCCCACCGTGGCCAGGGTAGTAAAGCTGAAATGAATTATATCCGCCTGGTTGACGGTTTTAGCGGCGGAGCTAAAGGCATCGGGGTCGAAAATCTGAACAATACTATAAGCGGATGCCCAGAAAAATCCTAGGAGAAAATAGACACAAATTCCCCCTTTGATGATATCGGATGTTACCTGTTCGGCGAGAATTAATTCTCGTAAAATCGAGTACACGCATAAACTAATAAAAGCGAGAGAAATTAATGTACTAGACAGATCGAACCAACCAGTTAAATCGCTATAAAGAGGGATAATCGTGCCGAATGCTCGCAGGAGGAGGGCAATTACAAACAGACCGATATTACATCTTAAAGCCAATTTACTGCGGTCAATCTGATAGACGGCGATGATCAGGGAGAGGGAGAAGAAAAAGAAAATCAGCCAATCTCCCAGGGGTAGATATACTAAAAATGGGTAAATAATGTAGAGCAAGACTAGATTTGCCAGCAGCCGATTGTATTTATTTTCTGTTGCCTGCGTCAATTGACGGAATTTCATAGCGGCGAACCTTTAATTGGTAATATCTCCTCCTGCTAATCAATTTTAAGGGTATTTATCTCCTATCTTCTTTCTGAATTTTCTTGCTTGAATAAACAGCGAGTTTGTATCTATTAGCCTCTAGAAGACTATTATAGAAGCTTGGCAAGAGCGATCGCTATCAAAAAATGGCAAACTTAGACTTATAGATAGAACTTTTCGGTAATTTTTTTATTAAGAATTGACCATAAATTTTAAAAAATATTGCGGATAACGAGAAACCCCTATTTCTTTCAATTAAGGAAAAAAGTGGCTCTTCTGGTTTCTGTGTGGAAACGAGGTCTATACTGGTCTATACTGATAGTCTATTTAACAAAATAGTCCTAAAAGTCTTTCCCAGTAAACATTTCACGATTTCATAAGCAAAAATTATCACACAAAGTCGAGAAGAGCCAAAAAGTTAGAGTCTGACGTTATTAACCCATAAAAGCCAAAAAACTCTACAATTAAGATTGGTGAGGTATCCTGCATATTGACAAGAGAATAACTCTTAATAATACTTAATGATTTTTAATAATTCCGCTATCCTAAATCAGACAAAATGGATATCAATTTACGGCCCCTGATCGAGACTCTTCCTTTTCACGATATCGATGAACTAGGGTCGCAGATGAGAGCTTTTCATTGGGACATGGTTCATCGACCGATCGAGGCGGGAAGTTTCGAGGGGGAACTGTTCGTAGCTCAAGTCGGGGGCATACAATTCGCCCGACCGATTTACAATCGAGGAATTCGTTCTCAGGGGGATTCTCCTCCTGGGACAATCACCGTCGGCATACCCTTGTCCACACCCCAGGTGTTCAAGTGGCACGGGTATTCCTTATCGTCGAATTCCGCTCTCTTGCAGAAAAGTTACAGGGGGATCGATATGCTTCGATCAGGAAACTTCCCCCTCGCTCTGGTTACTATCGATATCGATTCTCTGTTTTCCCTAGCCGAACAAACCGATCGTTCTCGGGTAGTATCTTTGATTACGGATTCAACCCTGGCAATTCAACCAGAGCCGACTGTCCTGAGACGATTTCGCTCTCATTTAAGATATATTTTTGAGCTTTTCTGGAGACAACCCCAGACAATTCTACAGCCAGCTATGCAATCGCTGATCCGAGAGGATTTTATCTCTCTGGTTCTAGATGTACTCGATTCCCATCAAAACGATCCGCCGCTGCGCCCTTCAATACGATATCCCTACATTAAACGAGCAGAGGAGATCTTACTGGACAATCTCGATCGCCCCCTCTCGATCCTCGATCTTTGCCAAGAACTGCACATTAGTGAACGTACCCTCCGTTACGGTTTTCAGGAATGTTTTGGCCTGGGACCTGCGACTTATCTCAAAATTCAACGTCTTAACGGGGTACGACGACAACTAAAAGCCTCTGCAGGTAAAGGAATTACCGTTAGTGCGATCGCCATACAGTGGGGATTCTGGCACATGGGTCAATTTGCCAAAGATTATAAGAAAATGTTCGGTGAGTGTCCGTCGGCAACTTTGCGAAATAATTCTTAACAAAATAAAAGTTAGATTTGCAGAATTTTGATAGTTTCTCCGAGCCTGCCAACGTTAAATATTAGTAGTAAATGAGGAGCAATTCTCTGAAAATCTCACGGGTTGACGCAAAGAAATTAACGCCAGAAGAAACAAATGACCAAGTCCCGCGCCAAGAATTAGAATTAGTGAGAACTTTGGTCACGGAAAAAGTCAAGGCGGGACAATTAAGACTTAATTATCTTTAATCGTCCCCGAAGAGCCAATTTTAGAAAAACTTAACGGGAAGAACTATCATGTTGACAAAAACTTTCAGCCTTCTCTCTGTCGGTTTAATCCTCGGACTAACCTCGATCGGGGTTGTTCCCGCTACTAAATATAAGGCTACAGAACTTCCGAAAAACTGTCAGTACCTCAAAGAAGTAGCCACTAATCAGACCCATATCCGCAAACAGATCGATGCCATAGGAAAGAATAACTTTAACACCGATTTCGCCATTCCCTCGGGGGTAAAATTTGCGTCTTTTAAGGGGGTAATGGTTCCCGAAAACGATGGCAAATACGGAGTGACGATCAATCTCAAATATCCCGATAATTCAGTCAATAGTGCCTTCAAGAAAAATGTCGAAATGAAACGGGGCGAAACCTATTCTTTACCCTTCCAATCACCGACGGGTAGACAGCCCTATCAGATTAATTTTAATATTAACGGAGCGAATAATAACGCCTACACGATTGCGGTAATGGCCTGTAAATAGTGATTGCTTTTATGCTTTTATTGATAACCCTCTGGAGAGGCACTCAAAAAGGCGATCGCTCGCTGACAGGAAAGTTTTCCGCTAGGGCTAAAGGTCGAGGTAGCTTTTGAATGGAAAGTCCCATAAAAAAGACATTCCCACTCACGGATATTTAACGCTTTCTTGCCACCAATATTCCCACAACAGGAACTTCGATGACAGGAGAAGAGTGAGGATGGCGACTCGATTAAATTTTTCTAGGGAGCGGTTTTCCCTACCCGGGTTAAAGCGTCTGCGATCCTATCGCTCGGCCTGGTTGCGGGGAGATATCATATCGGGGATCACCGTGGCGGCCTATCTCGTTCCCCAATGTCTGGCCTACGCGGAACTGGCTGGAGTACAACCGATCGCCGGATTATGGGCGATCCTACCGCCGATGCTTATCTATGCGATGCTCGGTTCCTCACCACAACTCTCCGTCGGGCCGGAATCGACGACGGCAGTGATGACCGCCGCCGCTATCATGCCCCTCGTCGCGGGGGATAGTAGCAACTACGCCAGTCTGTGTAGTCTATTGGCCTTACTCGTGGGGAGCGTCTGCTGCCTCGCCGCTTTCGCCCAGTTGGGTTTTCTCGCCGATCTCCTTTCCAAACCGATTCTCGTCGGCTACATGGCCGGAGTGGCGGTGATCATGATCGTCGGTCAGTTGGGAAAAATTAGCGGGATGTCACTGAAAGCGGAATCGCTTTTCGGACAGATCTGGGAATTTTCTCGACATTTACCGGAGATTCACCCACCAACTCTGATTCTTGCCGCCGCTGTTTTAATTTTCCTGCTATTGGTACAACGTCGCTTTCCCAATGTCCCCAGTCCTTTACTCGCGGTTCTACTGGCGACATCGGCAGTATATTTGTTTCATCTGAACGAGCGAGGCATCGCCGTGATCGGGGAAATTCCCGCCGGTTTACCGAGTTTGAAAGTACCGAGAGGCTTTTCTCCTCAGCAGTTCGTCTATTTACTCTCCTCGGCAATCGGTATCGCCCTCGTCGGCTATTCCGATAACGTCTTGACCGCGCGCGCGTTCGGGGCGAAAAACGACTATCGCATCGATGGCAATCAGGAATTACTCGCCCTCGGGGCGGTGAATATCGGCAACGGCATCATGCAAGGCTTTCCCGTCAGCAGTAGCGGCAGTCGCACGGCGATCGGCGATTCTCTGGGCAGTCGCTCGCAACTGTTTTCCCTGGTGGCTTTTCTGATCGTGATTTTGGTACTCTTGTTCTTACGCCCGATGCTATCCCTGTTTCCGAAACCGGCCCTGGGGGCGATCGTGATTTATGCCGCGCTCCGTCTGATCGAGATATCGGAGTTCAACCGTCTGCGTTGTTTCAAAACCAGTGAGTTCCGATTGGCGCTCGTCACCATGTTCGGTGTCCTGGCCACGGATATCCTCGTCGGGGTAGGGGTTGCCGTGGGGTTATCGGTGGTCGATCTGTTCACGCGGCTGATGCGACCACACGATGCGGTTTTGGGGGAAGTACCGAATCTGGCCGCCCTGCACGACATCGAGGATTGGCAGGGCGCAACGACGATCCCCGGATTGGTTCTCTACCGTTACGACGCGCCCCTCTGTTTCGCCAACGCCGAGAATTTTCGCAAACGGGCAATAGCGGCGATCGAGGCGGAGAAGGTCCCCGTCGAGTGGTTCGTTCTCAATGCCGAAGCGATTCTAGATATCGATATTACGGCGGTCGATATGTTGAAAGAATTACATCGAGAATTAATCGGCCGTGGTATTACTTTCGCCATGGCGCGGGTGAAGCAAGATTTATATCAGCAATTAAAAAAAGGAGACCTATCCGAGACGATCTCGACCGAACGTATTTATGCAACTCTAGAGAAAGCGATCGAGGCCTTTCATCATCGTAACTTACCCCAATCATCCGAGCCTCGATATTGACACTTTCACCGCTCATTCCTAGACAATCTAGGGGGAAATTCTCAGTTTACAGACCTAAACTAATACTACCAAATCATTACCCAAAAAAATAAACAGAAAACTTCTTACAGAAGTCGGGGAAGGGGTAAATTTTCACCTTTAACCTAGAATATGCGCCCCTTTTCCCGACAAAAGAGCGAGATTTTAGCCCCTGGCTCAAGGCTGACCATTAGTTGACACTCCCATCACACTAAGAGCTTCGGGATTCTTGGTTCAACGAGTCCACTTAAATTAACGCCAGTTCGGTTTAAGGGAATTTTGTCATAGCTTCCAGGAAAGAATAGGAGTTTCAGGCTACGGTAGCATCAGGGTTTTAGCTTATCCCGAACTGAGGTTAAATTAGATGCGTTGCGTTATCCAACCCAGAGGTGGTTCTCACGCTTGCGCGTTACTTTTCCTATGTCCCCCCCGTGTCCCCCGATGTGCATAGGGGCGCAACGCTTGCGCCCATAATGTAAGGTCGAGAAATAACAGGCTGATAGCTTAATGCTATAAATATTCTTCTACCAAAGCCTCGACCCTTCCTGTTTTAACCGCTTCCACCAAAGCGGCGTGATCTCGTTCTGTCTGCTCGGCATAAGCGATCGCAAATTCGCCCATGGCTAGATCGAACTGATCTCCTTTCCCCAAATAACCGCTAATAGTGGCTGCGTCTCCAGATTTGGCGTGGGCGCGGGCCAAAGTCCAGCCGCAGAACTCGGCGTAGCGTTGCAGTTGGACGGCCGATACTCCCTCAATGGGCAGGGAAAACTTCATATCCCGCAGTTGTCGTAAATAGAAGTTGTTGCCACCTCTTCCCTTGGTCCAGCCCAAAAATATGTCGCTAGAGGATTGCATCAATCTCTGGCCTGTAACTACCCGTTGTCCCTGATTTTCATACTGGCTCTTGGTGGTATAGGGTTCCAGAACCGAAGGGCAAGCCTCCTTAACTTGTAGGATGAGGGGATGGTTATCTTCCGAGAACAATAGGGCGATATAACATCTGGTGCCGACACTGCCAATGCCTACCACTTTCAGGGCAAAGTCCTCTAACTGGTAGCGATCAAACAGGACCCGGCGTTCCTCCGGCAGGGATTGGCGATAGTCTTCCAGACCCTCGCGCACGAGAGTCTCCCAATCCGGTTCGTTGACATGGTAGAGAATAGGCGGCTGATCGACAAAGCGATTGCGTCCGCCAGTTTGGGTGACAATCTTGGGGTAGAGATGTTCGATGATGCGCTCGCGGGCTTTTGCCATCATCTGTTCCCGCAACTTCCGCGTCTTTTCGTCGGGAGCCATCTCGATCGCCTGTTCTACTCCTATGCGCGTGTACCATACCTCTAACGGACTGAGGCGAGAATATTCCCGCAGGTGTTCTCGATAGGAACGAGCGCAATCGATCGCTGCCGCCTTCGATTCTCGATCGGATAAATCGCTATCCCTGCCGGCGATGACAAAGCTGACCACGAGACGCTTGAGATCCCATTCCCAAGGTGCGGGCAGGGTTTCGTCGAAATCGTTGATATCGAAGACTAAATTGCGTTCGGGGGTGGCAAAAAATCCGAAGTTCAACAGGTGGCAATCCCCGCAGGCCTGCACGATAATGTCGGTTTTGGGAGTGGAGGCCAGATCGTAGGCCATCAAGGCAGCGGAACCGCGCAGAAAGGTAAAGGGACTCCGCAACATTCGTCCGTAGCGGATGGGAATCAATTCCTGTAATCGCCCCCGATTTGATGCTTCGATGATCTCGATCGGGTCTCGACCAGCTGCGGGGGGTTGCCAGATAGCGTGACTAGAACGCAGCAATCGCTCCCGCAGAGATTTACCGATCTGGATGCGTTCCTCCCGCGAACGGAATCGAGCTTGAGAAGGTGACCGGATCGGGGTTTCTATTTGGTGGTTCATAGTGACTTTTTCCCCTGAATGAGATTAAATCCCTTGCTGTTAGATGACTAAATGAATACAAGCAATAGGAAATAGATAAGTCAAGAGTGATGGTTCCCCTTCTGGGATAACTTTCTAACATTGCCCCCTTTAGAGATAGCTTCTGATGCTCGGTTCAACAATTAATCTTCACTCGCTTCCTATCTGGGTAAGATCAACATCATCGATGACACATTTTTTCTGAAATGGCTATCCCTTAAATTTGCTTAACTTTTATCCCAATGGCAGCCCTGCCATTCCGATTGTATCTTGCTCAAAAATTGCTTGTGGAATGCTCGTAACAAAATTTTATCTCAAATGTCGGGCTGTCCATTAGTCACATCTTTCTTAACATTTCAAACTTTTGTAGCACAACGCTTTCAAGACTCGGTTAACAATTTGTAATATTCCTTGTTGACACCCTTACTGACAAAGAAAAAACTGAAATCAAGTCAGGATAAGGGTTGGAGTGCTTACTGAAAAAATTATTAAGAAAGATACCGATAAGGGATAGATTTTAGAGAAGGGATGAAACAAAGGCCAGCATAGAACAGCACTTCGACACATTTCGACACATTTCGACAGGCTCAATGTAAAGGCTCAATGTAAAGGCTCAGTGACACGAAGCACAACTAAGAATAAGTGTCCAGTCTCCTGACAAAATCTCGAATAACTTCTTCTTTTAAGGGTCTTGACCGTTCGGCTGAGCGTTCGACAAAAGCTCACGCCGAAGTCTCGCCGAACGTCCGAAGTCTCGCGGCCGAAGCCTGTAGTAGGTAAAATTTTTGGGCTCTACCGAACCTGTCATGTAACACTATCAACAACTCATGCTTGAAAAGCTTATATACTAAGGCTTTGAGTTTTTATTAGATTGATATTTATCAACTTTAGAGCATTGCTGGGCAGAGAGGGAACTTGAGGAATTTTCTACAGTGTAAGTTCGGAAGAACCAATTTTTGCAGGACCTAGACACACCAGTATTTGAAGCTAATACTTCAATTCAAGCACATTTATTTTGTCACCCCCCAACCCCCCGACATCGCAGGATGTACTCTCAGACAATTTCAAGAGAGATAAGCTTTTAATGGCTTGAGAGCAAGATTTATCAATCTATTCATAATAAATATTGGCAGAAGATTAAAGGTTAATTATTGTGACTAACTCTTTTGGTTAGAGAAAGATAAACTTGAGAATCTTCAGTAAAATTGATTGACTCAAAATCAGCTGTACTTAATTTAAATGGAACATCATCTAAGGGGATAGGGGAGTAAGATACCTGCTACGAATCAAGAAAAATGGTATCAAGGAACTGTTGGTGGGGTTGCTCAATCAAGGATTGAACTTGTTTTGGTGCTTTTTTGGCGGCGATGAGGATAAACTTGAGATTAGCGCTTATTATTCTACCCAACATCTATTTTTCCCTTCTTTTAATTTTCCTTGCTGATCTTCCACATTTCTTCAATAATTTGACCAATTATATCTCTCGATGAATGCACAAAAAATACCTCGTCTCTGTGGGCTAAAAATTCAGGCAATCACTCCCTATTCTCTCGCCTGGGCGCACCAGCGATCGCTGGTGGAGGCGAGAATTGCTAATCCCGACTTACCCGACATTTTGCTACTACTGGAACATCCTCCCGTTTACACCCTCGGTACTGGTTCAGATATTAAGTTTATTAAATTTAATCTTGACAAAACCGACAAAGAAGTGCATCGAATCGAGCGAGGAGGGGAAGTCACCTATCACTGTCCGGGACAGTTAGTGGGCTATCCGATCATCAATTTGCGCTATTATCAGCAGGATTTACACTGGTATTTGCGACAATTAGAAGAAGTCATCCTGCAAACTATTGCTATTTATGGATTGTCGGGGGAAAGAATCGGGGGCTTGACGGGGGTATGGGTAGAAGGGTATAAAATAGCGGCGATCGGTATTAAAGTTAGTCGTTGGATTACCTATCATGGTTTTGCCATTAATGTTTGTCCAGATTTAAGCGGTTTTGCCGAAATTATTCCCTGTGGGATTGCTAATAAACCCGTGGGCAGTTTACAGCAGTTTCTACCTAATATTAGTCTTATGCAAGTACAGCAAGATTTATCGAGAGTTTTCGCCTCAGTTTTCGGTGTGGAATTATTTTTTCTTGACAAGGATTAACATGAGCGATCACAAAGACCCAGAAAAACTCGCTGCGGAAAATAGGACTGATAACCCCGAAAATAACGGTAAAGCCAGTTTATCAGCCCCCGATGCCTCCGAATACGTCTCCTCCTTATCTTCCCGTAATCCTCTGCGTCAGCGCATCCTAGTATTAAAAGATCTTCGACCAGGTAACGCGGGGTTATTACTGGCCCCCCTGATGGTGATGACCATCGGCCTCGTCTTTAGCTGGGACTGGTTAGGCTTTTCTGGGGCGATAGTAGCGATATTAATATCTTTACAGGTGATTTTGCCCTCTATTCGCCAGTGGATCGCCCATTATCTCACCCCCTCTGAACGTCAGACCGTTTTCGCTTTTATCGTTTTTATAGCCGCTCTGGCTGGATTAGGGAAATATTTAGGAGTTTACGATCGCATATTGCGATGGTTAGAGAGTTTTAAATACGATGAGTTCGGTTCTTGGGCCGAGTGGGTGGGGGCCCTGGGACAGATTATGATCGCCGTGTTAGCTGTCTATGTGGCCTGGGAACAGTACGTTATCTCTAAGGATTTAACCATACAACAAAATCGCATTACCCAACAACAGACGATCGATTCCTATTTTCAGGGTATTTCCGATCTAGCCTTGGATGAGGAGGGATTTTTAGAAGATTGGCCCCAGGAAAGAGCGATCGCAGAAGGTCGCACCGCTTCCATCCTCAGCAGTGTCGATGCCTCCGGGAAAGCGAAAATACTGCGTTTTTTGAGTCAATCGCGGCTATTATCACCGATTAAACGCGATCGTTATCTGGGCCGACCGATTCTAGACGGGGAAGGGGGTTATGCGGAGGATCGAGAGTTCGGTACAAGAGTAGTACAATTGGGAGTAATGTTAGCGGGGGCCGACATTTCTGGGCAGGATTTGCGCTGGACCGATTTAAGCGAAGCGAATATGGTGCGGGCCGATTTAAGTTATAGCGATTTGGTAAAAGCAAATGTATCGCGGACAATTCTCTACGAAGCTAATTTAAGAGGGGCAGATATCAAGGGGATGCGTTTATTTTATGGTTCCCCAGAAAATGCTACCCCCCGCAGTCGTACCGTTCCCCCCAATTATGACAGCGGAGAACACACGGGAGCAGTGGTAGAAAATGTCAATTTTACTGGGGTGAAAAACATGAGCGAGGAACAACGTCACTATTGTTGTCGTTGGTGTGGGGAAAAGTCCCGCGCAACCATTCCGGGGGGATGTACTGATATTGCTAATCTTTTAGGTCGTTAACGGAGGCGGTGGGCGGTCGGCAGTGTTATAATCAGTGGTATTCATGGCCAATAATTACCACAAATTTATGAATCAAAAAGTCGTTATTCTTGCCACTGCTTCCGCTAGTTTATTAACCCTATTAGTTACCACTAACTCCGTACAAGCTGCGCCAGAGTCCTTTCATCCTATTTTCAATACCGAGAACTTAGGTGACATGATTATCGGCAAGACAACTGGGGAAGAAAATCCGATTTTTCGTCATCTTAATTGTAGTTGTGCCACCTGCACGCAATCCCTTAACTCCTCACTCAATTGATAATTTTCCGCCCCAACGATCCTGGGGGATAAAAGTCCGCTCTAGATTAATTTTTGCCACGGGTTCTGTGAGGGTAAATTCCCCCGATTCGATCAGTGCTTTTAATTCTAAAGCGGCTTCCCGGGACAGGGAAATACTAGCCAAAGGAGCCACCTTAACACTTTTTCCCTCGATCATAATCCGACCGCTTTTTAGTTTAGCGTAGGTGATTAAACCAAAGGTAGGACGGACTCGCCGAGGAATAGAAAAATCTACCACTGGAGCGACTATTTCCTCATCTTTTACCGCACAATGTCGAACAATTTCCTCGCTTAAAATCGGAATCGGTACTGCTACCCCCAACATTAAAGAAGCCCCATAATTTTTGAAATAACAACCCCGCACCCAGCGAGAATTCATTTGTTTAGCATCACCAATTAAGGCTAAGGTAGAAGCCGGTCCAATAGGAGTGCGATTTTGTAGGCGTTTTTGCAGGGGAAAATGTTGGGTTCCTTCCCAGGCAATATAACCGATTCCTCCCCCTAAAAAAATGCGCGTACCGATGCCTATAGCCTCTAAATCAGGGTCATTTAACAGGGGAGAAATGGCTCCGGGGTTAGAATAAACCGCATTACCTAATCGCGGCTGTAGTGGTCCTAAATAAGTATATAAAGTCTGCTCTCCCCCATTGACTCCGACGATAAAATTCTGGTAGAGATTGCGAGGATTAAAAAGATAAAATTGATTGATGGTATCCTTAGAAATAATCGTTTCAAAAGAAGTGCGAGGATAACAATCGGTGGCCTGGCCGACAGCGCGCAATTGAATCGATTTTCCGGCGATTAAATCCTCAATAATATGTCCGCCGCCCCTTTCAGGATTTTCTCCCTCTAAATTCTCATTTTTGGCCGCTAGATCACTAATAGCACTGGCTCCTAAGTATAAATCCACCGCCCCAAAACCGGCATAAGCAGGAATCCCATCTAACCAACATTGACGAATTTTTATCGGCGGATCCGTCTGACCTAAATTAATCATTGCCCCCGAAGATTCCATCGGTTCAAAAGTTCCCGTACAAACCACATCTACTTGGGAAAAAACCTCCTTAATTCCCATCTCGCTCACATGGCTTTTTAATTCCTCTACTGTCCAGACTACAGCCGTTTTTTTCGCAATTTTGTCGTTGATTTCAGCGATTGTTCTCATGATCAGAAATGGTGTCTCATTAATCAGTTATCGGTTTTCTCAGCTATCAGCATTTATTTTTAGATCGATGAGCCAAGTTTCTAGTTATGATCACCGTCCGAGTCACTGATGGCTGACGGCTGATAGCTTTTTCATTGTTTACTTGATATCAATTGTCCTCACAATCGATAAGATGAAAAAGGGAAAATTTACGATCGAAGCTTTTCTATGACAGTTACACCCGTTCCGGCCTCCTTTAATCCTGTTTCTGGTCTAGTTAACCGTATTCTCGGCATAAAACCGCTTTTTAACATCGCTCGCTATCAGGCGCGCAATATGATGATTAAAAGGGCCGAAAAACTAGGCGTACCTTGGCGGGAAACCGTCAAACAATGGCAGCAACGGGATTGGAGTCAGGAACTGCAAGCGGTAGAAAATCCCGATCTCGTCTATCCCGAATACTACGTTTGTTCTTTCCACGCTTACGAAAAGGGCAATTTAGACTGGTTGCCGGCTTTTGAGGTAGAATCTGCCGCCTATGCTGTCCATTCTACCATCTGGCCCGGGGCGGGGATTGACGGCGATCCGCGATTGCGACGGGAATATCACCAGATATTGAAGGAGCAAATCAAGGCAGAAATTAACGATATTGTGGATTTAGGCTGTAGTGTCGGCATGAGTAGCTTTGCGCTGCAAGATACTTATCCGCAAGCCAGGGTAACTGGGTTAGATCTCTCTCCCTACTATTTAGCCGTTGCCCAATACCAAGCTCAACAAAAACAAAAGACGATTCAATGGCAACACGCAGCCGCAGAAAAAACTCAATTACCCAGTCAGTCCTACGATCTGGTATCTTCGTTTTTAATGTTCCACGAACTACCCCAACAGACTACTAGAGAAATTTTCGCCGAAGCGCGTCGTTTATTGCGATCGGGAGGTTATTTGACGCTGATGGATATGAATCCGCGCTCGGAAATTTATCGAAAAATGCCCCCTTATGTCCTAACCTTACTCAAGAGTACCGAACCCTATCTCGATCAATATTTTACTCTCGATATCGAACGGGCATTAGTTGAAGCGGGGTTTCAAGCACCGATCATTACCCCCACCAGTCCCCGACACCGGGCGATTGTTGCGCAGGTTTCCGAATCATAATTTTGAGGTAATCAATGAAGATAATTTTTCGTCAAAGCTGGACAAGGATATTAACTATTGTCCCCCTATTCCTGTTAATTTTTGCCAGCAAAACCCTCGCTCATCATGCCATGGCAGGGGAAACTCCTGATAATTTTTTGAACGGATTTTTATCGGGTTTAGCTCACCCGGTTATCGGTTTAGATCATTTAGCTTTTGTGGTGGCTAGTGGTTTAATTGCTGTGGGGATGGAACAGGGTTTATTAATTCCGATCGCTTTTGCGATTGCTACTTTAATCGGCACAGGCATTCATTTACAGGGAATAAATTTACTGTTTCCTGAAGGAATTATTGCCCTTTCTGTGGTGATTTTTGGCGTGATTTTAACCCTGAAAAAAGGTTTCCAAAATCATTCTAATCTCTATACGATCGCTCTGGCAACTCTGGCAATGATTGCAGGAATTTTCCACGGTTATGCCTACGGAGAATCCATTATCGGGGCGCGAGTTGCCGCTTTAGTTGCCTATTTAATCGGTTTTACTGTGATCCAATTAGCGATCGCATCTGGGGCTTTTTTCCTTGGCAGTGTCATCAAGGAAAAATTAGCCCAGCAAGCGACTCTAATTAGCAAGTTCATCGGATTGGCAATTATGGCGATCGGTACAACTTTTTTAGTGGGAATTAAGTAAATTAATCTCGATGGGGCTAATTATTAATGGCTCTCTTGAGGTTATGGTGATCAGCAAATCTGGTCGAAGAAAGGGCGTACAATGATACGCCCCTACCAAACAAGTGCGGAAGAGCCGCTAAATCAAAAATAAGCCATAAATCTAAAAATAATCCTAGTTCCTATACCTACTATTTTTTTAGGTTTTCGAGGGGAAGTAACCAAACAGTTTTTGATAATCAGAGGCCAGATATCCTCGGTGAAAAAAACCTAATTCTTCGGCAATTTCATGAATTAATTTTGTCTGATTATTTTGGTGAAGAGATTGGTGTAAAGCATTAAGACGAAGCAATTTAAAATAATTGTAGGGAGACATTTGATAGAAGTCTTTAAATATATATTCTAAGGTGCGTTGACTTACTTCTAACTCCTGACAAATCGCTGGAATAGTAAGATCAGAACGCAGATTTTTTCTCATCATTTCTTCTGCTTTTTTGAGGATAGAGGTACGTCTGATAGCGTTTTTAGGAGTTTTAATATCTTTGGTTACTGCTAAGGTCAAAAGAAAATCTTTGACAATTTCTTCTTTTAATTTTTGTCTAACAAAATTCAATCTTATTGCTTTTCTTTGCCAAGATAGATGATCTAAATTAAATAGCATTTGATAAAGTTGATGACAAGATTGTTGGAGATGACAAATTTTTTCCGCTGGGCAAATCACAATAGAAGAATCGGAAGAATTTAAAAACTTTTTCGCTTCTGGTAACTCTAAAGTTTGGCACAATTTCTGAATATAATCATCATCAATGTAAAGCTGAAAACGATTAGAAAAAGGATGCTGAAAAACTGAAAATTCTGATTGAGGGGGGAGAATACCCAGATAGTTATTTTCTAATGGGTACAAATCTTGAAACAAGACAGGATTCACCTGAACAGGAATCGCCAAAACCCACATTTTAGAATGAATTATTCCTGCAAGTTTAGTTAAACAATTACGTTGAGATAACTCTAACATCACTTCATTAGTGATGAGCTTTGAAAGATACCCTTCAAAATTATCACCACTGAGTTGTAAAGCATTTAAGTCGAGAAATTCTCGATTCTGAAAATAGCGAGAAAAGTCACAAAAATATTCACTTTTAAAGGTTAATTCCTGAGAATCAATTAAAATATCGGTTTTACTGTCAAAAATAAACATCTATATATAACTACTTGGTTATTAAGTAAAATTAAACTTTTTTTGCCCATCAATTTAAAAACTTGCGTTTTTTGGATCATCTTAGCATAGAGGACTGAGTAGTATTGAGTTACAGCAAAGTTGATTTGTTAATTTTTTCCATCAGTGTAATCCCAGTTAAATCTCTCACTTTTTTCCGTTATCAATTACTAAGGAGATTTCGATGGCTAAACAATATATGCCCCTTGAAGATTGCTCTGGGTCTGCGGTATTGGGTGGAGAAATTCCTCAATTACGTCCCCCTGCATTTTCTGATGACTCAAAATATACCACATTTAGCTATACCTATTATCCAGGGATATCAGAAATTTACGAGGCTGTTGCTCCTAATATTAGCACTCGTTTCTATGCGATCGAAGCAGCTATTGATTTCTCCAAAGCTAAAGGGGAATTACAAGCTGTTCTGATAGCGCACGGCGGATATTTTGGTGAACATAGTTTCTACATCTATCAGGGAAAACTATGTTATGTCTATAACTGGTTAGGGCAGCAACAGAAGATCACTTGTGATCTTCCTCGTCTTAGTGGCGAGGTGACACTGAAAGTTGAATTTACCAAACCAGAGATAATCGCCCCTTCCGATGAAAAGTTGGGTGACAGCACGATATATAAGATGAAACTGTATATTAATAACATCGAACAAAATGTCGATATTATCAGAACTTTTTCCAATCATACTCCTAACTTCCTAATTCGATATAAACACGAGATTCCTGGCGAGTTTCAAGGTGCGAAGCTGCAAAAAATTATCGTTACCATTACTAATGATAAGTAGTCGGACATAAGTTTTCGCTGCTGTATAAAGTTTTGTAAATAGGGTAGAAAGCTGTATGCAACAGCGAAAACCGCCTATTTTACATTCCTTAAGATAGTGTTGTTTATTTATGTCCGACTACTTATAGTGCGATAAATGATGAGCAATCGTCAGCTTTTTGCTGTCAGTAAACAGTGAACACTAATCAGTGATCAGTAAACAGTAATCAGTGAAAAGACAGTAGGAAACTTCTATTTAATACTGCACACTTAAAACTCAAATCTGATAACTGATAACTTACCCACTGATAACTGATAACTGATAGCTGTCTCCCGTCTCGACTAGGAAATTAATTTTGCACGACTACTTATTTAGCCGAGCGAGCTAAACTTTTTGGCTGAGTTAAAGCTGAAAGTAAACGACACAGGGAAAGGGAGGCTCTCTCTCAACAAATTTCGGGGGCTATTTCCTTAAGTTGACAGCAATGAACGCTTGCGCCCAAAATGTAATATAGATATTTCTACAAAATTGAGATGCACCCATTCAAAATTACCCTTCAATCCAAAGTAACGGAACTAAATCATCGACAAAGCAGCATAAATCCGCAAAATCATAAGGATATTGATTAGACATTCTCTTAAAATCATGTTCTGGGATTGTTCTCATTTTTACCCCAGCAAGTTTTTGAAAATTTGTTATTGATTTAATCTGTTTATAATTATCGGTAGGGGTGATATGGATTATTACTCCATTACAAGCCATTTCCCAATGATTATTATAGGAACGATTCTGACGAGCTAGGGCTTTTTGTCCGCGACTGCCTATTTGAAACTCTTCGGGCTCCCTGATTCTTCCCCAAGGTTTTCTTCTAATCTTAAAACTGGTATTTATATGATTATTTTCTTGAATAAAATTTTTAATCTTTGCGGCTGTCCCTTTCGGAGAACAATCTGTCCAGTCATATTTCAAATGAATATGTGGTAGCTCTTGAGAAGTTTGTGGTTTAACCCCAATAATGATTAATCGTCGAGAAAATTCCCTGAGAAAATTTCGGAAGACTAACTCTGATGGTACAACTTGTGGAGATTTAACTTCTGTTCTATTTAGCAAAGGTTGAAAATGTTTAATTAGATATAGTTCAATTTCATTTAATTCTTCATTATTGCAAACTTGCCAAGCTATTCTTACAGGATAATCTTGATTAATTTCTTGTAATTGATATATACGATGATGATTTTTCCAGCGATTTAAAAGATTAACTGCTTGACCAATATAAAGAATTATATTTTGAGAATCGATAGCAAAATATATGGCCGAACAATCAGGAAGTTGATTTAAATTATCTAGTTCTACTGAAGACATTGCCAAAGGATCGAGCAGCATAAACCTAGTCTTATTTTATTTCCAAGATAATAATTTTGTGTAATTGCTATCAATTATAACTCATTGTTGGCTTAGTTTTTTAAGGTAAGGGTTTTAAAATTGCCGTAACCTTTATCCTGTATGCTTTTTAGCGAATAAGGTAAGCAGAACAGTGGCGATTCCTTAACCTCAAAATGGTCTTTTTGTACTAACAAATATGCGGGTAGAACGCTCAATGCGTTTGCTAGACTACATTTGAGACAATTTATCAAATTTTCGTTTCCAGAAATAAGCGAACGGTGAGTGATAAAATTCATGTCAGCGAAGAAGTCCGTCAAGCTGTGGGAGAAGAAGGAGTCTAAGATAGTTTATTTACATACTTACTCTCTCGACTTTACCTCGATTGAAAACTATTGAAAACTTTTGCCCAAAAGCCAAGTCTATCTTGGTAAAATTACAACCGAAAAATTATCCAGATTTAAACAAGGCTCCCGAAGAAGCTTTTAGGTCAGTCTCCAAGAAAGACACCCGTAATTGCTGCAATCACTGTTGTCATTATACCTCATCTTTCCGAGAAAAGCTGTAAGTATTTATAAAGTAAAATTTAAAATAAATAATGTCGTGGGTTGGTAGAGCTAAAATACTATATAAGATTTAAGGGAGTGTGGTCCGAATTATTCTAATCCCGATACCTGACAGGACTCCACCGAGAAGTAACTATTTTTTATATCCAGAAAATATAATGACAGAAATTTTGGGATCCCTATTTATTTTTTTAGTCTGTCCTATAATCGGGGGATTGCCTCTGATCGATTGGATAAATTATCTCGTAACTGGACGTAAATTATCCCAATTAGGCACTGGTAATATCGGTGTAACTGCCGCTTTTTACCATGGCGGTAAATTAGTAGGAATTTTGGCGGTAATTTCGGAAGCAGCCAAGGGAATTATCGTTATTCTCCTAACCCGTTGCTTTTTTCCCACCGGATCCACTTGGGAATTATTAGCTTTAATTGCCTTAGTCATGGGGCGCTATTGGTTAGGAAAAGGTGCGGGAACTACTAACGTTTTCTGGGGATTAATGGTTCACGATTTTGTCGCTGTTTTTCTCACCTCAATTATTAGTGGGATTAGCTTTACTATTTTTCGAGAAAAATCTACGGGTAGATTGGTAGGATTATTTTTATTAGCTTTAATTCTCACCTTGCGCCGTCCCCACGATTCAGGTTATATTATAACTGCCATTGCTTTAGCCTGTCTATTAGGGGCAATTTTTCAAAAAATAGCCGACGATTTAGACTTACCCGAAGCAAGTGTTAACAATGAATCAAAAACTATGTTTCGTTTTTTTCGTGGAGATCGATCGATCCAAACTCTTGATGACAATCTGGCAACTGTAAAAGTGGGACAAAAAGCCGCCACTCTAGCCTATCTTAAGCGTGCTGGTTATCCCATTCCTAGGGGTTGGATTTTACCACCGGGGGATGATCCACAACCGTTGATAGAATCCCTTAATCCTGATATCAATCATCCCTTAGTCGTGCGCTCTTCCGCTATTGGAGAAGATAGTGAAACCGCTTCATCTGCCGGACAATATACTACAATTCTTAACGTTGTCGATCGAGAAAATTTAGCGGCGGCGATTTTAAGTTGCCAAACCTCCTATAATAATCCTAATGCTGTTAATTATCGACTTGATCGAGGTCAAGAAAACACGGCCATGGCTGTGTTAATTCAAGAACAAATTCGAGGAGTTTTTTCGGGAGTTGCCTTCAGTCGTGATCCGATTAATCCTCTCAGTTTAGATGTGGTTATTGAAGCTTTACCCGGAGATGCCACCAGAGTTGTATCGGGAAGAATCACCCCCGAAAGTTATCGAGTTAATTTAGAAGAAAATATCATCATCGGAGAGGGAGATATTCCCCCGGCTATTATTCAACAGGTAGCTAATCTTTGTCGGCAATTAGAAACCCTTGATCATGGCATTCCCCAAGATATAGAATGGACTCATGACGGACAAAAATTATGGTTATTACAGTGCCGTCCTATCACTAATTTACAGCCAATTTGGACAAGAAAAATCGCTGCGGAAGTTATACCTGGAGTGATTCGTCCTTTGCCTTGGTCGATTAATCGTCCTTTAACCTGTGGAGTTTGGGGAGATATTTTCCAGTTAGTTTTAGACAAAAAAGCTATTGATTTGGACTTCAATGAAACAGCGACTTTACACTATCAAAGAGCCTATTTTAATGCTTCTTTGTTAGGAACAATTTTCCTTCGCATGGGATTACCTCCAGAAAGCTTAGAATTCCTGACCAAAGGGGCAAAGTTTACCAAACCACCGTTAACGACAACCTTGGCTAATTCCCCTGGTTTATTAAAACTTTTAGGACGGGAATTACAGTTAGAAAAAGACTTTAGCCAAGATCAAAAAACCTATTTTATCCCGACGCTCGAAAAAATTAACGCTACTTCCCTAGAAGCTTTATCTTCTGGGGAGATTTTAGGGCAAATTGAAGAAATTTTAACCGTCTTAAAAAAAGCTACCTATTATAGTATTCTTGCCCCTCTTAGCTTCGCTTTGCGTCGCAGTATTTCGCGAGTACCTTTTGAGAAATTAGATAACTCCCAAGCACCAGAAATAGCCTCAATGCGATCGCTATCTGAACTGAGAAAAAATACGCTTGATCGAGATTTTGACTCAGCTTTTTCCCTCTGGTTAGAAACCTACGGTTATTTAAGCGAAGTGGGGACTGATATTTCCATACCGAGATGGCGAGAAAATCCCCAAGAGCTGCTACAACTCCCCTTAGATAGTCCGGGTAATAATAGCCATAAAAAAGTTAAATCTTCCCATACTGTCCAAAAAAGATTAAATATCAAAAACCAGGTAACTGAAATTTACTCCCGTCTTTTAGCTCACCTACGCTGGCATTTTCTCGCTTTGGAAACCCTCTGGTTACAGCAGCAAATATTATCGGAGACGGGAGATATATTTTATCTAAATTACTCAGAAGTTACCCAGTTAGGTCAGAATAATAAAATCGCCAATCTTAATCAGATTATCCATCAGCGTCGCCAACAATTCCAAGAAAACTATCAATTAACCGATATTCCCTATATCGTTTATGGACAACCACCGAAAAAAGAATTTTTAGTTTCAAATTTAACTGCAAAAAAACGCTTACAGGGAATTGCCGCCAGTGGGGGGACAGTGGAGGGACGAGTCAAAATTATGCCAACCTTACAAAATCTAGAAATTGCCCCTAATACTATTCTCGTTATTCCCTATACTGACTCAGGATGGTCCCCTTTATTATCCCGGGCTGTGGGCATTATTGCCGAGGTGGGAGGACAATTATCCCATGGTGCTATTATTGCCAGAGAATACGGAATTCCAGCGGTTATGGATGTGCATCATGCCATGAAATTGTTAAAAGATGGTCAATTAATTCGTCTCGATGGTAGTCAAGGAATTATTGAAATTCTCTAGGCATTAGGGGACAAGCTGTTCCCTATCTGGGGTACTTAACATCTTCCCCAACAGCCAACTCCTAACATCCCTTTTGCCGAGGTTATCTGCCATTTTCCAATAAAAACCTTCTTTCGGCGCGAACAATTGCCTCTCTAGTGGCTAAAACTGCTTCCCTATCCACCGAAAGAGAAGTCACACCCCAAGCAATCAGATCATCGATAAGTTCAGGATACTGGACGATGGCCATGCCGCAAATGGAACAGGGAATCTGTAAAACTTTTGCTTGAGTGATAATTTGTTTTAAAGCTGCCCTGACTGCGGGATGACGGGCGTTAAAATATTCTGAGAAATGTTCTCGATCGCTGCCTAAAAGTAATTGAGTTAAATCATTAGTACCAATAGCGATTAACTGTACCCCTGCTTGCACATAATCCCTCAATTGAAAGATTACCCCCGGTACTTCCACCATTATCCCCAATTGGAAAGAAGGGACTTGAGTGAGTAAAGCCGACTGTACCCGTTGCCGGCAAAAAATAAATTCTTCAACCCCGCGGACAAAGGGAAGCAGTAAATTAATATTGCTGGCGCCGGTGGTTTGTACCCGTCGTAAAGCTTGCAATTCTAGATCGAATAGAGTCGGATCTAAAATATAACCATGGGTTCCCCGACTGTCTTTAGCCGAATGTTGAGCATCAAAAGAACGATAAAATAAAGGCTTAGGTTGGATACTAAGGGCAAATTGTGCGATTAAATCACTTAATCTCTCGATCAATGCTTCTTGATGCTCTGGTGTTAACCATTCTTCTAGATTACGCTGAGAAAGTAACTCTAAAATCATCCATTCTGATCGCAATAAACCGATCCCATCAATAGGCAGTTCTTGGATTCCGACAATACTTTCAGTTTGACTGAGATTAACCATCAAACGGGTAGCAATTGCCGTCCCGTCGGTTTCTCTGGGGGGTGGAGGGGGTAAGGAAATCTTTTCCTGAGATGCTAGAGAAATAATTCCCCTCGTACCATCTACTAAAATTATCTCGCCTGAGCGGATAATTTCCGTGGCATTTTTAACCCCGACAACGGCAGGAATGGCTAATTCCCGGGCTAAAATGGCTCCATGGCTAGTTAATCCCCCCTGTTCCGTGATCATTCCTCGAATTTGGCGTAAATGGGGCAGTTTTTTCGGAGGTAAATTAGTAGTAACCAGAATGCAATCCTGAAAATTTGCCTCTGGGGAGTCGAAATTGCCGATAACTTTTGCCACTCCCGATGCCAACCCCGGGGATGCCCCTAATCCTCTTAAGGGATAATGGGAGGTAGTAGCGGTGATTTCCTGACTGTGACAGTTAAGAATATAAATTTGACCATCCAGCATCATCAGCCATTCTATGCTGGTTAGAGTGGGTTTTTCCGCCAGTAGAGATTGAACCAGTTGACAAAGGCGATCGAGGGCGAAATTATCTAAACAGTAGCTTTCCTGTAAACTGGGCGCTAATAATTGTGGTGCAAGCAGATTACTGTCACTATTGAGATAATAAGCCCTGGATTTATTGCCTAATTGCCGACTGCGTAATTGACCAGAGCGATCGATAATATAGGTATCCGGTGCCACTTCTCCATTAGCTAAACTGTGTCCTAATCCCCAAACCGCCTGAATTTGCCAGTTATCCTCATTAATCAGCACATTTCCCGCACAATTGGCTGGTAATAACGGTTGTACCAGTAAAGATAATTGAATGTTTTCTAAACCAATTCCCACTTTTCGCCAATAAAATAGACTTCTGGCGGTGAATAACTCCGCCCAAGCTTGTTTTAGGGCATTTTCTAGATTATCTGTTTTAATTCCACTGATGGGGGCGGAAAATAAACCGAGAGTTCGCCGAGCTAGATGAGCAGGTAAGGAAAAGCGCCATACTAGGGTAGCCATGGATAATTGTGCCACGGCCGCCGCTAGTTCTTCTAACCAGAGAGGAGGAATTTGCGCTTGTAAAATGGCGCGCCGACTTTCTTTGGCAACTAATTGCAGAGCTTTTGCGTTATCTACGTCTAAATAGAGGGAAGACTGCGGAAAATCAGTCAGGAACGAGTCAGCATTATTGATAGTTTCCAAAAATTCCGCAAAAATGCGGTTAAAAATGGCAAATCCCCTGATAATTGGGTATCCTCGCTGGTGTAATTCACTGGCAATAAAAGCTTTTTCCCCCACCAGGGGGCGATCAGAAGCACTAATGTGATCGAGCCAGCAGAGAATGGTCACGGGATTTGTTAAGAATGGTGAAAGGATTATAAAATCATTGTGTGATTTTTGTAACTTTTTAGTTCTATCTGCTAGTTTAACTCACCGTCACTATCTTGAGGATGATCTGGGGAGTGGGGTGTGGGGTATGGGGTGTAGGGTGTGGGGTGTGGGGTGTAGGGTGTAGAGAGGGGAGAATAAATAAAAGCAATCTCCTAACTCCTATCTCCTGACTCCTATCTCCTGACTACTGACTCCTATCTCCTGCCTCCTGACTCTTGACTCCTATCTCCTGACTACTGACGACCGGCTCCTGATAGCTGATAAGATAGGATTCGGACAATATTCGATCGCTGCGAGAAATTGATGGACACACCTGCGAAAGTTTTGTTAGTGGATGACGAACCGGGGGTTCGTGAATCTGTGCAAGCATATCTACAGTACGGGGATGACTTCGAGGTAAGAACTGCTAGTAATGCTAACGAAGCCTGGGATTTACTCAATCAAGAAATTCCGGAATTAGTCATCTCTGATATTATGATGCCGCAGGTGGATGGCTATCAGTTTCTCAAGAAATTGCGCGAAGATGCTCGTTTTCAGACAATTCCCGTGGTTTTTCTCACCGCTAGGGGGATGACAAGCGATCGCATTCAGGGTTATAATGCTGGTTGTGATGCTTATTTATCCAAGCCTTTCGATCCCGAAGAATTAGAAGCATTAATCAAGTCTTTAATCGAGCGCCGTCGTCAATCCTTGCAAGCCACCAGCGAAAACGCTAGATTAGAAGAAATTGCCCGAGATATCCGGGAATTAAAACAGCAGGTGGGACAGCAGAACACTTTTACTACTACTCCCCCCCCGATTAAAATTGACCTTACCCCCCGGGAACAAAGTGTTTTAGATTTAGTAGCGGAGGGATTGATGAATAAAGAAATTGCCAGTCGTCTAGAAACCAGCGTCAGAAACGTAGAAAAATACGTCAGTCGCTTATTTAGCAAGACTGGTACTAATAGTCGCACGGAATTGGTACGTTTTGCCCTAAAACACGGTTTAACCAGTTAATATAGCAGCTAAGGACAAAGTAGCGGACGGGAGTGTCAATAACTGACGATAACAAGCAACTGAATTACCGATGGAAAACGTTTCATCAGTTCATCTTATGGCTTCTGGCGTTGAAACAAATTTTGTTTTAGAGCGAACCTTCGAGCAAGAGCAGAATAGGAGGATATGTCAACCATGTTAAGCACTGATCTAGAGATAAGACTAGCAACTTTAGAAGCTGAAGTAGCACTGCTTAAGCGTTTGCTACCTACTGTCAGCGAAACTCCCTGGTGGGAAAAAATTGTCGGCACTTTTGCTGACGATCCGGTTTACGAAGAGGCAATGCAGTTTGGTCAAGAGTACCGCCAGTCTCTAAAACCTTTAGCCGAGGAAGCATCCGAATCCTGAAATGTATCTCCTTGACACCGATGACCCTTACTTTTAATCCAGAAAAATACAAAGAATTACTAGCTCGCCATTTACCTAAAGTTATTAAAACAGAGGCAGAAAATGAAAAAGCTTTGGCTATTGTGGAAGAATTAATGCACCGTCAGCAGCGAACTCCCGAAGAAGATGAACTTTATGAGCTTCTAATTTTTTTAATTGAGAATTTTGAAAAAAGCTTTTATCTACAGGAATCAACCACACCTCATTCTATGTTATTGTTTTTGATGGAACACCAAGGCGTTAATAAGAAAGACATAGCCAGAATCCTTGGCTCTGACAAAATTGCCTCTAGTTTAATTGAAGGAAAAGGGTCAATTACCCAAGAACAGGCGAAATTATTAGGACATTTCTTTCATGTAGATTATAGTTTGTTGATGTAGATACGATCCCCTCTAGCTTGTCGGTTGGGTTGAGCGATTTAATACTTAGGAGAAAACTGCTCGATTCAATAATTTGAGCTAAAACCCAATATTTTTAAAGACATCGGTGCAGTTTCCCGCAAGTGTCGCTCATTTTTGATAGACAAAAGTTATTGCTGTCACCCCCAACACAAGTTTACTGTCCCACCCGCCAAATTTTGATAGTTTTGTCCCAACTCCCACTAGCTAAATAGCGGCCATCGGGACTATATACTACTGACAAAACCACATGAGAATGACCAGTAAGGGTACGCAATTCTTTTCCCGTTGCTACCTCCCAAATTTTGATAGTTTTATCACCATTCCCACTAGCTAAATAGCGGCCATCGGGACTATATGCCACTGACCAAACACTACCAGAATGACCAGTAAGAGTACGCAATTGTTTGCCCGTTGCTACCTCCCAAATTTTGATAGTTTTGTCCCAACTCCCACTAGCTAAATAGCGGCCATCGGGACTATATGCTACTGACCTAACCCAGTTAGAATGACCCGTAAGAGTACGCAATTGTTTTCCCGTTGCTACTTCCCAAATTTTGATAGTTTTGTCCCAACTCCCACTAGCTAAATAGCGGCCATCGGGACTATATACTACTGACCTAACCCAGTTAGAATGACCAGTAAGAGTACGCAATTGTTTTCCCGTTGCTACTTCCCAAATTTTGATAGTTTTGTCACCACTCCCACTAGCTAAATAGCGACCATCGGGACTATATGCTACTGACCAAACACTACCAGAATGACCAGTAAGAGTACGCAATTGTTTGCCCGTTGCTACCTCCCAAATTTTGATAGTTTTGTCCCAACTCCCACTAGCTAAATAGCGGCCATCAGGACTATCTGCTACTGAGTAAACCGAGCTAAAATGACCAGTAAGGGTATGCAATTGTTTTCCCGTTGCTACTTCCCAAATTTTGATAGTTTTGTCATTACTCCCACTAGCTAAATAGCGGCCATCGGGACTATATACTACTGATTGAACTGAGTCAGAATGACCAGTTAGGGTTTTATCGAGAAAACTATGTTCTGAAATTTTTTTTCTTGTGGTGAGTTTATTGGTGGGTGAGTTTATTGGTGCAATTTGAGGATTTACTTCTTGACTTTTAAAATAACCGTAACCTTGCGTTATTCCTACTCCTAATAACAAAACGCCACTGAGTGCTATTAATCCATTTCTCTGATTATTATTTTTAACCGGTTGTGCTGGTGTTTTTTTGGGTACAGGTGCGGGTGAAACCGGCGGAGAAGGATTAATCTTAGGAATAACTGGCGGTTGTTTTTGAGTTACAACAGGCTGCGGATTTGGTGCTGGTGGAGATGGTCTATTAGGAGTTATAGTAGGTGACTTTAATTGCCGTTCAATCTCATCCAAACGTTGTAAAATAACCCTAGTATTAGCTGGCCTATTTCTGGGTAATCTTCCCATTAACTCATCAATAAAATCCAACAATAACGGGTGAATATTTTCCGTTTCTTCTCGCCAGGGTAAAACATCATTAATCGGATCATAAATTTCTAAAGGATGTTTTCCGGTTAATAAATGTACAAAAGTTCGTCCTAAAGCATGAAAATCTGATTGAATCACCGCTTGGCCATGTTGTTGTTCATTGGGTGTATATCCGGCTGAGGTAATACCTGTTACTTGTTGACCTTTGAACTTTTGATGATAGG
>NZ_BJKP01000024.1 GCF_008974145.1 Microcystis aeruginosa NIES-4325 | reverse complement strand
GGACTTCATAGCCTTTTTCTAATAATAATTCGCTCAGATAGGAACCATCTTGACCGGTGATGCCGGTAATTAGGGCGCGTTTAGCTTCAGTCATCAGTAATTTACCTAATCGGAAAGAATAAAGACCCTGAAAGGGTCTGACTGCTTATAGCACACTTTAGCCCCTCATGACAAGTTTGGCTAGGTTGACAGGGGACAAAAAGATGAATTGATTTTTTATCTGGGCTGCATAGATTCTAAATGGTTCTGACAATTTTATCGGAATTTTCTGACTTGAAATTCCTTGACTTTGACTAATTGATAATTATCTTTTCCCATGGCTAGGGAAAATTTGGCTTCGGTCTCATCAAGTAAATTTTTGGAGATAGCTTTCCACTGTTCTTTCGTTTGCCAATGGGCAACGATAATTAATTGTTCCTCGATGGCGGGATTAATCCAAATTTCTTTACCTAAAAACCCCGCTTGTTTTGCTAAAAAATTTGTCCAAATTTCTTCATCTTTTTGGATAAATTTTTCCCTAGCTTCGGGTTTAACTTGAAATTCTAACCACTCAATGACCATAGTAATTATCTCCTATTTTTTGGCTTTCATCAAGAATTCTTCTGTGAGTTTCATAAAAGCTTTGGAACCACTAGAAGAAGGCATGGCTGCCACCACAGGCACGAACATATCCACAGCTTTAGCTACATTAACATCCATAGGAATCGCATTAGCAAAAATTTGATGGGCTTGAAAATCCTGTTGTACCCGGCGCATGACTTGATTATAGTAGCGACTGAGTAAACCACCACCGGAAAGAATAAAAACTATACCGAGTAAACTAGGGTTAATCGGTTGGGTTTCTTGATGACTAGCTTTCAGTTTAACTATTCTTCTTTCTAATAGCTGAATGCCGACAATTGATAAGGGTTCGGGACGGGCAGGTAGTAAATAAAAATGACTGCTACATAGTCCACTACGAGTTAAAAGATTATAGCCCGGAGCGCAGTCCATGATAATATAATCGTAACGGTCTTGAATCGGTTCAATGATTTTTTGAATTAGGATTCTTTCCAGGTTATTCCAAGCATGATCAAAGCCTAAATCTTCCTGTAAAATTGCTTGATGGTGCAGGGTTTCTGAGACGACATATTCGTCATATAGTTCGATGTCTCCCGGCAGTAGATCTAAGCCTTTAATTTCACAGACTGAAGGGACAATAATATCATCAATAGTTAATTTATTGTAGGGATTGGGTTTGATAATTGCTTCTAATAAATAGCTTAAAGTGCGTTTTTTGCGACGCAGTTGAGCGAATTCATGGGGGGACATCAAGCTAAGAGTCGCACTGATTTGAGCGTCTAAATCGAGGACAAGGACTCGTTTTTGCTGAAATTTAGCTAAACAGGTGGCAAGGTTGACGGTAAGGGTAGTTTTTCCTACTCCTCCTTTCATATTAACGGTGCTGATGACAGTGGCCATGATGGGAATTCCTTTCTAGTTAACCGATGGAATATCTCGACGTAAAACCTGCCCGTTGGGAGCCATAATCAAAGGAGGTAAACTGGTAATATCGATCGCCTTTTGGGTTTTCATATCGTAGGTGGTGTAAACTGTTTCCTGTTGATGGGGATTAATATCGATAATTGTTAGGGTTTTTCTAGGTGCTTGTTCACTGTTCAATAACCGTCGCGGTCCACTGCCTAAAGCTCCCGCGTGTAATAATTGTAATTGCCCCCGTTTACCCGGATAGTAAGCGTGAGCATGGCCACTAATATAAGTATGCACCTGATGGCCCTCTAAAAACGCTCTTAATTTCTCGGCATCGGCTAAATAATCCCCTGGTCGATTTCTACCGACGGCAATACCGTAGAGGGGTAAATGACCGATTACTAGCCGCATTCTAGCATTTTTAGCGTCGCTACTACTCAAGTTTTTTGCTGCCCAATTTAGTTGTTGCCCAGAGATTAAATGAGTGGAGGCATCCCAAACTAGATAGAATATACCATTTTGAGTGAAAGTATAATAAAAAGGAAAGCTGGTTTTATCGATAAAATTTAAACTTGTCTCATGTTGGGGATTTTGCCAATAATCTTGGGCTAATTTTCTCTCTTGAGCATAGATAAATTTTCCTGCGGATAAAGCTCCAGAAGCGTCATGATTACCGATGGTAAAACCAAAGGGTATTTTAGCAGCTCGCAGGGGTGCGGCGATATGGGAATCAAAGGCTGACCACATAGCGTTAATTGCTGCCTCTGTCAGGCTGCTTTTTTGTCCTGCCACCATGTCGCCACCACAGAGGACCAGATCGGGTTTATGATTGATAATTAAGGGGATAGCTCGATCGATTTCGGGATCGTAAGTAGTGGAACCGTATTGACTATTAAGGTCACTAATCACGATTATCTTGACTTTTTTCGCCTTTTGTGCTTGTTTAACAGGAGACTCAGGGGGATTTTTGGAAGTAACGGGCTGTAAAATTTGATGAGCGCAAGCTGCCAAGCTAAAACCGCCTAAACTGCCACTAATAAGCAAAAATTTACGGCGTTGCATAGAATATCAATCTCGTCTTTAATTGAGGTCACGTCAGTTAGTGTAGCAATTTTTGTCCCTTCGATCGCTTTTAAGGAAATAACTTGACAATTCTCTTAACTTCTTTTGCGCCTTGGTTATGTCATCACCGGAGTAATTCCTCCGATGATTTGTTAGTATCTATTCAAGATAATTATGCAAAAAAGCTTTTATTTTTGCGTCAACTTCCCGTTAATACCCATCGAGCCAGTGAACGAGTTATCAAAGCTATTCAAGACAAAAAACCCGATTTAGTTATTTGTTGTGGCATGGCGGAAAGTCGTTATCGTTTAAGTTTAGAATCTCAGGCTAGGAGTAGCACAAAAAAGTTATTGACACCAATTCCCTTGTCAGATTTAATTAAAAACCTTGACTATAGTTATATCAGCGATAATGCTGGTCAGTTTGTCTGCGAAGAATTATATTTTCAAGTCTTAAAATATCATCCGAGAGCCTTATTCGTTCATGTGCCGCTTTTAACAGACAAAAATTTCGCTATTATTCAAAGAGATTTTCAAAAAATTATCAGTAATTAGTCGGACAAAATTAATTTCCCAAGCTTAAAGCACTGGAATTTTTTAAGGCCGATAAATTAGCATTACCCGTACAGAATAAAGCAATTTCTAATTCAGCAATCAAAAAAGTCACCAACTCATCTACCGCCGCCTCCGATGCCACAGCTGCGGTGAGAAAAGGCCGGGCTAAACCGCCTAAATCCGCCCCTAAAGCGATAGCTTTGCCAATATCGACCCCATTTTTCAAACCCCCGGAAGCGATGAGAGGAATAGTAGAATTAATTGCCCGGATAGAGGTAATACAATCGGCGGTGGGTAAACCCCAATCGGCGAAAACTTGACCTAAATGACGCTGTTTTTTATCTTTTGCCCTTTGACTTTCCACCTTTGCCCAAGAAGTGCCGCCAGCCCCCGCCACATCAATCGCCGCCACCCCCGCCTCTATTAACTTTTTAGCCATTGCCCCGGAGATGCCGTTACCCACTTCCTTAGCCACCACAGGAACGGGCAATTTAGAGCAGACGAGGGCGATTTTGTCAAGGAGTCCTCGAAAATTTTTATCGCCTCCCGATTGTACCCATTCTTGCAGGGGATTAAGATGAAGAATCAGGGCATCAGCCTCCAATAAATCGACTAATTTCAGGCATTCTTCCACACCACAGCCATAATTTAACTGCACTGCCCCTAAATTAGCCAAAAGCAGGATATCGGGGGCGAGATGGCGAACGGAAAAAGTGGCGGCTAATTCCGGTTGTTCGAGGGCGATGCGTTGGGACCCAACCCCCATCGCTAAACGGTAACGTTGGGCGACGGTTGCCAGTCGAGTATTGACTAGATGGGCTAAGGTAGTTCCCCCGGTCATGGAAGAAATCAATACAGGGGCGCCGAGGCTTTTGCCTAAAAAGCTAGTACCAATATTAATATCACTGCGGTCTAGTTCTGGCAAACAGCAGTGATTAAAGCGATATTTCTCTAATCCACTGCTAATTTCGCTAAATTCTACGTCTTCTTCCAGACAAACTCGCAAATGTTCGGCTTTACGATTTTCTATGTCACTAGCGGCATTAACAGGGGGGAGAGTGGTCATAAGTAGTCGTGCAAAATAAATTTCCTAGTGAAGAAAGGCAAAAGGCAGGAGGCAAGAGGCAAGGGGGGGTAGATATGTGTAATTAATTTTGCTTAGGTACTTAGGTGAGGATTACAATCGCTACACAGTTGACTATACAGGATATTGAGTCAATTGTTCCAGTTGTTAACGAAGGCGGTGGTTGGTCGTCAGCAATGGAAACAAATTCAGCCATAGGAGCGATCGATCTTTTTGTCCTTTGTGTCTTTGTGGTTCTTTCCACGCGCTATATTAGATTGACAAGTCAAATAAATCAAGAGAAAGAGCTAAAAGATTGGCAACAGATTAACTGGTTCGTGTATGCTTTGAGAGGGTCATAATCTGAGATTTATGTTTACCCATCAGCTGATTGGCTACGAGATGATCAATATGCCTCCCGTTAGTTTAATCCGTGGCTGCTACGAATGCCCGGGGAAGATTAGCTAATAAGCAATCGCCCCGATCTGAAAATTCCCGCTCGATTTTCCTATTGCTTCGGTTGAAAATTGACCATGACTCTTATCTCTTCTAAATCCCTCACTTTACCGGAATTTCTCTCGCTAACCGATGCCGATGGCGATATTACCTATGAATTAGTCGATGGAGAAGCGATCGCAAAAATGTCACCGAAATTCTTTCATTCTCGTTTAACTGGTGCTTTATTTCTCGTACTCGATCGCTGGAATCAAGGACGGGGAGAGGTGGGAATCGAATGGGCGATCATTCTCAGCAAAAACGATCGAGATTGGTGTCCCGTTCCCGATCTCCTCTACATTTCCTTGGAAAGGTTAGGAGATATTCCCCTCACCGATGAAGCTTGTCCCGTTCCCCCGGAATTAGTCATCGAAATTATTTCTCCGGAACAATCCTTCAGCAGCCTGAGCGAAAAAGCCGTGGACTACCTAAAAGCGGGAGTCAGTCGCGTCTGGATCGTCGATCCCCGGGCCAAGCAGATCACAATTTTCTATCCCGACGCACCCCCGGCGATTAAAAAAGGCGATGACGAGATGAGCGATATTCTCCTCCCCGATTTAACCCTAACCCCCGGACAAATTTTTGCCAAGGCCCGATTAAGTTAATGCCCTACACCCCGCGATCGATTCCACCTTCTCCGAACACCTGTACTGATTAACGGCAGCGGATAGATTAGAACGGATTGAAAAGTTAACGAAAACAGGAACGATCAAAAACCCTAAAAGTCAACCCCTAGGCATAGCGTTTAAGGTTTTAACATTCTTTTAATGTTTCGCTCATGATCAATTTGGGAGGAGTTTTATGGAGCGATCGCCCTAAGCTGCTGTAGAATTAGTTTGACAAAAGTGAGATGCAGCCAAAGACTTGCAGTTAAATAATTGGATGGCGACCTAAAAACATGAGTGAATTAACTATTCGTCCTGCTAAAATTACTGGTGTCATCCCGGATTCGATCGCCGCCGAGGTGGGTTTTGAAATTGGGGATGCGCTCGTCTCTATCAATGGTAATCGTCCCCGGGACTTAATCGATTATCAATTTTTGTGTGCCGATGAATTTCTCACCCTAGAAGTGCTTGATAGTCAGGGAAAAACTCACCGGATAGACATCGAAAAAGATTATCATGACGACTTAGGTTTAGAGTTTGAAACTGCCCTTTTTGATGGCTTAATTCAGTGTAATAATAAATGTCCTTTTTGCTTTATCGATCAACAACCAGAGGGCAAAAGAGAAACTTTATACCATAAAGATGATGACTATCGCCTAAGTTTTCTCTATGGCAGTTATTTAACCTTAACTAATCTCACATCAAAAGAATGGCAGCGAATCGAAAAGATGCACATCTCACCGCTTTTTGTATCCGTTCATGCCACGGAACCAGATCTGAGGATTCGTCTCTTAAAAAATCCCCGCGCTGGTCAAATTTTAGACCATTTAAAATGGCTACAAGCGAGACAATTACAAATTCATGCTCAAGTGGTAGTTTGTCCCAATATTAATGATGGAATTCATCTGGAAAGAACCCTATTAGATTTGGTTTCTTTTCATCGGGGAGATATTCCCTGTGTGGAGTCGGTTGCCGTAGTTCCCGTGGGATTAACCCGCTTTCGTCCCCAAGAAGATGAATTAATTCCCGTTAGCCAAGAAAAAGCGCGAGAAGTGATTGAACAAGTCCAAATTTTACAGAAACAATTTCGCCAAGAATTTGGCAGTAATGTGGTGTGGTTAGCCGATGAATGGTTTTTAATTGCCCGAGTCGATTTACCACCCCAATCTCACTACGAAGACTATCCCCAAATCGGTAACGGAGTTGGCTCAATTCGTCAATTTATTAGGGATTTTCAGAAGACAGCCAAGAAGTTATTACCTGCTCAAATTACTCCCTCTAGACGGTTAATATGGGTAGTGGGAAATGCGGTAGAACAAGCTTTTCAACCCCTAGTTAAACAGTTAAATAAGGTGCAGGGTTTAACCGTGGAATTAGTGGCTTTAAATAGTGATTATTGGGGACAGGAAATCACGGTTACGGGTTTATTAACCGGGCAAGATATTCTTAAGGGATTACAAGGTAAAAATCTTGGGGATGGGGTTTTATTACCCTCCCTCATGCTCAAGCATGGGGAAGCGGTATTTTTAGATGATTTAACCCTAGAAACTGTGATTAATCAGTTAGGAGTCCCTATTTATCCAGTCCTGGGAGTGGAGGAATTAATTAAAACTTGTCTGACGCTCAATAGATAATCAGTTTTTAATAACTGGATTTATTATTAGCATAAATTAAACTTATCACACAAAGAATAAGAGGGCCGAAAAGCTGCAATCTTTTTAATGTTTCATCGCTTCTATTATTTTCATGGTTTCGACGCTGACAGTACAGACTCGTTGTAATAAGTCAATTACTGTTTCTTTATAATCGGCAAAGCGATAATGATTAAATCTTTCGGCGATGGTTTGATCTTTGGGTTTCTTTTCCTTATATTGATCTAATATCCATTCTAGGGCTGAACGATTACCGAGTTTATATTCCCAGGCAATTTTGGGAATATCTTGTAGGAAAGTGACATCATCGAGGTTGATAGAATTTTTTTCTCGGTCAGCTTTTAGTTTAGTTTTTGGTTTGAGGTTATTATTAGTATCAATGCGGGTTAGTGGGTAGGGTGCGACGGTTTCATAGTTGATATGTAATTCCATTAGTTTGCTTCCCCATTCTACCCATTGAGAGAAGTTATCATAAAAGGGAAGTCGCGGAAATTCTCGCTTAAGATTTAATTCGTATTTACTGCGATATTCCGGGTAGTGGAGGACTGCATAAGTGTAGTGGAAGATATCGAGTTTGGTGATGGTTTTATCGTTGTAATGTTTTTGGAATTGCTGCAATCCCCAATCGGTGATATTATCGATGCGGTTTCCTTCTTTGTCGTAGTAGTAAAGAGGGAGACATTGAGAGTCACCTGTTAAATGTAAATCAAAAATTTGATTACTTGAGAGAACTGTAAATGCTTTTTGTCCAGAAGAATAAATAATAACTATGTTTTGAGAATTTATATCAGGAAAGATTTTTGGGAGTTGATATTGCATTTCATTAACACATTTATCCCAGTAAATATATTTTGAAACAAAACTTCTATATAGAGATGGTAATATGCAATTCTCATCAAAACTTATTTTACTATTATTTGTTAATTGTTTTTTCAAGTCTCTCGTCCACTTAATCTCAGTTGATAATTTTTCCTCTAAAACATTTGATGTTTTTGATATTTTTCCTAGTTGTCTATTATAAATTTCTAGAAAATAAGACATTTTACGAGATAAGTTTTTGTCAGAATAATCATATACCCATTCATCTCGATTGGTTACTACACCCAATGAAAATAGTTTGAAAACTGCCATTTCTTCTGCGCCAGATTTGGCTAGTTTAGTATTCTTATTTACCAATGGTATCAGACAATCGAAATCATTATCTGATTGTTCAATCCAGTTATGTTTTTTATCTGGGATGATATGCTCAAAATCAAGCTGATTAAGTTTTGTCGATGACAAAAACTCTAATTTTTGCGCTGCTGTATCCAATTCAGGACGGCGAGTATATAAAATTTGACAAGGAAGATTATTACTTTCTCGCTTCACCATCAAACTAATCGTCACCCCCGTCTGAATACCGAAAACATTATGAGTTGTCCCTGAAAGTTTAGGATTTTTCCTGACATTACCACCTAAATCAATGATATAAATTTCACTAAACTCATTCTCTACTACTTTTCTAAAACCGTCAAATGTCCTCGCATCGATAAATGACGAATTAGTAATAAAACCTATTATACCATTTTCACCTAACCTATCTGTAGCCCAACGAAAGAAGCGAGAATACATATCATATAGCTTTGTCTTCTGCGCGGTACTCTCTTCGATGTAAGTATCCTTAATGCGCTTATCAATAGCAGGATACTTCCGATTTTTATTATTGTCATTCTCATTTTGCTGATTAGCATTATAAGGAGGATTACCAATAATTACAGAAATATTGCGGTCATTTTGATTTTGAATGCGTTGGGTATTCTCCACCGACATGGCAAACAAATCCATCTGCTTGAGATGAAAAGCAGCATGGTCCAGGGTATCCACAAAACAGATATGCTCAAACTCCTCATACTCACCCATCTTCTGCTTATAGGTGAACTCAATATTCAAATTCGCAATATAATAAGGCAGAATTGCCACCTCATTACAGTGCATCTCATGCTTATACTTGTACCGTAACTTATCCTTCGGTAAATACTCAATTAACTCCGTTACAAAAGTTCCTGTCCCCGTCGCCGGATCTAAAATTTCTACTCCTGGATCCGCCAACAACTTACCAAAATGCTTGTGGACCAAATAATCGACACTTTCAATCATAAAACGGACAATTTCATTGGGTGTATAGACAATTCCCAACCGGTCTGCCGCTTTCGGATTGTATGCTTTATAAAAATTCTCATAAATCGCCTTGAGAAACTTCTGCTTCTCGTGGTGGTTATAAATATTCGCCGCTGTCCGCCGAATTACTGCATAATAACGTTCAATAGTCCCTAAAGTATTGCGCTTAGTATTACCAGTAAAGAAAGTTTCAATCACTCCCTGTAATTCCCTAGCGATATTATTTTCCCGGTGAAACTGGGACTCATTAAAAATATTGATAAAAATATCCTCTGTCAGGATGTGCTGAATAATCATCTCTCGCACATCTTCCAGACTAATTTCTGGATTGATTGACTTGCGACAAATCTCTAAAAATTTGTCCCGCGCTGTCACAAAATTCCGATTCGTCTCCGACTGTCGCGCAATTAAACCCCGCAACGCTTCTAAAATTGTTGGTAAATCTTCCTTAAAACTATCAATTGCCTCTCGAAAATCCTCAACCTCCGGACGGACATAATTGATAAAAGCATTAATAATCCCATCCAAAGCCTCATCATCGCGCATGGAGACGCGCAGTCTTTCCTCTCCTCCTTGAATTAAAACCGCCGTCTGGGAGTCTTCAAATAAAATATTGTCATTGGGGTAGCCTTTCGCTAACTTTTTCTCAATTTCTTCGTCTAAATTATCGTATTGATCCTTACTTTCCCAATATCCCCAATCTAACCGCAAAGCATCCTTTACCGTCCCGTCAGGATAGACAACTTTTCCCGACTTAGTGCGATAATCCAACTCCGGAATTAACAAAAAATCCCGCGCCTTGCAATAGTCATTTAACAAATTCTGAAAAGCGACTCTAATCGAAGTTTCCTTGCGACTTCCGCCATATTGGACAATCTTCTCAACTTCCGCCTGATACTGGCTGATTAATAATCTAGACATGGGCTTAGAGGAGGTAAATTAAGTGGTTAGTCGTACAAAATTAATTTCTTGGTTAGGAGAGGCAAAAGGCAAAAGGCAAAAGGCAAAAGGCAGTTCCTTCCTGTCTTCGTAGTTTTTTCCACTCCCTCGCCAGCAGGACTATATCCTAGAATACATTTTACCCAGCAAACCCAAGAGAGTAGATTTTGCATCTCCCCTTGATTGTCTTTAATCGGGATGACAGGATTCGAACCTGCGGCCCCTTCGTCCCGAACGAAGTGCGCTACCAAGCTGCGCTACATCCCGAAATTTTTTAGCTAAATCATCATAGCATATTCGGCCTTGATTGGGTCGAGACTTGCTAGGATATTACAGATATAGGCAAAAATTATCGGAGTAGTTCAGGCGTGACGGTCAAACCAGAGTGGTTACGGGTGAAAGCACCGCAATGGCAGCGAGTCGGCAGTGTTAAGGAAGTTTTACGCGATTTAGGCTTAAATACCGTTTGTGAGGAGGCTTCCTGTCCCAATATCGGCGAATGTTTCCACGCAGGGACGGCTACCTTTTTAATTATGGGTCCTGCTTGCACTCGCGCCTGTCCTTACTGTGATATTGATTTTGAGAAAAAACCGCAACCTTTAGACTCCACGGAACCCCTGCGACTAGCGGCAGCCGTGCAACGTCTTGATCTTAATCATGTAGTGATCACTTCTGTCAATCGCGATGATTTGGCTGATGGGGGTGCTAGTCAATTTGTCCGTTGTATCGAGGAAATTCGCCGCATTTCTCCAAAAACTACCATCGAAGTGCTGATTCCCGATCTTTGTGGCAATTGGCAGGCTTTAGCTTTAATTCTTGCCGCTAAACCTGAAGTTTTAAACCACAATACCGAAACTGTTCCCCGTCTCTACCGTCGCGTGCGTCCCCAGGGGGATTACCAGCGTTCTCTAGAATTATTGCAGCGCGCTCGCGCCATTGTTCCCGCTACCTACACAAAATCGGGCATTATGGTGGGATTGGGGGAAACCGACGAGGAAGTGCGGCAAGTGATGGGCGATTTACGGGCCGTTGATTGTGATATTCTCACCATCGGGCAGTATCTGCAACCATCGCCAAAACATCTCGGTGTACAGGAATTTATCGCCCCCGAACAGTTCCAAGCTTGGCGCGAATATGGGGAATCCCTGGGATTTTTACAAATTGTTGCGAGTCCCTTGACAAGAAGCTCTTATCATGCTGAACAAGTCAGAGCCTTAATGAATTTGTACCCGCGAGAGTCTTGAGATGGGGCAGCAATTGCTCAAAAGCTCGTCCTCGGTGGCTAATTTTTCTTTTTAATTCGGGAGACATTTCCGCAAAGGTTAAAGCGTATTCGGGAACATAAAAAATCGGATCGTAACCAAAACCACCTTTACCCCTAGGACTGGTGAGAATTTCTCCCGTGCAGATTCCTGTGGCGCTCAAGGCAATCTCACCATCGGGACGGGCGATCGCAATTACACAGACAAAACGGGCCGAACGATCTTGATTATCCCCTAATTCTCTGACGAGGCGATCGATTCTTTCTCGATCATTTTTACCATAGCGGGCCGAGTAAATCCCTGGGGCATTTCCTAACCCGGTTACTTCCAATCCCGAATCATCGGCGATCGACCATTCTCCCAATGTTAGGGCAATTTGAGCAGCTTTTAAATAGGCATTTTCGGCAAAAGTCGCCCCGGTTTCCTCGATCTCTAAATAATCGGGTTTTAACTGCAATTCTAGGTCGATATCAGTTAAGTATTCCCCTATCTCTGCCAATTTACCCGGATTACTCGTGGCTAGAATTAATTTTTTCATTGGCCTTTTATCTCAGTGATCAGTGATCAGTTACCAGTTATCAAATGTGAGGTTTCAGCTTACTAGACCTCCAGGTAAGTAGCTGGTTATAATTAAATTAAAAATGGATTTTAGGCTCGATCCCCCCTGCCCCCCTTAATAAGGGGGGTGCCGATAGGCGGAGGGATTTACCCTTAATAAGGGGGGTGCCGATAGGCGGAGGGATTTACCCTTAATAAGGGGGCATCTGAAAGTTTTTAATACCTACCTACTTAATATTATCTCAAGACTAAAAGTCTTTCTGGTTGATTAACCCGTATTTTTTCAGTGAATTGCAGATATCTACTGATAACTGATAACTGTTTACTGATAACTGATAACTGTTTACTGATAACTGATAACTGATAATCCCGCTAACATTTGAGCGTAGGGAGTTTCGTGGAGGTGGGCCTTATTGACAGCACCAAAAAGGGTTAATTTGTCGATAATTACCGATTTCATCGCAGCAATTGCCTCTCCTGCGATTTCTAATAAATCCTTATCCTCTGGCCCGCAAATTTCCCGTTTCAGGGACTGCATATAGGCTTGACGCACTTCTGTATTAACATTAAATTTGCAGACTCCTAACTGGATCGATCGCCCGATCATTTCTGGGGGTAAACCGGAAGCGCCGTGTAAAACTAGGGGAATAGACAGAAGTTGTCGAATCCGGGCCAGGCGATCGAAATCGAGACGGGGCGGACTTTTGTACTCGCCATGGACATTACCGATAGTTACGGCCAGAGAATCCACTCCCGTTGCCTGCACAAATTGCACTGCTTGCTCTGGATCTGTCATTTTAGCCTCTTTTTCGGCAATAGTTAACCCGTCCTCAGTGCCGCTAATTCGGCCGATTTCTGCCTCCACCACGGCCCCGTATTCGTGAGCGAGACGAGTCATTTCTTTGGTAAAAGCGAGATTATCTTGGTAGGGAAGATGAGAGCCATCGGCCATAATTGAGGTCATCCCCGCTTCTAGGGCCTCGTAGATGTCGCTGGCTTTAGTGCTATGGTCAAGATGGACCGAGATAGGAACCTTGGCCGAGCGAGCGGCCTCTAAACAGAGAGCGACGAGGGTGGAACTGCCATAACGCAAAGCGCTGGGGTGAATTTGCAACATAGCGGGACTACGACAATCCTCGGCGGCACTAATCACCGCTTTGACCCCTTCTAGGTTATAAACATTAAAAGCCCCGATCGCATAGATATTTTTGCGAGCGGTTTCGAGGAGTTCCTGAGTAGAAGCGAGCATAATATGGAAAATAACCATTGATACTGCCCAATTTTACCCTAATTAGGGCTGGATTCTGAGTAACGCACAGAAAACGGGTTTCTCCGAGAAACCCGTTTTCTACTCATGCAATAGGCAATAGGAGGAATAGATAATCAGTTTTTAATAACTGGATTTAGTATAAAAGGGCAGCGAGTGTCAAAATCGCTACAATAATAAATAAAATCCTAATTGGGAGGAAAGCCTATCGATACCATCTTCGGCAATACCCAGGGACTAAAAGCTAGTCAGATGAAACAGCTACAAAGGCTGTACCATGAACGCTTACCCATCGATACTCTCACCACCCCAGAATTCGCCCAAAGACTGGCGGCTATTAGTACCGATATCCATCAACCCCTCTGCACCTATATCAACCGTCGCGGCCAGGTAATTCGTGTGGGAGTAGGAACCCCCCGACAAACCCAATTTTCTCTCTTGGAACTACCCCGCTACGGTTCCGAACGTCTTTGCGGAATTCGTTGTATCGCCACGGAACTCAAGCAGGAACCGCCAAAAGAATCCAGTTTAACCGCCATGGCTCTGCAAAGATTAGACGCACTGGTGGTCTTAACCCTAACCGGCACAGGCATGATCCGTCGCGGTGGTGGGGCGACCGGTTATGTGGAGCAGGTCTATCTGGCGCATCTCATACCACAAAGTCAAACAAATGTCAATAGTAATATATACTGGTCTGTCTCCCCGCCCTTAAATCTAGAGGATTTAAGCAAACAGGACTTTTTAGAGTTAGTGGAAGGACTAGAGGCGGAGTTTCAGCGAGAATTTACCGCTATAACCGTTGATACAGCCGAAGATCGGGTGCTATTGGTTGGTTTAATGACCGACAATATGAGCGATCGCCAGTTTGAGGACGGTTTAAGTGAATTAGAACGTTTAGTTGATACCGCCGGGGGTAAAGTTTTGCAAGTCACCCGACAAAAACGGGATCATCCCCATCCTCAAACAGTGATCGGTTCGGGAAAAGTGGCAGAAATCGCCCTACAGGTGCAAACTTCGGGGGCTAATTTAGTCGTATTCAATCGCGATCTTTCTCCCGCCCAAATTCGCAATCTAGAGAACCAAATCGGGGTGAGAGTGGTCGATCGCACCGAGGTGATCTTGGACATTTTCGCCCAACGGGCCCAATCCCAAGCGGGTAAACTACAGGTAGAATTAGCCCAATTAGAATACACTTTACCCCGTCTGACTGGGCGCGGATTAGCCATGTCGAGATTAGGGGGAGGAATTGGCACTCGCGGACCGGGGGAGACAAAATTAGAAACAGAACGCCGAACTATTCAACGTCGTTTATCCCGTCTCCAAGATGAGGTGGATCAACTGCAAGCTCATCGTTCCCGTTTACGCAAACAACGGCAAAAACAAGATGTAGCCAGTGTGGCGATCGTCGGTTACACCAATGCGGGAAAATCTACTTTAATTAATGCTCTCACCGCTGCCGAAGTTTATACCGCCGATCAACTGTTTGCTACCCTCGATCCCACCACCCGACGCTTAACTATTACCGATCCCCTCACCCAAGTCTCTCACCCCCTCTTACTAACCGATACGGTGGGTTTTATCCATGAATTACCCCCCTCGCTGGTGGATGCTTTTCGGGCAACTTTGGAGGAAGTAACGGAAGCAGACGCATTACTCCATCTGGTGGATCTCTCCCATCCAGCTTGGGAAAGTCAGATTGCCTCGGTGTTAAAAATCCTCTCGGAGATGCCGATTCAAACTGGTCCAATGTTAATGGTGTTTAATAAGTTGGATCAGGTAAAAAGCGACGATTTGGAAATAGCTAAGGAAAAATATCCCCAAGGTGTTTTTATCTCGGCTATTCGTCGGCTAGGATTGGAAACTTTAAAACAAAAGTTAATCGATTTAACTGCTTAGGTAGGGTTGGCTGAATAAGTCTGTTGGTGGGGTTAGGAGATAGGAGTCAGGAGATTATTTTTATTTATTCTTCCCACTTCCTAATTCCTAATTCCTAATTCCTAATTCCTAATTCCTAATTCCTAATTCCTAATTCCTACTGATAACTCAGGAACTATGCAAACAATCTTTCAGCGCGTAGGCTACCTGTTGTTGTTCCTCAAAGCTTAAATCGGGGAACATGGGCAAAGATAACACTTTTTCACTTGCTAATTCGGAAATGGGTAAATCACCTTTTTTATAGCCTAAATACTGATAAACCGGCTGTAAATGCAGGGGAATCGGATAATAAACCATCGATAGGACATCTTTTTCCTGCAAAGCTGCCCGAATTTGGTCACGATTCTCTGTTAAGATCGTGTACTGATTCCAAACGTGCTTACCCCCAGCTAAAGCGGCAGGTAAAGTGATATTAGGCAAAGGTTGCAGTAATTCCTGATAACGTTGGGCAATCTCGATCCGTTGATTATTCCAAAAATCGAGATATTTCAGCTTAATTTGCAAAATAACTGCTTGAACGGCATCTAAGCGACTATTCACCCCGATTACCTCATGGAGATAACGCACCTTGCTGCCGTGTTCTTTAACCATACGCATCTGTGCCGCTAACTCAGGGTTATTAGTGGTGACAGCCCCACCATCGCCACAACCGCCTAAATTTTTGGTGGGAAAGAAGCTAAAACAGCCAATATCGCCGATACTCCCCACTTTCTGCCCATGCCATTCTGCTCCTGTTGCCTGCGCGCAATCCTCAATCACCAATAAATTATGGGAACGAGCGAAATTTACTACCTCAGACATATTGACAGATTGCCCAAAAAGGTGTACTGGGATAATCGCTTTCGTCTGGGGAGTAAGCGCTTTTTCCAACAGTGCCACATCGAGGTTAAAAGTATTAATATCGATATCGACAAAAACCGGCACTGCCCCGACTAAATTAATCGCTTCGGCGGTGGCAATAAACGAAAAAGTGGAAGTGATTACTTCATCCCCCGCTTGAATACCGAGGGCGCGTAGTGCCAGATAAAGGGCATCGGTTCCCGAATTACAGGCGACACAATCGCTAACACCGTGATAGAGGGCAAATTGTCGTTCTAATTCGCTCACAGCTTCGCCACCAATATAGCGCCCAGAACGGAGGATTTCTAAAACGGCATGGTTAGCTTCTTCGCTGATAACTTGGTATTGACGGGATAAATCGACGGGGGGAATTGTACTCACGCGCTTTCACTCAAATTAGAGACTAATCGGGATTTGTCGGCGAAAAGAAGGAATAATTAGTCAAAAATAATTATAAACTTGCTATTTATAGATGAACTATCGTTGTAATTTGTTTCTTTTATTTTTATGGATGGATTAGTAGAACTAAATCTGGTGGATTTGGGTTGGGCTTTGGGGATGATGGGTATTTGTTTACTCCTCTCCCGTTGGTCAAATTTAGCCCTAGAGGGACAATTATTATTAGCGACCGGTCGATCGATCCTGCAATTATTAGTGGTAGGCTACGTTATCGCCGTTATTTTTTCCCTCGATAATCCTCTAGCAGTGCTGGGGATTTTGGCAGTAATGATAACTATCGCGACTATTGTTGCTAAAAATCGCATCGATAGCCGAGATAAAGGCTTATTACCCCTAGTTTTTGGCTCTTTATTGATTAGTAGCTGTCTAACTTTAGGTTATGCGATCGCTTTAATTATTCAACCAGAACAATGGTACTCGCCCCAATACTTGATTCCCTTGACGGGGATGGTGTTAGGGAATGCCATGAATAGTGCCTCTTTAGCCGGGGAGAGATTAAGCAGTACGATTAAAAGTCACCGTTTAGAAATCGAAACCCATCTTTGTTTAGGGGCAACTCCTCAACAAGCGATCGCAGATTATCAAAAAGCGGCGATTCGAGCTAGTTTAATCCCTACCCTCAATCAGATGATGGTGGTGGGTTTAGTCAGTTTACCCGGAATGTTTACCGGACAGGTATTGGCAGGAAGTGAACCTTTAAACGCCGCTTCCTACCAGATACTGATCCTGTTTATGATTGCCCTAGCTAACCTAATCACCGCTCAATTGGTGACAGAGGGAATCTATCGGCGCTTTTTCGGTGAGAATTTATCACTGATCAGTTGAAAGGAATCGGGAGGCGGGGGTTAGGGTTTTAGGGTTTTATTTGAATTCCCCCATTCCTCTATCCCCTAACGGCCAAAAATTAGGCCTTCCACTTGCTGGCGACGACTTCAGCGAGATCAACCACCCGTTGGGAGTAACCCCATTCGTTATCGTACCAAGCGATAACTTTTACCATATCGCCACCCATCACCATGGTGAGACTAGCATCAATGATCGAGGAAGCATCAACACCGCGATAATCAGAGGAAACGAGGGGTAAATCATTATATTCGAGAATTCCTTTCAAAGAATTTTCCGAAGCTTCTTTGAGGACTTCGTTTACCTGTTCCGCGATCGTGCTTTTTTCCACTTGCGCCACTAAATCCACCACAGAAACGTTAGGAGTGGGTACCCGCAGAGCGATACCGTTAAGTTTCCCTTTCATTTCCGGGATAACTAAGGCTACAGCCTTGGCAGCGCCGGTGGAGGTGGGAACAATGTTAACGGCGGCGGCGCGAGCGCGACGCAAATCCCGGTGACTAGCATCCAGAATGCGTTGATCACCAGTGTAACTGTGGGTGGTGGTCATCGTCCCTTTGATGATGCCGAAGTTTTCGTGAATCACTTTGACGACAGGAGCAAGACAGTTGGTGGTACAACTGGCATTACTGATGACGTTGTATTTATCGTGTTCGTATTCGTGAGCGTTGACACCAACCACATAGGTTCCCACACCCGAACCTTTACCCGGTGCGGTAATGAGGACTTTTTTTGCTCCTGCGACAATATGCTTAGAAGCGCCCTCTTCATCGACGAAAACACCGGTAGCTTCGATAATCAGATCTACACCCCATTCAGCCCAGGGCAGATTGAGGGGATTGCGATCGGAATAACATTTAATGGTTTTACCGTTAACAATTAAAGAATTATCATCGGCATCGATATTAGCGTTAAGTTTGCCTAACATCGAGTCATATTTGAGCAGGTGAGCGTTACTCCGGGGATCGGATGTATCATTGATCCCCACTACCTCTAAGCCACTATCAGTCCGTCCTAACCAACATCTTAGGAAATTACGTCCAATCCGTCCGAAACCATTGATCGCTACTCTAATCACTGCTGCTTGCCCTCTACGTTTTAGTGCAATACATAAAAAAATAATTAATGTTCCCAATCATACCTTAAAGGTTGAACTTTACGATCCCGATCGAAAATAATTTATTACCTCACCAATCTTATCGGGTTTAAATGAGTAAATTTAATTAATTAAAGCGATTTAAAACCAAAATCAGCCTAAATAACCGCTAAAAGATTCTCATAAACCCATTCCCTCCTTAGCTGTCAGCTTTTTCAGTAATCAGTCATCAGTGATCAGTGATCAGTTACCAGATGTCAGATGTCAGTTTTCAGTTCACTGATGGCTCTTCGGTTCGTGTTGTACAATGGACGGGGTTATAGGGGATGAAACCACTATAGAGAAAGACATTTATAGCGTTTTTCAGTCTGCTGAGGTACAAAAGTTATGGGTTTTAGGCACTCATGCAAGAGGCAAAAGGCAAGAAAAATAGGTGTACCTCACTAGCTTAGGAAACGCTATAGCGATTTTTGTCAATTGTTTTCGATCTGGAACGAACTAATCAATTAAGTCTTTTGCTAGATAAGGATTTAGTAGATTTATGCCCCTGATTACTGATTACTGTTTACTGTTTACTGTTTACTGATCACTGAAAAGTCCCCACACCAAAAAAAAAGGGGATTGGGAGAAAAAATTTTAATTCTGCGTCAAGGATTTTGCAAGGCGACTGGGCAACACTTTGGAATTCTGCTCAAATGCCCCTATCATGAAGTTGACTTTACTACCGATCGAGTTTAAAACTTATATAATCGTGGGTTTGAGGAGTGAAAACAGTGAAAAAAGTTAATTTTAACGGCCAACCTTTCCATTTTATCGGTATTGGCGGTATTGGGATGTCAGCCCTCGCTTATATCTTAGCCAAGCGCAATTTACCCGTGTCTGGCTCCGATTTACGTCCTACTCATATTACCCAACGGCTACAGGGAGCGGGAGCGCACATTTTCCACCGTCAAGAGGCAAATAATTTAGCTTTATTTCATTCTCCGGACCCTGAAAACAGTAGCCAAACAGTTCCGCAAGTAATCTGCTCCACGGCGATTAATAACCATAACAAGGAATATCAAGCGGCCAGAGACTTAGGATACCCAATTTTTCACCGCAGCGACGTTTTAGCGGCTTTAATCGCTGATTACGACAGTATTGCCGTTGCTGGCACCCACGGCAAAACCACCACTAGCAGCTTAATCGGTTACGTTTTGTTAGAAGCGGGATTAGACCCCACGATCATTGTCGGTGGTGAGGTGGACGCTTGGGAAGGTAACGCTCGTCTTGGTCAAGGTCGTTTTTTAGTGGCAGAGGCCGATGAGTCCGATGGTTCCCTAACCAAACACGCCCCGAAAATCGGTGTAATTACTAATATTGAGCTAGATCACCCCGATCATTACCAGAATTTAAGCGAAGTTATCGATACTTTCCGTGAATTTGCCGATCAGTGCCAGATTTTAGTCGCTTGTTTAGATTGTGACACGATCGCCGAGCATTTCCGTCCGACAATTAGTTATAGTCTCGATCCCGAAAAAGGTGCCGATTACACCGTCAGCGAGATTATCTATGAACAGGGAATGATGAAAGCTTCCGTCTGGGAAAAAGGCAGTTATCTGGGACAAATGGAAGTGAAAATCCCTGGGCAACATAATATCAGTAATGCTTTGGCAGTAGTGGCTATCGGACGTTATCTCGGTTTAGAATTTGCCGTTATTGCCGATGCGATCGCTACTTTTGCCGGGGCAAAACGCCGTTTTGAACACAAGGGAGAAGCAAACGGCATTACTTTTATTGATGATTATGCCCACCATCCTAGCGAATTGTTAGCCACTTTAGCAGCGGCAAAATTAAAGGTAGAAGGCAAACAGTACCAACGTTCGATCGCTATTTTCCAACCCCATCGCTACAGTCGCACCACTACCTTTTTAGAGGAATTCGGCTCCGCTTTCAGTTCCGCCGATGTGGTAGTCTTAACGGATATTTATAGTGCCGGGGAAGTGAATATCAATCACGTCACTGGGCAGCAAGTGGCCGAACAGGTGAGAAAACACCATAAAAACGCCTACTATCACCCCGAATTGAGTTCTTTAGGTCAATTCCTGCTAGAAATTCTCCAACCCGGCGATCTAGCCCTCTTTCTCGGTGCTGGCAATCTCAATCAAGTTATCCCCGAAATGCTCTCTCTTTACCGCGAACAATTAGCAGTTAGAGTATAGGAGTTAGTTATCAGTTATCAGTTATCAGTTATCAGTTATTATGTTTACTGTTTACTGATTACTGTTTACTGAAAATGTTCCCCAACCCCTAAAACCCTATGATTAAATCCTCTGTTTCTCTAGCTGATTTCACTTCCTACCGGGTGGGGGGAAGAGCGCAATGGTATGCCGAACCAGTTAATCTAGAGGAATTAAGAGAAGTGTTCGCTTGGTGGCAATCACAAGATTTACCCTTAACTGTTTTGGGGGCTGGTTCAAATTTACTAATCAGCGATCGAGGTTTACCCGGACTTGTTCTCAATACTCGCTATCTGCGATCGAGTTGTTTTGATGCCGAAACTGCTACGATTACAGCAGCGGCGGGGGAACCCCTGCCAAAAATAGCTTGGAGAGCGGCAAAAAGGGGCTGGAGGGGCCTAGAATGGGCGGTGGGTATCCCCGGTACGGTGGGGGGGGCTGTGGTGATGAATGCGGGGGCGCATACCTCCTGTGTGGCGGATCGATTAGTGCGGGCGCTGGTATTAAATCCCGATGGTCAGTTAGAAACTGTAAGCAAAGAAGATTTAAATTATAGTTATCGCAGTTCTTCTCTGCAAGGGGATCAACGTTTAGTTATCGAAGCTACATTTCAGTTAGAAGCTACCAATAATCGCGAGGAAATAATGGCAATTACTACCCATAATTTACGCCATCGCAAAAGTACCCAACCCTATGATCGTCCTAGTTGTGGCAGTGTTTTCCGCAATCCTAAACCGCAATTTGCTGGGGCTTTAATTGAGGAAATGGGATTAAAAGGTTATCAAATTGGTGGGGCGCAAGTATCAGAATTACACGCTAATTTTATCCTGAATATTGGTTCAGCAAAAGCCTCGGATATTCTGCGTTTAATTCGTTATGTGCAGGAACAAGTGTTCGATCGCTGGTCCCTCTGGTTAGAACCAGAAGTGAAAGTTTTAGGGGAATTTGACGGGATTTAACTATTTTTCTCGATAACTTGACTAGGAATAGATAAAGGCAAATAATCAATTAATCGATCGAGATCAAGACTCAATGTCTGATAACTTGTTATTGGTGGGTTAGGGAATCACCTAAGTCACCCCGTTGAATTATTGATTGTCACTAAAAATGTTTAAGCGATCGCTTTTCTTGCCCCTGTTAATTTTATCCCTTAGTTGTACGCTGCTTTTTAGTGCTTGTCGTCAACAAACAGCTAATAATCCTCCAGCAACGACAAATAATAATTCAGAAACTTTAAAACTTTTATATTGGCAAGCGCCGACGATTTTAAATCCCCATCTCTCCACGGGATTTAAAGACTCAGAAGCGAGTCGCATTACCTTAGAACCTTTGGCTAGTTTTAATGAAAAAGGGGAATTAGTTCCTTTTTTAGCGGCGGAAATTCCTACTATTGAAAATGGGGGAGTTGCCCGGGATGGTAAATCGGTGACATGGAAGCTAAAAAAAGATATTAAATGGTCAGATGGTACTCCTTTTACTGCCAAAGATGTCATCGCTACCTATAATTTTATCACCAATCCGAAAACTGGTTCTACTAGCGCTGGCAATTATGAAATAGTTAAAACTGTGGAAGCGATCGATCCCCATACAGTTAAAATAACTTTTAAGCAAGTTAATCCCGCTTGGTCATTAGTTTTTGTGGGAACAGAAGGGATGATTTTACCTGCTCATCTCTATGAAAAATATAGCAATGAAACGGCACGCCAGGCCCCCGCTAATTTATTACCGGTGGGAACTGGTCCCTATAAAGTGGTAGAATTTAAACCGGGAGATACGGCAGTTTATGAACCAAATTCTTTCTTTCGAGAAGCGGATAAGTTAGGTTTTCAAAGAATAGAATTAAAAGGAGGCGGTGATGCAACTTCTGCGGCACGAGCGGTTTTACAGACAGAGGAGGCGGATTATGCCTATAATTTGCAAGTAGAAGCTAAGGTTTTAAGTGATTTAGAAAAATCGGGTCGGGGTCAGTTAATATCTAGTTTTGGTTCTTTGATTGAACGAGTTTTATTTAATCTGAGTGATCCTAATAAAGTTACTCCTGAAGGTGAGAGGTCTAGTATTAAGTTTCCCCATCCTTTTTTGAGTGATGTAAAAGTAAGAAAAGCTTTATCTTTAGCCGTTGATAGAGATACTATTGCCACGCAGCTTTATGGTATTGCTGGGAAAACAACTCCTAATTTTATCGTGATGCCATCGGCATATAATTCGCCCAATACTAGCTATGAATTTAATCTAGGAAAAGCGAAGAAATTACTAGATGATGCGGGATGGAAAGATAATAATGGTGATGGTACTAGGGATAAAAATGGGGTAGAAATGAAATTAGTCTTTCAAACTACTGTTAACACTCTCCGTCAGAAAACCCAAGAAATTATCAAACAAAGTTTACAAGCGATCGGGGTAGGAGTAGAATTAAAAACTATTGATGCCAGTATTTTCTTTTCTAGCGATCCTGCTAACGATGACACGGTAGAAAAGTTTTATGCTGACCTACAAATGTACACTACAGGTAATAATAGTCCCGATCCGAAAGCCTATTTTAAAACCTTTACCTGTGGCGAAATTCCCCAAAAAGCTGATGGTTGGGCCGGGGATAATTATGCTCGTTATTGTAATCCTGAATACGATAAATTATGGCAAGCTTTTAGTCAAGAATTAAACCCAGAAAAACGGCGAGAAATAGCAATTAAAATGAATGATATGTTAATTAATGATTTTGTGATTATTCCCCTGGTTCATCGTGCCGATGTGGTGGCAATTAGCAATAGTTTGTCGGGGTTTGAATTAACTCCCTGGGATAGAAATACTTGGAACATCAAAGACTGGAAGCGTAGTAAATAAATGCTGAAATATTTTCTGAAAAGATTATTATTTTCGATTCCCACTCTTTTAGCTATTAGTATGGTGGTTTTTGGCATTTTGGCCCTAGCGCCGGGGGATCCGATGGGAGAATTTGCCGCTAATCCTGCTATTACGGAAGCGGTGCGAGAAAATATTCGCAAAAGTCTCGGATTAGATCAACCCCTTCCCCTGCGTTATGTCAAGTGGTTGTTAGCATTTATTCAAGGAGATATGGGCTATTCTTTCACCAGTCGCAGCCCAGTTTTTACCCTAATTTGGCAGCGTTTACCCACAACTCTCTGGATTGTCGGTAGTGCCTATATGTTCGGGATTTTAATCGCCTTTCCTTTGGGCATAATTTCAGCAGTCAAGCGCTATTCTTGGTTAGACAAAATTATCTCTACTTTTTCGATGCTTGGCTTTTCTTTACCCACCTTTGTGACGGGATTATTATTAATTATTATCTTTAGTGTGCAGTTAAACTGGCTACCATCTTTTTATAACAGTACCCTAGAAATCAGTGATTTTAATAGTTTGATCGAGCAGGTTAAACAGTCAATTATGCCCGTAACCGTATTAAGCTTATATCAAGGGGCGATGTTGATGCGGTTCGTGCGTTCTTCCGTAACTGAAGAAATTCACCAAGAGTATGTTAAAACTGCCTTAGCCAAGGGACTAACTAATTTTTCTGTCCTAACTAAGCATATAGTTCGCAATGCTTTAATCCCCGTTGTCACCCTGATTGCTCTCGATATTCCCTCAATTTTTACTGGAGCTTTAGTCACAGAACAAGTGTTTCGTGTGCCGGGTATCGGTGCTTTATTGATCGATTCTATTTCCCGCAGTGATACCCCTGTAGTGATGGCGATTACCTTTATCTATGGGATTTTAATTGTTATCTCTAACTTAATTGCCGATTTAACCTATAGTTGGCTCGATCCGCGAGTCAGATATTAACTATGAACATCACAAAATCCTTACACACGGCGATTTTAGTCACGGAGCTAGAAAAAGCCATTAACTTTGACGAAAATGTTCTAGGATTGACTAGAATTGATCGACCTTTTCAATACGATGGGGTTTGGTATCAAGTGGGAGATTATCAAATTCATTTAATTGTCGATAGCAATTACCAAAACTACCGTCCCAATCCCGAAAAATGGGGACGCAATCCACATCTTGCCTTCGCTATTGATGACGTGGCGTCCATGGGTAAGTATCTAGAAAGTCAAGGTTATACAATTCAAATGAGTGCCTCGGGTAGAAAGGCATTATTTGTCAGTGATCCCGATGGTAATTTCCTAGAAATGAGCCAAATTTAGCCTGAAAAATTACTCAATATGTTAGACCAATTACAGACTCAACTCTATCACCTTGAACAATACGCCGATCGCTTAGTCACTTCCCAACTAACTCACCTTAGTTTTGTCAGTATTGCCGTGATTTTTCTAGCGGGTTTACTCACCAGTCTTACCCCCTGTATGCTGTCGATGTTGCCGATTACCGTCGCTTATATCGGGGGTTACGAAAATAAAGGTCGTTTAGCGGCTTTTTGGCAGTCCACATGGTTTTCCCTGGGATTAGCCACCACCTTAGCGGGATTGGGACTAATTGCCGCTACTTTAGGAAAAGTCTATGGACAGGTGGGGATCGGTTTACCAATTATCGTCAGTGCGATCGCTATTTTGATGGGGTTAAACCTCTTGGAATTATTACCCCTGCGCTTCCCCTCCCTTGGCGCTACCGATTGGATTACTGGCGATTTTCCCCCGATTTTGCGGTCCTATCTTCTCGGTTTAACATTTGGTTTAATCGCATCCCCTTGTAGCACACCTGTTCTAGCAACTCTATTGGCATGGGTGGCAAATACGGGAGATTTAAGCTTAGGAGGGGGATTATTGTTATCCTACACTGCTGGCTATGTTTTACCCTTAATTATCGTCGGTTCTTTTACTGCCTCGCTGAAAAGCTTTCTTTCCCTGCGTCAATGGTCCGGGTGGATTAATCCTGTCAGTGGGGTTTTATTAATCGGTTTTGGAGTTTTTTCTTTATTATCCCGTCTGCTGTGATGGTGGAGGGTTACAATGGGTAATTGGCTAAAATTGTAAAACTTTTAACTATAGAACCTCTTGCATAATTAATTTTTGATGGTTTAAAAACTGCTCATTTTTGCAAATCTGCTGAGTTGGGATTTTTAAAGGTAAACTATCTTCTAAAATTGATCATTACTTCCGATTTTATCACTCAATCCAAGCTTTTGGGGGGTAGAACCCCCCAAACCCACCGCGCATTAGCTTTTCGGTGGGATGCTTACAGACAGCTGCTGATATATCTGTGATAATTTAAGAATCACGGATAATTGCTGGTTGTCGGTGTTTCTGTAAATGTGAGATGCAGCCTAATTGATTACTGTTCATTCTTAATTCTCCTGACTACTGGCTGCTGACTTCTAACCCTAACAACAATTTTTGATCTTTACAAGAGTTCTTATGACTATATCGGAAACTTCCTCAAATTTAAAGAATAGACCAGCCCAATGGGGACGGAAATTTATTCAGACTATTGCCGATCTGCGATTGGCAATTATTCTTTTACTTTTAATCGCTATTTTTAGCATTTCTGGGACGGTAATCGAACAGGGACAATCCCTATCTTTTTACCAAGCTAATTATCCTGAAAAACCCGCTTTATTTGGCTTTCTGACTTGGCAAGTTTTATTACTATTGGGATTAAATCATGTTTATAGCACTTGGTGGTATTTATCATTATTAATTCTCTTTGGTTCCAGTTTAACCGCTTGCACCTTCCGACGACAATTACCAGCTTTAAAGGCGGCCAGAAACTGGCAATTTTATCAACAATCTCGCCAATTTCAAAAACTAGCTTTAAGTGCTGAATTAGAAACAGGTTCCCTAGAATCCCTCACTCCCCTATTAGAAAAAAAAGGCTACAAAGTTTTTCTAGAAAATAACAGTCTTTATGCTCGTAAAGGTCTGATTGGTAAAGTTGGTCCGATTATCGTTCATGCAGCCATGTTAATTATTTTAGCAGGAGCGATCTGGGGAGCGTTAACGGGGTTTTTCGCTCAAGAAATGGTAGCTAGTGGCGATAGTTTTCATGTTAAAAATATTATTGAAGCTGGACCCTTATCTAAAAATTCTCTCCCTAAGGATTGGGGGATTAAAGTTAATCGTTTTTGGATTGATTATAGTCCTAAAGGTGACGTAGAACAATTCTATTCTGATTTGTCGGTGATCGATGATCAAGGAGATGAGATTGATCGCAAAACTATTCAAGTTAATCAACCTTTGCACCATAAAGGGGTGACTTTTTATCAAACCAGTTGGGGGATTGCTGGGGTAAAAGTACAGGTGAATAATAGTCCGATTCTACAGCTACCGATGGCTAGTTTAGACACCAAAGGTAATGGACAAATCTGGGGAACTTGGATCCCGACTAAAACCGATCTTAGTGAGGGAGTTTCTCTTTTAACCAGAGATTTACAAGGTACGGTAATCGTCTATGATGCTAAGGGAGATTTAACCTCTGCTGTACGGGAAGGAATGACGATTCCTATCAATGGAGTTAATCTAAAAATAGTCGAATTAGTGGGCAGTACAGGGTTACAAATTAAGGCAGATCCGGGAGTGCCTATCGTCTATTTAGGTTTTGCTTTATTGATGATGGGAGTGGTAATGAGTTACTTTTCCCATTCGCAAATTTGGGCTTTACAATCGGGCGATCGCTTTTATATTGGTGGTAAAACTAATCGCGCTCAAGTCAGTTTTGAACGGGAAGTGATCGATACCATCGAAATGTTAAAGTTAAAGTAGAATTGACGTTAATCTGGTGTCGTTTCCTGATAAAAAGTTCTGTTTATCTATCTTTTTCCTTTTGCCTACCCTAACCAAGAACTTAATTTTGTTCAATTACTTATATGCCAGAATTGCCAGAAGTAGAAACGGTGCGTCGCGGGTTAAATCAAGTTACCCAGGGCAAAAAAATTATCGGTGGGGAAGTATTATTACAGCGTACCCTAGCCTATCCTAATTGCGAGGCAACTTTTCTACAAGGAATTGCTCAGACTACGATTAGCAATTGGCAGCGCCGAGGCAAATATCTCCTCGCCAATTTAGATAATGGTAGCAGTATCGGGGTTCATCTGCGTATGACCGGACAATTGCTCTGGGTAAAAGATACCACTCCCCTGCCGATTCATACGCGCTTACGCTTCTTTTTTGCCAATCAGCAAGAATTGCGCTTTGTCGATACCCGCACTTTCGGGAAAATTTGGTGGATTGCCGCCGATAAAACCCCAGAAAGCGTGATTACTGGTCTCAAAAAACTGGGACTGGAACCCTTTGATCGCAATTTTACCCCCGATTACCTCTATAGTCACTGTCAAAAAAGTCGTCGTCCGATTAAAACTTTTCTCCTCGATCAAAATGTGGTGGCAGGAATTGGCAATATCTATGCGGATGAAGTTCTTTTTAAAAGTGGTATCCATCCCCAAACTGCCGCCAATCTCTTAAAAATTGAGCAAATAGACTTATTGACAAAAAACATTATTTCTGTGTTGGAAACGGCGATCGCTGAAGGCGGCACCAGTTTTAGCGATTTTCTCCACGTTACGGGAGTTAACGGCAATTATGGGGCGATGGCCTGGGTTTATGGTCGTACTGGCGAAAATTGTCGTCTTTGCGGTGCAACTATTGCCAGAATTAAATTAAGTGGGCGCTCCTCTCATTTTTGTCCCCAATGTCAAGTCTCAACAGTAAACAGTAATCGGTAAACAGTTGTAAGCTGATAGCTAGATTGTCAGGTCACGGAAATCGATGCAAAGTTCACTGAAAAGGATTATCATCGGGGCGAGTTTTTTTCTCGCTACGGTAGTCGGGGCAACTATCGGTTATATGGCCTACGGTTGGAGTTTTCTCGATGCCGTTTATATGGTGATAATCACCATATTTGGAGTAGGTTTCGGGGAAGTTAAACCGATTAACACTCCCAGTCTGAGAGCTTTTACCATGTTAGTTATCGTCTGTGGGACCACCTCGGCCGTTTATGTGGTGGGAGGTTTTTTTCAGATGCTCACCGAGGGAGAAATTAACAAAGCCTTTAGCGATCGCCGGATGAATAAAGAGATGGAATCCCTAGAAAATCACGTCATAATCTGCGGTTTTGGACGCATAGGACGCATCCTAACGACTAAATTGGCAAAAACAGCCCAATCCTTTATTATAGTCGATAATAACCCTGATCGCATCCGATTAGCTCAGGAAAAAGGTTACATAACTCTTAATGGTAACGCCACCGATGAAAGTATTCTCCAAAAAGCCGGTATCGACAAAGCGCGAGTTTTAGCGACGGTGTTGCCCGATGATGCATTAAATGTCTTCATCACTTTAACCGCAAGAGAACTCAGTCCGCAACTATACATTATCGCTAGGGGAGAATATCCCAGCACCGAGAAAAAATTAAAACTAGCCGGAGCCGATCAAGTGGTCTTACCTGCTACCATTGGAGCGGAGAGAATGGCCCATTTAATCACCCATCCGGCCGCGATTGATTTTTTACAGGAAGATGAAGGTAGGCGCAATCTCAACGAATTATTAGCCGATATCGATATGCAATTTGAAGAATACTCGATTTTAAGCGATTCGCCCTTTTTGGGACAACCTATCAGTCAGATGGAAGTGCGGGGACAGGGTGCTTTTATTATCGTCGCTGTCCGTCAATTTGATGGTCGTGTCATCACCCATCCCGACCATTCCACCATTCTACAGCAAGGCGATACGGTCATTTTATTAGGTCATCGGGGCGATGTTCCCAATTTTGCCCGTCGTTATGCCTTGCGTCGAGAAATGCGCTATCGAGGGTCTTCTTGGTAGGATATTTACCCAGAAACAAGTTTAGCTCTCTAATTCTTTGTGTAACAAGTTTAACTTATGTAGGAGCGCTCGATCTTTGTGTTCTCTGTGTCTCTGTGGTTCGTTCCACTCACTCGCCCGCAAGACTGTATCTTAGAATACATTTTACCCACCAAACCCGGGAGAGCCAACTGCTGATAGCTATCAGTTTTTTGTAGAATAGGGAGATTGAGAAAACGAACATCTGCCCCTATGATAAGATTCCCTTTGACTGGTCGCTACTCTGGTTTATGCGTCCTGCTCACTTTATTCTGGTTAAGCGGTCAATCTTTACCGGTGCGAGCAGAAAAAATCTATAATCCCGTCCCCCTCATCCTCAATAAAGAAATTAACGATACTCTCACCGACAAAGATATTCCCACGGGGGAGGGGGGGTTTGCTAGGGATTATACCGTAGATTTGGACAAGGATGATCAGGTGGCCATCGATCTGAAGTCAGAAAATTTTGATGGAGTTTTAATTCTCCTGGCCGACGATGGTTCCACTGTAGCAGAAAATGACGATGGTCCGGATGGTGGCACTAATGCTCTCCTGTTTGCACGCATTACCGAGTCGGGTAAATATATTATTCGGGTGAGAGCTTTCGGAGAAACCGGTGGGGGAAAATTTACCCTGAAATTAACCCGTTTACGGGCTGTGGAGGGCAAAAATTAGGTAATTATTGTCAAAAAAACCAAGAATAGAGCCTCTGTCCACTCTACCACCGCACCGTAGGTATCGCCGGTGTGACCCCGAAGACGACGATATAACCAGTAACCGGTAAGCAAAGCGAGGGCGATTCCGGCACTAATGGCGATTATTCCCCACCTTAGACCGCCAAATAGGGCGATTAACCCCCAAATTACTCCCCCACAGTCCCAGGGCAGACAAAAAGCCACTTTATGAAAGGCTCCCTTGCCGGTGGGTTTGAGGTAGGGATAAAGAGCGATCGCCATTACTTGCCCCCAACGTCCCCAAATTGGTGCTAAAATTAGAGCTAAGGCTCGATTATCGCTTAAATCCGTCAAAGCGGCGATTTTGAGCAGCAAAACCATAGTCACGGCCATGACTCCAAAAGCCCCGGTAACACTATCGGTCATGACCGCTAAACGGCGCTGGGGGTCGGTGACAGCTAAACCATCGGCCGTGTCACTAACTCCATCAAGGTGTAGTCCTCCCGTTAGATAAACCCAAACCCCCACAAGGACAACTGCACGAGTTAGGGGGGGCATTCCCAGACCAGCTAGAGTTATATCGAGCAAAACCAGAATTAAACCCAAAAATAAGCCCACTAAGGGAATCCATCGGGCAATTCTACCAAAATCAGGCCAGGCAATCGGAACGGGAATAATCGTGTAAAAAGCGATCGCACCTAAAAATGAGCGAATTTCTTGACAAATGAAGTTAAATATGGTAGTAAATACCTCCAAAATTAGATTCTGGTATGGCATCGTTTCTCATAAAGATGAAGTATAACTTAATTTTGGGCGTTGTCAAATTGAAAGATGATCCGAATCAGCTGGGAACTGAAATTACTTTGATAGCAAGGATTGCATTGCATCTTTCCTATTCTGATCTGAGAACGCAAAATCTCCCGTTTCTGTTCGCCGCTTTAACCATAAATCAATCGTGTTACGACTGATATTGAACATCTCACTGACTTCCGACTTTTTGAAGCCATCATTTTCAATTGCCCAGATCACTTTTTGCCCAAAGTCATAACTGTAGGGTTTGTCCATGGGAGGACGGGTTTCAAGATTTGAGGTTTTCTCTATTCCAAATCCTAATGGCTCTGACGACTGCTATAAAACTATTTGGTTGGGACTGCGAAGGTAACATGATATCAGCTAGACTTGGAAAGTATCTCATCAAATCAGTCCCCCCCATAGAACCCCCTTGAGCCATCTTGCACACTTTATCTGTTTTTGTCAAATTTTATGTTAAGAAAGATGTGACTAATGGATAGGCTTAATAAGGGGGTGTCTGACAATTTTTAACACCTACCTACTTACCAAGTCAGTTTTTAATAGTGTGATACTAAATCCGGTTATTAAAAACTGATTATTTATTCCCCCTTTTGCATGAGTACCTCTTGCCGTTGGGCTGTCCTGATATGTAGCCTATACTCAACGGATTGAGTGTAATAGGTTCCAATCCCAGTGATCTGTGTTACCATTCGGGGTAAATTCAAGCGATCTCCAGACACCTATGAGCAAGGTTCTCGTGTTGAATGCCTCCTACGAACCGCTAAATATTACCAGTTGGCGGCGCGCGATCGTTTTATTGTTGAAAGGAAAAGCTGAATCCCTAGAACATAACGGAAAAGTGGTTTGTCGTGACTTACCCCTACCTTCCGTTATCCGTCTTAGGCAATACGTCCGTGTTCCCTACAAGGAAATTCCTTTAACCCGTCGTAATATTCTCGAACGAGATCATCACACCTGTCAATACTGTCTCTACCGAGGTGAACAATTAACCATCGATCATGTGATTCCCCGTTCTCGCGGAGGGGGTGATACCTGGGAAAATTTGGTGGCGGCTTGTGTGCGTTGTAATGTGCATAAGGGCAATCGTACACCAAAAGAGGCCAATATGTCCCTACGCGCCCAGCCGCGTCGTCCCTACAGCAGTCTCCACTTTGAGCTATTAAAGCACACCAGGGGGAATCACAATCACGAATGGCGTAAATATGTCATCGGTATTTAGGGTGAAAAAGGCATGGTGAAACCAAGACCAAAATTGATTCCCATGCCATTATTATTAGTCTGGGTGCGAGGATTGGCAACCCCCGTGCCTAGATAAACCGCACAACCGCGACAGGGAGAATTGACTCGGTAGCGCACCGCCATGGGATCATTGGGATCGGTGATAGTTACTCCCTGATGATTTAAATCTTTAATTAGATTGGTGACGGGTTTGAAAAAATCGGCGCTGGGGGGTTGACTTGGTTGCAGTTCTAGGGTTTGTTCTTGGGAAGCAAGAACGATTTCCGAAGCGATAATTAGCAGTAGAGAAGTAGTTAAGCCAAATAAACCCAGATTATTTTTGATTTTCATCTTTTTTATTACCGAGAGATTGTTAAATTTTTCCCGTGAAAATTCTAGCGTTTCCTCGCTGGAAAGGAACCTAATCAGTAAAAAAAATTTACTGATTTTTACCATACTTATAATAGGCGGCACAAGCACCTTCACTAGAAACCATGCAAGTACCGATGGGATGTTCGGGAGTACAAGCAGTACCAAATACTTTACATTCCCAGGGTTTTAAAACACCTTTAAGAATTTCGCCACACTGACAAGCTTTGTGATCTTTAACACGCTGATTGGGTAAGGTAAATTTCTTCTCCGCATCAAAATTACTGTATTCATCTCGCAGTTTTAACCCTCCTTGAGCAATTTCTCCTAAACCTCGCCATTCAAACTGATCTCGCAGTTCAAAAACTTGGTCGATTGCCGATAAAGCGACTCTATTTCCTTGATTTTGTACCACTCGATCGTACTGATTTTCGATCTCACATCTCTGCTCATCTAATTGTTTTAATACCATCCAAATTGATTGGAGAATATCCAAAGGTTCAAACCCAGAAACTACCACAGGTTTATGATATTCTTGAGCAATAACTTGATAGGGTTGTGTACCAATTACCATGCTGACATGACCAGGCCCAACAAAACCGTCTAACTGTAAATCTGGGTTATCTAACAAAGCTTTCAGAGCGGGAATAATCACCACATGATTAGAAAATAAACTAAAATTAGTGATGCCATCTCTTTGCGCTTCTAAAACAGTTAAAGCGGTGCTAGGAACGGTTGTTTCAAAACCTAATGCTAGAAATATTACTTCTTTATCGAGATTTTCTCTGGCAATTTTTAAGGCATCGCGAGGAGAATAAACCATGCGAATATCATCACCTTTTGCTCGCGCTTGCAGCAGACTTAAATGGGAACCGGGGACACGCATAGTATCGCCAAAAGTTGTCAGAATTACGTTCGGTTGTTGTGCGAGAAAAATGGCATCATCTAAACGACCTCGCGGCATTACACAAACGGGACATCCAGGACCATGAATTAATTCGATAGTTTCCGGAAGTATTGCCTCGATACCGTATCTAAAAATTGAGTGGGTATGACCTCCACAAACCTCCATAATTTTAGTAACTTTTTCCTGCTTTTCAGAGATTCTTATCGATAATTGTTCAATTTGTTGAATTAATCCTGCCGCTTTAACTGGATCACGAAATTCATCAACGTATTTCATAACAAGCTCTCTCTCTATAAGTGTTTGGACAAAAGTAAAGTTAATTTTGGAGTCGGTCGTCGGTCGTCAGTAATAATTGCCGTAATTTACATTTATTAAGATAGACAACATAATTAATTTATGGGTGACTACTTAAAAACATTAATTATGATTAAATTCTTCCTATAATTCTGCTAATTGTGTTAATAAATTTAAGGTTTCTTGCGCTTCATCTTCATCGATTCGATTCATAGCAAAACCCACATGAACTAATACCCAATCCCCTACACAAGTATTAGCGGGATGGTCTTCATCAACAATGCAAGTAATATTTACTTCTCTTTTTACACCTCCCACATCGACGAGAGCGAGATGATGGTTTTCATCAATAATTGCTGTAATTTGCCCCGGTATGCCTAAACACATAGTTTTTACCTTGAAAAATCTAGTTTTTGCTAATTATGCGCTGATTTTTTGGGTAGAGATTGCAGTAATATCAACTGAGAATCAGGTCATACCTGCCATTCTGGACTATTGCCCTCAAGAACAGCTTTTTTCCTGTATCTTTTTTAAGATTTCCCCTGTCCCGGACTGTGGACGCTATCCCAGCAAGGGTAAAACTTTTGTATTAGGGACTATATCACTTTAGTAAATTGTCTGTCAAAAGTTGATAAAGGAGCCGAGCAGAAATGTTGAATCCGTACATAAAACTTTACATACAAGCTGACAAGAACAGGCGTTCGCTTAGAGAGATTAAATTTCCCTCTTGTGATAAAATTAAGTTAACATAGCGCAGTTTATTGAGTAAATTATCCCCATATATTTGAGGAATCTGTATAAGCTGCAAAATCAAGTATACGATTAATATCGTATAAATTTGAATGGTGACACCATTGACGTTTTTAGTCATTAGTCTATCTAGCTTTAAGTGCATTTTTAGGAATTTCCAGAGGATTTATATTGCCCATCGCTGACGATAACCCTCGACTATTTCCTCGTTGCTCATTATCTCTATATCTACATTAGTGGCAAATCGATATTCTGTCTTAGTTTCTAAATCGCAAAAACTGATAACCCGACATTTTACTTGTTTCTTAGAGCCGATATAAACCAATTCTCCTTCTTCTTCAAATTCTAATGTGTAGTTATTTTTGATTATGACAATAAAAAGTATCCCACTCTTGGACATCTCCAGCAGATTCTCAAAGCCACAAAATCCTCTATCCTCTACAGCGATGCCGTTTTCTGGCACTGTTGTCATCATTAATTCCGCAAAACGTTCGTCGTTACCAAAGCCAAAATGAACATGACTTTCTCCAATAGAACCAGTTTCAGCATCTACGCCCATCACTAATTTCATCTGATGATAGCCTGACATCCAAAACAATTTACTGGTCAAAGTAATTACGGTTGACCCGTTCGGCTTCGCTCAGGGTCAACGTCGAGCGAAGTCGAGACCTTGAATCGAGAGCATCCTCTGTATGCTCTCTCTTTTCTTTTTTTTAGTTCCTGATTTAAGCTCAAATAAATCTGATTAAACGCTTGATAATCTCGGTTTTTACTGGCTTTAGAGAAAGTAGATAAGTCCACCGCTATTCCTTGATGATAAGTTAAGAAAAACAAATCTCGTAAGCTGCCGAGAATTTTATCGAAAATTAGATGAAGCCAGATAAGTACAAATAGCCTTGTATTGAGAACAGGATAGTCATTTTTGGGGAGTCTTTTTAAGATTGTCTTGACAATTCCCGCAAAAGAGTTTAGCATCATGATTATAATAATTATAAGTTAGATGCGACTAGAATATCATATTTTAGTCGCTTTTTTTCATTATGAAGCTATCATTCAACACTTCTGGGTTAGATGATATGGGCGAAGTTTTTTTCTAGTCGTCGAAAATACCCAATACCACTGACTAGCAAGAGAACGACTAGGGCCAGGGATAGCAGGAATCCGGGCCAATAGATGCTAGTATCACCCCCGATAATCGCCCAACGAAAACCATCAATTACTCCCACCATAGGATTGAGAGAGTACAACCAACGCCATTTTTCTGGAACTATGGAACTATATTACTACTAAATCCTACGGGAGAAATATATAGCCCAAATTGAATGATAAAGGGAACGATATAACGAAAATTGCGAAATAGAACATTTAACGCTGATAACCATAAACCCCCACCCATAGAGGTAGCAAAAGCCATGAGAATGAATAAAGGTAGGGTGAAAATGCGCCAACTAGGTAAAAAATTATAGCGTTTCCCATTCACAAAAGGTACATTCTCGACCTTAAACAGCTTAATCAGTAAAGCTTTAAGTGTGCCGCACAGGTACGAGAACCGCTATATACCAAGCCATTAACCCTAACAGAATCATTCCTGACAGCAGAAAATCAACAAAACTGACAATAACGACACTGATGGTAACAATTAACCGGGGAAAATATACCTTAGAAATTAGATTAGCATTATCGATTAAACTATTACTATAGCAAAGATCGGGGTGGTTAGGACAATCAATCGCTGAAACCCTTGACCGATAAGAGTTTGAAAATTGAAAGCGTCCTAAATAACCCATTTTTTGCTATAGCTTCCGCAAGAGAACTAGCGAAAAATTGTCAGGGTAAGACCCCCGCAAAGACTAAAATCGGATAGGGGGCAGCGCCATCACTAGGCAAACGGGCTAATTTACCGAAGACAAAGGTAAATACTAACATGGTTAAAAATGGCCGCAGTAATGCCCAAGCAATGCCGATAAAAGTTTGCTTATAACGAACTAAAATATCGCGCCAAGCAAGGAAATAAAATAATTCTCGGTATTGCCATAAATCCCGCCAATATTGTCTTTAACTTCGCCCAGCTTCAATAATTAATTCTTTTTTCATTACTTTTGAGGTTCTGGGGGTTGCTGTTTGGAAGCTGCCGCAATCGCTTGATTTAAACGAGTTAATTCCTCCTTAAACTTCGGTTCTTGGGGATAGTTTTTGACTAATTTTTCTAGGAGACTTTTTGCTCCAGAAACATCTTGAGTTTGTAATCTTGTTCCATAAAGAACTAGCATAACTTCCAGATTGTTGGGATATTTTTGATATAACTTTTCTAAAGGTTCCCTGGCTCCGATAAAATCTTTTAACTGTAAGCGAGCTTGGGCCAGTCCTTGCAAAGCAGTGGGGTTATCCGGTTCACGTTCGAGAATTTTCTCATAACCTTTGACCATTTCTTGTAATTTTTCGGGGGGAATAGTTGCCTCTTGCCCGGGTTGATTGCCTTGGGGGGAATTAGAATTATTATTTTTCCATAAACCTAAAGTTGGCACCACCATTAAAGCCAGAAATACTAAACCAGAGGAAACAATTAGGACTCGTTTGAGGGTATCGTTATTTTTTTTGGGCATACTTTTTAACAATTAGAGATAAGATTAATCAGTAGTAACTCGATGAAATTCGTGACCCCAAAGATTATAAGCCCAAATTCCCAAGCTAAAACTACCTAAGCAGAGGATGGTGAGCATCAGGAAAACTTGCCACCTATTGTAACCTGCTTCCTGAAGTTCTAGACGACCGAGGATAGTAGCAGCTAACAGAATTAAAACTCGACTAAATACCGCCCACTTGTGGAAGATAAAGACTACCGCCAAAGACCAGCCGAGAATTGATAATACAGCGCTAATATCGTTTTTAAACCAACTGCGGAAAAATACCGGCATTAAGTGACTAAACAGAGTTAATCCTAGGGCAATTGAGAGGATAATCCCTACCGCTAGGATATAGATGATGATTTCTAGCCATTCGCTAGTGAGAGTCCAATTCATCTCATCACCGCGGACAAGTAACCAATCACTCCATGATAAACGCTCCTGGGCGATCGACCAGCCAAACACCCCATAGACCGATGGTATTAGAAAAGTAAGTAGTATAATGCGCCAAAACATAATCAGTTATCAGCTTCTGAAGGCAAGAGGCAAAAGGCAAAAGGCAAGAGGCACAAAACAGAATCTGGCAATTCTCCTACCTAAAAAAAGGTTAGAAACTAAGTACATCAAAGCTTTTAGCTTAATCAATTAGGTTTTAGATTCGGCCCTTGTTATCATTGAAAAAAGTCAAGCCTGAACTCTGAAAGAGACGAAAATTGCCCCTTTTCAGACTTCAGGCCCGTGGAGTTGTCCCGATCGCTTAGGACATATACTGGATGATAAAGTCGAAGTAGGGGGCTGCTTCCACAGCATCCTCTTGAGTCAAAAGACCTAAAGCGGCCTCTTTGAGACAACGAATCGCCTCCACCATGCCGGGGACGGGAACATTAAGAGAGTTATACATCTCTTTGACCCCGATCAGACCGGTTTGTTCGATCGGCCCCTTATCTCCGGCTAATACCCCATAGGTAACTAGACGCAGATACCAACCATAATCGCGCAAGCATTGATTATATTGACGCTGACCGTAGGCATTACCCCCCGGTGCTCTATAATCGGGACGTTTCTTGAACAGTTGTTTTTGAGCCTGATCGACGATTTTTTTCTCATTTTCAGCGAGAGTCTCGGCAATGCGAATTCTCTGCTCACCGGTTTTTAAAAATTGCCCGATACCCTGTAGTTCACCACTACTAGGATAACGGAGTTCGTCGTCGGCTTTGAGGATGACTTGGCTAACTACGCTCATAATATCAAGGTAAATTCTGATAACATTCTGTAGTTTATCTCAGGTCGGGGTCTGGAAGTCGAGTCATCCCTGCTGGTTAGGCAATTCCTAAAAATCTGTAATATTTCGTTATGAGTTTCCCCGACAGCCCGGTTACTCTCTAGAATGAATGTATTAGTGATCAGGAGCGAGGAGATTGTAATTGAGATGTCACCGCACACCGATTAACTTGAACCCGATAACTGGTAATTAATATGGAATTTTTAGCACCCTTGCTGTTGATAGCGGGCATTCTGGGGTTAAATGGCTTTAAAATCGATCGAGAATACCAGCGTGGTGTTATCTTTCGCCTAGGGCGTTATCAAGACACCAAAGGCCCTGGACTGTACTGGATTATTCCCCTAGTTGACCAAAAAATGCAGGTGGATATTCGCACCAAAACCGTCGATATCGCCCCGCAAGAAACTGTCACCGCCGATAATGTCACAATTAAGGTTAATGCGGTTCTCTACTATCGCATTATCGATCCGGGCAAAGCGATTAATAAAGTCGAATCCTACCCCGCGGCTGTTTATCAAGCGGCCATGACCACTTTAAGAAATGTCGTCGGTCAAAATCATCTCGATGATGTCTTGCAAAAACGGGACAAAATTAATCACGCGGTCCAACAAATTGTCGATGAAATTAGCGAACCCTGGGGCATCGATATCGAACGGGTGGAGATGAAAGATGTGGAAATTCCCACCGGTATGCAGCGGGCCATGGCCAAGGAAGCGGAAGCATTGCGAGAAAAACGCGCCCGTTTGATTAAAGCTGCCGCAGAACAGGAAGCCTCCTTAAAATTAGCGGAAGCTTCCCGATTAATCATGGAAAATCCCGCCGCTTTGGAATTACGCCGCCTACAAATGTTAACGGAAATTGGAGCGGAAAATAACACCAGTACCGTGATTATGCTTCCCTCCGATATCCTAAATCTTGCTCAAAAATTAACCGAAAAACCATCACAAAATGGCTCAATTGTCAATAGCCAAAAAGGTTAATTTTCTCTGGTGTGTTAGGTTGGTTTAACACACCTAAAATTGCTAATTAACGCATGGTGACGAATTCCTCGGCAGCGCTGGGGTGAATGCCGACAGTGGCATCAAAATCGGCTTTTGTCGCGCCCATTTTTACGGCAATGGCTACTCCTTGAATAATTTCGGCTGCGTGATCTCCTACCATGTGCGCCCCAAGAATTTTGCCACTTTCCTGATGGACAACTAATTTCATCAAAGTTTTGTCCTCTCGGCCTGGTAAAACATTGTAACCAGGGCGGAATTTAGACCGATAAACTTTAATCTCCGTGTCACCATATTGTTTTTTTGCTTGCAATTCTGTTAATCCCACCGTCGCCGCTTCAGGAGTAGAAAATACTGCCGAAGGAACGTTTTCATAACTCATTAACCGGGGTTTATTACCAAAGACTGTATCGGCAAAAGCGCGCCCCTCATTAATCGCCACGGGAGTTAAATTAATTTTATCGGTACAATCGCCCACGGCATAGATATTATCTTCACTGGTTTGGCTATACTCGTTGACAACAATTGCCCGATTTTTGACCTCGACATTGACATTCTCTAAGCCCAATTTTTCCAGCTTAGGGATTCTTCCAGTAGCGGCTAATCCTAGGGCATCAACAAATAAGATTTCTGAGGTTTCTTGACCCTGAATATGTACTTTTAAACCCTCAGCAGTTTTCTCGATCGAAGTGGGGAAAGTTTCGGGCATAATTTTAATTCCCTGACGGATCATTTCCGCTTGAATCTCATCGCGGATATCCTCATCAAACCCTCTTAAAATCTTGTCTTTACGGATTAACTGCACCACTTCTGTCCCCAATCCGTGCATAATACCAGCAAATTCTACCCCAATATATCCTGCCCCTAAAACTATAATTCTTTTCGGTTGTTCTGGCAGTTGAAACATGGCATCAGAAACTACTGTATGTTCTATCCCCAGAATATCAGGTTTAACGGGATGTCCCCCCACAGCAATTAAAATTTTATCGGCAGTAATTTTCTCCTCTCCCACCTCTAGGGTATGGGTATCAAGAAACTTGGCATAATTAGGAAAAATCGTCACTTGAGAATTATCGAGCATCTTTTGATAAATGCCATTTAAACGAATAGTTTCCTGATTGACTGCGCTAATTAATTTTTGCCAATTTAACTGACTCTCTACTGGACTCCAACCGTAACCTTCCGCATCCTTAAATAGTTGCGGAAAACGACTAGAATAAACCATTAATTTTTTAGGAATACAACCGCGATTAACACAGGTTCCTCCCAAGCGATCGTATTCTGCTAATCCCACTTTTGCCCCGTATTCGGCCGCCCGTCTAGCGGTGGCAATACCCCCAGAACCACCACCAATCACGAATAAATCAAAATCATAACTCATAAAAATATCCTCGCAAATACATAGAAATTTGACGGCATCAAAAAACTTTCAGGGCAAAAAGGAGAGCGAATATCTCGGATCAATCCCTAATCGAATCTATCGAGTAAATAGCACAATATAGTCACTAATGCTGCTAAATTAGAGCCAATTTGACTACTGCCAAGATTTAATTCTATGCTAACACGCCGATCGAAATTATCTTTTCTCTTGGGGACTTGTTCCCTATTTCTCTGGGTAAACCATCCCCTCACCCTCGCAAACCCCATCAGTCAAGACAATTCCCCCCCTTCCCAGTTTATCTGTCCTGCAGACTTAGCCAGCAGGATCGATCGCATTTTGGCCCGCCCCGATTATCAAGGCGCTTATTGGGGAATTTTAGTAAAATCCCTCAATTCTCAGGAAAATCTCTATAGTCTCCACGAAAATAACTTTTTTACTCCCGCTTCTACTGCGAAATTATTAACCACTGCCGCCGCTTTTAGCAAATTTAACCGCGATTATCGTCTGAAAACCCCCATTTTAGCCCAAGGCAACCCTCCCGATTTAGAGACTTTAACCTTAGTCGGGAGGGGAGATGCAACCATAACCACAGAAAAGTTAGAAAAATTAGCAGAAAAGTTAAAAGCAAGGGGAATTAACTCAATTTCTCGCTTAATTGTCGTTGCTAGTCCTTTTGTCGTCTCCGATAGTCAAAAAACTTGGGAATGGGAAGATGTCTTTTTTGACTACGCAGTTAGTGCTTCTAGTTTGGTTTTAAACGAAAATTCCGTCACTTTAAGGCTTTTACCGCGACAATTGGGGCAAAGCTTAGATTTACAATGGTCTGATCCCATTGCCGCTAAACAATGGCTAATTGAGAATCAAACCAGCACCGCAGCGGAAGGAAGCCCGAATAATCTGGCAATTAAGGGCAATTTAGCCAATAATCGCCTGATTATCACTGGTTCTCTGGCGATCAATAGTCAAGATGATTTTAATTTAGCTATTCCCCAACCCTCAGAATATTTCCTCGATCGCTGGCGTAATATCCTTGAAAAAGCGGGAATTACCGTTAAAAACGCCGAAATTAGCTCAGAAATTCTCGGCGATGAAATCACCAATTTAGAATCAGAACCCCTAGCATATTTGGTGGAAAAAGTCAATAAAAATAGCGATAATTTACTAGCGGAAACCCTACTACAAATGCTCGGCGGTGTCTCGGGATTGCAAGAAACTTTAACAAAACTGGGAATTAACAGCGATGGTTATAAAATCGGCGACGGTTCGGGGCTATCACGACAAAACCTAATTAAACCGAATACTTTAGGTCAAATTTTACAAATAATGGCAGAAAAACCTGATTATCGTCGTTCTTTAGCTATTGGCGGCATTGATGGCACTTTAACCAATAGATTTCGCCAGACTCCCCTAGAAGGACGATTACAGGCAAAAACCGGGACTTTAACCGGAGTTATCGCTCTCGCCGGTTATCTAGAAACCGCCGACAATCAACCCCTAATCTTTAGCATAACCGTCAATAACAGCGATAAACCCGCCACTACCCTCAGAAACGGCATCGATGAGGTGATTTTGCTTCTAGGACAGTTAAAACGCTGTTAATCTTTAGGAGACTCCGAGATAGGGAGATAGGGAAATTTCAGCTAAATTCCCCCACTACCCCAATACCCCAACACCCCTCTCCCCAACCCACAACTAATTCGATCGAGTCAATTAATCACAGAAGACTGTATACTTTTGTAAAAATTGCTTCTAGCTGACCTGTAGATTAATCGAGGGAGTTATTGATATATGTATATAGTTCAGGTTGCCTCTGAGTGCGCCCCGGTGATTAAAGCTGGGGGATTGGGGGATGTGGTATATGGATTGAGTCGAGAATTGGAAATTCGCGGTCATTGCGTGGAGCTAATCCTACCCATGTATGATTGTATGCGCTACGACCAAATTTGGGGCTTACACGAGGCTTATCGGGACCTGTGGGTGCCTTGGTATGGTGGGGCAATTCACTGTAACGTTTTTTGTGGTTGGGTACACGGGCGCTTGTGTTTCTTTATTCAACCCAATTCGGGGGATAATTTCTTTAATCGCGGCACTTACTACGGTTGTAAGGACGATAATATGCGTTTTGCTTTCTTCTGCAAAGCTGCTTTAGAATTTTTGCTCAGAAGTAATAAACGTCCCGATATAATTCATTGTCACGACTGGCAAACTGGTTTAATTCCGCCCTTACTGTTTGAAATTTATAAATACCATGGTATGGGCAATCAGCGCGTTCTCTACACCATCCATAACTTTAAACATCAAGGATTTGGTGGTGCGGAAATTCTCTGGGCAACAGGATTAAATAACGATCCTTACTACTTTAGCTATGCCCGAATGCGCGATAACTTCAATCCTTTTGTGATTAATTTTATGAAAGGTGGGATCGTTTTTGCCAACTATTTCAATACCGTCTCGCCCCACCATGCTTGGGAAGCACACCACACCGATGTTAGTTACGGTTTAGGCCATACAATTCACCAGCATCAACACAAATTCACCGGCATTCTCAACGGTTTAGATTACAATATCTGGAACCCAGAAGTGGATAAATTTATTCCTGCACCCTACGGTATTGATAGCTTCTCCGAGAAGGCAGGCAATAAAAAGGCACTGCGAGAAAGACTCTGGTTAAGAGATGAAGCAGAAAAACCCTTAATTTGTTATGTCGGTCGTTTAGATGACCAAAAAGGCGTACATTTAGTTCACCATGCCATGTATTATGCCTTAGCTCGTGGGGCGCAATTTGTCCTCCTAGGTTCCGCCACCGAATCGTTAATTAATAACTGGTTCTGGCACGAGAAAAATCACCTCAATAATAACCCTGATGTTCATATTGAATTGGGCTTTAATGAGGAATTATCTCACCTCATTTATGCGGGTGCTGATATGATTGTGGTTCCCAGTAATTTTGAACCCTGCGGACTGACACAAGTAATCGGCTTAAAATATGGAACTGTTCCCATTGTCCGGGGAGTTGGTGGTTTAGTTAATACGGTTTTTGATCGCGATTATGATACCTATCACAAACCAGAAGAACGCAATGGTTTTGTCTTTTTTGATCCCGATAATAATGCCCTCGAATCAGCCATGTCTCGGGCATTAGAATTGTGGTACACTCAACCAGAAGAATTCCAAAAATTAGCGATTCAAGGCATGGAATGCGATTACTCTTGGAATCGCCCCGGAGAAGAATACGTTGCCCTCTATGAAATGATTCGCCATAAATAAGCTGTCTTGTCTCTAGCAATTCCCTGGTGGTTGTCAACAGAAATTCGAGGAATATATTTGTTGAAGTTTCCAGGGTAATTGCTTGAGTTTTGAGCGATTCCTGACTCCTAACCCCACCAACAAACTTTTTCAGTAAACCCTACCTAGTAGAGCAGAAATGTTAACTTTGCTTGGTATTCTTGGGTAAGGGGATGACTAACCCCCAAAATCTGAAATATAGCTAACATGGCTTTTCTTGCCCCATCCTGACGATATTTTCTACTTTCTTCTACCACGCTGCTCAGTTTATCTAAAGCGGCGGCATAATCTTCTTTGAAAGCGAAATTAATCCCAGTAAAAAATATCGGATCGAGGGGATTATTTTCTGGTTTTAATTGTTGAAATTCTAGGAGGGTTTTCCAACCTTTAATAACAGGATTTTCTTCTTCAATAGCACTGATTAATCGGTAAGCATCAGACCATTTTTCTAGGCGCATGAGAAATTTTACCGCCATAATAATTAATCGCGGTTCGTTGGGATATTTAGGAAAAAGATGATCAAATAATTGTTTAGCTGCGGGCAAATTATCGAGGGCGATCGCTTCTTGTATTTCTGCTAATCCTGTTTCTAATTCCGATTGTAAATCGAGACGGGAAAATAAGTCTCTAATTTGTTCTTCTGGCAAAGCACCGACAAAACAGGGTAACACTTCTCCCTTGCTGACAATTCGCACATCGGGAACTCCTTCCACATCGTATTGTTCGGCTAATTCGGGATTTTTATCTATATCTATTTTTGCTAGGATAAAATTATATTCACTTGCCAGTTTTTCCAGCATCGGTTTTACCAATTTACAGGGTCCACACCACAGGGCATAAAAGTCTAAAATCACTGTATTTAGATAGGATTTCTCGATCACTTCACTGTCAAAATTTGTCCCATCTACCTCGATAGAATATCCCATCTATTTCTCCTCTAATAACTTATTTTTCAGCTAGTTTTGTCCCACTCATCTCTTTTACCCAAAGGGCTAATCCTCCCCCTCTTCCCCGGGCTGCTATCATTGTTTCTGTGATCAGGAAATAGGCAAAAAATGCCTGTTTTTTGATATTTTCTCGATAAAAATTCGCTTCACTTGCCTGGCCATTTCTAATAAAACCTGAATAGAGAGAGCGATTAAATAGGGTTAGGTTGAGCCTAGTAAAATCAAAGGCGAGAAGACGGGTTTTAGGAAAAAACTTAACCGGACCGCTTACGCATAGTTTTACTGCCCCTAAAACTATCTGATTACTGACGCTTCCAGAGATAAATTCTCCCGGTTCTAAGCTCTCATTTCTTTGGTAAAAGATGGTAATTTTTAACCAAGAGGGTAGATAGCGACCCTTCCCTAAAACAATTCCCGCTCTCTTTTTAGCTTTTTGAGTTCCCGTGATAAAGTATAATCGCCAAGTACCGACTAAAGCCTCAAAAGTAAGATTTTCTTTAGTTTTTTTATTGTTTTTTTCTTTGGTTAAGAGAAATTCCAGCAATTGAGAGACAGGGGGGCGATTATTGTCCTCAAGTATTAGGGGTGAGTCGAGATTTCTAACCATGATTTGAGACAGTGCCAAGATATTTTAACTAAAGCTACCGAACTCGAAAAAGCGAGCGATAAACTGGTTGACCTTTATTATAAGTGGACTTTTCCCTCTCCGTCGCTACGGGGAAAATATTTTCCGCTAACCAGGGGGTTTGATGTTGCCGAACAAAATGGGGATGTGCTTGAAATCTCTCCGTCATTTCCATGGCGATCGATTCCACATCCGACTGCAAAAAAACCCAGCCTCCAGATACCATATACTTAGCCAAAGCTATGACTAATTCCGGCTGCACAACCCGACGCTTACTGTGACGCTGTTTAAACCAAGGATCGGGAAATTGAATCGACACCCAAGATAACTTATCTGCGGGCAAAGATTGCAGTAAAATTTCTGGGGCAACATTCATATTGCCAAAAACAAAAGCGAGATTTCTTAATCCTAACCTTTCCCGTTCCTGATTCGCTTCAATTACCAAAGGTTGACGAATTTCAATCCCCAAAAAATTAATTTCTGGATATACTTGGGCCATTTGTAACAAAAATTTACCCCGCGCACAACCAATATCAAGATGGAGAGGTTGCGTCAGATACTGATAAACTTGATTCCAATCGGGGGGAACGATCGGATGGCGATATTTATGACTTAAGGGATTGACGTGCTGACGAACGCGAACTTTAACCAAAGATATTTTCTCCTCATTTCTCCTCGATCAATCTAGTTTACCGATATTTAGCCCAATTGAATGCGATGAATTTCCGTTTCGCCATTCTCAGCGATCCTCATATCGCTTTACCCACAACCATTTTGAACCATTCTAATCGCTTTCATCTGGTGGAAGTGAGTATTCCCGCTTTAAAAATTGTTTTAGACCATCTCATCACCCTTAACCTCGATTTTCTGCTGATTGCTGGCGATTTAACCCAAGATGGTGAACCAGAAAATCATCGTTGGTTAGCCGATTGTTTAGCTACTTTACCCTTTCCCGTCTATGTGGTGCCGGGTAATCATGATGTTTTGAGTTTAACCGCAACAGAAAACCAGATCGGTTTAGCAGATTTTCCCTTTTATTATCAACAATTTGGTTACAGCCATCCCGAACAAATATACTACCAAAAAGAAATTTTACCCGGAGTGCAATTAATCGGTCTTAATTCTAATCAATTTGATGACCAAGGTAAACAAATTGGTAGTTTAGATGCAGAACAATTGCATTGGTTAAAACAGACTTTACCTGCGCTAAAAAACGATCTAGTTATAGTGATGATCCATCATAACGTTATCGAGCATTTACCCGGACAAAGCAATCATGAATTAGGTAAACGCTATATGTTGGCTAATGCGGTAGAACTGCTCGATATACTACAGGAAAACGGCGTAAAATTGTTGATTACTGGCCATCTCCACGTGCAGGATCTGGCTTTTACTAGAGGTATCTATGAAATTACCACCGGTTCCCTCGTCAGTTATCCCCATCCCTACCGGGTGCTAGAATATCGCGAAAACACGGTTGAATTAGCCATAGAATCCTTTCATCTGCAAAATATACCCGGATGGGAGAATTTACCCGCTATTTCTCGGCAATGGTTAGGCGATCGCTCTTATCCTTTTATGATGCGTTTGTTAACCTGCCATCCTCTCAATCTTCCCGTGAGTCTAGCGGAGGAATTAGCCCCGAAATTACGAAATTTTTGGGCAGATGTAGCCAAAGGTGACACAATCTTTGATTTTAGCGATTTTCCGCCCCTAGTACGCCGTTATTTTTACGCTTTCAGTGCCATTGATCATCTCGGTAATCCTCATTTTATCGACAATCAAGCCGTAATTAGTTTCCAGCATCAGTTCAGTTATCAGCGATCAAACCAACAAACAATTAACTGAATGTCAGCCGAAGTCCCTCGCTTTTAGCGATGGGAAGGGGCTTTGGCTTTTCTGGTTTCCGTGTGGCAACGAGGTCTATACTGATAGTTTCTTCCGCTAAATATAGTCATTTCAGATAAGTCTGATACAATCTAGACCGGTTGAATCCTTATGAACTCTGGCATTGATATTCTCAATCTTAATTGAAATGACTATAGGAAGCTCTCAACGACCTTGAGAGTAGTTCACAACATTTTGAAAATAAAAGTCATTTTGTCCCCTTTACCGAGGCAAATACGATCGCCAGCCCGGAGACGATGACGATTGCCAGGGGGTAGGGGATTGTGATTAACGTAGGTTCCGTTAGCGCTACCGCTGTCTTCGAGGTAATAGATGCCCCCTTCGACGCGGATATCGGCATGAACCCGGGAGACGATATCAGAATCGGGAAAACCGGAAACATCGATATCGGGGGGAATGCGATCATTAGGTTTGCCGACATGAATTACCGATAGATGTAGGGGTAATTCAATTTTGCTATCGGTTTGCAGGTGCTGGAGACTAGCCATTTCCGTCTGTAAGCGGGTGGCAGCTGGAACCGGTGGAGAAGCAATAGGAGGAGGTGCGATCGAGGCGACGGTAGCTGTGGAGACCGGTGAGAGGGGTTCAGGTTCTGATTCGGCCTCGGCTGCCACCATGGGAACGGAATTAGGCTGTAAATTGTAGCCACACTGACCGCAAAAGGTGGCATCAGTTTGGATGGTTGCCCCACAACTGGGACAGAAAGACGTCCGCGGCAAGGGAGTATAACAGGCCTCGCATTGACTGGCCTCATCGGGGTTAATATGTTCGCAATTAGGACAAACGATCATTTTTAAGGAAAAAGTAAAAAAGCAGATCAGGGGTTGGGTTTTAGGGTGTTAGGGTTTTGGGGTTTTAGGGTTTTAGTTGAAATTCCCCCATTCCCCCATTTCCCCATTTCCCCATTTCCCCTATTCTCTAGACAAAAGAGGAACCAGCGGCCGCATCGAGTAACCAATATAATTCCCCGGACGGGGGGTGGATGAGACGGGAAGGATAGGAGAAAGAATCACCATGGGCAGAGAAAATCTCATGTAAAGCGGGGCGTTTACTTTCCCCGGCAGCGATAAAGATCACACAACGGGCCCGATTGATTAGGGGAACAGTAAAAGTTAAGCGGGGATTGCCGTCTTTCTCGCCGACGGTGATACAGCGATCGCTGACCGTTAAAGCTGCCGTGTGGGGAAAGAGAGATGCTGTATGACCATCATCGCCCATTCCTAATAAAATCAAGTCAAAAACGGGAAAATCGGGCGAATTTACTCCAAACCATTGGCGGAGATGATCATCGTATTTTTGGGCGGCCAGGTGGGGATCGGGGTCATCCGTGGGCATAGAATGAATATTAGCGGCCGGGATCGGTATGCGATCGAGCCATGCTAACCGGGCCATGCGTTGATTACTGTCAGGATGATCGGGACTAACGTAGCGCTCATCTCCCCAGAAAACGTGAATTTTTGACCAGTCGAGGGGTTGAGAGGATAAAGCCTCGTAGAGAGGTTTCGGGGTACTACCGCCAGACAGAGCGATCGTAAAGTAGTCCTGTTGGTTGAGGCTGGTTGTGATTTTTTCCAGAACCAGCGCCAGAGATTTCTCAATCAGAGCTTGTTTATCGGCTAAAACTTCCACCAATTTCTGCATGGGTTTTGTGATCGACTCAGGGGGGCTATCTCTACTATAGGCTAACCGTTCAGGACTCATCTGAGAGCTTGGGAAAAATTTATTCTTTGACAGGGATAAGTTTAGCGATACCATATTGAGGTAATATTTCTAGAGTCGATTCTCGGAAGGGGTTGACAAGCAGAATGATTTAACATAGGGTTTAGCGGGAGGTTGAGCGAGAGTTAATTAGAAATAGCAGTTTGTCAAATTGCCTCTGTCGGCAAAATCCTTCCGCAAATCCCCAGCGAGAACTTTTAAACAGACTAATGAATCTATTCATTGACATACCATTACAGAAACAGCGATGAACAGCTTTACTTCTTTGTCCCTGAAATTAACGGGATTGGTTTTCATTCTTTCCTTCCTTTTGGATGGGTTTATCCTGCCGCTGCCCTATCGATTCAATCAATCCCAATGGCAGGTAGGGTTCGTCACCACCTTTGTCGATCGAGGAATTGTTCCTCTCTTGGGTATCGTTCTCGTTTTAATCGCTTACTGGATTGACGCTAACAATAAAGATGTCATTCCTAGAAAATCCCGCAAATTTGAATTGCGTTGGCCGATCTTTATTTTTTCCACCCTGTTAGGCTTAGTTTTTCTGTTGATGATTCCTGTTCATATCAATAATATCAACCAGATTAAAAACAACGCTTTGACTCAAATTCAACAGGGTGTTGACCAAGGGGAGGGACAAATTCAAGCCTTTTTAGTCCAGTTAAACACTCTATCCCAAAATCCTCAACTATTAGAACAGCAGATATCTCAGAGAACTCAAGTGATTGAAAGTGGCCGTTTCCAAGGACAACCGATCAGCACAGAACAGTTACAGACCCTCCGTGAACAAAGAGAACAGTTAACTAATTTACGGGATTTATCCAAAAAACCGAAGGAGTTTAAACAGAAATTAGATGAGATCAAAAATCAGCTACAAACTCAGCTGCAAGATCGGCGAACACAGGCGGAAAGTCAAGCTAACTTAGAGGCTTTGAAACAGTGGTTAAGAGTTGGTATTCAAAGTATGTTGCTATCGATTTGCTATAGTTTGATCGGTTGGTTAGGAATTCGAGAACTAGGTAGTATGAAAAAACGCCCCGCCTAAGTAGGGCATTTATCTTAATGATGAAGTATAAAGTTTTCGTTTTCGGGAGTCAGAATTCAGGAGACGATCGCACACAAGAGCATACTTCATCCTTAGGCTCGAATCTTTAACTACTTAAATATTCAGCCACAGGGCATCATTTGCTGATGCCCTCTTATTTGTTAAACCTCTAATACTAAATCCTGTTTAAAAGGTATAGGAGAGCGGGGGAGCGGGGGGTAAGGGAGATGGGAGCGGGGAGAATAAATAAAAATAATCTCCTGACTCGGAGAATACTGACTCGGAGAATTCTAACTCCCGACTCCTAACCCCACCAACAAACTTTTTGCCGCAAACCCTAATGAGAGATTTTTCAGTACAAAGGCTCTAAAATGACCAGTGCCAGTTATTGGCCTGAAGACTTGTTTTTTCAGTCTTCAGGCTTTATCATGGGTACTGTGTGGTGTGTGTGATGTGAAGGAGTAAGATGACTGCTAATAGCCAACTTATCTCCGTCAAGGCTCTACAAGCTTTGATGAAGCGAGGGTTCAAACCTTCGGTCTCTGGTAGACGGCATCAAAAATCTTGGTTAATAGCTTTAGACGGCGATACCTCAAAACGATTATTCGATATCGTTTTCTCCCTATCGGTGCTAATTTTCTTTTCGCCGCTTTATTTAATTTTAGCCTTATTGATCGCGATTAGTTCCCCCGGTCCGGTCTTCTATGTGCAGAAGCGCGTCGGTCAAAACTTCCAGCATTTCAACTGTATTAAGTTCCGTACTATGGTGATGGATGCGGATAAGGTACTAGAGAGACTGATGGAAGACTCTCCCCAACTGCGGGCGGAATTCGAGGATAATTTCAAGCTTAAGGACGATCCTCGCATAACTTGGATTGGCAAATTTCTCCGCCTAACCAGTTTAGACGAGTTTCCCCAATTCTGGAACGTCCTGCGGGGAGATATGAGCGTCGTCGGTCCGCGGCCTTTAGTTCCCGAAGAATTGCAGAAATATGGCAATCGCATCGACAAAGTTTTAACTATTCGCCCTGGTTTAACTGGTTTATGGCAAGTTTCCGGACGCAATGACATCCCTTATCCCATGCGCGTGCAGATGGATGTGTATTACGTTAATTCCCGTAACTGGTTAACTGATATATGGGTAATCTTCAGAACTATCGGTGTTGTGGTTTTTCCCAAAAATAACGGTGCTTACTAAAGCAGTGAATAGTAATTAAAGATTACTCACTACTGTTTCAATGTAATTAATTGCTAGACTGGAGGAGAGAAAAGCAGAACTTGCTTTTCTCTCCTCTTTTTTTGATAAAGATTATGACAGTAATTACTCACGGTTCGCTCAAATGAGGGCTCTTCTGGTTTCTGTGTGGAAACGAGGTCTATACTGATAGTTTATTTAACAAAATAGTCCTAAAAGTCTTTCCCAGTAAACATTTCACGATTTCATCAGCAAAAATTATCACACAAAGTCGAGAAGAGCCAAAAATGATATGAAGCTAGAAATGCTGGAAAACGGTCAGAGCAAGCTAGGAGCAGAAAAAAGAGAAGTAGAAGTAAGAATCGTTGGGTTTTGTGATCTAGAAAGTAAAAGTGAATTTCCGATAGCGACGGACTTACCCTTAGAAGGAGAAGGGGTGGTAAGTAATGAGGAAATTGCCGCAATGTATCGACAAAGATGGCAAATAGAACTTGTTTGGAAGTTCTTAAAAATGCAGCTAAAGCTTGACCGTTTAATCACAAAAAACCAGAGAGGAAGTTGCATACAAATTTGTAGCTGTATCATCGCTTATTTAATTTTGCAGCTAATAGATATTGAAGAAGTATTTGGCAAAAGCTTATTAGATAAATTGCGCTATTTACAGAGTTTTATGTGTCAACATATCAGCTATGTACACTGG
>NZ_BJKP01000023.1 GCF_008974145.1 Microcystis aeruginosa NIES-4325 | reverse complement strand
GATGAACAGCGATCGCTGCCCCAATAATCTCCTTAGATAAATCATTAGCCCTCTCATCCATAACCTTAGTGTCCTTCGTGCCTTTGTGGTTAATCCCCTTAGTGTCCTTCGTGCCTTTGTGGTTAATTCCCTTAGTGTCCTTCGTGCCTTTGTGGTTAATTCCCTTAGTGTCCTTCGTGCCTTTGTGGTTAATCCCCTTAGTGTCCTTCGTAGTGAATGGGTGCGGACAGTTCGCTCAACTCACTGACCACGATGCGCTTCTACTATTGGGAAAATAATATGATTGTAGCGGTGAATTGGCTTCGCCCTCTTTTCATAACTTCTGCTTATCACCATAAGTGGGAGAGGGTCACACATATTGAGATGCACCTAAAAAATGAGTCTAAAACTTTACTTTTTGCGTCATGGTGAAACCACAGCCAGTCAAACTGGTAGTTTTTGCGGTCGATTAGACTTGGAACTAACCCCGGCCGGCTATGAAATGGCCAAGGATTTCGCTCTTGCCTATCGAGATGTGCCTTGGACAGGGATCTATTCTAGTCCCCTCAAGCGCACCATGGCCACCGCCACCCCTGTAAGTGATCTCTTAGGTATTCCCATCCACAAACGGGAAGGATTAAAAGAGATTGCCTACGGCCAATGGGAGGGAAAAACCGCAGCTGAGGTTAATCAGGAGTTTCATGATGATTATGTGCGCTGGTTAGCAGATCCGGGCTGGAATTCTCCCACGGGAGGCGAAAAAGGCATCGATATCGCTCGTCGCAGTTCGGAAGTGTTAGAGGAAATCGACCATAATCACGATGATGGCCATATTTTGATCGTTTCCCATAAAGCAACGATCCGAATCGTGTTATGTTCTCTTTTAGGCATTGATATCGGCCGTTATCGCGATCGAATTGCCATGCCCGTGGCCTCGCTGACGATCGTCGAATTAGCCGAACACGGTCCCCTCTTTCAAGTCATCGGCGATCGCTCTCACCTCCGCAATGACCTGCGCTCGCGAGCGGGAACCTAACCAGTCAACAGTAACCAGGGAAGCCCCGGATTTGGTCTCCTGAAAAACTATGTGCTTGATGTTATATTTTCTACGACACGGACAAACGGCCTATAGCAAAACGGGAGGATACTGTGGTACTCCAGAAAATGACCCCGGTTTGACTGCCGAAGGCATCGAAATGGCGGAGGAATTTGCCGATGTCTATCGTTCCTTACCTTGGCGCGCGGCCTACGTCAGTCCCCTCCAAAGAGCTATTCAAACCGCTAAACCTCTCTGTGAAGCGGTGGGACTGAAATTAGAAATCCGCCAGGGATTACAAGAGATCGGTTATGGTCTTTGGGAAGGTATGCACCCCAACGATATCGACCGTCAATATCATGATCTCTATGTGCGTTGGTTGACGGATCCGGCTTGGAATGCTCCCCCCAACGGGGAAAGGGGTATCGATATCGCCCGTCGTTCTGCAGCCGTTTTGGAGGAAATCGAACACACCCACAGTGATGGCAATATCCTGATCGTTTCCCACAAGGCCACCATCCGAATCATGCTCTGTAGTCTGATGGGTATCGATGTGGGCCGTTATCGCGATCGGTTTGAAATGCCCGTGGCCGCTGTCAGTATCGTCGAATTAGGCAGTCGTGGCCCGCTTTTCCATGGTATTGGTTTACGTTCCCACCTCAGTGAGTACCTGCGTTCTCTTCCTTGCACCTAATCAGTTATCAGTTATCAGTTATCAGTGATCACTGATCAGATGTCAGTTTTCATACTCAATCCGGTTATTAAAAACTGATTATCTATTCCCTCTTTTGCCTTTTGCCTTTTGCCTCTTGCCTTTTGCCTGTCCTGATATGTAGCCTATACTCAACGGATTTAGTATCAGGTCACTGATTACTGTTTACTGTTTACTGGACGGCTACGCCGTGCCTTTGGCAACACTGAAAATACTCCCCACTCCCCATTTATGACCAAAATCCATCACTTTGAGCTATTACCTTCCACTAATACTAAAGCGTGGCAATTATTAGAATCGGGGGAAAATCCGCCTTTTGTGGTGACTGCTAGTCAACAAAGTGCCGGGAGGGGACAATGGGGACGGGAGTGGATTTCTGAACCGGGAGGATTATATTTATCTTTGGCGTTAAATCTGGATTTAGAGGTGGATAAATCTGCCCATCTCGTCCTCGCTACAGTTTGGGGCATCGCTCATCATCTCAATTGTCAAGAAATACCTGTTAAAATCAAATGGCCGAATGATTTAGTCCTATTGGGGCGCAAACTAGGGGGAATTAACCTAGAAACCCGTATTCAGGGTCAAAACATCCCCCAAGCAGTCATCGGAGTGGGCCTCAATTGGGCCAATCCTGTCCCCCCCACGGGTATTAATTTACAAGCTTTTACTGGCAATAAAATCACCTCGATCGCTCAATTAACCTCTCTCACCAGTGATGCTATCCTACACGGCTATGAATATTACTGTAATCACGGTATAAAAGCTCTACTAGCCTCCTATTTAGAACTTTTTGATAATTTTGGTCAAAAAATAGTTTTCGATGGCTATCAGGGCATAATAACGGGGGTAAGCGATCGAGGGGAATTAAAAGTTAAATTAACCTCGGACAATGCCAGTAGCGAAATCTATATACCGGCCGGTAGGGTCAGTCTCGGCTATAATCAAGTCTAAATATTTTTTTGACTAAACTGTGAGAAGTGAGGCCGCCCTATGTATCCTTCATCGGTGATATTGAAACTTTTTCTAGGAAAATCCTTAAAAAAGAAGCTGAGTTTATGCAGTGGTCTCGGTTTAGTGGTCAGCGGTCTGATCACTCTTGCTCCCAATGCGATCGCTAATTCCGAAACTGGCAGCGAAACCCCAGTAGTGGAAAATGCCGCCCCCACCCTAAAAGCCCCCGTTATCAAAGAAAATACTAATCCCGCCCCCCGTCTGGCTATCCCCGAAAACCATCAAACCGATATGCCCACCCTTGCCCCCCGGGCTGGCGGTAAAAATAATTTTATCGATACTAGAAACTTTAACCCCCCCAGTTCCGTTGTTGTCACCGAGCGCCGCAGTGGTTGCCAAACGATCGCCCAAAATGGTCAACTGGTAGGAGGTAGCTGTAATCTGGCGGCCCGGGCCTCCCGTCGTCAGCCGGTCAGCACTGTGGCCAAACCCTTACCCCCGGTTAATCTGGCCCGGGTACGTCTCAATCCTAATCCGGCCGTGCGAGTAGGACGGCAGCCCCGAAATCAGCCGGTTATCGCTAATAATTCCCTGGGTCGTTATGCCCCCACTCTCGTGGCCTCTAGCGCCCCGGTACGTCTGGCTGCCCCCACGGTGATTCCCAGTCAGGTGGTAGCCCTCAATCCCCCGGAATGGAATGGCGTAAAATTGGCTTTAGCCCCAGTGACTCGCGCAGAAGTGGAGGCCATCAGCGAAGCGACCACCTATGAGCGGGCCACCCGTTTAAGTCCCACGGATTCTAACCCAACTCAACGCACCGATTTACTCTTTCCCCTCGCTCTTCCCGCCCAAATTACCTCGGTTTTCGGGTGGCGAAATCATCCAGTCAGAGGGAATCGGGCCATGCACGCGGGTACTGATTTAGGCGCACCGATGGGAACACCTGTATTAGCCGCCTACGCGGGGGAAGTGGCCACCGCCGACTGGTTGGGAGGTTACGGATTAACGGTGATTTTACGTCACCTCGATGGTAGTCAAGAATCTCGTTATGCCCACCTTTCGGAAATCACCGTCAAACCGGGAGAATGGGTGGAACAGGGTGCGGTTATCGGTCGCGTGGGTAGTACGGGACTTTCTACCGGTCCTCACCTACACTTTGAATGGCGACACCTAACCGAACAGGGTTGGACCGCCGTAGATGCCGGTTTACATCTAGAATTAGCCCTCGATAATCTGGTGCAGAGAATGCAAATGGCCGCGGCCACTGACCCTAATCAGAATTGATTTGTTTTGGGTTACAACTATAGCGTTTTTTGGAGCTTAAAAACGCATCGTTGAGCTTTTGCCCAATTGATGCGTTTCCATACATTCGCAGTCTTAAGTAGTTGGAAAAAAGTAAAGTTAACTGTGGGGTAAGGAGTCGGTCGTCAGGAGACAGGAGACGGGAGACGGGATACACGCTAAGATAAAAATAATAAACTTGAGAGAAGCACTTGATTAAATATGACTCTAACTGACGTTGAAGTAAATCCCTCGACTCCAGAAGATTTTTTAGATTCTGAAACATTAGTACGGGTCGATTTAATGCAGCAAAAGATTCAACAATATTTACAAACCCTATCAGTAGAAAATTTAAAGATGATTCTAGAATTTGCCGCTTATTTGTCAGATAAAGAAAGTGAAAAGGCAACGCAAGAAATTAGAGCAATCCCGAATATTATGGAACATTTGAAAGAAGCTGAAATGGATTTACAATCAGGTTGCCTTATTGATTGGGAAAGCTGAGGTGACTCATAAAGTCCGTTTGACAGCTAAAGCAAATAAAGTTTATTCTGAAGCGGATCCAATCTTAAAAAAGAAGATTGCTAAGTGTTTAAAACTCCTTCAAGAAACACCGAATAATTATCCTCAAACTAAAGCATTAAAGGGAGAATTTGCTGGGAAGTATCGCTTCCGCGTTGGAGACTGAGTAACGCACAGAAAACGGGTTTCTCCGAGAAACCCGTTTTCTACTCATGCAAAAGGCTTCGGCCGTGAGCTTTTGCCGAACGGCAAAACGGAGAATAAATAATCAGTTTTTAATAACTGGATTTAGTATCAGTCAGGAGGCGGGAGTTTCAGGCTTTGCTGTCCTCTTTTTTTGTACTAATTTTTGTCCTACAAGAGTGGTAATGCAAGGTTTTTGAAGCTGCCAATTTTGGACTGAGAACCCTACCAGGCGGTTATTTCGGGTATTTCAACCCTATTTGATGCCTAAACATTTCGCAGTTATGGGAAACGCTGTAACTTAGATGGTTAACCTTTCGAGCAGAGGTTGTAGGGCCTCTTCATAACTCCGCCACCGCTCAACCGAGCGCTTATATATCGGTTGCCTTACTTGAGTAACACTGGCAGTACGCACTAAGCGATCGGTTTTATGGAACTGCATACAAGCATCATCCCATTCTAATCCGATAAAATCCAGGAGCCGAACCGTTTGCGCCGTTTGCTGGTCAACCGTTTCCTCATAGTCAATTTCCAACATGGGAACCGGCAAAACGCGCCGCCAATGTTCCATAATCCGCCAATATTGCTGAATGCGTTCGGCAATATGAGTTAAGTCGAACGCCCAGCGAATAGACTTAAACTGAGTCATCCAACAGGAAACCGCCACATCCCGCACATCGCGGCGACAATGGATAATCTTGGCATTGGGAAAAGCAGTGACAATCCAGCCCAAAAGACTGTAATTGTCGGGCATTTTATCGACAATTCTCTGGATATTCTCCCTCTCTGTCCCTGCTTTGGTAAGCAGTTGTTCTAACTGTGCCAGATGCCAATCGGCCAGGTGAAGAATCTGAGGTTGACCAAGCTGCTGGAGGCAGTTCCAGACGGTTGTACTGCCGGGATGCCCCATCAGTGCCGGTAGGCTGTTAAAGCAATTACCGGCAAAGTTGCGCTCACCGGCCCCAAATACTTGGGGATGGCTGGCGAGAATCTGCTCCGTCAGAGTAGTGCCGCTGCGGGGCATCCCGACGATGAAAACGGGGGCAGTAGAGGGATTGCCCATCCCCTGAGTGCGCTGGAAAAATTCGGGGGTGAAGTGGGCGATTAATTGGTCGATATATTGGGCATAATCATCGGGATTGTAATCCCAACCTCGCTCCTGCTTGTAGGCGGTGTGTAGTTTGTTGGCAGCGATCGCATGGGTGGCGGCCTGGGCGTAGTTCTTACAACCGTCGTAGTAGTGGGCGAGGCCAAAATGAAGCGCCGACTGTGTGCCTTCTCTGGCCCACTTGGCCTCGAGTAAATTTTCCATCTGTTGAGCATCCTCTGGCGGCAGTTTCCCCCGCAAATTCTGGGCTAAATTGACCAGGGCGGGAATGCAGTTAGGATTGACGGCCAGGGCCTCGCGGTTGGCGGCGTTGGCGCTCTCCACATCCCCAGCAGAGGCGAGAATGCTGGCTAGATGCGCCCGCAAGCCGGCATTTTCGGGCTTGAGTTCTACTGCTCGATAGGCCACCGCGACTGCCTCTTCTGCGTCGCCATCTTCCCAGAGAGCTTGGCTGAGTCCTGAATAGGCCTCGCCATAGTCGGAATGCTGCTCGATAATTTCTTGGTAGCGAGTGATGGCGGTGGCACTATCCCCTAAATCGAGAATCGCCCCGGCGAAGGCACAACGGCTGTCAAGGCGCTCTGGTTCAATTGCCAGGGCCTTATCGTACCAAGTGAGAGCCTGTGGCAATTCGCTGACTTCCTGCCAAATCTGACCGATTAGGGTGCAGAGCATGGCAGAATCGGGATTGAGATCGTAAGCTTTGCCATAGGCATCCATGGCCGCTTCCAACTGTCCCAAGGTGCGGAAGACGGTTCCCAAATTCATCCAAGCTTGACCATTTTTCCCTTCGGATTCCGCTGCCAGGCGGCAATATTCTAGGGCGCGTTCCGGTTGCCCGACTGCCAATAAAGTTAGTCCAAAATTGCCCATGGCGTGGGGCAAGTCGGGAGAAAGATGGAGAGCTTGTTCGTAAGCCTCGATCGCCGCACGAACCCGCCCTAATTCCCGCAAGGCATCGGCTCGGTAGGCGTGCAGTAGAGCCTGTTCTGGGGCGATCGCGAGCGCCTGTTCGTAGGTTGTCAGCGCTTTCTCGTACTGCTCCGAGGCAAAGTAGGTACTGGCGAGGGTAGTTAGGGCATTGGGGTAGTTGGGACGCAGTTTTAAGGCTTTTTGACAGGCGGAAATTGCTTCGTTATAGCGGTGACTCTGGCGGTAAGCTGCGCCTAAGTTGCACTGGTAAATCGGTTCGCTGGGTTTTAATTTTACTGCTCTCTGTAATAGTCGGACGGCTTGTTCTTTTTCTCCTTGGTTGAGGGCAATTAACCCCGATAGATTGAGCGCACCGTGATGATTAGGATTACTGCTGAGGAGTTGATCTGCGATCGCCGCCGCTTCCTGAAGGCGACCTGTCCGCAGGCGATCGAATCCAGTTTCAATGGTTATACCGGTTGTTTTTGTAGATTTAGAGCGCATAGTAGTATGGTTATAGCATAAGCCAGAAAACGGGTTTCTCATCAACAACCCAGAAACCCGCTTTCTTAAAGAAAGCGGGTTTCTGGGAAGAAAACGGGTTTCTTTAAGAAACCCGTTTTCTTTAAGGGTTTCTTCGTTTGATCTTAGACAACAACCCAAAACCTAGTAAACTTCCCAATCCTATGAGGCTAGAAGGTTCAGGAGTAGCAACGGGTGGCTGTTGTTGCACCCAGTTGGCAGTCTCCTCAATCTGGGTGGGCGACAAACCCGCCAGCAAGCCAGCGGCTCCCAAAGTACTCAAGTCATTGAAAACCGGAGTACCTGCCTGGGCAGCGGCTAAACTATCGTTAAAGTTAACGAACCACATCAGGCTCTTAGTCTCTCCAGGGGCAAGGCTCAAAGTCCAGATATCCGCAAAGATATCGACGGAATTATTAAAGTCCTCACTCGGTACCGCCGGAGTGGAAGAGGCAAGTTGCCCCCCCGGCCCGAAGCGCACGAAAGTTAGAAAGGGATCGTCATCAGCTGGACCATCAGAGGTAATGAACCAACGGTCGAGGGCCGACTGGAAGGCGTTGTCTCCCGTGCTGCTGTCCTCAATCGTACAATCACCATCACAACCCAAGTCACCGCCATAGGCGATCTCGGCTGAGAGGAGATTGGCGGTGGTGTTGGTGAAGGTACCAAACACGCGCAGAGTGGGGCTGTCAGCACTCATGAAGTAGTCCAGGCTGGTGTTGATGCCGCCGATGCTGACGGGGCTGATGGTGTTGAGGAAGGTTCCCGCCCCAGTGGTGGTCAGATCCACCTCGTCATTGGGCTGGTTGAAGGCTGCTCCGTTGACGGTGATGCCACCGAAACCGTCAAAGGCATCGGTTCGCCCGTTGACAATCGCCGCAGAACTTATGCCATAGGCACTGCTTCCCGTTGCACCGGGAAGCTTGGTAAGGGGAGTGTTGACAATGCTGTTGTCGATACTAGAATATACAACCCCCCCCTGAGTCACTGTCTGACTCAGACTGACCACTGCCGCTTGTGCGGGGGCAGCCGCAGCCAGCATCATGCCCGCACCCGCCGCTAGGGCGATGGGTGCCAGTTTCAGCTTGTCGAAGGCGCTATTTTTTAGTTTTGTATTCATGATTGCTTTATTAAGATAACGATAAATTTATTTGCGATCGCAGATTTTTCCAGTCGGGTCAAGTCACTGCGCCATCTAAGCGTAAAGCTCGCTTCCGAAACTACCATCTCCCCCCCCCCGAACTGTATCATAAGATACGGTTTTAATAAAATCTTTAGAAAGCGGGTTTCTTTAAGAAACCCGCTTTCTCATCAAGAAACCCGCTTTCTCCGCTTTCTCATCATCAACTCAGAAAGCGGGTTTCTCATCATCAACTCAGAAACCCGCTTTCTCATCATCAACTCAGAAACCCGCTTTCTCATCATCAACTCAGAAACCCGCTTTCTCATCATCAACTCAGAAACCCGCTTTCTCATCAAGAAACCCGCTTTCTTCAAGAAAGCGGGTTTCTCTTAGCTTAGAATAGTAAGCCAGAGAAAGCTGTTTTCTAGAGATAAGATAAATATGCCCTATCGTCAGAATATCTTTCAAGCAGGACAATACTACCATATCTATAATCGCGGCAATAACCGTGAAGATATCTTCTTTGAGCGAGAAAATTATCTTTTTTTTCTGCGATTGGTGCGTAAATATCTGGTAAAAACGCTAGATGTTATTGCCTATTGCTTGATGCCCAACCACTATCACCTGCTAATACAGCTGAAAAAAGCCGAGCTTTCTGCGGTAATGCAAGCCTTTTCCCTGTCTTATACCAAAGCCATAAATCGGCGATATGGGCGAGTTGGCTCATTGTTTCAAGGGCGGTTTCAGGCAATTCTAGTAAATGATACAGAGTATTTATTAAATTTGTCGAGGTATATTCACTGTAATCCAGTGAAAGCGGGTTTGGTGAGTCAGCCACAGGAATGGGAATTCTCCAGTTTTCGCGAATATGTGGGATGGAGAGAAGGAACACTACCCAATCTGGAAATTATTGTCGCGATTTTAGGCTCGATGGCTGCTTGTCGTTCATTTATGATGATGGATATAGATGTCATCTCTCCAGAGTTAAAGGGGCTGCTGTTAGATGAGTAAGGCTTCAAAGAGATCCAGAAAACGGGTTTCTTAGAGAAACCCGTTTTCTCGTCAACAACCCAGAAACCCGCTTTCTTATCAACTCAGAAACCCGTTTTCTGAGAATATAATGTGCTTAAATTAGATAATTTCTAAGCCATGAGAACGAAACCAGATAAAGATTTACCCCAAGGGACTAAAATCGGCAACAATGCGCAGTTAGAGGCTTCCATAACAGCAGAGCAAAAGCAACTGATGGAGATGGCTGCCTTTTTACGGGGACAGAACTTGACTGAATTTATGGTGTCAGTTTTGGCTGAGGCAGCTATGCAAACGATCAAAGATAGCCAATTGGTAGAATTAACCGAACGCGATCAATTCGTTTTTGTCGAGGCCCTGTTAAATCCCCCCGCTCCCTCCGAGCAAGCTCAAGCAGACGCTCAATGGTACGAGCAAATGATGAATAAATAGTTGCTAGATTTGTGTTAAATTCGGAATCTGTTGATTTTTGTCTAGAAACTCTCGAAAGCCATCACAATCGGGCGGCTTTTAGCTGTGGTAACGAACAACTGGATCGCTACTTGCACGACCTCGCTACCCAAGATAAGAAGCGAAACATTGCCATTCCCTACGTTCTCGTTGACCGAGAACGCGAAAAAATCATGGGCTACTATCCTGAGATCAGAAAAGATGCTAGAAAGCAGTTTTAAGAAACCCAGAAACCCGCTTTCTTTAAGAAAGCGGGTTTCTTCAAGAAACCCGCTTTCTAATCTCTTAAGCCGCTAAACTGAGAATAGCTGCCTGTCTTGACTCTCATTTCTCAGATTGTAAAATAATGCAAATTTATCTTGACTATAGCGCCACTACCCCCACTCATCCCCAAGTGATCGAGCGGGTTGCCACTATTCTCCGGCATCATTGGGGCAATCCCTCCAGTTTACACAGTTGGGGACAGGATACGGCGACAGTCATCGAAATGGCCAGAGAACAGGTAGCAGGGTTAATTAATGCCAATCCAGACCAGATTATCTTCACTTCTGGCGGCACGGAAGCCGATAATTTAGCAATTATCGGGGTTGCTCAACAGTATAACCGCCCCCGTCATATAATTATTTCTAGTGTGGAACATTCGGCGATCGCTGAACCCTGTAAACAATTAGAGCAGCAAGGTTGGCAAATTACTCGTCTTCCTGTCAATCGTCAAGGTAGGGTGAATCCTTTAGACCTAAAAGCCGCAATTCAAAGCGATACGGTCTTAATTTCTATTATTTACGGACAAAGCGAGGTGGGAACCCTACAACCGATTGAAGAATTGGGCAGCATTGCCAGGGAAAGGGGTGTTCTTTTTCACACCGATGCGGTGCAGGTGGCGGCAAGATGCGATATTGATGTGCGGAAACTGCCCATAGATTTATTATCTCTTTCTAGCCATAAAATTTATGGAATGCAAGGAGCGGGGGCTTTATACATCAGAGCAGGTGTCGATATTTTACCATTACTGCGGGGCGGTGGTCAGGAAAAAGGCCTGCGATCGGGAACCCAAGCCGTACCAGTGATCGCATCTTTGGGTTTAGCGGCCGAATTAGCCCAAAAAGACTTAATTAGCGAAAAAATGCGTTTAATAGCCCTACGAGATCGATTATTTGACCTCTTAGCCGATTATCCTTATCTGCTGCCCACAGGGGACCGATTCTATCGTTTACCCCACCACGTCAGCTTTATTGTCCGTCCCGACGATGACAGTCAGATCACGGGAAAACAGCTAGTTCGTCAGCTTAATTTAGCAGGAATCGGCATTAGTTCCGGATCCGCCTGTCATAGTGGCAAACTTTCCCCTAGTCCAATTTTAAAAGCTATGGGCTACAGCGATCGAGAGGCACTAGCGGGAATTCGTTTAACCCTGGGAAGGGACACCAGCGCCGCCGATATTGATTGGACTGCTCTAGTATTAAAACAAGTGATCGATCGCTGTTTATCTGCTTTAATTGTAAGCAAGAGTTAGTTTATGCCTCAAATTGTCCTTCAATCAAGATAATTTCGCCAAAATCGGGAATCCATGCCACCCAACGTCCCTGATCCTGTTCACAGAGTAGTAGCGCTTCATCAAAGCTGTAGGGAGAGGGAAGCATTCTTAGTTGTACCCATGTACTCGCTTGGGGACAAGTAACAACGGCAGTAGTGCGGGATTGTAGCAAGGACATACACAGATCACCCTGATAATTCTGTATCTAAATTTACAAACAAACCGATGACTGTGGGTAACTTTGTTTTAAATCTTTACCTTTTCATTGGTAATTTGAGAAAAAATCTCTCTCTCTTACCCACGGTTTTCGACTACCAATCCTAGTTATGATCTTTACTGGTAAATGATAGTTAATAACTGGTAATGGTAAGTTCTTTCCCTCACAGCTATAAAATCGCCGTCATCGGTGACGTTCACGACCAATGGGAAATAGAAGATAATTTAGCACTAGAAGCTTTACAAGTGGATTTAGCCCTATTTGTCGGCGATTTTGGCAATGAATCCCTAGAAATTGTCGGTCGGATTGCTAGTTTGTCCTTACCAAAAGCCGTTATTCTCGGTAATCATGACGCTTGGTATAGCGCCACCCCCTGGGGACGAAAACAATGTCCCTATGATCGCAATCAAGAAGATCGTGTCACCGCCCAGTTAGAATTATTGGGGGTTGCTCATGTGGGTTACTCAAAACTAGACCTACCCAGTTTACAGCTTTCGATTGTTGGGGGTCGTCCCTTTACTTGGGGAGGATCCGAGTGGAAAAATGGAGAATTTTTGCAAGAACGCTATAATATCAGCAGTTTTGCCGAATCTACTGCCAAAATTATCGCTAATATTCAAGATACTGCCTATAATAACCTGATTTTTTTGGGTCACAATGGTCCAGCCGGACTGGGAGAGGAAGCGGAAGCTATCTGTGGTCGCGATTGGCAACCCTTGGGAGGGGACCACGGGGATCCGGATTTAGCGGCGGCCATCGAACAAGCACAGCTATTAGGAAAACAGGTTTCTCTCGTCAGTTTCGGTCATATGCACCACCGTCTCCGTCATACTACTTCCCGTTTACGCAATCCCGTGGTCACTTCCGAGATGGGAACCGTTTATCTGAATGCTGCTAGTGTCCCTCGCATTCTCCACTCTGATACGGGTAAATCTCGCAATTTTTCCCTAGTCACTCTTGAAGAAGGTCTAGTCACAGAAGCATCTTTAATCTGGTTGAACGATAATTTCGAGATTATCAGTAATAGAAAACTTTATCACTCCGGGTCGTCAATCGATCGCCTATCTCCCCAATCTTGTTATTCTTAATTTACCTCTCCCCATACCCCACTTCCTATGGATAGTTAATTTTTTGAGCAATTAGAGGTAAAGCAAGAGCGATAGTAACACTAACAATCATACCGATAAAAGCTTTCAAGGCATCCCCTAAAACCAGTTTACCCGTGGCGGCTAAATTAGGGGTTTCTCTGGTTAAAGTCAGAGAAATTTCTCGACCTCCTAATAAACCTAAAAATACCCAAGTGGTACTCATGGGAATATGATTATAGCCAACAAAAAACAGTAAAATTAAGCCATAAATTAAGTTAATAATTGTTGCAGAACGCGGATCATGGGCGTTAGTTTTGCTAGTGACAATTTTTTCGATTTGACCACCTTGATTAATAAAAATGATAGTTTGCAGGAGTAGCATAACTGTTAGAGATAAAACTAACCATGTTGCCGCCAAGTTTCTGGGAAGATAGGCGAAAATATTAGCAAAATCTTGCATTAACCATTGACTCCAGAGAAACCCAGTGGATAACCATTGTAAAACTACCCAGATTTTTTGAGGTTCTTTATTAACTGTTTCTAGGAAAAATTTTTCTAATCGATAAATAATTCGATAGATGACTAACCCCACTATAACAGCAATGGCATAACCCCAAGCGGATTTAACTAACATTTCATCTAGAGATTGGGGAGCAAAAACTGTTAAAACCAAAAAGGTTGTACTCACTGGTATTCCCCAAGTGGTGAGAATTAAAATTGCTAAGGGAGGAACGATATAAATCCAAGTAAAATTTTCTGGGAAGGGAATCATTTCTAGTCGATTATAAGCCACATCTCCCTGATTAATGTACCAACCAGCGATAAAAATCGAAGCTAAGATTATGCTGGAATACAGCCACAAAATCCACCAAGGACGTTTTTCATTGGCACTTAAAAAAGTACCTAAAGTTTGTAGGGAATCGTTAGCAACAATCGCATAAGCTGATAGAATAAAGCCAGCAATCATAAAAAAATTACTCATAGACAGTGGGAATTATGACTCTCTTATTCTTTGTGTGATCAGTTTAACTTACTATAGAAGCGATCAATCTTTGTGTCCTCTGTGTCTCTGTGGTTCTTTCCACTCGGTCTCGCGTAGCGAGCGCGTTGCGACCGCCAGCAGGACTGTATCTTAGAATACATTTTACCCACCAAACCCAAGAGAGCAGAATTATAAATTATAAATTATGAATTGGGGAGAATAAATAAAAATAATCTCCTAACAACTGGCTCCCCAAAAAGGAAACTTCCTACTTTCTTATTAAGATAATCGATAGAATTACTCAATTTTGCTTTAAAAAATCTCTCGCTAAATAGAAAGCAGCCAAACTACCGGAGACGGTAATTTCCCGCGGATTAATTTCCTGTAAAGGTCGAATAATAACCTCAATTTCCTCGGTAACATCTAACTTTTGTTGACCGGTGGGGGTAGCATTAAGAGCCAAAAAAATATGAATTCTGTTAGTATCTTTAACAGGATTATCGTACAAAACAGCCAGAGGTATTAGAGAATCACTTTGATAACCAGTTTCCTCCTCGAATTCCCGACGCGCTGCCGCAGTAATATCATCTTCACCCGCATCTACTGCCCCAGCGGGAAATTCCAATAAAATTTCCTTAACTCCGTGACGATATTGACGAACAAAAACTAATTGATTATCCCCAGTAACTGGAACAACTAAAACAATTTCAGGACGAATATTAACGAAATAATCATCGATAACTTGTCCAGAGGATAACCTCACCGCGTCTTGACGGACTTGACACCAACGATTCTGAAAAACTAGCTCGGATTTAATAATTTGCCATTTTTTTAAATTAGTCATCGATAATCCTGTTATAATTGTCGTAAAATTACTAAACTCTTTCTCAGATAATTATAACTAAGCTAAGACGCATTTTAACTGCTTATTCTTAGATTAGCCGAATCTCCCCCAATCCCTTTACTCTTGCCTATTGCCTATTGCCTATTGCCTCATCTCAACAAGCAATTTCAATACTTAACAGCTGATCTAGGGACTATTCCTGATAAAATTAAATTTTATACTCTCATCTCCCATGGCGTTAATTCAATGGTATCCCGGTCATATTGCCAAAGCAGAAAGAAAACTCAAGGAACATCTTAAACTCGTGGATGTGGTCCTAGAAGTGCGCGATGCTCGCATTCCTTTAGCTTCCCATCATCCCCAGGTGGACGATTGGATTGGCAATAAACCGCGCTTATTAATCTTAAATCGTCTCGATATGATTCCCGAATCTGCCCAGCAACAATGGGTAACATGGTTTAAAAGTCAAGGAGAAACCGTCTATTTTACTAACGCTAAACAGGGAGAAAGAGTTAAAGCAATTATCAAAGCGGCGGAAAAAATTGGCGATGAAATTAACCAAAAACGTCAAACAAGAGGAATGTTACCGCGTCCAGTGCGCGCCGTGGTGATCGGGTTTCCCAATGTGGGCAAATCTGCCCTGATTAACCGTTTATTAGGGCGAAAAGTCGTCGCCAGCGCCCGCAGGGCCGGAGTAACGCGACAATTACAATGGGTACGAATTTCCGACACCTTAGAACTATTAGACGCGCCGGGGGTGATTCCTTCCCGTTTAGAAAATCAAAGGGATGCGGTGAAATTAGCTATCTGTGAGGATATTGGGGACGCTGGTTATGATAACCAAAGGATAGCGGCGGCTTTTGTCGATTTATTAATAGAATTACACTATGAAGGACTCTTACAATCTCGTTACGGGTTGAATACCCTAGACATGACTGGGGAGGATTTTATCGAAAAATTGGCCACTCTCAAATATCAAGAAGATAAAGAAAGGGCAGCCATGCAGTTACTCAATGATTTTCGTAAGGGAATAATCGGGGCTATTCCCTTAGAATTGCCCCCTTCCTCTTAAAATCGCCTGTTTTTACCTCAATAGTTAATTCCGCAATTTGTCAAAATTACCGTCTGTTAGTCCACTGAGTTGCCGATAAGATTAAAGAAATCGGTAAAGTTGCGAGGATCGATCGAACCCTGAAGGAAGATAGGGAATAAACGACAGAGATAACAAAGACTATGGGCAAACCGACTGGCTTTATCGAATTCCTGCGTGAACTTCCTTCCGAACTTACCCCCCTCGATCGCCTTCATAATTGGGATGAGTTTCATCTTCCCATGCCAGAAGATAAACTCCGCAATCAGGCCGCCCGTTGTATGGATTGTGGTACACCATTTTGTCACACGGGAACCCTAATTAGTGGCATGGCCAGTGGTTGCCCGATTAATAACCTGATTCCCGAATGGAATGATTTAATCTATCGAGGATTGTGGCGAGAAGCCCTCGATCGCCTCCATAAAACCAATAATTTCCCCGAATTTACCGGTAGAGTCTGCCCCGCCCCCTGTGAGGGTTCCTGCGTTCTCGGTATTCATAATCCCCCCGTTACGATCAAAAATATTGAATGTTCGATTATCGACAAAGGTTGGGAATCCGGTTGGATTACTGCCAATCCCCCCGCCATCCGTACCGGCAAAAAAGTGGCCGTGATCGGTTCTGGACCTGCTGGATTAGCCGCCGCCGACCAGTTAAATAAAGCTGGTCACTGGGTGACAGTTTACGAACGGGCCGATCGCCCCGGGGGACTATTAATGTACGGTATCCCCAACATGAAGTTAGATAAGGAAGAAGTCGTTCTGCGTCGTCTCCAGATGCTCGAACAGGAAGGGGTAAAAATGGTCTGTAACACGGAAGTGGGCAAGGATATCAGCAGCCAAGACCTATTAAACGAATACGATGCCGTGGTTATCTGTACCGGGGCTACCAAACCCCGGGATTTAAACATCGAAGGTCGCCAATTAAAGGGCATTCACTTCGCTATGGAGTTTCTCACTGCTAATACAAAAGCACTACTAGACGGACAGCCCGGGGAGGATTTTATCTCGGCCGCGGCTAAAGACGTAGTAATTATCGGCGGTGGTGACACGGGAACCGACTGTGTGGGGACTTCCCTGCGTCATAACTGCCGTAGCGTCACCCAATTAGAAATTATGCCGCAACCGCCCCGGGAACGGGCTGCCGATAATCCCTGGCCCGAATGGCCAAAAATCTACCGTCTGGACTATGGACAAGAGGAAGCGGCCGCCCGCTTTGGCGATGACCCCCGGGTTTATACCACCACAGCGACTAAATTCCAGGGGGATAGCGAGGGCAACGTGACGGGGATTCACACGGTACAGGTGGAATGGCAACGCAACGAAAAAGGGCAGTTTATCCCCCAACCGGTGGCAGGAACGGAAAAAGTCATCCCGACACAATTAGTTCTATTGGCCATGGGATTTTTGGGACCAGAACAGCCTTTACTCGATGATTTGGGACTAGAAAAGGATGCCCGCAGCAATATCAAGGCCGAACACGGTCAATTTGCCACTAGCTTACCGAAAGTCTTTGCAGCGGGGGATTGTCGTCGTGGTCAAAGTTTGGTGGTTTGGGCGATTAATGAAGGCCGCGGGGCCGCCAGAGAATGCGATCGCTTTTTGATGGGGGCGACGGATTTACCTTAAACCAGTAGTTACTCCCGCCATTGTCCTGACTTGCTGGGGGTGTTTTCTCCTTGTTATCGTCAGGGCCAAAAAGAGGCCTCAGAAATGGTCATCAAAACCCAACTGCTGGTCAAACCTTCTCAATCTCAACAGGAGGAGGAGCGAGGAAACAATTTTCCCGATTGCCTATCCGCTCCCTGTTTAAACTGTTGCCGCCGATGAATCAAGCACCATCTGTTCATTGGTGGGTAACTCCAGACAATAACCCGCACCGTAAACGGTTTTAATATAACGAGGATGACGGGGATCGGGTTCTAGTTTCGTTCTCAGATGGCGAATATGAACGCGAATAGTCTCGATATCATCATCGGGATCGTATCCCCAGACTTCCTTGAGAATATCACTGGGGGAAACGGTTTGACCGTGACGTTGGAGAAGACAGTGCAGTAACTCGAATTCTAGATGGGTTAACTTGACCACACCTTCAAACCAGACCGCCTCAAAACGTTCGGGGACCAGGGTTAAAGGTCCAAAACTGAGTATTTCTGAGTGTTTAGCGGCTTGGGGAATGCGATCGGTGCGTCTCAGGAGAGCGCGCACCCTAGCTAACATTTCCTCCACCTCGAAAGGTTTTGTCAGGTAATCATCGGCACCGGCGTTAAAACCTTCCACTTTATCTTGGGTTTGTCCCAAGGCCGTGAGCATCAAAATCGGGATGTCGGCCGTGCGTTCATCTCGTCGCAAACGCTGACAGACGGTAAAACCATCGACTTTGGGCAACATTAAATCCAGCATGATTAAATCGGGTTGTAACTGGACGGCCAAGGCCTGGCCTTTAATCCCGTCCTCTGCGGGATTAACGTCATAACCCGCCATCTCCAGGTTGATGGAGACTAATTCCGCGATTGCAGGATCATCATCGATTACAAGTATTCGGGGCATTACCAGAGTGTTATGACTAAGGGTTTGGGTAGGGGGTTGCTAAATGTGTTCTCGCTGACATCGCAACTAGGGCTTTGTCTCTCAAGGGCTTGAGTTTAGCACAACATAAAGAATCCTGTACTGATTATAAGCATGATTGCTAAATTCGGTTTCAATTTGTGAAATTTTGCTGATCTAAGTCTCCTCAATGTTAAGAGTTTCTAAGAAGTGTGAAGAATGTCAAGCAAAAATTGATATTGGTGCTAGACTGCACCCTCTCTTATCCAAAGATCAACTAGGGAGCAGTTTTTCACTAATCTTTACAATTGCGCCATCTCGATCGATACCGGTTTCAACTGGCTGGGAAGTCCTTCTAGAGCCAAATTTCTCCCCTCAACTCCCCCGGCGGCACTGTAAAAATTCTTAATAAAATTACCGATCGATTCAGTTTAATCTACCAAAATAGGCGGTTTTAGTAAGCATCTGTAACGAACCCGATCCATTCTACTCATCCCAACAGGTGATCATAATATGAGCGTTAATTTATCAACTCAACTGCGAGAAGGCACGAAAAAATCCCACACCATGGCAGAAAACGTCGGTTTTGTCAAGTGTTTTCTCAAAGGTGTGGTGGAAAAAACTTCCTATCGCAAACTGGTGGCTAACCTCTACTTCGTCTATTCGGCCATGGAAGAGGAGATGGAAAAACTTCGTAGTCATCCCGTCGTTTCCAAAATCTGTTTTCCTGAACTCAATCGCAAAAATGCGCTGGAACAGGATTTATATTTTTATTTTGGTCCCAATTGGCGCAACGAGATCGCTTTATCTCCCGCAGGTCAGGCCTACGTTGACCGGATTCGGGAAATCGCCACAACAGAACCCGAATTATTAGTCGCTCATTCCTATACCCGTTATCTCGGCGATCTGTCCGGGGGGCAAATCTTGAAAAAAATCGCCGAAAAAGCGATGAATCTGGAAACTGGTGGCACAGCTTTCTATGATTTTAAAGATATTCCCGACGAAAAAGCCTATAAAAACCACTACCGTCAAACCCTCGACCAGTTACCGGTAGATCAAGCTATGGCTGATCGCATTGTCACCGAAGCTAACGCCGCTTTTGGCATGAACATGAGAATGTTCCAAGAGTTGGAAGGTAATCTGATCAAAGCGATCGGAATTATGCTCTTTAATACTCTCACCCGTCGTCGCAGCACCGGCAGCACCGAAACCGGATTGGCTACCGCCGAATAGTAGTCAAGAAAACCTAAAAAAACGGAAATTCTAGAATTAGGGTAATGGTTAGCCATGATTATTATCTTAATTTCAGAGTTATCCGTTATATTTTTGCTTTTTATTCGGTCGGCAGGCGTCAGGAGTCAGTAGTCAGTAGTCAGGAGTCAGGAGTCAGGAGATTATTTTTATTTATTCTCCCCACACCCTACACCCTACACCCCACACCCCAATCTCCCCGATGATCGCGAAAAAACTTCATCAAGAGGGGAACAACTTCCAGTAAGATGAAAAATGGTCAGTGAAAAAGCTAACCGAAATTTATTGTCGGAAATGGTAACACCGCCCCATTTCCCCAGACCCTAGAGGCTAGAGTCAGGTAAACCAGCGGATAAAAATTGACATCCATGAGTGCAGACATTTTCGATCGAGTTAAAAAAGTTGTTGTGGAACAATTAGAAGTAGAGCCGGAAAAAGTTACCCCCGAAGCAAGCTTTGCTGATGATCTGGAAGCGGATTCCCTCGATGTGGTCGAGTTAGTGATGGCTTTAGAGGAAGAATTTGATATTGAAATTCCGGACGAAGCGGCCGAACAAATTGACACTGTAGGCAAAGCTGTCGCCCATATTAGCGAGAAGGTAGGAGCAACCGCCTAATTATTGCGGGAAAATTGACAATTAGAATTAAATATCTGGGGCAAAATCTGCCCTTATTTTTGAACAAACATGACAGAATTGCCATTAAAAAGGGTTGTCATCACGGGGATGGGTGCGATCACTCCCCTCGGCAATAATCTAGCAGACTATTGGACAGGCTTAATCAACGGCAAAAGTGGCATTGGTTTAATCACCCACTTTGATGCCTCCCGTCACGCTTGTCGCATTGCTGGGGAAGTGCGGGGTTTTGACCCCCACGACTATGTGGATCGCAAAGAGGCAAAGCGCATGGACCGTTTCGCTCAATTTGCCGTAGCCGCCAGTTTGCAAGCACTGCAAGATTCTCGATTAATTATCGACGCTCTCAATGCCGATGATATAGGCGTACTAATCGGTACGGGCGTGGGTGGCCTAAAAGTGCTGGAGGATCAACAGGAAATTTACTTGACAAAAGGTCCGAGCCGGTGTAGTCCCTTCATGATCCCGATGATGATTGCCAATATGGCCGCCGGTTTAACCGCCATCCATACGGGGGCCAAGGGACCGAGTAACTGCACCGTGACCGCTTGCGCTGCCGGTTCCAATGCCATCGGCGATGCTTTTCGTCTAGTACAAAGGGGTTTGGCCAAAGGGATGATCTGCGGTGGGACGGAAGCCGCCGTTACCCCCCTAGGATTGGCTGGTTTTGCCTCCGCTAAGGCCCTGTCCACCCGCAACGATGACCCCACCCGGGCCAGTCGTCCCTTTGATAAGGATCGGGATGGTTTTGTCATGGGGGAAGGGGCAGGAATCTTGATTATAGAGGAATTAGAAACGGCCTTAGCTCGTGGGGCGCGGATTTACGCCGAAATGATCGGTTATGGTCTGACTTGCGATGCTTATCACATGACGGCACCGGTTCCCGATGGTCGTGGGGCCACCAGAGCGATCGAATTAGCGATCAAAGATGCCGGTTTGACTCCGGCGGAAATTAGCTATATCAACGCCCACGGCACCAGTACGGGGGCCAATGATCCTACGGAAACCAAGGCGATTAAAAAAGCTTTAGGAGAATCGGCCTACCAAATCCCCGTCAGTTCCACCAAATCGATGACAGGTCACCTTTTAGGGGGTTCTGGCGGCATTGAAGCCGTGGCCACGGTGATGGCGATCGCTAATGATCGGATTCCCCCGACTCTCAACCTAGACAATCCTGACCCCGATTGTGATCTCGATTACGTCCCCTACGAAAGTCGTCAGCAGATAGTTAACGCTGCCCTCTCCAACTCCTTTGGATTTGGCGGCCATAACGTCACCCTAGCTTTTAGAAAATATGCTTGAGTCGATGCCCCTGAAAGAGTAATCTGTGAGTGGCTCCCTCTTTAACCTGGTCTTATTTTTGTAGTTCATTCTAAAAAACATTATGGTTGTCGCCTCCCAATCCCTCGAAGAACTTTGTATTAATGCCGTGCGTTTTTTAGCGGTAGATGCCGTAGAAAAAGCTAAATCCGGACATCCCGGACTGCCGATGGGAGCCGCTCCCATGGCCTTTGTCCTCTGGGATCAATTCCTGCGTTTTAACCCGAAAAACCCCCAATGGGTCAATCGCGATCGTTTTGTTCTCTCCGCCGGTCACGGTTGTATGCTGCAGTACGCTTTGATGTACCTGACGGGATACGATAGCGTTCCCCTAGAGGAAATTAAACAATTCCGGCAGTGGAAATCGAAAACCCCCGGTCACCCCGAAAATTTCGTCACGGAAGGGGTGGAAGTGACCACCGGTCCTCTGGGTCAAGGGATTGCCAATGGTGTGGGTTTGGCCCTAGCAGAAGCCCATTTAGCGGCCCGTTTCAACAAACCGGATGCCAAAATTATCGACCATTACACCTATGTGATTTTGGGTGATGGTTGCAATATGGAGGGGATTTCTGGGGAAGCTTGTTCTTTAGCTGGTCACTGGGGTTTAGGCAAGTTAATCGCTCTCTACGATGATAACCATATCTCGATCGATGGTTCCACCGATATCGCTTTTACCGAAGACGTGAGCAAGCGTTTTGAAGCCTACGGTTGGCACGTTCAGCACGTCGAGAATGGTAACACCGATTTAGATGCCATTGCCAATGCGATTGCAGCTGCCAAAGCTGTCACCGATAAACCCTCGATGATTAAAATCACCACTACCATCGGTTATGGTTCCCCCAATAAGTCTAATACCGCCGATGTTCACGGGGCAGCTTTAGGAGCAACAGAAATCGAGTTAACCCGGAAAGCATTGGGTTGGGAATACGAGCCGTTTGTGGTTCCCGATGAGGTGTTAAATCGTTTCCGGCAAGCAGTGGACAAGGGAGCGACGGCAGAAACGGACTGGAATAAGTTATTTAACGAATATCAGGCCCAATATCCCGCAGAAGCGGCTTTATTTGAACAGTTAACCACCGGTCAACTGCCAGAAGGTTGGGAGCAAGCTTTACCGGTTTATAAACCCGAAGATAAGGCTCTCGCTAGTCGTAAACACTCGGAAATCTGCTTAAATGCCCTTGCGGGGGTTTTACCCGGTTTAATCGGTGGTTCGGCGGATTTAACCCACTCTAACTACACCGAATTAGAGCATTTTGGTAATTTCCAAAAAGGCAGTTATCAGGAGCGTAACGTTCACTTTGGCGTAAGGGAACACGCGATGGGGGCGATTTGTAACGGTATTGCTCTCCATAACACGGGATTGATTCCCTACGGGGCGACTTTCCTGATTTTCACCGACTATATGCGGAATTCTATCCGTTTATCGGCATTGTCAGAAACTCGCGTCATCTGGGTAATGACTCACGATTCCATTGCCCTAGGGGAAGATGGACCGACTCACCAACCCGTGGAACACGTTGCTTCTCTGCGCGCTATTCCTAACCTGTTAGTCATGCGTCCGGGAGATGGTACGGAAACTTCTGGAGCTTATAAAGTAGCGGTGAGCGAAAAGAAACGCCCAACTTTATTGGCTCTCTCCCGTCAAAATCTGCCCAATTTAGCGGGAACTTCCCTTGCGGGTGTGGCTAAAGGTGCTTATGTTATCACCGATTGTGAAGGTACTCCCGATGTCATTCTCATCGGTACGGGGGGCGAGTTATATCTCTGCGATAAAGCGGCTGCGGTGTTAAAAGAGGCAGGAATTAAAGCTCGCGTCGTTTCTATGCCCTGTTGGGAGCTATTCGAGGAACAATCGGCAGAATACAAAGAATCGGTATTGCCGAAAGCAGTGAAAAAACGTCTCGCGGTGGAAGCTGGTTCAACCATGGGTTGGCATCGTTACATCACCGATGAGGGGGATGTGTTGGGGGTTGATACCTTCGGTGCTTCTGCTCCAGGGGGTGTGATTCTAGAGAAGTTTGGTTTTACTGTGGATAACGTGGTAGCGAAGGCAAAAGCGTTGTTAGGTTAATTACCTGAAATCTTAGCTGTAATGAGTCAGAAAAATCTGGCTCATTTTTTTGTTTTTCTATTGTGACTGTCAGTCAGTGGACTAGGGGTCACGTCAGGCAGTTTAATCAAAGCATGGCAAAGGACAATTTAGCTCAATTTGGCAGATGTTTACATAATGCTCGTATTCAAAAGGGTTTATCCCAAGAAAGGTTGATAATTAAGCTTTTCAACATTGATAATGTACCTCTTGCGAACAGGAAACACTATAAACCTTTAAGGGCAGCAAATAAATAATTAGCTAAAGTCACTCCATCTACTCCTAATTCTGTCCTTTCTTTGGCCGCTAAAATGCCAGCTTGAGCGTGTAAATAAGCCGCTAATGCGGTTGCTTCTGGGGGATTATCCAGCATTTGGGTTAAGAATCCGCCGATTAATCCCGTTAGGACATCACCGCTACCACCTCGCGCTAGAGCGGAGGTACTTTCGGGGATTATATACATTTTACCTTCCGGGGAGGCGATTATAGTTCTGGCTCCTTTTAATAAGACAATTGCACCACTTTGTTGAGATACTTCTTGAGTGATATTAATCCTATCTTGAGAACCTGATAAGTTAGGAAATAAGCGTTTAAATTCTCCCCAATGTGGCGTTAAAATTGTCTTATTCTGACGAGATGATAATTTTTCCATGCCCGATCGAGCCAAAATATTTAAAGCATCGGCATCGAGTATAATCGGTTTATCACTATCTAAAACCTGTTCGATAATAGCGGGATTTTCTGTGGTTAATCCAGGACCACAGGCGAGGGCATGATAATTATTTAATTCTAGGGGAAGTTCAGCAATAGCTCCCACGGCAGTTTCGGGACAATCGATAATTAATGCTTCTGGTAAATGACTAATTAATAAAGATTTAAGGGCAGCAGGAACGGCGATGGAAAGCATTCCCACACCACTACCTCGCGCTCCTAATCCGGCGAGAATTGCCCCTCCTGCATAACGACGAGAACCACAGATAATTAATAAATGTCCCTGCTGATATTTATGGGTAAGTAGAGGACGGGGTAAAGGTAAATAAGGGCGAATTAGATCGGGATTAACTCTCATAATTGGCGGTGAATCTTGTAGAATTGTTTCTAGGTCAAGGGGGCTAATTCCTATATCAATTAACTCCACTTTACCCAGATAGGGTAAGGCCAAATCTTGTAAAAAAGCTCGTTTCCAGAGTCCCAAACAAAAGGTATGAGTGGCTTTAATTGCTGTGCCTAAAACCTCTCCGGTGTCGGTGTGAATTCCCGAAGCAATATCGATACTAATTATCGGTTTTTGCCAACTATTAATTTTATCGACTAATTCGGCCACATCTCCCGATAAAGTCCTTTCTAAACCAAAACCGAAAAGACCATCGATAATTAACTGACAAACCTCCAAAGATTCTAAAGTTTTCTGAAAAATTAAGCCTAAATGCTTGACATAATTAGCCTGTTGTGCTGTTAACTCCTTGAGTTTGGCGATCGGACAAAAAAGAGATACTTGATAACCAGCGAGATGTAATTCTCTAGCAATCACGAGAGCATCGCCGCCATTGTGACCAGGACCGACGATAACACCGATTTTGGGGAAATCAGCCAAAGAATAAGACTTTTTAAGCTGTTGTGCCGTTAACAGGGCCGCCTTTTCCATCAAAGCGGCCACAGGCATACCAGAGGCAAAAATCGCCCCTTCAATGCGACGCATCTGCTCGCTATTAACCACATTTGACCGATAATTGTAGCTCATTCGAGGGATAAATTGCCTGTTAACAGGTCTAGATAACTTTTTTGCCGAAAAATTCCCAATTAGCCGTTTTTTCTTATTTTGCAACAAGTCTATCGTACAATTAGTTTCAGAAAAAATATCAGTAATATCTGTGAATTTATTGTTATTTCATATTCCTTCGATCGCTGCGGGCGTTGTTGTTGGCGGTGTCGTGATTGCATCTGGGGGTTCGGGGCTTCAGTCTGGTGTGGCAGCGATCGCAACTGGGGCAAGTGGTTTTGCGACATCTGCTTTGCTGATACAGTCACAGTCTAGTAAACAAGGTAAGCTTGAACAGGAACGCGATCGGCTAAAGCAAGATATTGAAAGACAAAAACGAGCTTTACCTTTTGGGGCAGAGCTAGAATATTTGCAACGGCAACGAGAATTATTGCGACAAAACGTCAGCGAACTTCAACAACAGGAAGAAGATTTACAAGAAAGGGTGAGGCTAGTTCAGCAAAATCCCCCTAATCTAGAAGAGTTGGAACAACGTCAGCAGAAAATTGGTGAATTAAAAACACAGATCAATGAAAATAAAGGGCGTTTACAGGCGATCATTGATCAGATTGCGGAACGGGAAAAGCAACGGGATGGTTTGCAAGAGGTGACTTCGCAGTTTTCGCAGAAGCAAGAAGAGGTCAGAGGACTGACTGAACGATTACACGAACTCAATCAGCAAGCGGCAGAGTTAGAACTTTTCCGTAGCACCTATGATGCTCTGCGTAAAGATGCTCAAAATCTAGAAACTAAACAGCAGCATTTACATGCAGAAATTCCTCGGCTTGAACAAGAGCGCGATCGCATTTTGTCAGAAATCGGCACGATGGAGACAAAGGCGCAGCAGGTTGATGGACTGCGGGTACAGATCGAAAATTTAGATGCAGACTTGCGTACTAAACGTTCGGAATTAGGCAGTTTAAAACGTCAGCTTGAGCAATTAAATTCTGAGAAAAGCTTGTTAGATGGGCAGATCTTGTCCAAAGAAAATGAGTTAAAAGAATTTCAGAAGAAAATTCGTGAAGCTAAAGGCGATCTTGAGGAAATTGAAAATGGTTTTAAACAGGCATTTCAAGCACTAGAAACGCCTATTGAACTTGCTGCAAATCAGCCTAGACTCTTTGCTAGTGAGACAGAATTTTTAACACTCTTTAGACAATATTTGAATGGCAAGGGTTTAATTTTCTCTGAACGTACAGTCAAAGCTTTCCATACATCATTAAAAGTACAGGATATTTCAGCCTTAGTAATTTTAGCTGGCATTAGTGGTACAGGTAAAAGCGAGCTTCCCCAAGCCTATGCTAATTTTATCGGTGCGCCATTGGTAATGTTACCTGTACAACCTCGATGGGATTCTCCACAAGACTTACAAGGTTTTTACAATTACGTTGAGAAAAAGTATAAACCTACAGATTTGATGCGTTATTTATATCAACATCAGCATCAATCTAATCTTAAGGGAAGAATAGTTATGGTTTTGCTTGATGAAATGAACCTTGCAAGAGTGGAATACTATTTCAGTGATTTCCTTTCTAAGTTGGAAACTAGAAGAAGTAAGAAAACATACCTAGACTTGGAAGCAGGCAGTTTAAAGCTAAAAGATGAACAAAAGCAAGTTCTTATTCCTAATGAATTTTTATTTGTTGGCACAATGAATGAAGATGAGACTACCCAATCGCTTTCCGATAAAGTGCTAGATCGAGCCAATATTCTTACCTTTGGTCGTCCACCTGATTTGCAATTGTGTGGGCATAAGCAAACAAGTCCTCCAATACCTACCTATGTATCTTGGGATGCTTTTCAGGGATGGACAAAAGAGCCAAGCCCTGATTTAGCCAAAAAAGTTAAACACTATGTAGATGAAGCCAATGACATTATGGAATCATTGGGTCGTCCTTTTGCCCATCGGGTGTTTCAGGCATTTACCAAATATGTTTGTAATTATCCCAATCCCGATCGCGATGAGGTGATTCGTAATCAGGCGATCGCCGATCAATTTGGTCAGAAGCTTTTACCCAAACTGCGCGGGGTAATGGTTGAAGAAAAAAATGTGAAAGAAGCATTGGATAAGATGGAATCTCTACTGTCGCAACTTAATGATGAGCCACTCAATCAAGCTTTTAAGAAAGCGCGTGAGGGGCAGTATGGACAATTCCAATGGAAAGGTATGGTGTATCCCCAAGATTGAGGTTGAATTTACAAACATCAATTTACAACAATCAAGGTAATCAGCCAATGTTAATCTACGCTAACCTCACCGACTATTTGCAAGATAAGTCCTGTTTAAATGGATTACCTCAATTGCGCGGAAGAGATCGTCCTTTTTTAGTATTAGAAGATGACGAAGAGCTTACCAAACAATATCCATTTTTGATGCAACGTCAACCTAGTATTTATGAAATTGGCTTTCCTTGGGTGCAAATTACAGACTGGGAACAACAAAAGGCAATTGCTCAGAGGCTTAGTATTGAGGTAAAAACAGGAGCAATAATTGAGTTAAATTTAGCTGACGAAGTATTAGATGCGACACAAATTAGTAATGATGAAAACGAAGTTGAGAAATTTAAAAAAGAGCTTGATCAACGATACGATCACATAACAGCCGATATGATCGCTCTATTTATCGGGCTATTTGACGCTTTGTTGGGAGAGGATAAACATAGTTCACAATACCCATGCTTTTTAATTAATATTCCTCAGCTTTTACTTGATTTAAGTCAAGAAGATGCACAATTACCGTTAGTGCTTGCTCTCAACCGCCGCTATGAACTACGTCATAAATTAGAAATAATTGCGCCAAAATTGCGATCGCAACTCAATCGCAAAGCAGAAATGATCCCCCTCGGACGCATTCAGGAAATGGATGCTTACTGTTTAAGAGATTATGTCCGTCGTCCTGGACATGATGCGATCGAAAAGGCAGGCGCAAGACAGGAACTAATGGGGATTCAGCGCTATCAAAACTTTAATACCCCCGAAAATCGCTTTCTTAAAGGTTTTTGCAGTCTATTACATCGCGAATGTGGAGAATATAAAGGAATAGGAGAGGCTGAACGTTTAGAAAGAGCTATTGATCGCTTTCGTCAAGAGCCAAGCGTACAAACTATTCCCCGTACCGATGTTTTCGCGATCAAACCTAACTATGTCTTACAACAAAATCCCATCTATCGCAGCTTCTATCAAGCCTATCTCGATTATTTAAAGCGGCGAAGTGAAAAAGAAAATATTTGGGGCTTCCGTCAAGGACTGTTAGTAGATGTGGTAACAGTTCTATTAGTTGCGGCGCTGTTAAATATTGAGGGAAGTTATATTCGTCCTACTGCAGCGGTAAATGTTTCAGGTGTGCCAAACTATGGTCGCTATTTATTGATGGATTTACCACTAATCATTGATTGCATATTACAAACGGCAGCTTTTACTTTTGAAATTATTCACCCGACTAACCCCAAGTCAGGGGATTTAGAACTAAAAGTAAAGATGCAATTCTTTACTACAAATTTATTAGAAAGACCAAAGCACTATGAATTGCCATTGCCAATCTGGATTTTTTGGTATAAGCCAAGCAATGCAATTTTAAAATCAATGGCACAGGATCAACAGGAGGTAATTTGCCTTTATCTATATGAAAATCTTTCTGTAATTAATGATACAGCGGCAAGCAATAGTCAGATAAAAATATGGAAATTACCCAATCCTATTGATGAAAATCTTGAAGAAGGAATGACATTTTTAACTAATCATTTCTGTGAAGCTTTTCGAGGATGGATAACATGAGTTTAGTCCTTCAAGTAATCGAAACTGTACTGAGTGAGCCAAGTAGATTTATTCGAGAACGCGCTGAATTAAATCTACCTGATTCTATGAGTTCTTTTCCCTTTCGTAAAAAACAAAGAGAAGCAGTAGAACTTGCCTTGTCTAATGCTCCTCTAGTAGCGATCGCAGGTACACCCGCCAGTGGCAAAACGGAAATTGCATTAGCATCTCTGGAAACTGCGATCGCCCATCAACGATCTACTTTAGTTGTTGTTCCCTTTGCCAGTACTTTCAATCGTTACGAAAACCTTCCTTTACCACCTTTACAAATTACCAGCGATCGCGACTATCGGCAAAATGTGAAGACATGGCTCAGGCAACAAGTCGCTGAACCAAAACTAGATTTTTTACCTCCCCATTGGCTAGAAGATTCGCTCTTTGAAGAATTACAAATAAAGCGCAATCGTCAATTTTGGCTAAGGTTACTTCGTGAAGAAGATTCATTAGCAAAAATCCAACAACTAACCCAAGCAGTCGCCGAAATATTTCCTAATATTCATCCAAAACGGCAAGAGCTTTTAGTCTATCGACTAAGCAAATCAGAAACTTTATTGGAACAAAGAGAGCGTCTGCATCAAGACTATACAACGCTTTCGGATCATGCCATTGAGCAAATCCTTGATGCGGCTTTACCTCATATCAAAGCACCGATATTATGTCTGAGCAATCAATTAGCGATTTTAGGAGAGCGAACTTTTGATTTAGTCATTGTTGAAGATAGTCACTATCTTAATGACTCAACATTGCAAGCGATCGCTACCCGCGCTAAGAAAATTCTATTACTTGGAGAATTAACAGAAACCATAAATCTATTCAGCAGACTATTTCAAAATCTATCCCCCGCCTATCGGTTACAACTGGCCGAAAATCATCGACTTCATCCCGATTTAGCTCATAAGATTTTCCCCGCATTATATCCAATGCAACCAACGCCTTATACACCATCTAGTCACAAGCACAGTCCACTATCTCAAGGAGAACATCGTTTAAATTGGCTCAATATCAAAACTGCTGAACAAATCCCTAAATTATTACAGCAATCCCTAGAAAGCTTTCCTGATCAACAGTCTAGTGTTCTCACTTTTTCATCAGAGCTACGCGATCGCCTACAACAAATCCCCTATTTGTCCAACTCGACTATTAGCACTGTTCAAGATTGGACAGGAAAAGAATGTCAAACTTTATGGATTGTTTGTGATAAATCTGAATCGAGCCAGCCTAATTTAACAGATATCCGTTTAGCTTTAACGAGAGCTAGGGATAAAATTACCATAATTGGTGATTGGGAATATTATCAAAATACCTTTGATGCTCTAGGCTCTGATTTCCACTTTGTACGAGATATTGCAATTGAGGAGGGTTAAATGATGCAAATCTTTTGGGAAGTTACAGGTTATTACGAACGTCTCGCTGATGATGGGCGCACAGTTGCTCAAACATCATTAGCCAATCTATTGACAGATTTTCGGGCGATCGCTACCGACCAAAAACGCTATCACTTACCCGCAGTTCACCAATCTTTTGGACTCAATTTCTTACCCGTTAATGCTGTTACTCATCTGATGGAGCAAACATCAGGGCGAGTACCTTTACTTGCCGATCAAACTTTACGTCCGTTCATACAAAATTCCAGTGAGTTGACATCACAGCAATTTAAATACCGATTTGTCAGTACTCAGCTAACTAGAAATTTTGCTAAGAATCTAGAATATGACGATCCACAAATTCCTAGCAATTTTGGTGATCGTTATGAAGGTACTTATCAGTATGAAATTCCACTCAAAAACGTATCTAATCCAACTATCCAAAATATCCAAACTGAAGCCATTAATAACTTGCGTCAGTTCATACAAAATCATCCACTAAAAGCTCTAAATCTGGTACTTCGCAGTAAAAATCCTGAGCTATTTGCTATTCCATTGCCTAATAATTGTACGGCTTGGCTGCAACCTAATGAGCTGCATCAGGCTTTACAAAGAGCTATTCATATTCTCCGCAGTGAGTCTGAAAATAATTTTCCTAGTGATGAACTTACAGAAACTGTTCAAAAGCTTGTCATGGCTTATCGTGCTAGATATCCTGAACAAGTAATTATTAGCGATCTAACTATCGCGAATATCACAGCTAAAACAGATATAAAAATTGGTAGAGGTATTCATCGTCAAACTTTAGAAGAATTAATTAGTAGCGCTCAAAAGTTTCTCTTGATTTGTAGTTATCGCCTTGAAGATCAAGCGATCATACAAATGATTGCCGAAAAATCAAAACAAATCCCTATTTGGATTCTCACAGATTTTAGTAATGAAGTGCAAGATCGAGTCGATAGTAATATGGATGGACAAAGAGTCAGCGATCTAGATTACGCTAATTCCGCTCTCAAAAAGCGTAAGTGCTTAGCAATGTTGAGAAAAGCTGGCTTAGGTTTTAGAAGTGGTAACTTCCACATCAAAACTTACATTAGCGAACAATCAGCTTATCTGGGTTCCTGTAACCTTACAGGAGGTAGTCTTGAACGCAACGGAGAAGCAGGAATGCTATGGCAGAATACATCAGAACATCAGTTTCTCGTTGAATATTTCCGCTACCTATGGACGCACCAAACCACATCTCAATCTATACCTTCACCTAATGGCTTTTGTAACGAAAGTCTTGAAAAAATTAGCGGATTGCCCCCTCAGAGTGATCGCTTTCTCGATCACCATGCTTTCAAACAAGATCTATTACTTTCACTCCAGAATTTTGCTGGGCAAGAAATTCAGATATACACAAGAAACTTTCAACCGCTACCACCACAACTTAATTTGCTCACTAACCCTCGCAATCGCATTTTTTACGGAAATTACGATGCTACAAACTTACAAACTAGGCGACGAATCCTTAATCTTCATGCCAAAATCATTATAATTGGCTCTCAAGTGGCTTATCTTGGCTCTCAAGATTTTGCTTTTAGCCCCAATCCATTACTGGATTTGACCTACAGAACCACCGATCCTCAAGAAATTAGACTGATTACTCAACAAACTCAAAACCTACGCTCAAACCGTGACTAAATTAATCAATCTAGAATCCTATATTGAATGCTGCCAATACGCTCATTTATTTGTAGAAGATCCCGCAAAGTTAATTCCCAATCCAAACGGTTTGCCTTTAGCATATCGAGATTTTTGTAACCGTCACCAATCTCAGTCATTTTTACCAATTCCTGCAATCACGATCGCTCAACCCAAAACCCTCACCCCGCGCAAGAGTCAATTACCACAACAAAATATCGGTCTAACATTGCCCGATAATTCCTCAGAGCAAATATTTATTGTTAGAGAAGCAAATTCACTGGTTTTGCGATCGCTACAATCCCGTTATATCTATGCCAATGTCTATCGCTACTGGAGTTATGTAGAACAACTACAGCAATTTACTCACTCAGATAAACCATTAGTTATTTACGATCTCGATAGCTTTACCCCATCCCAAATTACTCCCCTCACATTTCAAAATTACGGTAACGCTCCCTATCCTATTCCGATTATTGATACGCGATCGCTTAAAAAATATGATGCTCTCAAATTATCTCAGTCTTACGAGAAAATATACAATTCGATTTGTTTAGAGATCGCCAATAAAATTGTCCAAGACTTAAAACTTGATCCAAATAACCTTTTAGAAGTTTGTAATTACATTAAAAAAATTAATCTTTTCCAAAATAAAGTTATTGAATTTAGTTCTTCCGAGTATATTTCTTTGATTATAGAAATTAATCATCGTTTCTATTCCTATAATTTATCTCGAACAAATCTTGAGGGTATAATTTATCGCCACTGTCCTATCGACGATCTAAATAAAGTTATCAGTGAAAACCAAAACTATCACATTGTTTTACTCAGTAGTTATGCGAAACTGCCAAGCGTTAAAAGAGTATTAGAGCAACAATTTCACGAAAACTTACTGGTTTTAGATCTTAGTGTAAATAATTTCTCCAAAATCTGGCAACGAAAGCTAGGGAATAACTTCGCATTATATGGACAACAATTAGATCGCATTAGCTTCTTTGTGAAAAGAGAAGGTAAAGAGATTGAAATCAGCTTGCCAGATAAAATTTGTTATGAAGGAGAACAAGAAGCTACTATATATGGTCAATACCTAAAAGATGGAAAATTAGAAGAGAATTTCCCACTAAGAACTAAGGATGTAACTCTACCATTTCGGATTAATGACGAGCCGTTTTTAGATAACGAAACAGGTGTAGAGCAGATTTACAAAATTGAAAATCAATACCTTGATCAGACTCCTAACCTAGACATAAAAATTCGCTTTCGTCTTAAGCCAGGTCTTATGCCCAAGTTAGAAATATTAGATAATTATGATCGGATACTTGATTCTAAATTAATTGACCGTGAAGAACTCGCAATCTCAGATACATTAGGCTTTATTTCAATACAAGCAATTCTGACATTTCGCAACAACAAATCACAAAGATTCATTAATATTCTTAAAACACAGGATATTCAAATTCCAATAACTTTATCAGATTTTACTCGAACAATAAATGAATATATTACAGATACAGCAAGCCAAAATAATATTGATTCTCTAATTTCGGTTACTCGCTCTTTTCTAAATCTTATTAATAACTATAGCAATATTGAGAACGAAAGCAACAATGGATTAGAGGTGTATGTAATAGATGACAAAGATAAAAATCAGAATCTAGAAAATTTTACCAAAAATTATGAAAAAATTGACAAGAGAATAAACGAGTTTCTGGAAAATATAAAATCTAATTATAGAGATATTTATAAAAACATATTTCAGATTTTAGGAAAAAGTTTTGCGTTTTCAAATTGTCTAAATCTAGATTTTCTGTATTATCCAGATCAAATTTATTATGGAAATTTACTACTAAAAAATATTCGCAATATCTATAGTATTCACCTACACAATATTGCTAGAATGTCATGTACTAATCAAAGAAGAAAAGCTTTTTGGTATTTATTTAATATAAAATCTAAATATCATAAAAAAGAGTTTTATAAAGTAGATGATTACATTTGGGGATACGCAAGGATACTATTGTGGTATGCAAACCCTGAGAGTGATTGCTTATCGCTCGAAGTTTTTAGTCAGCACTTCACAGAGATACTAACCCATTGCCTTACATTAAATGTTTCTAGAGATCACAATTATCTAAGAGATGCACTAATTTCTCTAATTTATCTACTTACTTTTCGTGAAATTGATCCTCACTTTGTTGAGCAAGGTTCTCCTGCGTATGCTCAATCTAAACAACTATGCGAGCAATTAGTGCCAAATCCAATTCGATCCAGAAAAGCTAATATTGACGTGTCGCTAAATCAATTCTTTGAACAGTTACTTGACGGCTCTGCCACCCAAGAGCAAATAAGTAATATGATTGAAATCGATTAATTTAAAAAATTTCTTTAGCGATCTTACAGTGAGCTTCTCGAAGAATTATTTAACTTATCTATCCTATGGATTGGTTTTAGCAAAGCCAAGCGAACGAGAACTAAGAATATTGCCAGTATTACGCTCCTTTAGTCCTAGTTATGTTTGGCAACCCTAAGCAGGAGAAGTTTACAACCCGCTTATGACATCCCCAAATCTGAAAAACAAGCTTAATGAACTGCTAACCTACATTAACCTCACAAGCAAAGACGGGCATAACTAGACTGTTAGGCATACCTATCACGGCTATATCAAGCAACTCTTATTCAAGAGGTAGTGACCTGGCACGAGATCCCTTAACCTTGTTGTCAATATTTCGCAATATATTTGCACCGAGAGCATAGGCATATAAACTTGCGGGTTCAAAGCGAAATCGTATATCTTTGTATAAAAAATTGTCATCTCTAATAGTTTTACTTGTCACCAAGATCGGTTGAGATATACCTGGATTCTTTTTTAAAAATTCTATGCAGTTGTCCAGTTCGGAAGGTGTACTATGAGTGCGATCGCTCCACTTAACCTCAACTATCCAAGAAGGTGATTGATGGGCAGCATCTAAATGTACAATATCAATTTCTCCAGTTTTCCATCGTGCGTAATAAAGCTCAATCATTTTACTGTGCTGCCATTGACTAAAAATAGCGGTTTCAGTCATGGCTCCCATCGCCTTAGAGTCTGTTTCAAGCTGACCAAATAGCGCAGCGCGCATTGACGGATTAGTTAAATAGACTTTAAAGCAAACTGCTCTCTTAAACTTTTTAGCGTTTTGATCAATTCTCTCTACTCGGCGGATTAGGAATGCCGCCTCAAGATACTCGAGGTAACGTTTGATAGTGTTTTTAGCTACACCAGAGGATTGCGATAACCCCTCGATACTTACTTCGTTGCCTGAATTATACGCCAGGGTTGTGAAAAGTCTATTCAGTTCTTGAATATCACTAATCCCATAAAGGCTTGGCAAATCTCGAAGTAAAACTTTGTCAATGATATCGCTTTTAATATATTGCCCAGGATCCTGTCGAATCGTTTCAGAAAAGACAGCTTCTGGATATCCACCGAAGTTCAAATAATTAATAAAAGTCTTATTCAACTGATCAATATCTTTAGACACAAACTCATAGATCTTAGATGGATAACTAGAATCTTCAGAGTCATGGACATTTGTCTCTATTAATTCATTTTCTTTTCCTATAAACATTAAATATTCAGCAAAGGTTAGCGGTGGCAGGATATAGTCGCTGAATCGACCAGCACCAGACTCAGTGCTTTTAAGCCTTAGAGCAGCAGCAGCAGAGCCAGTAGCGACAAATCGACAGATTGGAAATGAATCAACCAGGGATTTTAGATGAATTTCCCACTCACGCAAGTATTGAATTTCGTCAAAAAAGACAAATAGCCTCGAATTGCGATCATGATTGAATAGTTCCTGAAAATACTTAAGTATCCGCTCTAATGGAAGTCCTGTATAAATTGGAGTTTCAAGAGAGACATATAAAATATTTACCGCACTAATGCCAGAATCTAGGAGCAGACGAATAGTGTGATAAACCATGACAGTTTTACCAACACGTCTGGGTCCCATCAAGACTGTTGCTCGACGCACACTTGTGTCCAAGATGTTTTGAGAAAAAGCCTCAAAGTACTTGCGCCGTGGCGTATCTTCATAGATTATTTTTCCCTTACGGTCTGTCTCCCACCAAGGATTATCAAATTGAAGGCGGGAGAGGATGTCTTCTTTTGCGATCTCGAGCATAAGACTAAAGTTAGAGAGCTAATCTTAGTCTAGTCGAGAGTCAAACTAAGGTCAATCAGTTAATCTTATTTTGAGATCTGAGACGGAATCATCAATGAGCGTTGCTGTATCTAAAGCCTAACCCTTCGTTGGTGCGGACCGAATATCGGTTGTAGGTAAGTGCCAGGGTTGTCTGTCGCCGCACAACTTCACCGTTATTTTGACAAGAGGGAAGAAGGATTTTCTCAATTCAAACCATAACAATTGATGATAGATATATAGCGCTTTTGACGTTACTAAGGTATCGACAAGTTTTGCCAACAAGGGACTTAAGCCCCTTGCCCATGCCTCATTCTGATGAAAACTGCTATAATGCTCAACGGATTTAGTCTCGGTGAAAATTTAACGGGAGAGATAGCGGCTTTGAGCGCGGCGGCGCTTTGGGCGATTTCTGCGGCGATTTATAGCCTATTAGGCCAGAAAATCCCGCCTTTATTGCTTAATTTTCTGAAAGGAGTAGTCGCGATCGCTTTAATTGCCCTGACGCTGCCCCTTTCCGGACAATGGCGCGATATTAATCAGCAAAGTTCCGTATTTATACTCTTGACAAGTGGCGCAATTGGTATAGGAATCGGTGACACGGCCTATTTTACCGCCCTTAATTATTTGGGACCGCGAAAAACCCTCCTGTTAGAAACCCTTTCGCCTGCCTTGGGGGCGATTCTGGCGGCGACTTTTTTGGGGGAATCCCTGAAAATATCGGCTTATATTGGTATTATTTTGACCATCTTCGGGGTTGCTTGGGTTATTTCCGAAAAAACTCTCGAAATCAATAGTCAACGTCCTTGGCGGCGAGGAATTGCCTGGGCTTTAATTGCAGCGATTTCCCAAGCAGTGGGGGCGGTTTTATCTCGTCAGGCACTGGTGCAGTCGGGAATGTCTTCTTTGCAGAGTACCCTTTTTCGTCTGTTAGCGGGGACGGTAATAGTGTTAATTCTGATGTTTTTTCGCCGTCAGGAATCATCACCACCAATTAACTGGTCATTGCGTCTGATTGCTATTATTATTGTCACTGCTTTCGGCAGTACGTTTTTAGGAATTTGGTTACAGCAAACTGCTTTAAAATTCTCTCCTGTGGGTATTGCCCAAACTCTCACCGCCACCAGTCCTTTATTTGTCTTACCGATCGCTGCCATGATGGGGGATCGGATTAACTTGCGGGCGATTTTCGGGGTGATGATTGCTTTGCTAGGAATTGGGATTTTGTTTCAATGAGTGGATCTCTACCAACCACCGCCGCCGCCACCACCATCGCTACTGCCGCCGCCGAAATCACCACCATCATAACCACCACCACCATAACCATCATAACCGCAATAGTCGCTATTGCCGTTGCTGCCACCACTGCGGCCACCTCGACCATTGCCACCAACGGCACAACGAAAATAAACAAAATAGAGAATTAACATCAAGGGAAAAGACACTCCCACCATCAGGATAGCCAAAACAAGATGAAGAATGGACATTGCGATTTGAGGCTTAAATTCAGTTTGTCGCAACCCATAAGCACTACGGAGAAACCCGCTTACAACTGTTACACCTGCTCGAATACCCTCTTCGTAGTTTCCCGTTTTGAAGCTGGGAATCATGTAGGTGTAGATAATATCCTTGACCTGAGCATCGGGTAAAAATCTTTGGACTCCATAACCGGTCTCGATTTCTATCCGTCTATCCTTGAGGGAAACGAGGATTAAAACCCCGTTATCTAGGGATTTTTTGCCGATTTTCCAACGATTAAATAGGGCTGTGGCGTAGGCTTTGGGGGTAGGATAGGGTAAGGTATTGGGGACGGTGACAACAGCAATTTCGGCGCTGGTTTCTGCCTCTAATTTGGCTATATCACCGGAAATTTGCGTAATACCCGCCTGACTTAAAAGATTAGCTCGATCGCTGACCCATAATCCCCCTTGCGGATTTAGTTTCGGTATCTGTTCGATGGGAATAGCGTTGACTAAGGAAGGCAAAATAACAGGGGGAAGAGCGAACATTGTCATCAGAAAAATTCCTAGGGGCAAGGGACGAATTTTAATTATTTTCCTGCTTCTCCGTCGGTTTGTAGTCTTGTTTTAGCAATAATGCGGGTTTTCTTTAAATCCCCCTCGCTCAATTCTTCTCCCACCTGTAAACGGGTGGCATTCGTTTGAAGGACAGTGGCGGCATTTTTCTCTCCCAATTGTAGGGCCGTTTTGGCCGCAGTTTGTAGCATGGTGGCGGCGGCTGCTCGATCGCCCTGTTTTAATTTTTCTTCGGCGATTTGGGTTTGACGATATTTGGCTAAAGTGAGAATTGATTTCTGAACTTGCTCGTTTAATTGGGATTGATAGAGAGCTTGGGAGGTGATATCAAGGCTAAAAGTTGCAGTTTCTAGCCCTTTTTGACCGGAAGCGGGATCATCGTAGCGAATCTTCACCTTAGCTATGGTGTGAGTACCGGGGGGAATTTGGTCAATATAGAGATTGAGGAGGAGAATTTTTTCTTCATCTATCATTAAATCCCCCAAACGGGTGATGTAAAAATTGCCCTCTTTTTGTAGGCTCATTTCTATGGTTTCCGGGGCAACTTGGGCGATGGGTTTTAAGTCGGCTAAATGAGTCCGGGCATCTAATTCTAATTGCAGGAAAGCGTTAGTTAACCGCACAGATTGCAGACGGTTAAACAGACGAGTAAATTCAATTAAAGCCTGTTCGGGTCTTTCGATATAGGATAAACTTCCGCCAGCGATATCGGCAATTTTTTCTAGTATATCTTGATTCCAATGATCGCCAAAACCGAAGGTATTTAAGGTTATACCGTACTCAGCTGCTACTGCGGCTAATTTTAAACAGCGTTGATTATCTCCGTGTTCATTTTCACCATCGGTAAGCAGAAAAATATGAGATACATAACCTTTGCTGCCGCTAGAACTTTCTTGAATACCTAATTTTATCCCTTCATCGATCGCCGTGCCTCCTCCCGCTCGTAATTGTTGAATTTTTGAGCGAATTAAGGTCAGATCATCCTGTCGCGATTGGGAGGGAAGAATAACTTTAGCGCGATGATCGAAAGCTATCACCGAGAGACGATCATTAACTCCGAGGGATTCTATTAAACTTAAAGCCGCTTTTTTGACCGTTTCTAGGGGTTTTCCCTGCATAGAACCGCTATGATCGAGAACTAAACAAAGATTAATTGGTAAATTTGTGTTGATCTGTTCACTGGTGGCGGCGATCGATAGCATCAGTTGACGTTGACTGCTGCTTTGATTAGCGTCGATATGACTATCACTCAAGGCCGATTTTAGAGTTACCCGCATAAGAGTTTTTTATCGTGGTCGTTGATATTTATATTGTAATGAGTATAGTTAGATTTGTGTTTATTTTCCCGTCTGGCATCGAGTTAAACAAGTTCGAGAAGTGGCTGCATCTCATATTTGTCAATCTACGATACTCACCTGCGGTTGTTCATATATTGGGAATAATTTAAGAGTCACTGATAATTCTCGATTATCGATATTTCTACAAAGTTAAGATGCAGCCCCAGCAGTTCTTGATTGGAAATTTTACCTTAGCCAGTCGGCCCTATTCTTTCGTGGAAGTCATGGTAAAATCTCTTTAACGCAAACTAAAGTTATTTACTCTTTTTGAGATGATAACAAATTGGAATCGATATTGATCAGGGGAAGGGAGCCTGAACCAGCCATGACGACAGGAAAACGTCCATCCCACTTTTCGATTGCTCGTTGTTGTAAAATTTCTGCTGTTAGGTTTTGGCGCAATAGTTTTTGAGCTTCTGCCTGTCCCTTTGCGCGGTTGATTTCCGCTTTCGCTTCCTGTTCTGCTTGTTGTGCGCGAAAAGCGGCTTCTTCTGCCTTTTGTTCCGCTACTTGTTTGGCTTCAATCGCTGCGTTAAACTCTTCAGAAAAACCAAAATTAACGAGAGATACATCATTGATAATTATCCCATAACGTCTTAATCTTTCGGCGAGGGAAGTGTCAATTTCACGCTTGAGTTCTCCTCGCTCTTGCAAGATATTCTGTACGGGACGTTGTGCTGTTGCCGCTTTGACAATTTCTGATACTGCGGGGTTTATAATACCAGAGACAATCACATTGATATCCCCAACTTGTTGATAAATCTTATTAACTTGGTCGGGGTCGATGTGCCAGTTAACGATAATAGTTGTTTCTACATCTTGCAAATCTTTGGAAGATCCTTTTGCCTTTACTTCCGTTGTTTGTACTCGAACGTTGAGGCGCTTGATCTTGGTGACAATCGGTATAACAGGATGAATTCCTTCATCGAGGATTTGTTTTTGCACTTTGCCAAAGTACATGACAATGCCCCGTTCGCCAGTATCAATAACGGCAAAAGGGCGCAGTACGGTAGTAATGGTTAATATTAAAATCCCCCCCGCCATTAATGGTATTATATTGCGATTGTAATTCATGACAACTCCTTAGATATTTGATCGGTTTTATCGTAGCACTGTTATTATAATCCTGTTTAAAAAGTATAGGAAAGTGGGGAGAAACAATCCATAACTGAGTTTTTAAAGTTCGATTGGGATTAACTAGAGGAGAGAAGGAAAGTGAGAGGACCCGTTTAAGATAAAGCGGCGATCGCTTGTTCTAAAGCTAAAGAAATATGAGTCCAATGGGTTCCCCCCTGACAAAAAACGATATAGGGTTCCCGTAGAGGTCCATCGGCGGAGAATTCCGAGGTGCTACCATCGATAAACGTGCCACCAGCCATCACTACTTTGCTCTCATAGCCTGGCATTTGGGCAGGAATGGGATCCAAGTAGGAACCGATGGGAGAATAGGCTTGAATGGCTTTACAGAAGGCAATCAGCTTATCGGGGGAACCGAGTTTAATTGCTTGAATAATATCGCGTCGAGGCACAAAAGGAGCGGGATTAACTGGATAACCCAACTTATCGCCCACATAGGCAATTAAATGACTGCCTTTCATTGCTTCTCCCACCATTTGCGGCGCTAGAAACAATCCCTGATAAAGAAGACGATTTTGGTCAAAAGTTGCCCCTCCCTCGCTACCGATCCCCGGTGCTGTCAGACGATAGCAGGCCATTTCCACTAATTCCGCTTTACCTGCTATGTATCCCCCGGCCGTGACGATTGTACCTCCGGGGTTTTTAATGAGAGAACCGGCCATCAGATCTGCCCCCACGTCGGTGGGTTCTTGGGTGTTGATAAATTCTCCATAGCAATTATCAACAAAACAGACCGTATTCGGGTTTTGTTGTTTAACTATACGGACAATTCTCTCGATTTCGTCAATAGACAAACTCGATCGCCAGGAATAACCACAGGATCTTTGAATATGTACTAAACGGGTTTGGGGTTTCACTGCCGTTGCCAAGGACAACCAATCGATCGCACCAGTAGAATCTAGCTCTAATTGCCGATAACTAACGCCAAAATCCTTTAAAGAGCCTTGACCACTGCCCCTAATCCCAATTACTTCCTCTAGGGTATCGTAGGGCGCACCCGCTACCGCTAACATCTCATCCCCCGGTCGAAGAACCCCATACAAGGCACAGGCGATCGCATGGGTTCCTGAAACAAATTGTACCCGCACCGCTGCCTTTTCGGCCCCCAGAGCTTGGGCGAACACTTGATCTAAAGTATCCCGTCCCAAGTCATCATGACCATAACCACTAACACTAGCAAAATGATGCACCCCGACGCGGTTTTCACGGAAAGCAGCGAGGACTTGACGGAGATTGTCCTTGACCTGTGCGTCAATTTCCGAAAAGATGGGGAGTAAGGCCTTTTCTGCCCTGTGGAGTAGAGAGGGGATATCCATCAAACAATAGACTGTGATATTTGTTACTATTTATTAAGCGTCAAAGTTCCCCCTGTGTCAAATCGAGACGGATAAGACAATGATGCTCTGTCTCCTGTTGTTTCCCTTTGGGTTATTCAATGACTGTTGCGACTTCCGAAAAACTGCCCATTGACTGGGTGACTCTCATCTACATGGCTTTTATCCACTTAGTGGCTCTTTTAGCCTTCTTGCCTGGCAATTTTAGCTGGGGTGCTGTGGGAGTGACATTGATTCTTTATTGGATTACCGGGGGTTTAGGAATTACCCTCGGTTTCCATCGTTTGGTTTCCCATCGGAGTTTTAAGACTCCCAAATGGTTAGAATACTTTCTGGTTTTGTGCGGAACCCTCGCTTGTCAGGGGGGTGCGATCGCATGGATAGGTTTACATCGTATTCATCATAAATATTCTGATACTGCTCCCGATCCCCACGATTCTAATAAAGGTTTCTGGTGGAGTCACATGGGTTGGATGCTGCACGAAATTCCTGCTGATGAAGAAATCGCTCGTTTTACCCAGGATATCGCCGACGATCCTTTCTATAAATTCTGTCAAAATTATTTTGTTCCTATCCAAATTGTTTTAGGCTTAATTCTCTATGCTATGGGTGGTTGGCCGTTTGTAATTTGGGGAATTTTTGTTCGCTTGGTCTTAGTTTTCCACTCCACTTGGTTTGTCAACAGTGCCACCCACAAATTTGGTTATGTTAGCCATGAATCCCACGATAATTCTAAAAATTGTTGGTGGGTTGCCCTCTTAACTTTCGGTGAAGGTTGGCACAATAATCACCATGCCTATCAGTATTCTGCCCGTCATGGCCTACAATGGTGGGAAGTTGACCTGACTTGGATGACCATCCGTCTGCTGCAAATTCTGGGATTAGCTACTAATATTAAGTTGCCTCCCACCACAGCAACGGCGACAGAAAGTTAGTTTTATCCAGTTGTTAAATTAAATCTAGCCGAACTTATGTTTAAGTTCGGTTATTTTTTCTCCGACTTAACCCAAATCTGACGGCTTTTCCCACGGCACAACTGAGGAATATAGGTAATGCGAATCCTCCCCCAAAAAACGAAATCATTGATAGGATAAACTTGATTATTTCCCCCTCTGTCGAACATTGACTGGGGAAAGCACAACTCATCCCAAGAGCGAAGGATAACCAACCAAAAAAGAAAACACACAGGGGAAATAAGAGGCAAAAAACCAGACCCCCCGCTAGACAGCCTAATTCATTGGCCGTTCTATTCGATTTCTTCTCTGTCACCATCTCTATCGCTAACTTTTTCTAACCCTTAGCATAAAAAAGTAAAACTATCAACTTTTTTAACAAATGTTTAATATTTACGCCGATGTGCCAGAGAGACCCCAGAGAACGTATATTAAAAGCTAATAGCCAAATTATAGTAAGTTTCTATGAAAAGAATCTCGATTTTAGGCTCTACAGGCTCGATCGGTACTCAAACTCTCGATATTGTCACCGATCATCCCGATAAGTTTCAAGTGGTGGGATTAGCCACGGGTAATAATATTCAACTACTATCGGAGCAAATTCGGCAATTTCGCCCGCAAATCGTGGCGATTAATAACGAAAGTCAACTAGAAGACCTGAAAAGCCTAATTTCCGACCTTGACTATACCCCGATTATCCTAGCAGGAAAGGAAGGAGTAATCGAAGTGGCCCGTTATGGCGATTCCGAAAGCGTCGTCACGGGAATTGTCGGTTGTGCGGGATTGCTGCCGACAATTGCCGCTATTACTGCTGGTAAAGATATCGCCCTCGCTAATAAGGAAACCCTGATTGCTGGCGGTCCGGTGGTGCTGCCTTTAGTGGCAAAACACGGAGTTAAATTATTACCTGCCGATTCGGAACATTCAGCTATTTTTCAATGTTTACAGGGAGTTCCCACTGGGGGATTAAAAAAGATTATTCTCACCGCTTCTGGGGGTGCTTTTCGCGATTTACCGGTGGAAAAATTGCCGCAAGTAACCGTAGCTGATGCCCTGAAACATCCTAACTGGTCCATGGGCAGAAAAATCACCATCGATTCGGCTACCTTAATGAATAAAGGTCTAGAAGTTATCGAAGCTCATTATCTGTTTGGTGTAGATTATAATGCGATCGATATTGTTATTCATCCCCAAAGTATTATTCACTCTTTAATTGAGTTACAGGATACCTCGGTTTTAGCTCAATTAGGCTGGCCTGATATGCGTTTACCCCTGTTATATGCCTTGTCTTGGCCTGAAAGAATTTATACCGATTGGGAACCTTTAAATTTAGTTAAAGCCGGCAGTTTAACCTTCAAAGAACCCGATCATCAAAAATATCCCTGTATGGGATTAGCCTACGCTGCTGGCCGTGCGGGTGGGGCAATGCCAGCAGTATTAAACGCGGCCAATGAACAAGCGGTAGCATTATTTTTAGAAGAAAAGATTAGCTTCTTAGATATTCCCCGGGTGATCGAAAAAGTTTGCGATCGCTTTGCCATTCATAACAGTTCTACCCCTAGCCTAGATGATATTTTAGCCGCCGATAATTGGGCGCGTCAAGAAGTATCTAACTGTCTGATTGCCAATCTGGTCTAGATAGTCTAGATTCTGTAGGGATGTTAACTATAATGTCTCTACAGGTCTAGGATAGAAAAATCACTAATTTCGGATATTTTTTCTAGTTAACCAGATTTACAATGATCATGGCAAGAGTTGATAACATTAAATGACCCTGTAGCTTTCTCAAAAATAAGATAAAATAAAATAAACAAGATAGCGGTTATTACTTTTAATTTTCTATGGTTACAACTTCTCTATCCCTCCCCGAAATCGCCAGAGAAACCCGTCAAGCGAGTCGTCAACTGGCTATTCTGACTAACGAAGAAAGGAATGAAGCTTTAGAGGCTATTGCTGAGGCTTTAACTGCCAATTCTGATAAGATACTAGCATCTAATATCGCCGATGTTCAAACAGCCAAGGCGATGGAATTATCTCCGGCTTTATGTGCGCGATTAGAGTTAAGTCCTGGCAAATTAAAAGCCGCCATTGCTGGGGTGCGAGATCTGGCTAAATTAGCAGATCCTTTAGCTACTATACAAATTAATCGGGAATTAGATCAAGGTTTAACTCTTCGGAGAATAAGCTGTCCTTTAGGGGTTTTAGGCGTTATTTTTGAAGCTCGTCCCGATGCTTTAATTCAAATTACCAGTTTAGCGATAAAATCCGGCAATGGCGTTATTTTAAAAGGGGGAAAAGAGGCGCTCCGTTCTTGTCAAGCTTTAGTAACAATTATTCATCAGGCATTGAGTGAAACTAAAGTTAATTCGGCGGCGGTGCAATTGTTAACAACAAGAGAAGAAATTCAGGAACTATTAAAACTTGATCAATACATCGATTTAATAATTCCTAGAGGTTCTAACGAATTTGTGCGTTATATCCAAAATAATACCCGCATTCCCGTCCTCGGTCATGCCGATGGTATCTGTCATCTTTACATCGACAAAGAAGCAGATTTAAGCAAAGCAATTAGGATTACCGTCGATGGCAAAACCCAATATCCTGCCGCTTGTAATGCCATTGAAACTTTATTGGTTCATCAAGACATCGCTAGACAATTTTTACCTGCAGTAGCCCAGGCATTAGAGGAAAAAAAGGTTAAATTATTGGGAGATGAAGCAACTCGTCAGATTATTAACGTACCATTGGCCACAGAAGAAGACTGGCAAACCGAATATAGTGATTTAATCCTGTCAATTAAAATTGTCGATAGTCTAGAATCGGCAATCGAACATATTAATTATTACGGTTCTCGACACACGGAAGCCATTGTCAGCGAAAATTTTAACACGGCCAAAACCTTTAGCGATCGAGTCGATGCCGCTGGAGTTTTTCATAATTGTTCCACCCGATTTGCCGATGGTTTCCGTTACGGTTTTGGGGCCGAAGTGGGTATCAGTACCCAAAAAATGCCTCCCCGGGGTCCGGTGGGATTAGAGGGATTAGTGACCTACAAATATCAATTAGCCGGAGATGGTCATATTGTCGCCGATTATTCTGGGGAAAATGCCCAATCTTTTATTCACAAGGACTTATAGTCGAGAAAAAAGCCGATGTTTACAGGATTAATTCAGGCCTTGGCAACGATTCGGGTCGTGGATACCGATAGACTTTATTTGTCTGTATCCTCTAATACAATTCTCCGAGATTTAATGATTGGTGATAGTGTGGCTGTGGATGGGGTTTGTTTGACAGTCGAGGAAATTCTCCCAGAGGGTTTTCTGGCCACCGCTTCCACGGAAACCCTACAGCGCACTACTTTAGGACGAAGGATTCACAAAGAAACCAACGTTAACCTAGAAACCTCTTTGCGGGTGGGTAGTAAAATCGGCGGTCATTTTGTCACTGGTCATGTGGATGGAATTGGCTGTTTAGTCGAATCGATAATCGTGGCTAATTCTTGGGAAATGACCTTTGCTGCCCCTAGTTCCCTAGAAGACCACTGGAATAACTACATAGCTCGTTATATCGTCGGTAAGGGCAGTATAGCTGTTAATGGCATTAGTTTAACCGTGGCCGATTGCGATGCATCCGGCAGCTGGTTTAAAGTGGCTGTCATCCCCCACACCTACGCTGAAACCAATCTTTCCCATTTAAAATTAGGCGATTGGGTGAATCTAGAAGGGGATATTTTAGGCAAATATGTGGAAAAATTGCTAGGAATACGCTCTTATCACCCTCCTAGCGAGATTAGCCTAGAATTTCTGGCTGAACATGGTTATTAGTTTTCCAGAAAAAGCCTTTTCAACTATAGAAACCTAAGTTGCTACCTATGGGATTAAGCAAAAAAAGCTGCTACAAAAGATAAAAGACGAGTAGCAGCCAAAAAAATGAATGACGAGATTATAGCGATTTATTGCCTTTGTGTCTCAAAGCCATGAATCATCAAGAGGATTCACAGCAACAGATCAGCGATGGGGAAGTGATGACCACAGCTATAGTTGCCCCCCTGTATTACAGTGGCAATTTTGAGAAAGGGAGAAAAGCGATGTCACAACCACAGTATATTCCGAATATGATTAGTCGTAGTCGCTTCAATCGCCGATTACACAGAGTTGAGCCGATGCTATTGGTTTTATTTGAAGCCTTGGGACAAGCTTGGAAGCATCTGAACAGCGAGTCTGTTTACAGTATTGATAGCTTTCCCATCCCAGTTTGTGACAATATCCGTATCCCAAGGTCAAAAATCTATGGTGGTGACGAGGCTTATCGAGGTTATCAAGCCAGTAAGAAGCGGTATTTCTATGGCATTAAAATTCATCTGATGGTTACAGAAACAGGAGAGCCTGTGGAATTTTTTCTCTCGACTGGTTCATTTGCTCATGTTAGAGGTTTGAGAGTATTTTCCTTCGATTTACCGGTCGGTAGCGTTGTTTATGCAGATAAAGCTGACAACGACTATGAGACTGAAGACTTGTTGCTTGAAGCGGAACATATCCAACTCTCGGCTATGCGTAAGCACAATTCTAAGAGACCTGTAGCTGGCTATGTCCAATTTCTTGTTGCACTATAAACGCAAGGTAATTGAAACGAGTGGTAGCTTGCTATCCCAGCTTTTACCCAAATCTATTCATGCTGTTACTGCTAAAGGGTTTGAGCTTAAAGTAATGCTTTTTGTTCTTGCTTTTAGTGTTAATCTATGGGTGGCAACTTAGGTTACATAATGCTCGTATCTCCCCCTCAGTTCGGCCGGGGTGGGAAATTGGCTGAGGGGTTGAGGGGGTGAAGTTATAGTCATTTCAATTAAGATTGAGAATATCAATCCCAGATTTCATAAGGGTTTTGTCAGCCCAGACTGTATCAGACTTATCTGAAATGACTATATATCCGTTGTGCGATCATGTTCGACAAAAAGATGACCGTTACAGGAGTACACAAACGGTACATTTAACCCTTTGGCATAGCGTTTGACCTGTTCTAAGCCTTCAGTGGGGGGCGCATCTTCCTTTTTTGCTTCTATTAGGGCGACGGCTACGGGTTGGCTGTCGCTACTGACGGCAACTCGCAGGGTATAATCGATCCTTCCCCTGGCGCGTTCGGCTTCCCCATCGATAATTTGAATTGCCCTCGGGGTTTCTTCTCGCTTGAGACAATCCTCTGTCCATCCTCGTTGATGCAGGACGGGGTCAATTAATTTGGCTCTGCTGTCTGCTTCTCCTAATCCCATGGTTCTCTCAAGACATTGATATACTCCCACCGTCAAGTAAAACGTAGTGGACTGTTTCAGCTAATTTGGTGCAATAGATTCTCCCGATTCCTCCTCCTCAAACACAGGATAAAGATGTTTCAGCTTGACCCTAGCATCGCTGGTCGTAAACGTCCATATGACTGTAGATGCAGTCTGATTACGTTCTTTTTGCCATGTTTCTATCTCCCTTTTCAGTTCTTCCTTGCTAGAAATCCTTCTATCTAAACATTGCCTCGATAAGACGCTTAGTTCAGTTTCGGCTACATTTAACCAGCTACCATTACGAGGTGTGTGATAAATTTCCAGTCTTCTAGCTAAACGATGAGCAACGGGTGCTGGAAATGCTTCATAAAGCGAGGCTATGTTATGAGTGTTCAGATTATCACAGACGAGCTTGACTTTTCGAGCCTTTGGATAGTCCACATCCAATAATTGACGAATTTCTTCTGCCCAATCTATTCGGGTTCGACTATCTCGGTTACTCACCCGTCTCCATCCTCGATGGGGGTCAAAAAACAGGAACAAGGCTTGAACCCCTTCACGACTATAGTGATAGTCTTCTTTTTTATCTTGTCCAGGTTGCATGGGTATCGGGGGGTAAACTTCTCCAAGTAGTTGCTTTGATGCCTCATCCATCGCGATTAACGGTTCTTCTTCCGATGGCTGAGTGCCATACAGGTCAAGGACAACTTCCATCTGGGCAACAAATCGGGCTAAATCCTGTTCCGGAATACAGTATCTTTGGGTTTTCCAAGGGCGTAATTGGTTTTTTTTAGAGTACGCCACACCGTTGGACTGGAAATCTCGGTGATAATTTGTCTTTGTTTGAGTTCCGAGGTTAATAGTCGGATTGTCCACTCGGCTCGGCCAGATGGTGGCTCCGAACAGCACAGGGCAATGATTTGGGCGGCGGCGGCTCCATCAACTTTTGCCGGAGTGGGGGGAGTTTTTCTCGATTTCGGTTCTAATGCTGGTTTTTCGCCTTTTTGAAGAAATCTTTGACGAATACGTCCCACTGTGTTTCTATGGACCTCTAAAGCTTCGGCTATTTCTTCATCTGTCCATTTTCTTTTCGCCTGTTCTCCCTCGTCACACATCAGCAAAATCCGAGCGTGGAGAATTTTTTTAGCTGGTGCATAGCCATTACGACTGATTTGTTCGAGGTTTTCTCTTTGTTCCCCTGTTAGATTGACTTTATCTCGCCGACCTCTTCCCATTAAAATGTCCTCTGCTTGTTCGAGCTATTGCACTATTTTAGCTGAAACAGTCCAGTAGGGTGCGTTAGACGGCAAAAATTGCTGCTTTGACTGGAAAGTGACAATCCGTCGTAACGCACCACCTCTCATCAACATTTACTCATACCGGCGGTTACGTTTGCGGATAATCCAGAGGATAAACCAGATAACTAGGACAAGTAGGGCTATTTTCGACACGGGAGCCAGATATTCTTCCACAAGGGGGTAATTTTTCCCTAAAAAGTAACCTGCTGCCGTTAAAAAAACGACCCAGAGGGTCGTGCCGATGGTGGAGTAAACTAAAAAGGGAATCATCGCCATGTGATTCATCCCAGCAGGAAGGGAAATCAAAGTTCGTACTCCAGGGACTAAACGACAGAGTAAAACCGCTTTGCTACCGTGACGGTTAAACCATTGATTAGCTTTTTGAATATCCTTAGCGGAAACGGTAATCCATTTACCGTATTTATCGGCTAGTTTTTCGATTTTTTCCTCATCCACAACCCGACCGAGATAATACCAAGGTAGCGCTCCGACTACGGTTCCGACAATCCCCGCTACCACTGCTGGAATAAATTCCATTTGTCCCTCATGGACGGTAAAACCCGCCAGGGGCATAATTAATTCCGAGGGAATGGGAGGAAAAAGATTCTCTAAAAACATTAATAGGGCTATGCCTAAATAGCCCATAGAAGTCATTGTATCTGTAATCCATTCAGTCATGTTTTTTTAGGATTTAGAAAACAGTTTTAAAGTGAAGTATTTTCAGCAAACAGTGAAATGATAACTCACATCTGAAAACTGAAAACTGAAAACTGATAACTGATAACTGATAACTGATATTAGGTTCCGGAAGTCCAGGAGTTGATATATTCTAATTGGGCTTCGGTGAGAGTATCGATTTCAATCCCCATGGCTTGCAGTTTCAAGCGGGCGATTTCTTGGTCTGATTCGTAGGGAATTGAATAGATGCCAGGTGCCAATTTACCTTGATTTTTAACCAAGTATTCTACACCGAGCGCCTGGTTAGCGAAACTCATATCCATAACGGCGCTAGGATGACCTTCGGCGGCTGCGAGGTTAACTAGGCGACCTTCACCGATAACAACGACGGATTTACCGCTTTTTAGCCTATATTGTTGGGTAAAGTTGCGAACTTCCTTAACATTATCGGCTTTTGCGCCTAAAGCTTGCAGGTCGATTTCAATATCAAAGTGACCAGAGTTGGAAACAATCGCCCCATCTTTCATCAGGTCAAAATGTTCGGACCGGATAACGTGCTTGTTGCCGGTAACGGTGATGAAGATATCGCCTTCCTTAGCGGCTTCATCCATGGGCATAACCCGGAAACCGTCCATCGCCGCTTCAATGGCGCGCACGGCGTTAATTTCGGTGACAATTACATTAGAGCCTAAACCTTTGGCCCGCATAGCCACACCTTTACCACACCAACCATAACCAGCCACAACCACGGTTTTACCGGCAAGGAGGATATTGGTGGCGCGAATGATACCATCAAGGGTAGATTGACCTGTACCGTAGCGATTATCAAAGAAATGCTTGGTTTCTGCGTCGTTAACGTTCATTGCGGGGAAGGATAACACCCCGGCTTTGAGCATGGCTTGCAAACGGACGATACCGGTGGTAGTTTCTTCGGTGGTACCGATAATGTCGGGTAATTGGTGACTTCTTTCTTTAACTAGGGTGGCCACTACATCACAACCATCATCGATGATAATCTGGGGTTTATGATCAAGGGCGATTTGAACGTGACGGTGATAGGTGTCGTTATCTTCCCCTTTGATTGCATAAACGGGGATACCGTAATCAGCGACTAAACAAGCGGCCACATCATCTTGGGTGGAAAGGGGATTACTGGCAATTAGTAACGCATCAGCGCCACCAGCTTTTAGTGCGATGGCTAAATTAGCGGTTTCGGTGGTAACGTGACAGCAAGCAACTAAACGCAGTCCAGCAAAGGGTTTTTCGATGGCGTAACGTTCGGCTAATTGACGCAAAACTGGCATTTCCCGACCGGCCCATTCGATGCGCTGTTTGCCGATGGGGGCTAAACTAATATCTTTGATGTCGTATTTCTGTTGAACTGGTGTTGCTACCATAAGGGGTTTTCCTTAAATACAAGCCTCGGCTATTGGTTAATTTAACTTAACATTGTCTGGGTATTTTGGCTAATGTCAAGCTTTCCACTGGTTTTTTATATAGGAAAAAGTTATCAATCCCTTGCTGACCTATCCAGAAATCAGTACATTATCTCTACTTTGAGCGATTATTTAGTACAATGAAACTACTGCAGGATATCAATTTAAGCTAGATATCTGGCTCTTCTGGTTTCTGTGTGGAAACGAAATCTATACTAATAGTTTCTTCCGCAAAATAGTCTTAAAAGTCTTGTCCGGTAAGCATTTTGCGTTCTATAAGCAAAAATTATCACACAAAGTCGAGAAGAGCCGATATCTTTATATCGTGATGATTGGATTCCAGGCTATTTAAAGGTTTAGGCTCATTTAAACTACTAATTTGCTATAACCAGTCTAGGAGAGCCGGAAAAGTTAGCAGAAATATATAAACGTCCTCTAGCTTTATTCTTTTTCCCAGAACCTCCCCTAGAAACCAATGAAAATACTAGGAATAGACGTTAGCCGTAATTGGGCTATCGTGGTTTTGTTGTGTGAATTTCCGACGGTTTCCCCCCTGCAATACTCGAAAAGTATCAAGGAACCGGTTAGGGGATACCCGCGAATTAAAGGTAATGTTCAACTAAATGAGATATAGTCATTTCAAATAAGTATGATACAAGTAAAAAATAGGGTAAAATAAGGAAAAACAAGCAACCCATACAGAAAAATGTCCTATAGCCTAGACTTGAGAAAAAAAGTAATTGATTATGTAGAGAA
>NZ_BJKP01000022.1 GCF_008974145.1 Microcystis aeruginosa NIES-4325 | reverse complement strand
AAAATTTCTGGAGCCCAGTGGAATGAAGAAAATATCCCTCAAGTGCTTAAACACCGCTGTGCTTACCTAAATAACAGTCTTTAGCTATTGAATAGTATTTATGTTCTGACAAAACTGACTTGCTCCCCCCGCACTTTACCTGAATGGGTGAAAGCAATAATTATAGGGAGTATGATCGGTACTGGCATTTTAGGTGGTTTTGTCTTAAGTCATTATCTCTCAAATTCTTCTGGAGATAAATCAATTTCTCCGTCACCTTCCCCAGAGAATCAAGACTCAGATATTACCATTAATAATGAGTTTCCTAAATCTGTCTGTGGAGATGAGAATATCACCGATACTTACTATAAAGTTGTAGTAACTGACGAGGATAGTTTAGAGAGAGTTAAAAGTAACTTTTGTCGCGATGCTTTTGTTAATGATGGTAATATTCAGGTAGCAGCTTTTAGTGACTTAAATCGCGCTCAAGATTTACAAAGGCAGCTAATTAAATACTTTAATCAAGTTAAAATCATCCAAGGTGTCATCGATACCTCACCCAGTCCTGAAGCTGTCTATTCCCCCAGTCCTGAACCCGTCTATTCACCTGTTCCTCAACAGACAGTTAACTCTATTTCTCGTTCAGAAGCGGTGGATTTAATCGAGCGCTGGTTAAAGGCAAAAAGAGATATTTTCGGTCCTTCCTATCAAACCTATTTAGGAGAAGAATTACTTACAGGTAAAGCTTATAATGACAAAATAAAAAGCTCTGATGGTCAAGAAAGTTCTTCCGAATGGTTGGCTAATAATGGTGCTTATTATATCTATGGAGTTCAGAGAATAGATTCAGTTAATAATTTTACAAACTCGGACGATCAAGCTACAGTGGATGTGGTGGTTACTGAAGAAAGAACCCTCTATAACAGTCAGGGTAAAATTGATCAAAAAAATAGTGGTTTAAGTACCTTATTAGTTCGCTATAATCTTGAAAATGACGAGGGAACATGGAAAATAGCTAACTCTAGAACTCTTAAAAATTTAGTTCGTAGATAAGTTGAATTAATCACAAAGTAGAAACAAAAAAATGAAAAATAGTTCAGATAAAAACCCATAGATACAATCATTGCTGTTAGATTTTCATCTTTAGACAGTATTTATACTAAATCTGGTTATTAAAAACTGATTATCTATTGCTCCTTTTGCCTATTGCCTTTTGCGTGTCCTCATAAGTAGCTTATACTCAACGGATTTAGTATTATAAAGTCCCCCTGAAGATAAAGGAAACCTAACCAATTCTATTCAGAATCATCATTATAAATATCTTGGAGAGTTTTATTTTCGTAGCGTTCCTGATCTTGATTTTTGCCGCGACGGGAGGGACGACGATATTTTTTATTAGCTAATTTGGGTTCGTAGGTTTCTTGACCTGCTTCTTTAATTTTTAACTTTAAACTTGACTCTTTTGTGCTAGTTTTCTGTAATGACTGTTCTCGTGCGATCGCTTCTTCTAAAAACTCTAAATAATGTTGGTAACGTTCCCAATCTCCCCTCACCACACAGTTAGGTTCCCGACGATGAGTACAATCATTAAATTGACAATTTCCCAAAGCTAAACGCGCTCTCACTTCTGGAAAATAAAAAGTTAATTGTTCCGGTGAACAGTTAATATCCGGTTGGTTAAACCCCGGACTATCGGCCAATAAACCCCGATTTGGTAAAGCAAATAACTCCACATGACGGGTGGTGTGACGACCTTTTTGCAGTTTTCCCGACACATCCCCCACCCGTTGATTAATCTCAGGAATTAGGCAATTAATTAAACTCGATTTTCCCACCCCCGATGGACCGGCCAAGAGAGTGATTTTATGGTTTAATTGTGCCAATAAAGCCTCAAATCCCCGATTTTTCTCCACACTGACAAAAAAGGGCCGGTATCCCCAACTAGCTAGGCGATCGCCCCAGACCTCTATTTTTTCCGGTTCCCCCAGATCAATTTTATTGACACAGACCGCAATTTCTAAGCCTGTGGACTCGGCTTTCACCAAAAAACGACTAATCAGCCAAGGATCGAGGACGGGTTCAGCAAGGGCAAAAACTAGCAAAATCTGCTCGATATTGGCAACGGCAGGCCGATCGATCTCGGTACTGCGGGGGAGGACTTCTGCGATCGCACCCTGTTGATCGGCAAAATTGGCCTCCTCCACGCGCACCCGATCACCAACCATCACCGATTGACCGATTTTTTGCAAGCGAGCGCGACGGGTACAGAGAAGATTCTCGCCCATAACGGGAGAATCCAAGCGTACCTGATAGAAATTCGCCTGTACGGCCACCACTGTGCCGTATAAATCGGTTAATTGTGCATCTACCATTTTAGGAATCGGGGCGATAGACTTTGAGAACAAAAAAGCTATCTCGGTCCTCGATCGATTCTATCTGATAACCCTCCACTGTCAGGCTAGTGGGAACCTGTTCGATCGGTTCCCCGGCATCTAACCAGACTTCCAACCGTTCCCCGGCGGTCATTTTCTCTAATTGCAATTTTGTCCGGACAAAATTAATTGGGCAGGGAGTGCCGCGCAGGTCTAAAGTCATAGTTATTTATGGAAGATGTTACCTAAAAACCCCTCGATGCCGCCTTTCCCCACGGTTTCCCCGCGAACTTTTGCTAATTTTTCCAGTAATTCCCGTTCTTCTCCGGTGACACGGGTAGGAATCGAGATTTTAACGGTAATGCGATGATCGCCGCGACTGACGGGATTGCCCAATTTGGGAACCCCCTTGTTTTCTAAAATCAGTACGGTGTTCGGTTGAGTACCGGCCGGGATAGTCAGGTCTTCTTGGCCATCTACCGTATTAACTTTGATGGTACATCCTAAAATCGCTTGGGTATAACTAATCGTGATATCCGATTTAATATCATTGCCTTCCCGTTGAAATTCTGCATCGTTTTCCACGGTTAGATAAACTAATAAATCCCCCGGCGGCCCGCCTTTCAGTCCTGCGTCTCCTTCCCGGGCAACGCGCAATTTCATGCCGTTGTCAACCCCCGCAGGGATGGTAATTTTCAGTTTTTTGGTTTCCTGTTTTCGTCCGGAACCGCCGCAAAGGTCGCATTTTTCCTCGATCACTTCTCCCGCACCATCACAGGTGGGACAGGCCGAAACCTGAGCAAAAGTACCGAAGGGAGTACGGGTGGCGCGACGCACCTGTCCAGTACCATTGCAAGTAGTACAAGTGCGAGAACTGGTCCCTGGTCTGGCCCCACTGCCCTTACAGGTTTGACAGGTTTCCAGATGACGGATACGGATTTCCTTTTCGCCGCCAAAGACCGCCTCGCGGAATTTTAGTTTGAAATCGAGACGTAGATCCTCGCCCCGGATAGGCCCTGTGCGTCGTCGGGCGGTTGCTTGGCCGCCCATGCCCCCGAAACCACTAAAGATTGTCTCAAAGATATCGGCGAAACCACTCATATTGTCGGGATCAAAACTGGCAGCGCCCCCAGAAACCCCAGCCTCACCAAAGCGGTCATAACGATTACGGGTTTCAGGTTCCGAGAGAATTTCGTAGGCGCGGTTAATTTCCTTGAAGCGTTCCTCGGCTCCCGCTTCTTTGTTAACATCGGGATGGTATTTTCGGGCGAGACGACGATAGGCGCGTTTGATGTCTTCTTTGCCGGCATCTCGCGAGACACCTAGAATTTCGTAATAATCAGTGGGCATAGGTGGCTATGGTTCTGCTCGCAATTTATAAATAAATTTTCAGTCTAGTTGTTACTTTAACAAACTATACATAATAGTTTAGTTGGGTTATCCCTACTATTTTTTTTGGTGGGAGGTGGCAAGTGGGGAGGTGGCAAGTGGGGAGTGGGGAGATGGGGAGAAAAAAGCTGAAAACTCACATCTGATCACTGATTACTGATCCCTGAAAAGGCTGATAGCTTTTCCTTTTCTAATCTACGGCCTCGTAGTCACTGTTGATCGCGTCCGCCTCATTATAGGTATTATCATAACTGCCCGATTCAGAGGCGGGGGTCGGCCTGTCGGCGATGATATTTTGGGGGGCGGCGGCTTGGCTGGGGGGGGAGCCAGTCGGTTCTTGGGGAAGATCGATCGGTTGAACACCAGTAACGTTGCGGGGTTGGTTTTCCTCTTGTTTACCTGTGTAGATGCGGGTACCGATTTCGAGGACAATCTGACGAAATTCTTCCAGGGTGGTTTTTAGCTTTTCCGGGGATAGGGAGGGGTTGTGCAGGGCGATTTCCAACTGCTGCCGCTTCTGGTCGGCTAGTTGCCGGATATCGGGGGTGACAAACCCACTGTTTTCCTTGAGGGTGACTTCGTAGCTATATAAAAGACTATCGGATTGGTTGCGAATATCGATCATTTGCAGACGACTGCGATCAAATTCGGCGTATTGTTCGGCTTCTAGGCGCATTTTTTCAATTTCGTTCGGTTTCAGTCCTCCAGTATGGCTAATTAAAATGCTTTGTTCTTTGCCAGTGCCTTGGTCGCTGGCGGCCACTTTCAAGATGCCGTTGACATCGATATCGAAGGACACTTCGATTTGTGGCACACCCCTAGGGGCGGGAGGAATTCCCGTCAGGAGGAATTTACCGAGGGTTTTATTATCCTGGGCCATCGACCTTTCCCCTTGCAGAACATGAATTTCCACCGAAGTTTGACCATCGGCAGCGGTGGAGAAAGTCTGAGATTTACTGGTGGGGATAGTGGTATTGCGATCGATAATTTTGGTAAAAACTTCGCCGAGGGTTTCGATGCCTAGGGAAAGGGGGGTGACATCGAGGAGGAGGACATCTTCTACTTCTCCACCTAAAACTCCCGCTTGAATCGCCGCCCCCAAAGAAACAGCCTCATCGGGGTTAACGGATCGATCGATCTGGCCCGCAGAAAAGAAACGGGAGATTAATTGCTGTACGGCGGGAATTCTGGTGGAACCACCGACAAGAATCACCCGGTTGATATCCCCGGGCTGCAGTTCGCTATCTTTCAGGGACTGTTGTACGGGTTCCAGGGTTTTTTCCACTAATTCCCTAGTTAATTCCTCGAATTTAGCGCGAGTTAGTTCTAATTCTAGGTGTTTAGGACCGCTTTCGTCAGCGGCGATAAAGGGGAGATTGATCGAGGTGGTAATCAGGCTAGAAAGCTCGATTTTGGCTTTTTCGGCGGCTTCTCGCAGTCTTTGGATCGCCATGCTATCGCTGGCTAGATCGATGTTTTCGTGGCTTTGAAAGTTCTCGATCAGCCACCGCACTAAGAGGTTATCAAAATCGTCCCCCCCAAGATGGTTATTGCCAGCCGTGGCTTTCACTTCAAAGACTCCATTCCCCAGTTGCAGGATGGAAACGTCGAAGGTTCCTCCCCCTAGGTCAAAAACGAGGATATGTTGATCTTCGTTTTGTTTATCTAAACCGTAGGCCAGGGCGGCGGCCGTCGGTTCGTTAATAATTCTTAATACTTCTAGCCCTGCGATCGCCCCTGCGTCTTTAGTGGCTTGACGTTGGGCATCGGTAAAATAGGCGGGAACTGTAATCACAGCTTCTTTGATCGTTTCTCCCAGATAGTCCTCGGCATCGGCCTTTAATTTTTGCAGAATCATCGCCGAGATTTCTTGGGGGGTAAATTCCCGATCGCGAATTTTAATATTGACGGTATCATCGCGACCGCGTTGGCAGTGATAAGCAACTCGCCCCCTTTCCGCCTCGGTCTCTTGCCAACGTCTACCGATAAAGCGTTTGATGCTATAGACGGTATTCTCGGCATTAGTTACCCCTTGACGTTTGGCCAGTTGTCCCACTAGGCGCTGGCTTTTGCCGAATCCCACAATACTAGGAGTTGTCCTTCCCCCTTCCGAGTTGGGGACTATAATCGGCTGACCCCCTTCGAGTGCAGCAACACAACTGTTGGTTGTCCCTAAGTCGATGCCGATGACTTTTCCCATGACAATCTGGTAATAATGGTAGTTAATAGAATAGGATTGCCGACAAGAATTATCTCAAAGTTGGGCATGGGCTTTTCGCCTTGTTTGACTTCTCCGCACCATGGCTAATTCAAGTCTTAATTGCATCACTACCTGAATCTACTTTCATAGAATACCTCATTTGGGGTCTGATAGTCAAGACATTTTCGCAGCCGATTGTTAATTAAGTTTACGGATCTTTTCACCTTCTCCAGTTTGACAATTTGAAAATTCGTTCCCTCAGCCAAAAATTGTTCTAATAGTCCATTTTGCCGGTTTAATCCCCTTTACCACCAATGATTCAATAATCAGTAAACAGTAAACAGGCAGGTTCGAGTTTGTCGCTTGATATTATTGACTGAAAACTGATTTTTCGGAGGGCATCTCCCGAAAAAGTTCTTCGGTGACTCGATTGATTTGCCTAGCGGTTTTTTTTCCGCCAATCCTGCCACTAGCAATTTCGAGGCTTTGTTTATTTACATGAGTGATGATTTCCTCCAATCATCCTGTCACTTTCCCAGTCACCCCTCTCGATTTTTTCGTCGGCGATTACTGGTCGCTTCTCGATGCCTGCGGACTTTACCGACAAGTTTTGTTAGGAGCAGATGAAAATTACCAGTGGAATTAATTATCCGCTATTAGGGAACAGGCAATAGACCATAGTCAGCCATACTCAGATCAATCTAGAATAAAATAACCAATAAACCCATTCTAGAGAACTTAATCATGATTAGAGCCTATGCTGCCCAAGAAAAAGGGGGGAAACTAGAGCCTTTTGACTACGATCCGGGTATATTAGCGGATGAAGATGTAGAAATCGAGGTGGAATATTGCGGCATCTGCCACAGTGATCTAAGTATGCTCGATAACGATTGGGGACTGACCACCTATCCCTTTGTCCCCGGTCATGAAGTAGTCGGTACGATCGCCGCTCTCGGTGCTAAAGTCAAAGAGTTAAAATTAGGGCAAAGAGTCGGTCTTGGTTGGTTTTCCCGTTCCTGTTTGACCTGTGAAACTTGTATGTCAGGGGATCAAAACCTTTGTGCCACTGCCGAAGGAACTATCGTCGGTCGCCATGGCGGTTTTGCCGAAAGAGTCCGGGCCCATCATAGTTGGTTAGTTCCCTTGCCGGACCAGTTAGATGCTGCCAAAGCTGGCCCGCTTTTTTGTGGTGGTATAACCGTCTTTAATCCGATTGTCCAATTTGATATTAAACCCACGGCCCGAGTTGGTGTCATTGGTATTGGTGGATTGGGCCATATAGCCTTAAAATTCCTCAAAGCTTGGGGCTGCGAAGTAACCGCTTTTTCTAGTAGTCCCGACAAAGAAACAGAAGCAAAAGAACTAGGCGCGACTCATTTTATCAATTCCAGAGACCCCGAAGCCTTGCAATCAGTACAAAATTACTTTGATTTCATCATCTCTACCGTTAACGTTAATCTCGATTGGGGTCTTTATATCGCCTGTTTACGTCCCAAAGGTCGTCTGCATATTGTTGGGGCTGTTCTTGAACCCATGGCTACCTACGCTTTTCCCTTGATTATGGGTCAAAAATCGATTTCCGGCAGTCCTTTGGGTAGTCCCAGTACCATCAGTAAAATGATTGAATTTGCCTCTCGTCATGGCATTGAACCCGTTACAGAAACCTATCCTATCTCCCGGGTGAATGAAGCTATGGAAAAATTGAGAACTGGACAACCTAAATATCGCCTTGTCTTGCAAATAAAATAAAACCATCTCTATCCCGGACGTAACCCCGATGACTCAACCCCTCACTCCTCCAGTTATCGATTGGGAAGAACCCCCGATTCCCCCAGAAGACTTGATTTTTGATGATGGAGAACCTTTGGAAACGCACCGTCACCGCAAGGCTATGAATGTCTTAATCGATTCTATCGAACAAGCCTATCAGGATCGAGAGGACTTTTTTGTTGGCGGTAATATGTTTATTTACTTTAGCCGTGAGCGGGTTTTTAATAAAGATTTTCGTGGCCCCGATTTTTTCGTTGTCCTCGATATCGATGGTAGTTATAAACGACAAGGATGGGTGGTTTGGGACGAAAAAGGACGTTATCCCGATGTGATCGTGGAATTAATGTCAGAAAGCACCGCAAAAATCGATTTAACTACCAAAAAAGACCTCTATGAGCGGACTTTTCGCTGTTCCCAATACTTCGTTTATAATCCCTTTGATGCCACTTCCCTGCAAGGTTGGGCTTTAGACCCAAATCAATGCTATCAAGAAATTATTCCCGACCACCGCGGTTGGTTATGGTGTCAACGTTTGGGATTATGGTTAGGAGTCTGGAGGGGAAGCATTCAGCGAGAAGAAGCCCCTTGGCTGCGTTTTTATGACCTAGACGGCAATTTAATCCTTCTACCTGCGGAATTAGCCGAAATCGAACGTCAACGCACCCAGGCAGCCTATCAACAGGCCGAAAGCGAACGTCAACGGGCGGAACGTTTAGCGGCGCAATTACGGCAATTAGGCATAAATCCCGATGAAACCCCGTAATCGGCCCAGGACTGACCCCTATCTCTAAAAACCGAAAACCCACACCTACCAATCTCGGTTTGTGTGGGCCGATTGTTCACTTAATTCTAAGATCGAAAGCTGATACTTTGGCGAAATCTAAGAGCCTAACTCAGAGTAGCACCAGAGCGATCATAAGTTTGTGAAGAAAAGTCGGCCGAGAAGCGACGTTGAACGGTTTCTCCGGAGCCATTGTCATTGTCAATACCGATTTCAGAAGCACTTCTGTCTAACATCGATTGTTGACGATTTTTGACGGCGTGGTGGTGACGCATCATTAAGGCGCGAGCTTGTTGTTCTGTGGACATAATCATTTCCTCCGAGCTGCAAATCGTGTTTTGAACTTTTTTAATCACCCACTAATATATATAACATACAATTCTGTATCTATTTTTACAAAATGCCCTAATCCCAGAAAAATTAACAAAACTTTACAATAGGAGACAGGGGGCAGCTTTTATTTATTATCCCCACTTCCCCACTTCCCCACACTCCACACCCCAAGACATCAATCGTCCTCATACCTTAATCGAACTAGGTTCATCGACGGCGGCGATAATGCGATGACAACCGGAAAAGGGTTGCGCCCATTGATACTGGTGTTCTAAAGGATTACCCCAACAGAGACCGAGATATAATTCCGTGCGCGCCACATCTAATTCCGCCCATTCGGAATGGGCGACTAATTCGGCTAGAGAATCGGCAGAAATGGGACGACGGGAGTTAAGCGCCCACCAGAAATTCATATTAGGGGTGATACTGTTCCAAAAATCTAAAACCGAGGCTTTGGCAGCCATGAGAATTTCCTTGTCACCCGCGACGGCAACTAATTGATTATGAATTTCGGGATAACGGAGAGTGCGATCGTCCCATTGACAAACACGCCAGATAATACCCGAAACCTGATATTTTTGTTGATAATCGTGAACTTGGCGGCGAAAATCTTGATAGGCGAAGACTTTGCCCACCTTTTCTAGATTGATCGCCTTGGCAATCACCGGATTATCAATGCGCTCCGCCGGAGAGAGTAACAGACGTTCCCCTTTGCAAGTGGCGTGCATTTCTCGCTCGAGAATTTCAATTAACTGCTGTGTCGAGTAAGCCATACTACCGCTCTTACCTGAGAGAGGATTTCTCTTTATGATAAACTCGAATTTCGGTAGTGGAAAGGCTCGATCGCTAGAAAATTGTCATTCATCGGAAATATCGGCAGCATAAACCTTGAATACTTATGGGCGAAAAACCCCTCAAAAGACCGAAATTGACAGCGAGAGAAAACAGTCTAACTGTCCAGTTTTACATCGGTTACTTTTTTTCTTGTCCAGATAGCGAGAATTGTCAGAAAAAGTAAACCCATCACTCCCGCTAAAGGATTTTTATCGATTCCAGTTAGCCAATCGGGAACAGTACCAGTGTATTTAATTAACTGACCCACATTTAACATATAGTATGCCCAGACTAAACCTGCGTGCAGACCGATACTTTTACCCAAACTACCACCACAGGCGCGTTTTGCCCAACCGAGAATTAATCCTAGCAAGACTAAAGCAGGAAATTGGGGAAAAGTGCGGATAATTTCGGCTAAAGGTTTAATAAAGTGGGCAAGAGCGAAAATGAAGGCACTAATCACTAGAGCGATAGCGGGACGATAATCCTTTTCTAATTCTCCCAGTAACCAGCCCCGAAATAGTAATTCTTCGGCAAAACCCACCGCTAAAGCTACTAAAAACCCCTCCAGGATGATTTTGCTGATTTGGGGATTTGCGGGTAAGAAATTTAACCAACCTAGGAACGCTTGGGATAGAAAAAGCGAGAAAGTGAAAAATAAACCAATCGCCAAGCCGTTAATTAACTCGATCAGCGTTTTTATTCGCCAAATCAACCCATAATCAGCTAATCCCTCATCGCCATAAATTGTCCGTCCCCACCAATGGGATAACCCCAAAAATTCCAGATAGAGAACAGAAAGGGTCAAAATTGAAACCAGATTAGCATTAGTGGCAAAAAAGTGATAGAGGGGAAGTGCGATCGGCAACCAGAGAAAAAGTAGGAGCAAAATAAAAATCCCCAGTCGCAGGGGGACTGGGTAAGTGACAATTACCTGTAATCTTTTATTCATCGGGTTCGATGCTGCTGGTTAAACCTTTATTTTTCAAGGTTTCACAGTAAAATTCCGCGTGTTCTTGGATGCAGGTAATCACCAAGGCTGTACCATTAGTGTGTGCTTCCATCATGATATCGACTGCTTGGGGTTGCGTCATACCGGCGATCGTTTGCATTAAACTCTGAACCACATACTCCATCGAATTAAAGTCGTCATTGTGGAGTAAAACGCGATAACGCGGTGCTGGTTTACGGATTGTCGCTGTGGAACGCTTTTCGATCACTTCTGTGGACACCGTGTCTCTCCTTTGAATCTATATCACAAATACAGGTCAATCACTTAATGATCATAATCAAAATTTTCAGATTGAGCTAGGCTTTTTCAGTGATCCGTGAGGGGTTGGGTGTTGGGGTTTTGGTGTTGGGGAGTGTGGGCAGCTAAAGGAATGACATATCATAATTGAATTAATTGGCTAATTTAAGCTTATTTTCCCGTGGCTACTGACGAATTACAAAACCTCGAACACAATATTCAACGCTTAAAACAACAATTAGCGGGAAAGCGAAACACTTTAGTGACAATTGCACCGGAAGAACAAGTGAGGATCAAGCAGCAAATCGAAGATTTACGCCGACAAATTTGGGATTTTGAACGAGAAAAATGGGATTTAATCGCCAGCGACAGTCAAGAAGCGTCTTTTTCTGATGCCGAGGTAATGGTACTGGAAGCGGAACCCCTTGCGATCGCCAATGAAAGTGCAGGGGTTTTGAGTCCCTATTTCGATTTCTCAACGTTTGTTTCTTGCACTTTTTTGGCAAAAAAAGCCCCAAAACTGTTTTATAGCAAGGCTTCCAGTAATATTCAGCAAACCCTATATGGATTTGCTATTTTGGAACGTGATCTCGGTCACTGAATATTTATATATAGTGAATATCAGGGTGAGAGCATCTCAAAGGCTATTGACAATTGGCCAATTTTGTGATCCGCATGGGCATTTCAGGTGATACCAGTCAATCAGAATAGTTGCGAAATCTTAATATTTGGTCGATTTTTGCTTAACAATTGAGACGGCAAATTCTCCTCAAATATGCCTAAATCGCTCTCTGAGTAAGCAACTCACACAAAGTTAATTTTGTCAAGAATTGTTAAGATGCGCTTACCCTGTAGTGAATATGATTATCATAGAAATAATTAAATTCTATTATTCCTATTTGCATTTGCTTGTTAACTATGAGTACAAAGTTTACGGTTGAAAAAATAGTTCAATCTTTCGCTATTTTTTTTCTCACCTCTTGTTCCTTTGAATCATCTAGTAATAGTAATACCCAAGCGACACCTTCCTTTGTGGGGGTACAGAATCAAGTAAATACTAACTCTAAAAACTCGAATAATCTTCCTTCAAAAACACTACCTTTAAAAACGCATTCAGTTGTTAACTATAAATCTGTGTTCGACGACGCAATGACGCAATAATGAAAGCTAACATGGCATCAACATTAGATGCCAAGCACGAAAATGATAGAAAATTAATTATAGATTTGTACAAGGAATCTATAAATTCTCTAAAAAAAATCCCTTCAGAAGACCAGTTCTATAAAATCGCTCAAACTAAAATTGAAGAGTATCAAAGAAAAAAGGAGAACGCTCTAAAAAATAAGGTTGTAAAGAATAGTATTGTACAATCAAAACCTAAAGTGATAGTCTCAAAGGCTCCTCCAGAAGAGCATCAACTGAATATGCAACAGAAACTCACGAATTTTTTAAAAGATACTTTGGATACAATAGTAAATAAAAACCATAGCTTTGAACTATACTGGTGTGACCAAACGAAAGATCTAGCTAGTACCCTTTTTAACCCTTTCCGCTATGAAATTCTGGACTTAATGGCTTATCCTCCTCCTTATAACGATAAACAGATGGTTGGTTCAGCTAGGGTGCGTATTCAATCGACTAATAGAGGCAGTCAGGCAATTATCAACGTTTGGCGTATAACCCTAGGTAGAGAAAAACGAAATACTGATATACGGAAAAAAGGAGACTACTGTATTGTCAATTTATATGATGGTTCACCTTAAAAACTAGAAGAGCCGGCGAATTACTTCGCCCCTTCAAAAGCCCCGTGCCATCAGTAAAACAATCATGGTATTCACCCAGACATTTTTACATAATGACCCTACCAGCCTAAAAATAGCAAAAAACCCGGCGGGAAAATCTCCCCACCGGGTCAAAAAGGCAAAAGTAAAGAATTATTTCTGATCGGCCTTTTTGCTTGACTTATCGCCCATTTTGTACTTACGCAAGAAGCGATCAACCCGGCCTTCCGTATCGATCATCTTCTGGGTTCCCGTATAAAAAGGATGATTACCCGACCAAACCTCCACATGAATTTCCGGTTTTGTCGAACCCACCGTCATTACCACTTCACCATTACAGATCACCTTAGCGTCCGGATACCAAGTAGGATGAATTTTTTTCGGCATAATAAACCTCTCTATTAACCTAACGTTTCGAGTATTGAGGCGCTTTACGCGCTTTGTGAAGACCGTATTTTTTCCGTTCCTTCGCCCGGGGATCCCGAGTCAGATAACCTTCACTCTTGAGGGGAGGACGATTTTCTGGGGCCAATTGACATAAAGCTCTAGCAACACCCAATTTCACCGCGTCCGCTTGACCGGTCAAACCACCGCCCTCGGCCTTAACGATGATATCATACTCGTTTTCCAGTCCCAAAGTCTCCAGAGGAGCTTTAATCGTCTGGATATAGGTGGGAATGCGGTTAAAATGGGTTTCCCCATCGCGACCGTTAACGGTAATTGCCCCCGTCCCCGGCACCAGACGCACGGAAGCGACCGCCGATTTGCGTCGTCCTGTTCCCCAATAAACTACCTTATTTTTACTGTCTGTGGCTTGCATTGACTTAATTTCCTCCTGCGGGAATCGTATTAATCGCTAAAACTTCCGGTTGTTGTGCCTGATGGGGATGTTCCGCACCGGCATAAACTTTCAGTTTCGTGAACAATTTCCGACCTAAGCTATTTTTCGGGAGCATTCCCTTAACAGCGTGTTCGATAATCCGTTCGGGAATGCGTTTTTGCAGTTTATCGAAGCTTTCTACCTTCATACCACCCGGTCTGCCGGAGTCGCGGCGATAAACTTTCTGTTGGCGTTTTTTGCCCGTCACCGTCACTTTTTCGGCGTTAATAACAATGACAAAATCCCCCGTATCCAGATGGGGGGTGAAGGTGGCTTTATTTTTGCCCCGTAGAATCATAGCGATTTCGGTAGCCAGACGACCTAGACGCTGATCGGCCGCATCGATGACGTACCATTTCTGCTCTAGAGTCTCTAAATTTGGTAGAGGTGTTTTGTTCATGGTGAGTTTGCCTTGGTTTACAAAAATTAATTTTTTTTATTGCCCACCTGGGTGTTGGGGGGTTAGGGTTTTAGGGTTTTAGTTGAAATTCCCCTATTTCCCTATTTCCCTATCTCCCTATTCCCCTATCCCCTATGCTCGGAAATAATAAAGAGGCTGAGTCTCGCACCAGACGCTATCGGCAAAGGGAAAATCGGCGTAACCCACCCGCAGTAAACATAGTCCTTTAGCTGGTGCGGCGTATTTGACCAATTCTCGGCGCTGATTGACCCAGATGTCGGTAAAGTTTTCTAGCGATCGCTCACCGGTTCCCACCTCCACCAACATTCCCACCAATAGCCGCACCATCCCGTACAAAAAGCCATTAGCTTGAATTTCCATCTGTATAAACGGCCCTTGACGGTAGCATTCCACCCCCTGCACTTCTACCCAGGAATGGTCACGACTAGAGTTGGCACGGTGAAAGGCGGCCAGATGGTGCTTACCCAATAAGGGAGCGAGTGCCCATGCCATCAAATCGGCATCGAGGGGACGATGGTAGTAGTGCCAACTAAAGGGGCTAACAAAGAGATTGGGGATGGGGTCGGTATAGAGGGTGTAACGATAACGTCGCCAGAGGGCCGAGAAACGGGCGTGCCAGTGATCGGGAACTTGGGCTGAAGCCCGAATGACGATATCGTCATCTAGCCGAGCATTGAGAACCTTGGCCCAATGGGCAGGTGGAATCGGACTCTGCTGCTGGAAATGGGCAACTTGGGCGGCGGCGTGAACACCGCTATCGGTACGTCCGGCCCCGTGCAGAGTGACGGCATGACCGAGAATATCGGCCAGAGCCTTCTCGATTTCTTCCTGCACGCTCCTGTGATGGGGTTGCCGTTGCCAGCCGTGGAAATTAGTTCCCACATACTGGATAACTAGGGCGATCCGCGACTGGGGGCAAGCTGTCATCGTTACATCAGTTCGATAATCGCCATGGGGGCATTATCCCCGCGACGGCGCAGGGTACGCACGACCCTGGTATAACCGCCGTTACGGTTGCCATAACGGGACTGGGCGCCTTCAAAGAGGGCGTGAACCAGTTGTTTATCGTAGATGTAGCCCATAGCTTGGCGACGAGCGCTCAGGGAACCGTCTTTAGCTAGGGTGATAATGTGGTCTACCTCTGCTCGCACCGCTTTCGCTTTCGCTAGGGTGGTGGTGATCTGACCGTGGCGAATTAGCTGGGTAGCCAAGCTGCGCAGCAGTGCCTTTCTTTGGTCAGCCGGCAGACCCAATTGAGGCACTTTACACCGATGTCTCATGGTATTTTCCTGGAATTGGGTTTACTTGCTTTTTTCTTGGGGTAGGGTGATTCCTAACCGTTTTTGTAGGGCTTCAATGACTTCTTCGGCCGATTTCTGCCCAAAGTTTTTGATTTCTAAGAGATCTTCTTGGCTGTAATCGAGGAGGTCGGCTACGGTGTTGATCTGCGCTCGCTTCAGGCAATTGTAGGCGCGCACGGATAATTGTAGTTCCTCGATCGGAATTTGGTTTTCTTGGTTGATCTCTTGGTCGTCAAAGTTACCAGAGGCTTCGAGGGCGTTGAGGTCCTTGAGCGGGTTAAAGAGATTGACCAGCATATCGGCCGCTTGGGAAAGGGCTTCTTTGGGGTTAATGCTCCCGTTTGTCCAAATTTCCAAGAGCAGACGATCTCTAGCTTGACCGCTTTCGGAACGGATATCTTCGACGCTGTAGTTGACTTTGGTTACGGGCATAAAAATCGAGTCGATTTGCAGAAAGTCTAGCGAAGTAGCTTCGTCTTTACTGCGATCAATTGCCCGATAGCCTTTGCCTTTTTCCACGCGAAATTCCATCTCTAGCTTGGCCCCTTCGGCCAGGGTAGCGACGTACTGATTGCGATCGACTATCTCTACTTCTGAGGGTAAATCAAATTGTGCCGCCACTACCGTCGCCGGTCCAGTTGCCACTAAACGCCCGATCTGGGTTTGATTGGTGTAGCTTTTGAGGGTGATTTCTTTCATGTTGAGCATGAGTTCCATCACGTCCTCGCGTACTCCCTCGACGGTGGCAAACTCGTGATTGACCCCCGCGATCCGCAGGGCCGTCACGGCCGCCCCTTCCAGATTGGAAATGAGAATCCGTCTCAGGGCATTACCTACGGTTGTACCCTGGCCTCTTTCTAGAGGCTCTAGTACAAACTTACTGTACTGACTCTGATTCTTGTAAGTTTTTGCTTCTACACACTCGATTTGAAATTGCGCCACCGATTGACCTCCCTTGTTGCTGTTATCAGTTTTCAGTTATCAGTTATCAGTTTTCTTTAGCGTTGGGCCTTTAGCGTTCGGCGTTCGGCTTTTTGAACAGATGGTCTTTGACGACCCGATTCTGCTGCTGATGCGCTCAAAGCTAACGGCTGCTGGCCACAAGATCCCTGTCACCTGAAAAAGCTGTTCACTGTTTACACTCTCCGGCGTTTGGGAGGACGACAACCATTGTGGGGGATGGGAGTCACGTCCCGGATCAGGGTGATTTCTAATCCTGCTCCTTGCAGGGCCCGGATTGCGGTTTCCCGTCCTGCCCCAGGGCCACTAACCATCACTTCTAGTTGACGCATTCCCTGTTCGATCGCTCGGCGGGCGGCGTTATCGGCGGCGGTTTGGGCTGCGAAGGGGGTTCCTTTTTTGGCTCCTTTAAAACCACTCGATCCCGCCGATGCCCAAGAGATCACATCGCCTTTGGTATCGGCGATCGTGACAATGGTATTGTTGAAGGTCGATTGAATGTGAGCGACTCCGGTAGGAATATTTTTCTTCTGTTTTTTCGGTCCGGTTTTTTTGGTTGGTCGCGCCATAGTTTTTCTTGATTGGGGGATATCGCAATGAATAAAAAATTATTTCTTGGAGGGGGCTTTTTTCTTCCCTGCCACTGTCACCCGACGACCGCGACGTGTCCGCGCATTGGTTCGCGTCCGTTGCCCGCGCACGGGTAATCCTAGCCGATGACGACGACCTCGATAGGTGCCGATATCGGCGAGGCGTTTGATGTTCATCGCCTCCCAGCGTCTCAAATCCCCCTCGATTTGATAATTTGTTTCGATATAAGTCCGTAGCGCCGCCACGTCTTCATCGCTGAGATCCTTGACCCGAGTGTCAGGGTTAACACCCGTCGCAGATAAGACTTCTTGGGAACGCGATAGACCCACTCCGTAGAGGTAGGTCAGGGCGATTTCCACACGCTTATCGCGAGGTAGGTCTACACCAGCTATCCTTGCCACGCTTTTTCTTTCTCCCTATGAACGATTTTTTTTCCAAAAACGACTACAATTAACGGTAACGATTCTCTGCCCCAAGACAGTGACTTTGGTGGATTAACCTTGTCTCTGCTTGTGTTTGGGGTTAGAACAAATTACCATGACTCGACCGCGCCGACGGATGACGCGGCACTTTTCGCACATTTTTTTGACAGACGCTCTAACTTTCATGCCTAAGTATTCTGGCAACACTGCAAGCTTATTATTATATCAGATTTCTTTTACCTGTGTCACCTATTTTTTTTAAATAAATTTGGCTGCTTATTAGGCTTTTTGGCTTCTCTGCCCGTCTTTATCGCTATTTTTTCTGATTTTTCAGGCGATAGGTAATTCTTCCTTTTGTTAGGTCGTAGGGGGTGAGTTCTACTTTGACTCGATCGCCGGGGAGGATTTTGATATAATTACGGCGGATTTTGCCGGATATATGGGCTAAGACGTTGAAACCGTTATCTAAATCCACCCTAAACATGGCGTTAGGCAAAGATTCGGTGACGGTTCCTTCCATTTCGATGAGATCTTGTTTAGACAAAGTTAATTCCTCAATTTCACTGGGGACAATTTAATGAGCGGCAGCAGCAACCGTGCTGTTAGCACAATTCCCCCAGTATAGCTTATCAGTGATCAGTGCTCAGCGATCAGTTCGCAGTAAAAAAGCTCCCTTCTCTGGTTCCCCCCACTCCCAAGCAGTATTAACGAGTAATATTTAGATAATCAACAGCTTAACCTTGCTGTCTTTTCACTGATGACTGATTACTGTTCACTGTTCCCTGAAAAGCTAGATTATTCTACGACAATTCGCCATTCATGGAGTTCATATTCCACACAACCATTCTCGATTAAAGGATCGCAAACTATAATTGCTTGGGCTTCCTCAAGAGAATCGGCCTTAAATAATAACATTCCGCCGCCTCTTTCTGCCCAATAACCGGTTTTTGCTTCTCGTCCTTGGCTAATTAAATCACGCACATAGTCCTTATGGGCGCTGACATAGCGATCAAAGATATCTTTATCAACAATGCCTTTTTCTATCTTGACAAACCAGGGCATAAATTCTCAGGAGGCTAGGACTGATCAACAATCCTATAATTATACCGATTAATCTTGGCCGTCGAGGGTGCAATGTAACAGAGATATACAATTAGCTTAGAGTTGTGGAAGACTGCTAGAATCGATGTGACAGCTTCATTTCTGTAGCTTTGCTTGTTTCCATGAATCAACTCCAGGGATCTCTATTTTTTATTGCACTTTTGCCGCCGCCAGAAGTACAGGAAATTGCCACAAAAATCAAGTTAGAGTTTGCAGAAATTTACAATAGTCGCGCTGCCCTGAAATCGCCTCCCCACGTCACTCTCCAACCTCCTTTCTGGTGGAATTTAGGACAATTACCGGATTTAAAAAGATGTTTAGAGGAATTTGCCTGCTTGCACTCTCCTATTCCCCTGATTCTCCAGAATTTTGCCGCCTTTAAACCGCGAGTCATTTATATTAATGTCCAGAAAACCCCAGAATTATTAACCCTACAAAAACGGCTTTTACAGCAGCTAGAATCTTCCTTGAATATCAGCGATAATGCCTCAAAAAGCCGAGCTTTTGCGCCTCATTTAACCGTTGGCTTCCGAGATTTAACTAAAGATAATTTCTGGAAAGCTTGGTCAAAATATGCTAATCAAGAGCTATTTTTTGAGGTGATGATCGATCAAATTACCCTCCTAATTCATAACGGTAAGCGATGGGAAATTTATCGGCAATTTCCTCTATAATCCTGACCCTTGCAGGTTTCTATCTACAGAGGAAGGGGTTATAGTGCTAAAATAGGAGAGAGCAGTTTTTAAAGCTTCATTTCTGGCTTTTTGGCGATATTTTAACCTATAGAGCGATTTTATGGCCACTCCGCCGCCCTGAAACCTATGTTACTCAAAAATCCCCCGAAAATCTCCCCCAATCTGATCAAACAGCTAGAAGCGATCCTTGGCAAAGATGGAGTCATCCGTCGTAAGGATGAATTATTAACCTATGAGTGCGATGGTATCACGGGATACAGACAAAGACCCGCTCTTGTGGTACTGCCTCGCAGCACAGCAGAAATTGCGGCGGTGGTGAAACTCTGTCACGATAACGAGATTGCCTGGGTAGCGAGGGGGGCAGGAACAGGCTTATCGGGGGGGGCGTTACCCTTAGAAGAGGGGATTCTCATCGTTACGGCGCGGATGAATCAGATTCTCAGCGTTGATTTAGATAATCAAAGGGTAGTGGTACAGCCCGGGGTGATTAACAATTGGGTGACGCAAGCAGTAAGCGGGGCGGGATTTTATTATGCACCGGATCCCTCTAGTCAAATTATCTGCTCGATCGGTGGTAATGTGGCGGAAAATTCCGGCGGGGTTCACTGTTTAAAATACGGTGTCACTACCAATCACGTTATGGGCTTAAAAATCGTCCTTCCCGATGGTTCAATTATCGATGTGGGGGGGGCAGTACCAGAACAACCGGGCTACGATTTAACTGGTTTATTTGTGGGTTCCGAGGGAACTTTAGGCATTGCCACGGAAATCACCTTAAGAATCCTGAAAACTCCGGAATCTATCTGTGTTTTACTGGCTGATTTTACCAGTATCGAGGCGGCGGGCCGAGCGGTGGCGGATATTATTAAATCGGGAATGATTCCGGCGGGGATGGAGATTATGGATAATCTCAGTATTAACGCCGTGGAAGACGTGGTGGCTACGGGCTGTTATCCCCGGGATGCCGAGTCAGTTTTATTAGTGGAATTGGATGGTTTAGGGGTAGAAGTCGCCAGTAATAAACATCGGGTTGCCGAGATTTGCCGTCAAAATGGGGCGAGAAATATCACCACGGCTAATGATGCCGAAACCCGCTTGAAACTATGGAAGGGCAGAAAAGCGGCTTTTGCGGCGGCGGGGAAAATTAGCCCTAATTATTTTGTGCAAGATGGGGTGATACCGCGCACTCAATTGGTGTCTGTTCTTCAGGAAATTAAGGCTTTAAGTGAAAAATACGGTTATAAAATCGCCAATGTTTTTCACGCCGGGGATGGCAATTTACACCCGTTGATTCTCTACGATAACAAGGTAGAGGGGGCTTGGGCAGAAGTGGAGGAATTAGGCGGTGAAATTCTCCAGCTTTGTGTGCGGGTTGGGGGCAGTTTATCGGGGGAACATGGTATCGGCATCGATAAAAATTGTTATATGCCCGCTATGTTCAACGAGATTGACTTAGAAACTATGGGCTATGTGCGGGATTGCTTTAATCCCAAAGGTTTAGCTAACCCGGGGAAATTATTCCCCACCCCGCGCAGCTGTGGGGAAGCCGCTAATGCCAAAATACAAGGGTTTGCGGGGGTGGATGTGTTTTAGGTTATCGGCAAGTATTGACTGATGACTGATTACAGTCCATCTTGGGGTCCTAGGGGTAGATTGATATTAGAGGGGAAAATTGGGACTTGTCTTTCCAGAAAGCGTTGAGTGATTAATTCTCGGAAAATCTCTAGGTCTTTTTGCCATTGTCCCAGATATTGTTTGAGCAGATTTAATCGATCGCTGCCCTCGGCCAGATTATAGTTAAAGTTGCCGGCAAATAATAGCGCCCCTAAAATTTTGCCATCGGGTAATTGCAATTTTGCCTCGTTAATCGCCACGGATAGCTGAGAGGTTTCTAACTGATAAAGTAGATTGATGCCCGCTTGTAGGGGGGCTGTACCGAAATTGTGCCAGGAACCAGGGGCGAGAAGAGTTTCGGTGATATATTTTTTAGCGGCATCGGGGCTACTAGGGAGAGGAACAATGCTTTTCGGGGCGATACTCAGGGCTTGATATTCGGCTAAAGGGAGTTTATCTAGATATAAACCAACAATTTCTGGCAGTTTCAGGTTCAGGCTATCGGGAGAGTTAATTATCTCCACAAAGGTAATTTTCCGGGGTTGGGCGACGATGCTGATGCCATTTTGAAAATTAACTTGAGCGTAATTAGGATTGAGTACCGGCTGGCCATTTAATTCCCAGTCGGGAGGAACTATTCCCGAATATTTGAGGAAATCAACCGTTAGCATGGCGGGATTGAGGCTTTTGGCTGTAATTGCGATGGCGATCTCTTGTATTTCCCGCAAACTAGCCAGAGCTTGATTGGAGTTATTGTCAGTGGTGGTAATCATCAATTTTCTACTTGGATATTTAAGTTTTGTCTCTAGGGTTACAGTTAAATTATTCCTGGTCTTGGTGGCCTGGTCACTATCACTCCGACACAGTGCAAGAGAGCCATTCCAGATAAGTATTACTCAATTCTTTCACGGCTAATTCATAGAACCTCTGACCGTGTTCGGGAGTCGCTAAAGCAGGATTGGAACCCATACGACCATCGGGGTAATTTTGGCGAAAATTAGCCGCACCGTAAATACCATGACCAGAAGCCACTTTTTCTGATAAAAAGGCATTTTTAAGACTCTCAGGGTAAAGATATTGAGTTAACGCCACTTCGCTCGGTGTAGCGTGGGAACCCTCCTGATCTCCATACAATTCTTTGGCTAAAAGATAAACTTCTCGCACCATAAACCAATTGGCCACTTGACATTTAACCTCATTTGTGTTAGGCAAATTGAGGGAATCCAAATGATAATAGGTTTCCGCAAAAGCGGCCTTTAGGGTGGCAATATTGCCCCCGTGACCATTAATAAAGAAAAATTGACGAAAACCGGCTCTAGCTAAACAAGTCACATAGTCGAGGATGACTTGAATCAAAGTGCTAGGACGAAGACTAATTGTACCGGGGAAAGCCGTGTGATGTAGGGCCATACCGACATTTAAGGTCGGCGCTACCATTGCTCGTACCTGTGTCCCTACTCCTTTAGCGATCGCCTCCGCACACAGAGCATCTGTACCAATTAGTCCCGTTGGCCCGTGTTGTTCCGTGGAACCGATAGGAATAATAATTCCCTGAGATTGTTCTAGATAGGATTCCACCTCTAACCAGGTAGATAACTGTAATAACATTCGGCTCTAGCCTTCCAAAACGAATGCGGGTTGACAAATTGAGATAAAATTAGGACGAATAATCAAGTATTTTTATGTTAACCCTTGACAACCCCCCCTTGTCGGCGAGTACGAATTTCGTTCCCAATCATCGGATTTTAATCGTTGAAGACGAAGAAGTGATTCGGGATATGATTATTTTAGCTTTGGAAGAAGAAGGTTACGAGGCACTCGGTGTGAGTGATGGTCGCGCTGCTCTAGAATTACTGCAAAGTCAAGAATCTCATCACGGTGAGTCTCGGTTTGATTTGGTCGTTTTGGATTTAATGCTACCCCAAATCAACGGTCTTGATATCTGCCGTCTGTTGCGCTATCACGGCAATATTATCCCGATTTTAATCTTAAGTGCTAAGGCTGGCGAAACCGATCGAGTTTTGGGTTTAGAAGTGGGTGCTGATGATTATCTGACTAAACCTTTTAGTATGCGCGAATTAGTCGCTCGTTGTCGCGCTCTGATTCGTCGTCAAGGATTTACTTCCCTAGCTGCCGCTCCCGTGCGAAAATTCCGGGATGTTTTTCTCTATACCCAGGAATGTCGGGTGACAGTGCGAGATGAAGAAATTAACCTTTCTCCTAAAGAATTCCGTCTCCTCGACCTGTTTATGAGTTATCCGCGCCGAGTTTGGTCAAGAGAGCAGTTAATTGAACAAATTTGGGGACCAGATTTTTTAGGAGACACCAAAACCGTCGATGTTCACATTCGCTGGTTACGGGAAAAACTGGAAATCGATCCCAGTCAACCGGAATACCTGATTACTGTACGCGGTTTCGGTTATCGTTTTGGCTAGGTGAGCGATTATATTTTCAAATTTAGCGATCGCCGCTTTCTGGGATAATGACTATTTTCGCTTTTATTTTCGGGGTAGTTTTAGGTTTGAGTATTTGTTATTGGCAAGTCTCACGCTTAAACAGAGAGTTAAAGCGAACCCTGAGCGCTCTCTCGGATTCGGCGGATTTGTCGGCTTCTTTTCCCGTTACCTCCCTAGTGCGTCGAGAATTACAGTTTCTCTCCCAAAGTCTGCAAGAGCGAGAAAAGAGCTTAGAAATTCAGAAATCCTTGCTAGAACTAGCCCCGATCGCCTATCTTCATATAGATGCCGATAATCAACTACTCTGGTGTAATCAACAGGCAATAACCCTCTTAAAACTCGATCGCTGGCAGCCAGATCAGGTGCGTCTGCTGCTGGAATTGGTGCGCTCCTACGAATTAGATCAATTAATTCAAGAAACTCGCCAAAAACAGAGTCCACAGGTGCAAACTTGGACTTTTTACCCGACTAATTATCCTGTCAACCCTGTCAGCGATCGCCAAGTAATTGCTCCTAAATCGATTGCCTTGAAGGGTTACGGTTATCCCTTGCCAGAAGGTGAAATCGCTGTATTTATCGAAAATAGACAGCCTTTAGTGGAATTATCGCAAAATCGCGAGCGAGCTTTCTCTGACTTAACTCACGAGTTACGCACTCCCTTAACCTCCATCTCTCTGCTTACCGAAGCTTTACAAAAACGCCTCCAAGAGCCAGAAAGACGCTGGTTAGAACAAATGGCTAAAGAAGTGGAGCGTTTGAGCCAATTAGTGCGCGATTGGCTAGAAATCAGTGAATTACAAGCGGATGCGGGGCGATCTTTACAATACCAGATGATTAATCTAGAGGACTTAATCACCGCTGCTTGGCAGACTGTCACCCCAATAGCCGCCCAAAAACAGATTAGCTTAGATTATTCCTCTCCGGTGGATTGGACGGTAGAAGTGGATCACTCTCGTCTGCTGCAGGTTTTCCTGAATCTCTTTGATAATGCCATTAAGTATAGTCCTGAACGAGGGAAAATACGCCTAGAAATTCGAGAAATATCCGACACTATCGGGGAAAAATGGCTGATAATTGAAGTTATCGACAACGGCAAAGGATTTAACGAAGCGGATCTACCCTACGTTTTTGATCGCCTCTTTCGCGGTGATCCTTCCCGCACCCGTCAAAAACAAGGCACAAAGGATTATAGTACCGGTTTAGGTTTATCGATTACCAAAGAGATTATTCAAGCCCATGGCGGTTCGATCGTCGCTCAAAATGATCCTAACACCGGGGGCGCTCGCCTACAAGTCACTCTCCCCCGTCAAAAAAATTAGGTGGGGTGATGGGTGTGGGGTGTGGGGAGAAAAAAATCTGTCAAGTTCTCTAGACAACTGTACAAAATCGAAAATTTTCTTGTTATGACTGTAGAGAAAGAGTAGTTTTATGTTAAGCGAATCTGACCGTGAGCCTATCCAAAGAAACCAATCATCCCGATCGCACCTATTTCGCTCGTTCTCTCCAGCGATTGGAACAGGATGTGCTGAGAATGGGAACCTTGGTCGAAGAATCCTTTCGTCTTAGCCATCAATCCCTCTTTGCTAGGGATTTGGAAATGGCGAAAAAAATCGCCCCCCTTGACAAGGAAATCGATCGCTACTACCGTCAAATCGAGTTAGATTGTGCCACTCTCATGACTCTACAGGCTCCCGTAGCCCAAGATTTGCGGCTTTTAAGTGCTTTTATGCAATTAGTGCGCGATTTGGAACGTATCGGCGATTATGCCAAGGATTTGGCCGAAATAGCTCTCAAATTATTCGCCTATACTCCCCACGATTGTATGAGTGAGATCGAGGCTATGTCCCACCATGCTCAGTATATGTTAGCCACGAGCCTTGTTGCCTTGGCTGACCTCGATCAAGAAGCAGGTCCAAAGGTCAAAGAACTAGATAATACGGTCGATCAAGCCTATGATTATCTCTATCACACTCTCGCCCATCAAAGAGATATCAAGGGTGTGGTGGAACCAATCCTGCTGATGGCTTTACTAATCCGTCATCTGGAACGCATGGCCGATCACGCCACCAATATCGCCCAAAGGGTATCTTACATTGTTACTGGACAGAGAGGCTGAGGGTGCGGGGTCCTGAGTTGATTTCCCCCGAACTCTAGCCCGCACTTTTAGCGTTTACGACTCAGGGGGTTTACAATTTCACTTAACCCCTCTCCCAAGAGGGATAAACCCACCACCATCGTGGTCATTGCTAATCCGGGGAATAAAGTAGTCCACCAGATACCTGTAGATAAATCCGCCAAAGCTTCCTTGAGATCATGACCCCATTCCGGCACTTCTTCTGGTAATCCTAAGCCTAAAAAGCCTAAACCGCCTAAAACCAGAATCGCATCTGCTGCGTTGAGGGTAAACAGAACTGGGACACTCTGGACGACATTAAAGAAAAGATATTTTGATAATATACGACCCGGTGTAGCCCCGATCGCTCGGGCCGCTTCGATAAATAACTCATTTTTTACGCTGGCGGTTTGATTTCTGACCACGCGAAAATATTGGGGAATATAGGCAATGCTAACAGCGATCGCTACATTGAGGATACCACGACCCAAAACGAAGGCCAGAGCCACCGATAATAATAACCCCGGCAAGGTGTAGAGGGTATCCATGAGAAAGAGGAGAACTCGATCGATTTTACCTCCCAAATAACCGCTAATTAGTCCTAAAGGAACCCCGATGACTAAAGATAATCCTGTGGCCAAAAATACCACGGACAAGGCCGCTCGCGCCCCGAATAGGGTGCGGGAAAAGACATCATAACCGCGCACATTTGTCCCGAACCAATGCCTGGAACTGGGGGCTTGTAGGGGATAATTGCTTAAAATGTCGGTTGGATCCTGAATCAGTCCGATCGCTTGCAGAAGGGGCGAAAACAGGGCAATCAGGATAAAAATAATTGTCAACACCAACCCAACCCCTAGTAGCTTAGTGGTTAGGTTGGGTTTCAGAAAAGGATTGATCGGCAATCTAACAGGAGTCATCGACAAAATTTAGCCATTGCATAGAACGCTAATTGTAGAAGACAAGGCTAACCTGCGACAAGAGCAGTGTTTTTTTCAGACAGCCGGGGCCGAAACGACCATAAACCAGAGCAAGACTGCTAAAGCTAAAATAGTTAGTTTAATCAGGATGTAAAGCAGTCCGTTGGGATAAAGGAGATCGTGAAACATATTGCCTCCTCGGGAGAGAGTAGCGATTGTCCCTCTCTATCTTTGATCCTAAGTCTTTTTCTGTTCACCTGACGCACAACTTAACAAAACGTGCGATTATAGGGAAAAAGATTTTTTTACTAGCTATGGCACTACTGACCACAGGAAAACCATTTATTCGCGATCTGGAACAATACGGTGCTTTAGGTGTTTACGCACCCTTAGAAGGAGGTTACGAGGGACGCTATCAAAGACGTTTGCGGGCTACTGGTTACAATGTCCTGCATATCACCGCTAGAGGTCTAGGCGATTTAAGTGCCTATCTTACCGGCATTCATGGAGTCCGCCCCCCCCATTTGGGTAAAAAAAATATCGGTCGGGAAGCAGCCGTTGGACCGGTTTATTTTATTCCTCCCATTGCTACCTATCAATTGGAAAATTTACCTCCCAAATCTAAAGGTTTAGTGATTTGGATTATTGAAAGTTTTGTTTTATCCTCGCAAGAAAAACAATACTTAATTAATCTTAGTCAACAGGAACCCCGGTTAAAATTTGTCCTCGAATTGGGTGGGGAAAGATATTTCCGTTGGCAACCTTTGAGCAAATCTTTAATCGCTGCCTAGAATTATCGAAATAACAGGGTTATTGAAATATCTCTGCCTCAAACCCTCTCCCCAGAGAGGGAAACTTCAATTCTTGAGAGTTTGTTGTTCCTTTCTCACCTTTTGGTAGCTATCCATTTAATTTTCTTAATTTCGCGAGTTTGCCTAGGTGAATTTGCCATAATATGGGATATCGTTGCCGCAAAAAACCTAGGAGTTAAATCGTGACAGTTAGAGTTCGTATTGCCCCCAGTCCCACGGGAAATTTACACATTGGAACCGCACGCACAGCCGTGTTTAACTGGCTTTTTGCCCATCATCACCGGGGTAAATTTATCTTGCGCGTGGAAGATACAGATTTAGAACGTTCTCGACCAGAATATACGGAAAATATTCAAGCGGGCTTACAATGGTTAGGACTGAATTGGGATGAAGGTCCTTTTTTTCAAACTCAACGCCTTAATTATTATCGTCAGGCTATTCAAACCCTGCTCGATCGAGGTTTAGCCTATCGTTGTTATTGTACCCCAGAAGAATTGGAAAAAATGCGGGAAGAACAAAAAGCCCGCAATCTTGCCCCCCGTTACGATAATCGTCATCGTTATCTCACCCCCGAACAACAAGCGCAATTCGAGCAAGGGGGGAGAAAAGCAGTAATTCGTTTTATTATTGATGACGATCAAGAAATTATTTGGCAGGATTTAATCCGGGAAAAAGTTATCTGGAAAGGTAGTGATTTAGGGGGGGATATGGTGATCGCTCGTACCTCGGAAAATGCCGAGGAAAACTTCGGTCAGCCTCTCTATAATTTAGCGGTAGTTGTTGATGATATTGATATGGAAATTACCCATGTTATTCGTGGGGAAGATCACATCGCTAATACTGCTAAACAAATTCTTTTATACGAAGCTTTGGGGGCAAAAGTGCCAGAGTTTGCCCACACTCCTTTGATCTTAAATCAAGAGGGTCGTAAGTTATCTAAACGGGATGGAGTCACTTCGATCGATGATTTCCGAAAACTGGGTTTTTTGCCGCAAGCTTTGGTTAATTACATGACTCTCCTCGGTTGGACTCCTCCCGATTCCACTGAAGAAATTTTTACCCTTGAAGCGGCCGCAGAAGTGTTTAGTTTAGAACGGGTAAATAAAGCGGGGGCAAAATTTGACTGGACGAAATTGGATTGGATTAATAGTCAATATCTCCATCGTTTAACCGGTGAGGAATTAGTGCCTTTACTTCTCCCCTACTGGCAAGAAGCGGGGTATAATTTTGATGCTGAAACCGATCGAGCTTGGTTGCTCGGTTTGGCTACTCTCATCGGTCCGAGTTTAACTCGTTTAAGCGATGCTGTCGCCGAAAGTCGCTTACTTTTAACCCCTCTGGCTAATTATAATCAGGAGGCTTTGAGTCAATTACAATTAGAGGGAGTTAAGGATATTATCAAGGATATTCTCGCCGCTATTAGTCCCGATTTGACTGGAGAAGTGGCTAAGGGAATTGTGGAGACAACAACTAAAGCCCATGGAGTGAAAAAAGGTCTGGTGATGAAGTCTCTCCGGGCCGCTTTGATGGGGGAGTTACACGGTCCGGATTTAATGCAGTCTTGGCTACTTCTCAATCAAAAAGGTTGGGATATATCCCGTCTTCAGCAAGCAGTAAATAGTTAAATTGACTGGCTATCAGTTATCAGAAAATTTCTCGCATATTAGGGTTGACAAATGCCCTAATATTGCTATATAATTTCTAGTATAATGGGAATCCGTGTCGCCCTGCATACCCTGCTCGTGATCGATTACTGAGGGGACGAGGGCGGATGTTTCGGTTTTTTCCCCTAACTGTCAGGGACGATCTAGAAACTTTCTTAATTTTTAGGCATTATCCGCAACTTTTCCCTAAATATAGATTTGTTAATCTCCTGACAAAAAGCTATGGGTGAAAAAAAACGAATTGGAATTCTCACCAGTGGTGGCGACTGTGCGGGTTTAAATGCCGCCATTCGTGCCGTTGTCCACCATGCCAGTGGCAATTATGGCTGGGAAGTGGTGGGTATTCGAGAAGCAACGAACGGATTAGTTAGCCGTCCCCCCAAAACCACGATCTTTGATATTGAAGGAGTCGACCGCCTGTTAGTGATGGGGGGAACGATTCTCGGTACTACCAATAAGGGGGATCCCTTCGCTTTCCCGATGCCGGATGGAACCCTGATCGATCGCTCTCAGGACATCATCGACGGCTATCATAGTCTGGGACTGGATGCCCTGATTGGCATCGGTGGCGATGGTAGTCTGGCGATTTTGCGCCGTATTGCCCAACAGGGAGGCATTAATCTGATTGGTATCCCCAAAACCATCGATAATGATGTGGGAGCTACAGAAGTCTCCATCGGCTTCGATACAGCTACTAATATCGCCACAGAAGCCCTCGATCGCCTCCATTTTACCGCCGCTAGTCATAACCGGGTGATGATTCTAGAAGTTATGGGTAGAGATGCCGGCCATATCGCCCTGGCTGCCGGTATTGCGGGGGGGGCCGATATCATTCTCATTCCCGAAATTCCCTACCGATTAGAGAAGGTCTGCGAGAAGATCCGGCAACGGCAGCGTATGGATAAACAGTTTTCTCTGATTATTGTCTCCGAGGCTGTGCGTACCGAAACTGGCAATCGCCTAGTGCAGAAGGAAGCCCTAGGGGAAGATCGTCTCGGGGGTATCGGTCGCTATTTAGCCGAAGAAGTTGCCAGGGAAACCGGGGCCGAAACGAGAGTGACTTTCCTGGGCCACATTCAACGGGGGGGCATTCCTTCTCCGATGGATCGCTTACTGGGGGCGGCTTTTGGTGTGGCGGCCGTAGATTTGATCGCCAGGAGGGAATTCGATCGTATGGTGGCTTGGCAAAATCGGCAAGTGGTCAGTGTTCCCATTGAGGAGGCGATTAAAACCTATCGCGTTGTCGATCCCGAAGAAACTTTAGTCAAAACCGCCAGGGGTTTGGGGATTTGTCTAGGGGATTGAGATTAAATCTAGGGGAATCGGTGCGAGAATTAACCCTTAAGTATCGCCCCTTCCCCACCGATTAAAATTACCAATCAAATAAAGATAAACTCTGATAATTATTTTTCGGCAATTTCGCCAGTAAACCTAAATGATTAATAGTTCAGTTAATGTAGCAGCAAGATTGTTAGAAATCAACAATCTCGATCGAGAATTATTTAATTATTTTCAAGACAAATTACTTGATTCTGAGCAATTATCTCGTACCCTAGTGAGTTTTCAAGGTAATAAGAACCAACCGGTTTATCGCTGGTATAAATATAAAGAGGGTTTTTCCGTTGATCTGATAGTTTATCTTCTAGAAAAATATGGTATCAAACAAGGAAAAATACTAGACCCTTTTGGTGGCAGCGGAACAACTTTGTTTGCGGCGGCAGCCAGGGGTTTATCAGCAGATGGAATAGAACTATTGCCGATTGGACAGGAATTAATTATGACTAGACAAATTTTAGAAAATGGCTTAAATAGTGATGATATACATCGTCTAGAGTACTGGTCTAACCATAGCCTTTGGCAACAGGTAGATGACAAAGTTAAGTTATTAGAATTACCAATTACTCAAGGAGCATATCCCCAAGAAAATCAGGCTTGTATAGAAAGTTACTTAGGGTTGATTGCCCAAGAGAATGAGCGAGTGCAAGCGATCTTAAAATTTGCCTTACTTTCTATTCTCGAATCAATTAGCTATACTAGAAAAGATGGTCAATACCTCCGTTGGGATTATCGTTCTGGTAAACAACAGGGCAAAAATATATTTGACAAAGGAAAAATTTTAGACTTTAAAATTGCCCTACATAGCAAGTTACGAGAAATTCTCGCAGATTTAGAGCCTAGTCAGCAACAATTGGAACTTTTTTCTAGAGATTATCCTCGGGGAAAAATTCAACTATATCAAGGTTCTTGTCTTGAGATTTTGCCAGAGATTTCGTCAGAAAAATACGATTCTATTATTACTTCTCCTCCTTATTGTAATCGCTATGATTATACTCGTATCTACGCTTTGGAATTGGCTCTGTTGGGAATAGATCAACTACAATTAAAACAATTACGTCAACAAATGCTTAGTTGCACTGTTGAAAATAAACCCAAAGAGTTACTAAAAATCAATGAACATTGGTCGCCAGCCATTGCCATAACTGATCGTCAAAAATTATTAGAGAGTATCCTGGATTATTTAGAGTAATTAAAATCAAGCAAGTCCTTAAATAACCATGGTATTCCTCGGATGATTAGGGGGTATTTTCTGGAAATGTCTTGTCTAATTTATGAATGCTTTCGGGTTATGAAATCCTCTGGTATTTTTTGTATGATTAATGATAACGTTCGTTATGCGGGAGCTAGTATTTCTGTAGATTTAATTTTGTCAAAAATTGCTGAAGAAATTGGATTTAAAGTAGAAAATATTTTAGTAGTTCCTCAGGGAAAAGGTAATAGTAGTCAGCAAATGGGATGTCATGGTAGAGAATCTTTAAGAAAATGTATTTATGTGTGGAGAAAGCCTTAATGGAAAAACCCTATCTCTTGCATTTAAACCAAAGTGGTGATTTGGAGACTACCTATGAAGCTATCCGTTCAGGATTTATTGCTCTAGCCTTAGAAAAAAATCAGAGAGCTACTCCTTTAATTGCAGAAGCAAGAACCTTAAAAATTATTGCCCAAACCGTAAACAATCCTAGAGATTTACTAAATATCCCAGATATTCAAGCGGCTTTATTAACTGCATCGGGAATTTCTGATAAGGCTAAAAATTATTTACATCCCCAAGACAAGGTAGAAGCAATTCAAGAATTAATTGTCAATTTTCTGGAACCTGCGGGGACTAATTTTGTCGAGGAGTTAGTCTATAGATTTCTATTGATTCGGGGTGACACTTTAGGAGGAATCATGAGAAACGCAGGTGGCTCCTTAGCTCAAAGTAAATTTACTCGTTCTCTATTAGCAACTTTAAGAGTAGGAGGAATTGCTTATGATTGGCTCAATTCTAGTAATAATCAATGGAGAGAAGCTGAAGAAATGACACCTAATCTAGAAATCTTGGTTAGAGGTGTTAGCTGGTTAAATAACAGCCAACCAAGAACAATAATTTATAATGTCAATGTTCCCATTGTTAATAACAACAATATTGATTTGTGCCTTTAAAAATGTGATTCGACGCAATTAGCTAATAAAAAAATCAAAAAACAAACCTTACAATCTGCTGATTTATACATTGCTTTGGGAGAATTGAAAGGTGGGATTGATCCCGCAGGAGCAGATGAACATTGGAAAACTGCTCGTACTGCTTTGCAGAGAATTGATAATGCTTTTAGAAAAATCTCTAAGCATCCTTATACTTTTTTTATCGGCGCTGCTATTGAAACAAAAATGGCCAGGGAAATTTATCAGCAATTAGAGACGAAAAAACTCACCAATGCCGCTAACTTAACCAATGATAATCAACTGGTTTCAATTATGCGTTGGCTATGCCATCTTTAACCTAGTTAACATCTAGAAAACTACAACTCAAACAAAGGCAAACTTTGATCATTATTTTTCGGCAATTTTGCCAGTAAACCTAAATGTTCGTAGGCGGCTGCCGTCACCATGCGACCCCGGGGAGTACGATTGAGATAACCTATTTGTAATAAATAAGGCTCATACACCTCCTCGATCGTCTTGGCATCTTCTCCCGTGGCTGCCGCTACTGCTTCCAATCCCACGGGTCTGCCTTGAAACTGTTCGATCATCGTTTTTAATACTAATCGATCGGTCCAATCTAAACCCATAGAATCCACATTTAATTGATTTAATCCCTCAGCGGCTAATTGGGGGGTGATAATAGCTTCTCCCTTCACCTGCACATAGTCGCGTACCCGTTTTAATAAACGATTGGCAATGCGTGGAGTTCCCCGACTGCGACGGGAAATTTCGATCGCACCCGCTTCGGTCATGGGAATATTAAAAATAGTGGCACTTCGGAGAAGAATTGTGGTCAATTCCTCAACTGTATAGAAACGCAGACGTTGAATCATGCCAAAACGATCGCGCAAAGGCGAAGTTAAAGAGCCAACTTTGGTAGTAGCACCGATTAAAGTAAACGGAGGTAAAGAAATACTGCGAATTTTCGCCGCTTGACCCTTGCCAATCGTCACATCCAGCCGATAATCCTCCATCGCGGGGTATAATAACTCCTCCGTCACCCGATTGAGTCGATGAATTTCGTCGATAAAAAGAATATCCCGGGGTTTAAGATTGATCAGGATGCCGGTAATGTCCCGGGGACGCTCTAAAGCGGGGGCGGCGGTAATGCGGCAATTTACTCCCATCTCGGCCGCTAAAATTAAAGCCATGGTGGTTTTTCCCAATCCTGGCGGCCCGTAGAAGAGCAAATGATCGATCGCTTCTTGTCTAGCTTTGGCCGCGGCGATGGTGACTTTTAGATTAGCCTTTAAGTCCTGTTGACCGATATAATCCTCTAGGGATTGGGGACGGATCTGCGCTTCTGCTTTTTCCGTTTCTTCTATAGTGGGATTGGGAGTGAGCAGATTTTCCTCGGCAGCCGGGGGGGAATTGTGCGATCGTTTGATGGCCATTGTTACAATCAAGAGTCTAGGATATGTTAGCGAAGCGGATTTTGCCTTGTTTGGATGTCAATAAAGGTCGGGTAGTTAAAGGGGTTAATTTTGTCAATCTTCAGGATGCTGGCGACCCCGTGGAGTTAGCTCGCTTGTATAATCAGGCAGGGGCCGATGAGTTGGTTTTTCTTGATATTACTGCTACCCATGAAGATCGCGACACGATTATTGATGTAGTCTATCGCACGGCGGAACAGGTTTTTATTCCTCTGACTGTGGGGGGTGGCATCCAATCCTTAGAAAATATTAAAAATTTGTTAAGAGCCGGGGCCGATAAAGTCAGCATTAACTCGGCTGCCGTGCGCGATCCAGAATTGCTCGATCGAGCCAGCGATCGCTTTGGTAAACAGTGTATTGTGGTGGCGATCGATGCTAGACGACGTAAGGATGAGCATAACCCTGGTTGGGAGGTTTATGTTCGGGGTGGACGCGAAAATACGGGTATTGATGCTTTATTATGGGCGCAAGAAGTGGAAAAACGCGGGGCGGGTGAGTTGTTAGTTACCAGTATGGATGCCGACGGCACGCAAGCGGGTTACGATCTGGCATTGACAAAAGCGATCGCAGAAAGGGTGGAGATTCCTGTGATTGCCTCTGGAGGAGCGGGTAATTGTCAGCATATTTACGAAGCATTGACGGAAGGGCGGGCAGAAGCGGCTTTATTGGCTTCTTTGCTCCATTATGGTCAATTAACCATCGCTGAGGTCAAAAATTATCTGCAAAATCAACAAGTACCCGTGCGTTAGCTGGGGAAAATGAGAGCAAGATTTGCAGAACTTAATCTAGTGATTGAGTCGGTTTTTAGGGAAAAGGATTTCTTCAGGCTGCAACCCCAGAAGAGCAAGCTTTACACCTATTACTGAAAGCCAATGGCTGACGGCTGACAACCTCGATCGAGCAACCGGCAAAAAATCCCTGTTTTTAACTTCCGTCCGATTATCCCTCGGGAAAATTATGTATTAGAATAGAGGAAAGTTAACAAAATTTAAAATATGTTAGTTCCGATTCTCATCTTTGACCTCGGTCTTGTGGCTTGGTCATTGCATCTGATGCAGCAAGCGTTCAACAAGCAAGAGTTTTCCTTGATGCTGGCAGGAACCTTAGTGGCAGCAGCGGCAGCGGCTATGTTAGTAGTTTATTTCCTCATGGGTCACTGTTTAACCTATTTAACCCAAATTCCGGCTCCCGTCTAAATGGGGGCGATTGTTCTACCCTTGTCTTATGAGCGATCGCCTTGGGACTGACAAATTTTTTTCTCGTCACCCCTTGACAAAATGATTCTATTTAAGCTATATTCAAAAATGGTCTTCAAGGGGTTATAGCTCAGTTGGTAGAGCACCTCAATGGCATTGAGGGGGTCAGCGGTTCGAATCCGCTTAGCTCCATACAGTTAGGATAAGAGTTTCAGGTTTACTGGAGACTAGAAAAGTAGCGAGGAGATGGTAGATTAAAAGAGGATTTCTGGTTAGAAAAGTCTCTTTTTACCTCGATACTCTCTCAGGACAAAATTAGTTATATGATAGAGCTTTTTAAGCAACTACCTCGTTGGTTGCGGCTAAGTCTAGTTTTTCCGCTCTTATTTCTCAATGGCTGGTTATTATTCCAATTATTTAGCTACCTAGAACCCTTAGTCAGTATTTTTGTCACTGCCAGTTTACTAGCTTTTGTCTTAGATGTTCCCATCAAACTGCTGCAAAGACGCGGGGTTAATCGTAGTAGTTCGATCGCTATTGTATTTTTAATTGCCCTATTAATTTTTATTGTTTTAGGTTTAATTTTAATTCCGCAGATTATCGAACAATTAAGCAGTTTAATCAATAGTTTACCCCAGTGGATCGAGTCGGGAACCGAACAGATACAAAATTTAGAAAAGTGGGATAAAACTCAGAAATATGCGATTTATATCGAGCAATCAATCACCCAGTTATCGGAACGACTAACCAATGTTTTACAAACTCTTAGCACTCAATTACTTAGCTTTGTGCTGGGAACTATCAACAGTATCCTAAATATTCTATTTGTACTGGTTCTCACCGTCTTTCTTGTTCTCTATGGCGAACAAATTTGGGAGGGAATTTTAAGTTGGATTCCTGCTCCCTGGAATCTCAAATTAAGAACGATTATTCGCCAAACTTTTGAAACCTATTTTGCTGGTCAAACCATTTTAGCGGGAATTCTCAGCCTTGCTCAAATTTTTGTTTTTGTGATTCTCAAGGTTGATTATGCCCTATTATTCGGTGTGGCGATCGGTCTAACTACATTAATTCCTTTTGCCAGTGCCTTTACCATTATTGGCATTAGTACCCTACTGATGTTTCAAGATTTTTGGTTAGGATTAAAAGTTTTGACCCTGACCATTATTGTGGGTCAAATTAATGATAATGTCATCGCCCCTCGGTTAATGGGAGGTATGATCGGACTTAATCCCGTCTGGATTATTCTATCTCTTTTTATCGGGGGCAAAGTGGCAGGAATTCTCGGTTTATTGATAGCAGTTCCCATCGCTAGTGTGCTGAAAAGTACCATCGATATCATCCGCTCGCAGCAGCGGGAAAAAGAACCGGTAGTTTTCCTAGAAGAAACGGTGAAAAATTCCTCAGAGGAGACCAAATAATAATAAATCTTGTTTCAAGGGAGGTGGAAAGTGGGGAAGTGGGGAAGTGGGGGATGGGGAGAGGGGAGAAGGGAGAATAAATAAAAACAATCTCCTGACGACTGGCTCGGCTACTATTAGGAGCGGCTAATTTCTTCGAGAATAGCCATCGCTTCTGTCACCCTATCCCTAGGGATAAATAAATGATCGTGATAATAACCAGAAATGACATTGACGCTAATTGCCGCTTCGGCCAGTTTCTCACTAATCACCGCTAAAAATCCCACCGCCGCTAAACTAGAATGCACAGAAAGAGTAATTTGTCTATAAATATATTTGTACTGTAAACTCGCGCGATCAGCTTGCTGACGGGGAATAATCACCGTTAGGCCTTCCTCTTCCTGAAATTGGCAGATAGGGGTTAATTGCAGCTGTTCTACTCCTGTTGCTGTTAGGGAAGAGAAAACGAATTCTTCAGTATTTAGGATTGTTTTCAGGGATTGGAGCGGGATATCGAGATTAGTTTCACCTTCCTTCGGTTTTTCTGGGGATTTTTTCGCCGCATCCAGACAATGATTGGCAGCAGCGTCAGCCACACTATTTTTAGCTCGTTCAATCCAGCACCAGCTAATGCGATCGAATCGGGCGACTAATTGACAAGCACGCTGATAAAAGGGACGTAAACTATCGCTTTTTACCTTCCAGTCTCCCTTAACTTGATTGATGACTAATTGACTGTCTCCGCGAATTTCTAGGCTTTTTAAGCCTAATTCTTGGGCTTTTTCCAATCCAATAATCAATCCCGTGTATTCAGCTTCGTTATTAGTGGCTCTCTCCATATATCTAGTCGTGGTTAAGGAATTGCCCTCGGCTAAAACTATTACCGCTGCACCGGCTGCTCTTCCCGGATTGCCGCGAGAACCACCATCAAAATAGAGAATTGCTGAATTATCGGTTTTTTGAGCTTTTTTATCCATAATTTTCGTCAATAAATCTTTTTATCTCCATTTTTATCCCTTTGACAATTGTAGGCGGTAGCGATTCCTGTCGGCAAAGCGGACAAGCAAAATTTTAGCCGATCGCCGCTACCGGGTAACTTTTTTTTCTTCAAGTTATTGATAATTATTTGCAGTTGTCGGCTATACTGAGAACATCAGCCTAGAGTTATATTGCTAATAGTTCTCAATTAAAAGCCCCATGAGTATAGAGAAATGGCCATCGGAAAGTGAGAAAATCTTCAATCTTAGTGCTTGGGATCGCTGGCAGGTTTACCTCCAGCTGCAGGCCTTAGACATTGAATGTAAATCCTCGCTCCATAAGCCTTTGCAGGTTCGCATCGATGGACCGACTCAACTTGTACAGCTGTGGACTGTCCTGCGACAGGTAGAGGCTTCCCCAGGCTGTTTAATCGGTTGGCTGGAAACCTGTTGGCAGGTATAATCCTTAAGAAAAATTAGCAATCTGAGAGTAAAAAGTGAGAAAGTATGTCAAAATCTACAACTACGATGATTCCCTTCCAAGTGGTCGGTCAATTCCTCGGTTTTGTCCTCAAAGACGGATATAAGGTAAAATATCTGAGAATCAGTGTTGATAAACGGGAATATTGGTTTAAGCCCGAAAAAACACTGCGAGACCACATACCTCTCAATATTGCTCTCCACTCATGGCTAAAAGTGACGGGAGAAAGTAGTCTGTGTTCAAAAAAGGGAAAATTAAAACTGAGGGTACTAGGGATTGAGCATTTATCTGGCGAAAAAACCCCAGAAGTCGCCCCAACAAAAGCGAAAAAAGCCACCGTCTTAATCTGTCAGAAGTCCGATTGTTGGAAAAATGGCGGTGCGAGAGTTTGCCAAAGGTTAGAGAGTGGTTTAGAGGAAAAAGGACTGGGAGAAGCGGTGAATATTAAATTAACCGGCTGTTTGAAACAGTGCAAAAAAGGCCCGAATCTGGTGGTTATGCCCGATAAAAAGCATTATAATCAGGTGGTTCCCCAAGATGTCCCCTCCCTAATCGAGCGGCATTTTGCCACTTCTGAGCAAGGGAATAGCCTATCAGTTTAGCTGGACATTTAATCCGCGATCGCTATTGACAAGTGCTCTTTTTTGTGTATCAAAGAGACGAAGTGCCTAAAATTGTCATCAATTAGGGATAGAAAAGGTCAATTCTTGCTGCCGATAATTGATTATCAGGGTAAGCTCATCTAAAATCCTATGGTTAAAAATTAGGAAGTATCGGCGCGATTGGCTAAAATGGCAATAGACCAGAGCAGAAGGAAAAAATCATCTATGGCAACCACATCCGAAGATGTATGGCGACTCTTAGCCGAATTAACTGCCGCTCAAAAAGAAACTGACCGACAACTCAAGGAAACTGACAAACAACTCAAAGAACTGGGCAAACAAATTGGGGGACTCGCTGCCAAATTCGGCAGTTTTACCGAAGGACTTGCCCTTCCCTCAATGGAAACGATTCTCAGACAACAATTTGGTATGGAAGTTATCAGTCCTAGTGTGCGAGTCAGTAAAGAAGGACAACACATAGAAATTGATGTCCTTGCCTATAGTAATGGTGATCTAAATACTGCTTATATCGTCGAGGTTAAAAGTCATGCCAAAGAGGAGTCTATTACACAATTAAAAAATATTTTGCAACGGTTTCGCCGTTTTTTTCCTGAACACAAAGATAAAAAACTCTATGGCATATTAGCGGCCGTTGATTTATCCCCGGAATTACGGGAAAAAATTCTGCAAGAGGGGCTTTATGTGGCTCGGATTCATGACCAAGTATTTGAATTAGATATTCCCGATAATTTTCAACCTCAAACCTATTAAATAACCCTGTCCTGGGAAAAACTTTTTCAGTAAACCCTATTGTACTTGTCGGCGCAGAGCATAGAGATCTTTTTCTAAACCGAAAGCGAAGAGAAAAGAATGGCGTATGGTGGGGTTAGAGAGAGTAAAAAAGAGAAAGAGAGCAATAACAGCTAATCCTGAGGATAAACTAAACATAGTTTCGTAGGAAATTGCTAAAACCCCCAGAATTGGACCAGCTAAGGCTGTTCCCACAAAAAAACCGCCGATACAGATAGAATAGGCCCGGCCGCGTTCTTGGGGCCCAGAGCGATCGGAGATTAAAGCCAGTAACATAGGGAATAAAATCCCCCCTCCCGTACCTTCGAGGATAGCGGCTAAAATTAAATCGGAAGGAGATCGAGCAGAAGATAGAACCAACATGGATAAACCATAGCAAAGAACGCTAATAGTGATGAATAAACCCCGCCCATAGCGATCGCTGGCTCCTCCTGACAAAATCCGTCCGATTACGCCCGACACTGCCGCACAACTGTAGAATAGACCAGCACTGAAAGGGAGCTGATTTTCGAGGAGAAACAGGGGTAAAAAAGCGACTAAACCGCCGAATAAAGTACCAACCAGCAGAAAAACTAAGGTGGGAACTAAAAAAGCCCGTTCTTGACATAATTCCCAGAAACTGCGCTCAATTGTCGGATTTTCTGCCTTCATTTCGGCTAATTTTTTCTTGAAGTCTGGTTCTTGAATGGAGAAACCCAAGAGAAAGGCGATCGCTCCTGAAGTGGCGGAAACTAGAAATAAACCGTCATAACCGATCGATTCGTAGAGATAACTGCCTAAAGCTGGACCGATTCCCATGCCTATGGGTGCAGTTAAGCTCATATAACCAATTATCTCCCCCCGTTGACGAACGGGGGAAAAATCCACCACTAGGGTACTGTAACCGGTGGTAAAAGCGGCGATACTGAGACCATGGTAGGCGCGGACGGCGAATAAAGAGGAAAGATCCCGAAAAAATAGATAACCGAGGGGTGCGGTAGCGGCGACAATAGTTCCAAATAAAACCACTAATTTGCGACTGCGGCGATCAACTAGATTGCCTAACCAACTGCGCGATAAAATTAAACCGATGGCAAAAGCCCCCATGACAAAACCGATATGTTGCTTGCCACCGCCTAGGGAGTTAATATAGGTGGGGAGAGTGGGGACGAGAGTGGTGATACTTATCCAGAAAAACAGCGCCGTGACGAAGAGGAAGATTAGTTGACGACGAGTTTCAGCAGTAAGCGATCGAAAAGTTTTGAAAGCGTTCACAACAGCGACCGTCACAGGCAACAAAAAGACCCGGAGATCACGCCAGTCACAAGCATCCCGTATTGCTGCTACCTTCCGGTCCTGACAAGGTTAAGGCGTTGCGATCGCATGAGTCCGAGTCTTTTCTATCATAACATCTTTTTCGGGGATACCAGTATTTTTTTCTGGAGAATTTCCTCTCAATCTAGACTGGGAACAGAAATTTTCTCAACGAGGGGGTTTTTGTAATTGTTGTTGTAGAGAAGTTTCTGGTTCGATCGCCAATCCGCTACACTGTCGGATTAAGACGGAAGGACTCTCCCTAGAATCGGCAGCGAGGAAAAATAACCAACGGCTGCCGGGGGTGAGTTGTTCGATGGAATTGAAGTTACTTGTCAACCAAATTAGCGGTAAATTAGGCAGATTAGCCTTTTTTTGACTAGCTTTTGCATCTATACTGGCTAAAGTTTCTAAAATGACCCTTTCTCCCTGAATTAAACCCGTTTCACCGGTCCAGAGTTTCACATTTAATTGCCGACGATGGGCATAAAAATAGAGGGAAGCAGCGGCAATAATCGCCCGTTCAAACCTGTCTTCTGGCCAATCACAGAGGGTATCGAGACAGATAATCACTTCTTGTCCCCCCGTTAACACTTCTAATTCCCGAATTTGAAATTCTCCCAAACGGGCGCTAGTTTTCCAGTGAATTAAACGGGTAGAATCACCGTAGCGATATTGTCTCAGGTTACGGGTAAGTCCTTGACTAGCCCTTTGATAATAGCGATTATTTTCTAATTTTTGTTCCATCTCTTGACCGAGGGAATCGATCAGGGGACATTGTTGTAAGGGTAAAACTTGGGGATAAACTAAAGCTTTAGCCGCTGCTTGCTGACAACGACGACACCAAAATAAACCCAGAGGGGCTGCTGTTCTTAATTGTACTTCTTGCCATTGATAAACACCCCGTTTACTGGTGGGTAAATAATAGGTCCAACGATGGCAACTTTTGGGGGCAATCGCTTCTATTGGGGTTATTTTTGGCTGATCGAGGACAATTGGCAGCATATCTGTCACTTCTAACAGATTTATCGTCTGATTGCTCGTATTTTCTATCTCTAGGCTAATACTAAGATCGTCTCCCGCACTCACGGGTACAATGGCAAGACGACGCACTTTCAGGGGAAGAAGGGAACGACGGGGTAAAATTATCGATAAAATTAAAAGAGCGATCATCGTACCAGAGATAGCATACAACCATCCCGCCATGGTATTGGTCGCAGCTCCGAAAAAACAGAGGGTAATGCCAATGATTACCCCCCCACCGTAAGCGGGTAAGATACCGCGATCTTCTAACCAAGTTTTCATAGGGTTTAGTGGTTTTGTCGTCTTTGCTAGAACGCTTAAATTCAGTCCCACACTTCTAGAATTACCCCAAAAGCCCTGAGAAACTATCAAGGAGATCAGACTGATCTGTTAAGGGAGTTCTCTTCCTTGCCACTCTTAGGATTTTTCTTAACAAAATTTAACAATTGATGGCAAAATTTTGCTTGCTTTTGTCGGGAGATTTTGGGATAATTTTTTTAAAAGAGTTTATTTATAATATCTATCTAAGCGCTTATAGATAGACATAAACATCCGATTATAAGACTATCATAACCCAAGCCGCCAGCAAAGTCAAGCACTCACTCCTATTTATAGCTCTTCTGGAACTTTCGGAAATCCCTGACCGAATCCAGATTCTGAAACCCTCGGTTGACAAGCGAACGCTAACCTTTTTTCTAATAAAAACTCAAATTTCGGGTTTCTGTTAGTTAGCGATAGCTTGAAGGCTTACCCCATAAGAGAGCTAGAGTTTAGAGCCTGTAAGACTTTTGCCAGAGTCCCAGAAGAGCGATAACTTGAAACTGAGCAGTTTTTCTCAGGTATTTATCATACTAAATCCTGTTTAAAAGGTATAGTAGAGTTGGGAGTACTGGAGCAGGGAGAAACAATCCCTAACTTGGTTTTTAAAGTTTGATTCAGATTACCCTACCACTTCAAAGGCTTCTCCTTCTAAACGGAAGTTGGGGAAGTTAGCGAGAATATTATCCTTCTCTGTTGGCCCAGCAAATAGATAAGTTCCCGGTACACTACTGTTTTGAAAGCGATACATTTGCGTTCCCAAGTTTCGGCTCGAATCTAAGGCGTAAAATGCCACACCTTCTTCTTTAAAACCAGGAAAGTTCTGGCGGATGTTGGCGGCTTCTTCTGGCCCGGCAAACAGGTAAGTCCCTGGTCTTTGAGTGTTTTGAAAGCGGGTGAATTGCAACAAATCGTCATTCGGTTCAACACCTACCTGAAAAGCCAACCCTTCTTCGTTGAACCCTGGAAAGTTTTGGCGAATATTTGCTGTTTCTGATGGACCAGCGAACAGGTAAGTCCCTGGCACGCCAATGTTTTGGAAGCGGTTAAATGGAGTATTAAGCAAGTTTAATAGATCTGAAGAGTTAGGGTTGGGGTTGGGGTTGAGAGGAACATCGAAAGTGTATACATAATCTGTGCCGTAAGACCCAGTTATTGGATCGAAGCCTGCATTGTTGTAAGTGACATACCCTTTTGTCCAGGATGGATCAATCGCAACATCTCCCGGATACAAAGTCAAATTCCCCGACACAGAATTCTCTGTCAAGAGCGTTTCTTCATAAACGACTTTGCCAGCATTAGCAGGGAGGATCAATACTTTCTTAACAATTCCAATGTCTGCATCCACATAAAAGTTTCCAGCACTATCAGATGTCATCCCAAAGCTTTCAAGGGGACTATAGGGCACAACTCCCGGTTTGATGCCACCTGAAGGGTTAAAATCGCTTGGAAACGTTATTAAACGAGTAAGGGCATTTCCACCAGATTCGCGTGTAGGTAACGCTGTGAGGACTGTTCCCTGGAAGTTGACCGCAATGCCTGGAGCAGGAAAATTAGCTCGACCACTAGGAGGGTATAAATTAATTCCTATTCCCGACATTATTACTTTTGCTTGAGGTGATTTGTTCGGCTCAATACGAACTTTCATAACGAACGGAGCAAGACCAGAGAGACTATCACCCGTGATAAATAGGTCAAGAAAGTTGCTTCCCCGCTGAATTGCTATGTCATTGTAAAGTGCGTTTTGTGGCTGAATTTCTCCAGGATTTTTAAGAGGTAATGTCGTCACAAGATCATAGACCGAACTGGTATCTATATTCAGTGTTTTGACATTAAATAAAGAGTCAACTGCTAATGTGTTTAAGTCGAGGGAAAATAATTGTCCATCTCTGCCTAATCCTAAAGCTATATTGCTGTCAGGAATAGAAGCCAACTTCACGCCAAGAGAAATCGAATTAGTAGTAGTACCAATTTGTTTACCGCCAGAAGAAAATTTTGCAATAAGTGGACCTCCCAATTGGACAAAATTATTTATATCAATTAAGATATTGTCTTGGTTATCGACAACAACACCTGAAGGTTCCAAGAGAGGATATTGGAGGAACACGTTAGTAGCTTGCTCTAGCTCAACAACTTGCCCATCAATTGTGACAACACCCCTATCATCTTCTGTTTTTAGCCGTTGTAATTCGGATTCACTTAACGCCACTCCCCGCACCAAAGCAGAAAACAATTCCCCTTCATCACCAGGAGTATCTAAACCAGGATGCAATTTCCAGTCAACACTGTGTCCCAATTCCTCTAGGATGACAGGGATAATTGCGCCTTGATTGTTACTATTTTGTTCGAGGAACTCCCGTGACAGATATATCGTATAGTTACTGCCAGAGAAGGCTCCCCTCGCGCCACTAATCTCCGCAGAAGAGCGAATCTCGATTTTAGGTAAGACATCAGGCTCTCTTCGTGCCAATTGCCCAATAAGCAGTTTAGCCTCATTCCCATCCACTGTGTCGCCAAAAGCTAATTGAATTTTCGGGATAAAATCATCACGACTTAGAAATCCCTTTAGCCAAGAAGCAGCGGTAGTTAGGGATTGTTCTAGAGGAATATACGGGTCGCTGTATTGTTCGAGTCCCGCAAAGTTGGTGTTTTGTAATAACATATTCATATATAGCGTTTCTGATTCACAAGAGGTACATTCCCGATCCTGAACAACTTAATCAGCAAAGGTTTAAGTGTGCCGCACAGATACGAGAACCGCTATAATCTTCTCCCATCTCAAACTCGAGGGTGCTATAGCGTTTCCTTTGAGATGTGAAACTCAATAACCCTACTCCAGTAGCGAGTCAGAAATCGAGCGCAACCGGTAGCGAGTAAAAACCCCGTCCAGCCAGTTTCGGGGACCGAGGGGGGGAGCTTCTAGACTGATGTTGACAGCGACTGGTTCGCTGGCGATTGCGTGAATGTCCAAAGAAGGAAATGATGTAGCGCACATGGAGGAAATCACCTCCTGAGTTTGAAGATATTTGCTACATTCCCAGTGTAACAACCCTGTCCAACCAAAAGCCCCTACCACAATAAACATTTAATATTTATGCAACACGGCTGAGTTTTAGATAGTAAATCGCCACTATCTATACTACGGAGTAGGGGCAGTAACTTTGCCCCCACTGAGATTTGAATCTGACGCGATTTAGCAATTTATCTCGGATGTTTACAAAATGTTCACCTCGTAAGCTATGCCGTCGTAACGAAACTGAGGATAGTTCGCCAGGACGTTTTGGTATTCCGCCTGACTAGCGGTATAGAAATGGGTTCCGGGGACGGTCTGATTCGAGAAACGATGTACATCGGTTCCGAGATTAGCAGTCGTGTCGAAGACGTAATAGGCGATGCCATCGTAGCGAAATTCCGGGTAGTTGGCGACGACATTTTGTCTTTCCACCTCGCTGGCAGTGTAGAAGTGAGTTCCAGGGACGTTTTGATTGGCAAAGCGATGAACAGGTAAGAGATTGTCTCCCGGTTGGATGCCAACGAGGAAAGCAATGCCATCTAATTGAAATTCTGGATAGTTCAATACAACATTCGTAACCTCATCGGCACTAGCACTATAGAAATGAGTTCCAGGAACGTTTTGATTAGAGAAACGGACAACCGGATTGTTCAATAATTGGTCTTGTTCCATAAATCTCACCGAGGCAAACAAAGCGTTCACCGCAGAACTAACCAGTTGTTGATCGACAACAACTGTTTGTCCGCCAATAGTAATAGTTCTAGGTGGAGAAATCGTAATCGGTTGAGTTACTGGTGGCAAAACTGGAGTAAAGGGCACTGTCACCGGGATCGCAGCTGGCGGCAAAACTGGAGTAAAGGGCACTGCCACCGGGATTGTGGCCGCCACGGCGGTATCCACCCTCATGACACTAGCTTCCTGAGCCTCCATCAGAGAAGAGTCATCCTGATTGTCGAAGGCCATCAATACTGGCGACGCAGTGATCCCACCACCATCAAAAACTTCTTGAGCAGAGTGATCAGGCTGAACTTGTTTATCATCCCCCCCTCTGATCGACTGGTCATCCAATGAGTTTATCGTCAGAGGAAATTGAATCGGGTTTTGAAAGGTCGCGGCAACGCTAACCAGTTTTTCTGACCCTTGGATTAGTCCGCTGTCAGATTCTACTGACGGGACGGGAGTTACCCCATCCTCGGGCTGACCAATATCTTGTCCGCTGAAATCATCGATCACCTGGTAAGGGGTTAACCCGTTAATGTTTACGAGGTCGGGAACCTCCTCTTGAACCTCAAGGTTAGGTATTAGTAATACAGCATTAGAAATCCTCATGGCGATCCTCCCCGACTTATCGATTCGGACTTTAATTGTTATAAACCGTTGTAAAGATTTACAAAAACCCGCCTGACTTTGGGTTGTGTTCGCTCGAAGATACCTCCGCAGTTTAAGCCCTTTAACAATCCCAGCGAATCTCGTAAATCACCTTTCATCCTCACTCTCATTCTAGCATTTTTAATTCTTGTTTAGTTGTAAGAAATTGGAGAAGATTATGGTTCTCCTAAGACTCCCGGAAGAGCGATACAAGAGCTAGAGATGTTGGTGATCGGTTCAGACACAAGCCTGAGTTAGCCATCGAATTTTAGGCCAACTTCTCAGAATTTCAGAACTCAATCAACGTGCGGTTACCCTGAACAAAAAGGTTATCGATAGCGTCTAAAGAACACCGATTTTTCGGAGGCGATCGAGATAGCGTTGACCGACCAGATCAGGAGAATAGGTACTTTGAATTTTGTGTCTTCCTGCGAGGGCGATTCTGCCAGTATCGGGTTCATCTTCAATAACTCTCCGCATCAGCCAGGCCGCATGGTCGAGATCGGGGTCAGCCCATTTCTGTCCCTCCCCAAAAGGGTAGTCATCCCTTTCGAGGGATTTCAATCTATACTTGACTGGAAACGCAGTGGTTTGATCGACAAAGTCTCTCGTTCCAGAATAATCGGTGGCGATCACTGGTTTGCCGAGTAGCATGGCTTCCGCCAAAGTGTAACCGAATCCTTCCGAGCGATGTAGCGAGACATAACAATCGCAGCAATTCATTAGACTAAGGACTTCGCTGTAAGTCATTTGCTCGTTAATAATAATGATGTCTGATTCTTCCTCGGTCATTTTTAAGAGTAGTTCTAAATTCTTTCCGTCCGCATCCCGTCCCATTGTTTTGATCGCCAGAGCAGTGGCAACTTTGAGGGGACGACGACGAAAAGCGAGGCGGTAAGCCTCGATCACGGCCAGGGGGTTTTTGCGTGTTGAGTAGGAGGAAAAATCGAAGTTGAACAGGAACAGAAAAGCCTCCGCAGGAAGGTTAAATTGACTTCGATCGACCGACTCGAAATCCGTTAAGGCAACGGCAGGCGGCATCCAAACAACTGGCAGGTCTAAAGTTCCCTGTACACTCGCTTGGATAAAGCGCGTGGGAGCCCAAACCTCGTCGAAGTCTCCATAGGAAGCGATCCAATCACTGGGAAACCGACTGATTTCCCAAAAAGGCATATTAATTCGATACTGGGGCGATCGTTGGCATAACGGGGCAACTGCCTCGGAAACGACGGCGAGTTGATCGGCATTAACCGAGTAAATCTGTACGCGGGCATCGGGTATGGACGAGAGAAGCGACGCAACAGAGCGATCGGATTGACGGGCGGTCACATTGACGGATACGTTAAAGCCCTGGACTTTCGCCCCAGTCGTCGCCAAACTTTTCAAAACCGATCGTCCCGCTTGTCCCACTCCCATCTCTGCTTTAAGGTAGCCGATAACACAAACATCACATTCGCTTGGATCGATGGGACGGCGAGATGAAGACGAGCGGGGTAAGCTAAATTGTTCGGCAAAGCGATCGAGAATGGGAGACACAAAATATTCATCAATGCGGTGCTCGGTGGCGTTTTGAATAAACCATTTAGCGTAATTTTTTCGTCCATCGGGATCGTCTAGATCGAATAGCTTCTGTAGATTGGACTCTTTCGCCCAAAAATAGTACATTAAATTAGTCAAAGGATATAGGCCTTTTGCAGCACCTTGCCAGTAGGGTTCATTGAGAAATTTATGGAAAGTTTGAAAGGGATTATCTACCCAAGTCTCCTCGATTTCTCTATAGCACCATCGCATCAGATTAGTGATCGGAACTTGATTGCTAAAACTACCGTAACCGTAATCCAGCATTTGAATTTCCTTAATGCCAAATTGTTTTAACTGAGCGATATAGTAGGAGATTAAATTTTGTAGAACAGGTTCTAAATTCTCTTTATACCTAGAGGTGTGCTTGGAAAGACGGGCATGACTTTTAACGTCGATTCCACTAAAATGGAAGAAGATTAAAGGTTCTCCGTTAACTCGCCATCCTTCTGGAGTTTTTTCTAAATTACGTTGCCATAAATTCCAATAGGCGACATTAAGATTAGGATGGCGTAAAATTTTCACCCGCTCGCAGAAACTCGGTAGTAGGTCGATAAATTTTTGATCGACAAAAATCCCCCTGTCAATTTGATTTAAGCAGTAAAATCTTAGTCGTCTCCCCCACCAATGAAGAAAAATTAGAGTAGACTCACTGTTACTAACGGCCAAAAAGCCGAGATTATAAATTCCAGACCTCATCATTGCGATATCGTCTGGATAGTAATCCGTTTCGGCTGGTGCAGTGATGTGGGGAGTTAAAACAAAATCCGCACCTTTTGCGAGTGCTTCAATAACAACGGTCATCGGGGCAAATAACTCGATATCAGGATCCAGATAAATGACTCGCCCAAAATCCCATTTTTCCAACAGTAGTCGTATTACAAATGGTTTAACTGCTGTGTTAAACTCCATTATATCGTACCGAAAAGCAAAATCAAAAAAATTAGGTATATCTAAATCTTGTACCTCAATAATTTTGACCCCTTCGATACCTAATTCTAGGTTTGATTTATTGTCGGCTCGGCATAAAAATAGGGCTGCTTCTGGATGATAGCGACGCAAAGAGGAAAATAAAACTCTAGCGTAAGGGAAATAGTTATTAGAACAAATTGTGATAATTGCCAATGTTTTTTGATTTTGACCGCTGGCAAATGAAGATAAATTGGACTCGACCTTCATCTCTAGTTCTTGACTCATTTGTAGTTTCCTTGTGCAAAAAATTAATTGGTTTGTTATTATTTCTTGACTCTGTCAATTCAAAATTTCATATATTGCTAAATTTTTTTCTGTCGCAATCAAGTTTTGTTATATTATTTAATCCCCAGAGATTCCCAGTCGTTTTCTCAAGCGGAACCAAAAAGATCTAAGTTTCCAAAATTTACTACTTTCCATGGCTAAAATTTTCTCTTGGGCTTGGTATAAATCAGTTTTTAAGGCTTCTAAATCTAGAATCTTGTGGTTCAGTTGAGATATTAGTATTTGTAGTTCACTTTCTTTGATTTGATAGTATTTGACCTGCTCATCTTTAAACAATTTTAGTTTTTTTAGCGCTCGAGATAGACGTTGAGATTCAAATCGTTCGTCTTCCAAACATTGGTTTAATATGGTTATTTCTCTATCCCGTTCTTGTATACTTTTATTTAGAAGAATCGTTTGATCGGTTAAATCTTTAATTCTAAAAAGACTAAAATTATCGAAGACGTTAGGAGGAGTTTGAAAATGAAATCTAAATTGACTAGATTCTTTCGCTAGGTAATAATCATTTAATCCGTCAAAATAAACTAAATCATAGCTTTTTTCCTCTAAAAAACTGGCAATATTAGTCTCACGACGAACGGTAGAATTAGGAATAGTCGCTTCAATAATAATTACGGTAGGTCTGAAAGTGTCCCAATCGTTTCCCGCTATTACTTGCTCTTCCCATCCTTCTACGTCGATCTTAAGAAAATCAATGGCAATAGAGCCATATTTCTGGCAAATTTCGGCGAGGGTAGTAACGCTTACCTCGTAACAAGATAGAGCTAATTGCCTCTCGGCAGCTAGTTTGATGGCGATATTCCTATCGAGTGTTGAAAAACCACTACCCTGTAACTCGAAAAATTCAAGTGTTGTTTTTTGCTCGCCAACCGCTAAGTTTAAATTAACATCTTGGGGTCTATCTCGCTGTAAGAGTTCAAAAAAATCCCGTACGGGTTCTACATTTATACCCCGCCAACCTCGGTCGTAAAAAGCTTTTGTAACTGAATCGTAAACGGGATGGTGCGCTCCGATATCGATATAGAAACCCGATTCTTTATCTTTAAAAATTCGATTGAGAATTACATCTTCAAAGTTCTGAGCGTATGAAGTAAACATCTATAGTTTTTGATTATAAATATTAAAAGGCTGCCACAAGTCGCAGTATACCACAATTCAGAAATGTTGAGCTTCTACACAAAACTTTACATATAAGCCAGTGAGAACAGGTGTTCGTTTAGAGAGATTAAATTGGGAGCATCTCACCTTTGCAATAACTAGAAATGCTTAATGAGATCAATAAAAAAGTTAAAAAAGGCAACCATTTAGATAAGCACAGCGATGAAGAAGGACTTGCAGTACATTACCAGATTCCCAACTTGCACCAGTAATTTTAAGACGATGAGCAATTTGTTTAATTTTTGATGACCCGGAGCCAGAGCCAATGGAAATGCCCTCCGCCTGCAAATAACCATAATTGACAATTCGATGTTTATGCTTGTTCAAATAAGTAATAAAATTCTCCACTTGCGGCTCTGACCATCCTTCGCGCACAAGAGATAACCGCGTCCACTTCCCCCTTCCATAGAAAACATTTTACCTCCTCAATTCGCTGGAATGACCCGCCAACTTTATAGAGGTTTTCGATTAAATGATACCAATCCAATATTTCAATTCTTTCCTGTTTCTCTCCTATCTGACCAAATAAATTCTAGATACCATCATGTCAGGGTAAGAGCATCTCAATTAGGCTTGACAAAAGGCTTTCAGCACAGCCATCATATAGTTATTATCCATGGCCGCCCGTTTACTTTTTTGTGCCAGACTACGTCGGATAGCATTACCTATTTTTTGAGCATCAGCAGGGAGAGAACTGAGATAAAATTGGACTTCACAAGTGGTTTTATTCCAAAGATGACGAACTCGTTTAACCATGATAATACTTTGAAGTCCTAGCCATTGAGCTTGTTGATAAAGACCGCCGAAAGCTTCTAAGGGTACCAGCCCCGCACCAACGTTTTTCGAGGCGATGATGACCTTTTTCCAGACGGTAATCATAACTAAATTGAATACCATCAAATTGATGTGCTTGAGCTTGCTCAAACCAGTTTTTGATCTGAGTATAAAGAGTCGGATGATTCAGGGTGAGAGCATCTCAAACGCTATTGACAATTGACCAATTTTTTGATCCGTTTGCTGTGTGGGCATTTCAAGTGATACCAGTCAATCAGAATAGTTGCGAAATCGACCCATTTGGTCAATTTTTGCTTAACAATTGAGATGGCAAATTCTCCTCAAATATTCCTGAATCGCTCTCTGGGTAAGCAACTCACATAAAGTTCATTTTGTCAAGGATTTTTAAGATGCGCTTACCCTGCAAATAGACTTGATGGGTTGAAAACATAGAGAAAAGCGATGGATCCAAGGCCAATCGATGATTCTTTGATTGCTGAACTTAGCAGTGGGTTGTGGGATGAACCCAATGACATTCTAGATAAATTAATTAAAATAGCAAAGGTTGAAACCCGTGTTTGCGGGAAGCTGCGCCGATTTGTTCCATTTTAGGGACGGTAATTTGATTGCGTCCCCAAGAAAAATTAGTTTGCCAACCCTCCAACTCTAATAAAATCGCCTCAGCAAAACAGGCAAACATTTGACGAGAGGGAATATCCATATTAACGATTTTCATAATTTTCCAGTCAATATCGAGGGAATGCTCGACAATGCCGCCCTTAATCACCGAAATATCGGGGGCATTTAATACCATGCCTAAATTTTTCGGATAACCACCATCAATAATAATGCAGGGGCGTTTGAGTTTATCCACATCAATTTCCACTCCTTTAGGCATACTAGCCACCCAAACAATGATATCAGCTAGGGGTAAAGCCTCCTCTAGGGGAAGAATTTTACCGCGTCCTAACTCCTCTTGCAGAGATTGTAAACGCTCTTGATTGCGTGCCACATAGATTAGTTCTTTTGTATCGGTTTTTTCATTTAACCAACGACAAACGGCGCTGCCGATATCTCCGGTTGCCCCGCAAACCACAACGGTAGATTGAGCTAAATCGATGCCCATTTTTTCAGCGAGGGTTTCTACCTGAGTGGAGATGACGTAAGCGGTGTGGGTGTTACCGGTGGTAAAACGGCCAAAATCTAGCTCGATATTCCGCACCTGTCGATTATCTTTGAGATTAAATTCCTCGAAAATAATTGAAGAAAAACCGCCGAGTGCGGTGATGTTGATATCACTTTTTTGAGCGAGTGCCATGGCATTTAGCACCTTACGAATAGCCGACTTTACCCAACGATTCGACAACATCTCTGGTAAAAAACAGGATTCGATGTATTTACCCGTGATGGTTTGCCCCGTGATGCTGGTGACATGAAAATCATCGACAATTTGCGGGGGAGCAGCACACCAAAAATCTAATCCCTGGTTAGCATATTCAGGATAACCTAGATCGTCGGCGACCGATTGGGCGTGTTCTAAACTGGTAAGATGACCTATAAGACCAAACATTGATTGTTCTTTCGTTAAACTAGATGGCACTAGATAAAAATTAGGATATTGCTAAGAAATCGTTAAGACTCTTAAATATAATACACAAAAGAGCCGCTCTGTGTTGAGCGGCAGCAGGGGAAAAAAGAAATCTAGACGCTCAAGCTTTAGACAGCAGTTAATCCGTAGGCAGACATCCGCATGATATCACGGGTGCTGAAACCAATATTGCTTAAAGCTTCCCCGTAGCTAATCATGAAGTCTTCCACGAGGGCCTCTTTTTCCATCCCGAGGACGCGAGCATCATCCTCGACTTGATTGAGCATTCTCCAGACAATGGGCAGATTAGCGCGATTTGCCGCTTCTAATTCCTCTTTAGCAGTTTCAAAGTTCGCTTTTAGCCATTCTTCGCCAAAATTGAGATGTAAATATTCGTCTTTAACTACGCCTTCAGTAATTTTACGGGCAAAGGGATCAGCAACAGGAATATAAATATTATAGGCTGCGATCGCAAAAGCTTCGATAATCAAAGATTGGATTAATAAACAGGTGACAACCTTACCTTCTGCGTAGGCAATTTGGAAGTTATTGTGCAGAGAGGAAAAGAATTCTTTGGCATAATCCATGTCAGGAGTGATTTGCAAATTTTGGCCGCAAGCTTGAAAACCTTTCATGTGACGGTTTTCCATTTTTGCCAGACGGTGTAACTCCTCTTTGTTATCGGCGAGGATTTCTCCTAATTGAATATAATTGCTATTGGCCTCGTATTCGCCTTCAATAACGATGGCATTAATGCGACTATAGGCTGATTTATAGGTTTCGCTAGTGAAATCAAGCTCTAATGGTACAGCAAGCTCTGGCATAAACTCGATTGACTCCTATTTCTGACGAGATTTTTCCGACGTTCTTTCCAGTCTAGGGTAAGCCTTCTAGATGGAGTTATCTTTTTACGAGTCTAGCTTGATCGGTCTTTTTTGTATAGGTTGCCCTGAGAGGCTTGCTTGCCAAGTTAGCTAGGCAATTTTCATGGCCTTCATCACGTTGAACAGCGTTCCTCAAATCGTCTTCGACATCTTCACCACAGTTTCAACCCTCACACAGCAACCCCAAAGTAGTCTCTATTACTGGAATTTCCCGTTGACAAAAAGCCATAACCTGTGCTGTAGCAGGGATTAAGAGAATTTCTGCTGCCCCATTACTGGGTACAAATTCAAGAAACCCCTAATCAATCTAACGCTTTTTGTTGCCGAGAAGTCGGTCGAGTTATCTTAGAACCGTTAGCCCTACCCAGACAGATTTCTTCCGTATTAGCTAGGGTGCAGTTGATCTTAATTGCCGGATAGCGCTACTGAAAATCGCTAATTTTTGCTGGCAGCCAATAGTTACCAATAGTCAAACTCGATCCTAATTGTAGTTCTCCCCGTTGCAAGTCGTTAAATTCCGCCAGTCCCCTTTCTGTCAAAGTTATCTGAGTAAGAATGCGTTGCGCTTCTAATTGCAGTAAACGTCCTATTTCCGTGATCTCGATATGACGACCGACGCGATGGAATAATTTCACCCCGTATTCACTTTCTAGGGAGACAAAGGGCAAAAGAGCAAAAGAACAGAGGGTTAAAGTCCTAGGGAGACACACGCAACCCGAAAACCGCCGCTGCTGTAGCCGTCGTCGGGGATGTCCCGGTAGCGGGAAGCGGAACGGCAGACATTTGGATCGATGAACCAAGAACCGCCCCGCAGACACTTAGGAAACTGAGAACGATTATCATTATTGATAAACCAAGCCGATCCATCCTTTGGCGCTCCGATATAGTTATCGTGCCAATTGTCCTCGCACCACTCCCAAACATTGCCACTCATGTCATACAGTCCCCAAGCATTGGGCTTTTTCTGTCCCACAGGATGAGTTTTATCCTGAGAATTTCCTTTATGCCAAGCGTAATCTTCTAACTGATCGGCATCATCACCGAAATAATAGCGAGTAGTAGTCCCCGCACGACAAGCATATTCCCATTCCGCTTCCGTCGGTAGGCGATAGGTTTTCCCAGTTATTTGACTCAATTTCTTACAAAAGGCTTGAGCGTCATTCCAACTAACATTTTCTACTGGATTTTGCCGATTATTTTTAAACCGAGAGGGATTGGTTCCCATTACCGCTTCATATTGTGCCTGAGTCACCGGATATTTCCCGATCGCAAAACTGTTGACTTGAACTTGGTGTTGAGGCTTTTCTCTACTTTGAGCATGAGAATCACTGTCAGGAGATCCCATAAGAAATTCACCTGCTGGTAAGCTCACCATCTCCAGTGTTATCCCATTGGGTAGGTTTTCGGTAAATGAAGTTTGAGGAATAGGAGAATCACCGACGACGGAGGTGATAAAATTCCCAACTCTCTCGATTACATGGTTGTTGATGCGTTGAATGGCGGTTTCGAGTTCGATTTCCTCGTCGGGTATTTCCACTTCCGTCCATTGCCATCCTTCCTGCTCGGCTCGCTCTAATGCGATCGCTAAACGGCCGCGCTTTTCTTCGCTGGTGACGAGGAAATTGAGCAAACTAGCCGATAGATTCTCGTTTTTGCGGAAAGATACGGCCGATTCGGAACTAAGAATGTTCTGGACGAGGGATTCCACTTCGCTGACACTGCGGGAAAGTTCCCCGTCAATGGTCACTACTCGATCGATCAAGCCTTGAAACTGTCCGATAATTGGTTTTAGGTATTGTTCTAGATTAATGGCTACTTTGGCCATTTCGATCGCTTCTTGTTCCAGACTATCTAACTCCAGCTGCAACTGATACACTTGTTTGTACCCGTTCAACTCGCCGATCATTTTCGAGAAAACCTGTTTTTGTGTATCCTGATCTTCGGCTAATTTCTGGATACTTTCGCTGATTAGGTCGATTTTCTTGAGCATGAGCAAGCTGGCGCGACCAACGAGAATCACGGTGCGGAAAATCTGCTGTTTCTGTAGTCTCAGGGTATCTCGCAGGTCGGCCGAGCCGATGCTATTCTCCAAAGATTGGCGTTTTCGCTCTGTTTCTGCCAATTTCTGGCATTTAACCGCCACTGCCTCCTTGATTTCCTCGGTCAGTGACTGGAAAAACCGCCGGTATTCATCCTTATGGTCGGTGAGAAATCTGATTAACTGGTTATAGTCCCCGACTAATCTTTCTAATTCTTGAAAAGTTTCCTCGAAATTGAGGGGTTCTTCTTTTTTACTCAATCCTAACCATGTATTGCGAACCCGTTTTCCGGTTTTAATCAGTTGCTGTCTTTCTTGAATCTGATCCTGCAAAACTAATAAATCGGGGCGATTTAGTTGGGGAAGTTGATAGGTTTTCCGATAAAGCTTGATTTTCGCCGTTTCTTCTGCCATCGCCGTGGTCGCTGAGGGTGAGTTTTTTCTATTTTAGCCCGATTTTTTGATCATCAAATACTATCGGGATACGCCCCGATCAACTACCTAACTTTTTCTATAAGTCATAGAAGTAAGGATAAAGCTCTGATTCTGGAATATATTGACTTGCTTGCCTAAAAATAGCGTAACAGGTTCCGGGATCAAGTTGCCGATGATTGGGAATAGTTAAAGTCTCCTTTCTCTCCGAGATGACACGACGCAATTTTATGTGACTTCCTCGTTGACTGTGAATAGTAAAACCAAATCGATCAAGAATTTTGATAATGTCTTTGCCGGATAGTTGTTTCAGCTTAGGCATATTCTGGCTGTAACTCAAATATAATCTGTAGAGAAGGTTTGGCAACTAGACCGAACTCCCTGGGGTCTTCTCCCTCTAAATGCAGTAAAATGGCTTCTTGGAGATTATTAACCACCTCATCTAAGGTATTTCCCTGGGTGACAATCGAAATTTCCACGCATTCACCTACATATCCTTGTTGTTCACCAGAACGAATAATTGCGGTAACTTTTGGACTTAATTTTGTCATAATTGCTCATGTTTATTTTTTGCTTATTTAGATTTATGGCAATCGAGCAAGGTACGGGTCATTGATCGATTCTAACTGACTTTTCCCTAAGCTGTGGAATTCATCTAGTTTTCTAGAAATCTCGGCCAGAGGCAAAAAAATCAGCGACAATGATATAAATGGAGTTATCAACACAAGTAAAGCGATTATGACTGTAGCCACGACGAACGCCCGAGATATTTTCCGCTCCGCCTACGAAAACCGTTACACTTGGGATGAACGATTCCCCGGTTACACTGCTGATATTATCCTCACCCAAGGGGAGGAAGTCCATACGGGCAAAATTCAAGTTAATGCCGATTATAGTGTGGAAGTAAAGGGCATTGATGACGAGAAAGTGCAAGAAAGTATCTATAATCAAATGCGAGACATCGTTACTCACCGTAAAAGAGGCAATTTTGAGGCTTCCCACGGCAAAAACCAGTTTAATTTTGGGCAAGATGATCCCACCGGTGCGGTAGAAATTCTTGTCACCGGCGATGCTATGGGGTCTAATTATAAAGTACGCGGCCAGGAAATCTGTCAAGTCAGTCGAGTCATGGGACCGATGGCTTTTACTATTAATACCGAGGAAAGTCTCGATACGGGAGAAGGTTATATTTCTATTCGCTATAATGCCATTTTCCGTAATGCTAAAACCGATGAATTAAAGGGAAAACGGGACTTTAAGGAAACCTACGAAAAAATCGGTAATTATTATTTACCCTCCTGTCAAGTGATTAACGCAATCGATGCCGGGGGCGAAAAATCCACCACAGAATTTACTTTTATCAATCTACAGCTTTTAGAAGCTTAAGGGTTATCCTTGCCCAAAAAGCGTTAGGATTGAAGCAACTACACTCTAATAAATCTCTGACCAGAGGCTGATTATGTCTTTAACACTGACTCCCGATAACGTCGAAAAAGTCTTAGATGAAATGCGCCCCTACCTGATGTCCGATGGTGGTAACGTGGAATTAGTCGAAATCGACGGGCCAGTCGTCAAAGTGCGTCTTCAAGGCGCTTGCGGTTCCTGTCCCAGTTCCACCATGACCCTAAAAATGGGCATCGAACGCCGTCTCCGGGAAATGATTCCAGAAATTGCCGAAGTTGAACAAGCTTTCTAAATCTTGGCTTAATTAATTCTCACCACTGCCCGATTGACTAAGTTAAATTAGCGATCGGGCATAATATTAATTATATATTTTTTTTCTGCAAGATTGATAAAACTACAGAATTAATTAAGGTAAAAAGTATCTTTTTTAGCCGATTAACCAGCTAATTAAGCATTAACATATACTTGAAAATTTTTATTAAAACTCAAAAATTATGGCTGAAAATATCCCCACCATTGTGGTCATGCACGGCGACCAAACTGGAGAAGAACTATTACTAGAAGCCCTGAGAGTATTACAACCCTCGATAATTCGTCAACCGCTTAACTTTGCCGATTTTGATCTTAGTTTAGCCCAACGTCGCCAGAGTAACAATCAAGTGGTTCATGAGGCTGCCGAAGCGACTCTCAAAACCGGATTAGCCCTGAAAGCTGCCACTATTACCCCAGAAATTAAAGGAGATGTGGGCAGTCCTAACGCTATTTTAAGAGAAGCAATGAATTCTCAGGTAATTCTCCGCATCGGTCGCCGTATCCCCGGTATTCGTCCGATTGGGGGCGTTTATTCTCCCATTGCAATTGTCCGCATGGCCGTTGACGATGCCTACGGGGCCAAAGAATGGCGAGAAACCACTGCCACCAGCGATGAAATTGCCTATCGCACCTCGCGTATTTCTAGGGCTACCAGTCGCGCTGTGGCCGAGTTTACCTTTCAACAGGCCAAAAAAACCGGGGCGCGGGTATTTGGCGGCCCAAAATTCACCGTTAGTGCCACCTACGAAGGGATGTTTAAAGAGGAATTAGACGCAGCAGCCCAAAGACATCCAGAAGTGCGTTATCAACCCCTGTTAATTGATGCAACTTTTGCCTTACTTTTACAAACCGACGGCGAAGCTTTGGTGATTCCGTCCCTTAATCGCGATGGCGATTTATTATCCGATTTTGTCTTGCAACTCTATGGCAGTATTGCTGGGGCCGAAAGTTTAGTTTTGGGATTTGATGAGAAGACATTAGCAGTTAAAACTATTATGGCAGAAGCTCCCCACGGCACGGCCCCCGCTTTAGAGGGCAAAAATATCGCTAATCCCATGGCGATGATTTTAGCCTCGGCAGCTTTGTTAGGTTATATCGAAACCAGCGAAGCACGCAAGGCTTCTCGGGCAATTTATGAAAGTGTCTTTGAAACTATTCACGAGGGCAAAAAAACGCCCGATTTAGGGGGCCAAATGACCATGAGTGAGTTTACCGATGAGGTGATTCGTCGCGTGGTCAGTAAGTTAGAGGTTTGGTCTGCTTTGGGGTAAGCTGCCAGCACACCGGTTAAGACTGGACTAGGGAAGGGGGAAAAAGCCGTAAGATTGCCTATTCCCTAATACCGAAAGCTTCTTACCTCACTATTCAGATAACCGCAATATTGCCGCTAATAGTTAAGCTAACTTAAAGGCATCTCGCCAACACCAGCGCAACAGGGTAAAAGCTATCAAACCCTTAACCACTTCCAGAAACCAGTAACCAATCTGCAAAGACATCATTTCTCCCGACATTCCCGAAGCAGTAACGGGAGCCAGTAAACCCATAGCGCTCAGATTGGGAGTGAGAAAATAGGTGTAAATTAGGGTGATTACTAAGAGAACACCGGCGAATAGGAGCGATCGATGCTCGGGGAGATGGATTAAGGTATGATAGCGGTGGAAGACAACAAAGCTACACAGCACAATCGCCGCACAAACTAATTCCAGATGGTTAAAAACGCCAAATAGCAAGTAACCAGCACTGGCAAAGCCATTTTGTGTCATCATGCCAGCTACGGATAAGCTGGGGAGAATGATTAAATCGATGACGAAACTGGCACTTAACCAGAAACCGAGAACAACCATGGCTAGGGTTGTCCAATTAAACCAAGACCAATAACGCTCAACAAAAGTTTTCATTAGGCTTGCTCCTCCTTGCCTTTCTAACTTAATTGTAAAGAGCGTTCGCCAAAATTTTGGCCAGTTTTTTGCTAATTCTTAGCAATTCTTATCAATTCTTAGGAGAGCAACCAAAAAATACCGCTCTTATCTCTAGATTTGGCCACCCGCTCGGCGCAGAATTGTAAAGATTTATCAACAAGTGTTTATAAAAACCTTTAAATATTGACCAAGCTGACGATTCTAGACTTACCCTGAGACAATAACTGACTATCTACGGGTTTACTGTTATGGATAAGGATTTTCGTAACTATCGCATGGTTTGCACCCTCACCTTCGGGGATATTTACGGACAAATAATCGTTTGGTTAATCGTTATTTTTCTTACTCTGGCTTCCACTCTAGCTCTTTGGAGTAGCACTAGACAAATTTTTGCCCTCGCTACCGTGGGGTTAGTCGTCGTCCTCTCTTTGCCTTTTTTACTCTTTGCTTTTGTTACTACCCTCCTCAATCATATTGAATTCGTTCCCATCGAAACGGAAACCAATATTCGTCGTGGTCCTGTACCCGGAGTTAGCGGCAGCCGTGTACCCGCAGCCAGCTAAATCCCCAATAAATAATCTGGAGACGTTGTCAGCAACGTCTCCAGCAGTTTTTGCCATTGTTTGCGTCGGGGTTTCTCGTCCTTAATTTTTGTAAATTTTTGTAAATTTAACTTGTTTTTAAAACCTTTTTCTGGTAGTGATTATCCAAAGAAAAATAGATGAAGCAGAGAAATTGTCAAGACAATAATCTTGTTTGCTGCCTGATCCCGGTCAATGATAAATTTTTAAATACCTAGTCTTTTACATTTTCCCAACTCTCGGAGTGATCCCCGATGTTAAAAAATCTCTTTGGTGGCAAAAAATCTGACTTTTACCTAGAACTAAAAGAAACCGATGGTGAACAACAAGCAACAGTAACCACGGCAGCAGCCGCCCCTGTTGTGGATGCGCCCGCCCCTGCTGTGGAGTCTGCTGCCGCCCCTGTAGCCGAGAAAAAAACCCAAAAAACTTCTATTAAGAAAGAAAAGCAAGTAAAAGAAACTCCCGCCGCTCCTGTGAGCGCACCGGCACCCGTAGCCGCTACTAACGGCAAAGTAGAGCCGCAAGAAGTGGAATTTGCGACAAAATACTTGATTACTCCCACTATGTCTCGCCGTCGCCCTGGTCCGAGTTTGAATGGTTTCAAAGACATGGCGCGCAAGGCGAAACTACCTGCTAACCGCGGCTAAATCCCCCGGATTGCTTTCTCAACAAAAAAAAGGAGAGCTTTCTTTGACTCTCCTTTTTCATCAGGGTGCATCTACTGACTCAAGTGTAGCAGAGAGTTTTTTTGAGGTTGGTTATTTAGGTTACTCCCCAGAGTATTTTGGCGATAATTATTGCCTATCTTTTTGGGAAATTTTTAAAACCTAGAACTAGGTTGACTGGTGGACAGGTGCAAAATCAGCATTCATAAGTAGGGAGGCACAATTATTTGTAGTGGACTGTTTCAGCTAAAATAGGGCAATAGATTTCGGCTTAAAGTCTTAGATTATAGAATTTATAGCATTTTTCTAATACACCAAATTAGCTGAAACAAACCAGTAGGATGGGTTAGCGGTAGCCTAACATGATCGGTCGTTGGGTTTTATGCTTCAACCGTTCAGACCTCGGCGTGAGACTTCGACGTGAGCTTTTGTCGAACGCTCGGTCAAACGCTGAGCTCACGGCTTCAGCCCAACCTTGTATATTGAGAGAAGTGGCAGACCGTCCCAACCTTGGTCAGAAAAGACCGCTTCGTAGCAAGGGTCACCACCATAATCTCCCTGACAAAACTCGAACAGTCGCCGGGGTCGTGGCGAA